>NZ_VFUV01000002.1:0-577937 GCF_006441315.1 Mesorhizobium sp. B2-4-19 | reverse complement strand
TCAGGGGCGGGTCGCTTCAACATGACCCAGTGAATCAAAAACCCCCAGCAAAAGCCAGGGGTTTGTCAGCAGTCTGACGGCGTCGCGCGAGCGGCGCCGTTTCTTTTTTGTTCTAGTCGTTTTTCTCGAATCGCGTATCGTCCCGCCATGACCATCGGATTCTTCCGCAATCTGACGAAGCCCAAGGCCACGCCAGTCGTGGAGCGCGAATATTGCGTCGCCGGTCGCACGCTGCCGCTCAAGATCGTCGAGAGCGCCCGGGCACGGCGCCTGACGCTGCGCATCGATTCCGGCGGCCAGGGCCTGCGCATCACCGTGCCGCCGGGCCTGCGCCGCGGCGAGGTGGACAGGTTCCTCGACCGCCATCAGGACTGGCTGGAGCAGCGCCTGGCCAAGGTGCCGACGCGCCCGCAAGTGCGGCCGGGCATCAAGATCCCGATCCGGGGCGTGCCGCACCGCATCGTCCATGAACCGTCGAAGCGCGGCACCGTGACGGTATCGCGTGACGAGCGCGGCCCGCTGCTGATCGCTCATGGTGACCGTGTGCACCTGCCGCGCCGCATCGCCGACTTCCTGAAGCGCGAGGCCAAGAAGGAGATCGAGAAGCTGGTGATCAAACACACCGAGGCACTCGGCAAGCGCGCCAAGGCGATCCGCTACAAGGACACGTCCAGCCGCTGGGGCTCCTGCACGTCGGAGGGCAATCTCTCCTTCTCCTGGCGCATCATGATGGCGCCGCAGCCTGTTATAAACTACCTCGTCGCGCACGAGGTTGCGCATCTCAAGGAGATGAACCACGGCCCGAAATTCTGGAAATTGTGCGAAAAACTCTGCCCCGACACCGACCGCTGCAAGGATTGGCTGAAGCGCAATGGCGGCGCGCTGCAGGCGATTGTGTTTGAGTGAGTTATGTCGAATTGCGCAGCGCTCTTTTGAACATATCATGAACAAAGGACAGTGATTCTTCGTCCGGAGAATGGAAATGGCCGACAACGACGATGGTTTTGTAATATCGCCAGAAGGCGCGGCACTGTTCCGGCGTCAGTTTGAAATCGACTACGCAGAGGCAGGCCCTAAGGCTCCGGTGTCGAGCTTCATCTACAAGGGCGTCGAGATTTCAAGCCGCTGGTCAGTGTTGAGTGAATTCGAAACTATGAAGCGGGCAATCGATCTTATGCCCGAACTAATGGCTCGCCGCCTCTCTCGAATTTGGTGCGACTCTAATTGCACTGCCAACTATGTGATTGGGGTTAAGTCAAGGTTATTTGTCCAGGATCTCAAGTGGGAAATCAATGATGCCTTCCGTGCTGCAGGCGGCGGTCACAATGGGATTATGATCGAAGCAGGCGAGCGGTTATGAGCAGCACAACTCTTGCAATTCTTGACCCTGATTGGGGTGAGAGTGATTATTTTGAAGAATTCGAACACTCCGACCAGCCAGAGGACTTATCATTTTAAATAGTTGGCACCGAAACCATTCAATCGTCATTCGCGGCGTTGAGTTCATCGGGCCGCAGACCTTCGTCACCATGATGCGGCCACGGCAGGAAGTTGCCGTCGAATTCATCGCTGCCGAAATAATCGAGCGCCCGATGCGCCTCGGCGCCGTTGAAGGCGGCCTTGTCCATCAGATGGGCGATAACTTCGCGCGCCTGCGCGATCTTCTGCTTCAGTTCCGTAACCGTTCTGTCGGCCATGATCGTTCTCCCGCCCTGCATGCTGCCAATTAATCCCGTCCATCAATAGGTAGCGCCTTTGGGCTTGCCGGCAAACGGTATGCTTTTTCTCGACTCTGTCTCGATTTCATGCCAATTCCCGCGCCATGGCGCTCGACATCAAAATCTGCGGCTTGAAGACCGACCAGGCAATGGCCGCGGCGCTCGCCGGCGGTGCCAGCCATGTCGGCTTTATCTTCTTCGCGAAGAGCCCACGTTATGTCGAGCCGGCGGAAGCCGGGCGGCTGCGCGAAGCGGCGCGCGGCAAGGCCTTGGCGGTTGCTGTCACGGTCGACGGCAGCGACGCCTTCCTGGACGCGATCGTCACGGCCATGCAGCCCGACATGTTGCAGCTGCACGGCTCGGAAACCCCCGAACGGCTGGCTGAGCTGAAAGCCCGTTATGGCTTGCCGTTGATGAAGGCGTTACCGCTCAGCGAGGCAGCCGATCTCGACCGGATCAAGCCGTTCATCGGCGTCGCCGACCGCTTCCTGTTCGATGCCAAGCCGCCGAAAGGTTCCGAACTGCCGGGCGGCAACGGCGTCGCCTTCGACTGGCACATCCTTGCCGGCCTTGACGCCGGCGTCGATTACATGCTTTCCGGTGGGCTCAACGCCGCCAATATCGGCGATGCCCTTCGGCTTGCGAACCCGCCCGGAATAGACATTTCGTCTGGTGTGGAAAGCGCGCCGGGCGTCAAGGATCCGGCATTGATCGAACAATTTTTCCGGGCCGTCCGGGCAGCACGCGACGACCGCGCCGCCTGAGCGTGATTCCAATCAGAGCATGTCCCGGAAAAGTGGAATCCGGTTTTCCGGTAAGGACATGCTCAAAACATAAGATTTAGGAGATCGGCGATGGACAAGCCGGCGACACCCAATTCCTTCCGCACCGGACCCGACGAACAGGGCATGTTCGGCATTTTCGGCGGTCGTTTCGTCGCCGAAACGCTGATGCCGCTGATCCTCGACCTCGAGCGGCACTGGAACGAGGTCAAGAACGATCCGGATTTCAGGGCTGAGCTGACCGATCTTTCGACCCATTATGCCGGACGGCCGTCGAAGCTGTATTTCGCCGAGGGCCTTACGAAGCATCTCGGTGGTGCAAAAGTCTATTTCAAGCGCGAGGACCTGAACCACACCGGCTCGCACAAGATCAACAACTGCCTCGGCCAGATCCTGCTGGCCAAGCGCATGGGCAAGAAGCGCATCATCGCCGAGACCGGCGCCGGCCAGCATGGCGTGGCATCCGCCACCGTCGCCGCGCGCTTCGGCTATCCCTGCGTCGTCTACATGGGCGCCACCGACGTTGCCCGGCAGAGCCCGAATGTGTTCCGCATGAAGCTGCTCGGCGCCGAAGTGCGGCCGGTCACCGCCGGCCACGGCACGCTGAAGGACGCCATGAACGAAGCCCTTCGCGATTGGGTCACCAATGTCGAGGACACCTATTATCTGATCGGCACCGCCGCCGGCCCGCACCCCTATCCAGAGCTGGTGCGCGACTTCCAGTCGGTGATCGGCACCGAGGCACGCGCGCAAATCCTCGAACAGGAAGGCCGGCTGCCCGACACCATCATCGCCGCTGTCGGCGGCGGCTCGAATGCCATCGGCCTGTTCCATCCCTTCCTCGACGACAAGGATGTGCGCATCATCGGCATCGAAGCGGGCGGACGGGGTCTCGACGGCATCGAGCATTGCGCCTCGATGAATGCCGGTTCGCCAGGCGTGCTGCACGGCAACCGCACCTATCTCCTGCAGAACGCCGACGGCCAGATCATGGACGGCCATTCGATCTCGGCCGGCCTCGACTATCCCGGCGTCGGTCCGGAGCATTCCTGGCTGCGCGACTCCGGTCGCGTCGAATATGTGCCGATCCTCGACGACGAGGCGCTGGAAGCGTTCAAGCTGACGACCCGCGTCGAAGGCATCATCCCGGCACTGGAATCCGCGCACGCCATCGCGCATGCGGTCAAGATCGTGCCCGCCATGGACAAGGACCAGATCGTCATCGTCAACCTGTCCGGCCGTGGCGACAAGGACGTGCACACGGTGGCCTCGATGCTGGGCATGGAGATCTGATCATGACGACCCGCATCGATCGCCGCATGGCAAAGCTGAAGACCGAAGGCCGCCCGGCGCTTGTCACCTATTTCATGGGCGGCGACCCCGACTACGACACCTCGCTGTCGATCATGAAGGCGCTTCCCGGCGCCGGCGCCGACATCATCGAACTCGGCATGCCGTTTTCCGATCCGATGGCCGACGGTCCGGCGATCCAGGCGGCTGGCCTGCGGGCGCTGAAAGGCGGCCAGACGCTGGTCAAGACGCTGAAGATGGCGTCCGAGTTCCGCGCCGGCGACAATGAAACGCCGATCGTGCTGATGGGCTACTACAACCCGATCTATATCTACGGCGTCGACCGCTTCCTGAAAGACGCGTTGGCCAGCGGCATCGACGGGCTGATCGTCGTCGACCTGCCGCCGGAAATGGACGAGGAACTCTGCATTCCGGCGCTGAAGGCCGGCATCAACTTCATCCGCCTGGCGACGCCGACCACCGACGACAAGCGCCTGCCCAAGGTGCTGCAGAACACGTCGGGCTTCGTCTACTATGTCTCGATGACCGGCATCACCGGCTCGGCGCTGGCCGACACCGGCAAGGTGGCCGCCGCCGTCAACCGGATCAAGAGCCATACCGATCTGCCGGTCTGCGTCGGCTTCGGCGTCAAGACCGCCGAGCAGGCGCGTGTCATCGGCGCCAATGCCGATGGCGTCGTCGTCGGCACGGCCATCGTCAATGCGGTCGCCAATGTGCTGGGGCCGAAGGGCGAAAAGACCGCTGACCCGGCCGAGGCCGTCGCCACGCTGGTCAGCGGCCTGGCGCAAGGCGTGCGTTCGGCCCGCCTTGCTGCCGCCGAATAGTTTTCCTACGTCTTCGTCAGGACAGGAGCCGAAGCGATGAACTGGATCACCAATTACGTTCGCCCGAAGATCAATTCGATGCTCGGCCGGCGCACCGACATGCCCGAGAATCTCTGGATCAAGGATCCCGAGACCGGCGAAATGGTGTTCCACAAGGATCTGGAATCCAATCAGTTCGTCATCCCGTCTTCCGGCCATCACATGAAGATTTCGGCCAAGGAGCGGCTGAAATACTTCCTCGACGACGGCAAGTACGAGCAGCTCGAAAACCCCAAGGTCGTGCTGGATCCGCTGAAGTTTCGCGACGAGAAGCGCTATACGGACCGGCTGAAGGACGCCAAGGCCAAGACCGGCCTGGAAGACGCCATCGTCAACGCGCTAGGCACCATCGAAGGCTTGCCGGTGGTGGTGACGGTGCAGGATTTCGCCTTCATGGGCGGCTCGCTCGGCATGGCGGCGGGCGATGCCATCGTGCACGCTTTCGAGGTTGCCCTGCAGCGCAAGCGGCCGCTGATCCTGTTCGCCGCTTCCGGCGGCGCCCGCATGCAGGAAGGTATTTTGTCCCTGATGCAGTTGCCGCGTACCACGGTCGGCGTCGACCGTCTGAAGGAAGCCGGCCTTCCCTATATCGTCGTGCTGACCAACCCGACCACCGGCGGCGTCACCGCCTCCTACGCCATGCTGGGCGACGTGCACATTGCCGAACCCGGCGCGCTGATCGGTTTTGCCGGGCCGCGCGTCATTGAACAGACCATCCGCGAGAAACTGCCGGACGGCTTCCAGCGTTCCGAATATCTGATGGAGCACGGCATGGTCGACATGGTGGTCTCGCGGCTGGAGATGCGCCCAACGATCGCGCGGCTGTTGAAGATGCTGCTCAAGATGCCGGGCGAGGAAAAGCCGCTGGAGCCGGAAATCCTGCCGCCCGCGGTCGTTGCCGCCGAAACCAGGCCGCAAGCCTGACGCGACACTGTGCATGTCGCCCAAAAATGACCTCGGTTTTGGGAGAACGACATGCATAACGCGGCGTTGGCCGCCGCGAACGGCGATTGCGCCATGTCCATGGCACGCTGTAGCCTTTTGATTGCCATGGCCATTCCGGGATTGATTCTGGTGCTCGGGCCATGCGCCGGGATTCTGCCATGACAACGCTTGCCGCCGACCGCGAAATCGAAGCCCTGATGGCGCTTCATCCGAAAGGTTTCGACCTTTCGCTCGACCGCATCACGCGGCTCCTGGAGCGGCTTGGCAATCCGCAGGATCTGCTGCCGCCGGTCATCCACATCGCCGGCACCAACGGCAAGGGTTCCTGCGCCGCCTTTTCGCGTGCACTGCTCGAAGCCGCTGGCCACCTTGTCCATGTCCACACGTCGCCGCATCTGGTGAACTGGGCCGAACGCTACCGGCTGGCCGCCGAAGGCGGCGGCGGGCTGGTCGATGACGATGTCTTCGCCGAAGCCATTGCCCGCGTCGCCAAGGCCAATGACGGTCAGAAAATCACCGTCTTCGAGATCCTCACCGCTGTCACCTTCATCCTGTTTTCCGAACATCCGGCCGAAGCCGCCATCATCGAAGTCGGCCTTGGTGGCCGCTTCGACGCCACCAATGTCGTCGCCAGGCCCGCCGTCTCGGTGATCATGCCGGTGTCGATGGACCACGAAGCCTATCTTGGCGACCGTGTCGAACTGATCGCCGCCGAAAAGGCCGGCATCATGAAGCGCGGCTGCCCGGTGGTGATCGGCGCGCAGGAAAGCGAGACGGCGCTGCAGGTGCTGATCGAGACCGCCGAGCGGCTGGAGTGCCCGACCTTCGTCTATGGCCAGGACTTCCTCGCCTTCGAGGAAAATGGCCGCATGGTCTATCAGGACGAGGATGGCCTGATGGATTTGCCGCCGCCGCGTCTGCCCGGGCGCCACCAGTTCGCCAATGCCGCCGCCGCGATCGCCGCGGTCAAGGCGGCCGGCTTCGAGATCAGCCACCGCGCCGCAGAAAAGGCGATGACCCACGTCGCCTGGCCCGGTCGCATGCAGAAACTGATGCAGGGCCGGCTGACGGATCTAGCGCCGAAGGGTGCCGACATCTGGCTCGACGGCGGCCACAATCCGGGCGCCGGCGTGGTCGTCGCGGAGGCGCTGGCCGAGCAGGAGGAAAAGAACCCGCGCCCGCTCTTCATCATTTCGGGCATGATCAACACCAAGGACCAGAGTGGCTATTTCCGCGCCTTCAAGGGTCTCGTCCGGCATGTCTACACTGTGCCGGTGAGCCTGAGCGATGCCGGCGTGCCGAACGACGAACTGGCGATCCGCGCCACGGAAGCCGGGCTGACGGCCGAGCCGGTGAGTTCCGTCGCCAACGCGCTGATGCTGCTGCGCGACACTTGGGATGGCCCGCCGCCGCGCATCCTGATCGGCGGGTCGCTTTATCTGGCCGGCGCGGTGCTGGCCGAGAATGGCACGCCGCCGACGTGAGCGCTTGATGACCGGCGCAGGGAGCCTGTGATGATCAAGGTAAAGCAGCTCGCCCATGTCTGCATTTTCGCCCATGACTTGGAAGCGACGCGCAGCTTCTACCGCGACGTGCTCGGGCTGGACACGCGGTTCAATTTCCTGCGCGATGGCGAGATTTTCGGCTTCTACCTCGATTGCGGCGGCCGCAGCCACGTCGAGGTGTTCCAGAAGGATGCCGCCACCTTCAGCGAACTCAACCAGATCAACCATTTCTGCCTGGAAGTCGAAGACATCGACGCCGCGATCGCCCATATCAAGTCGAAAGGCATCGACGTGACCGCGAAGAAGCACGCCTGCGACGACACCTTTCAGGCCTGGATCCGCGATCCCAACGGCGTGAAGATCGAGCTCTTCGAGTACACCGACAAAAGCGCGCAGTTCATTGGCGGCGACCGCATCGCCGACTGGTGACTAGACATGCTCTAGAAATCCCAAGGCGAGATCAGCTCAACCTTGGCCGGAGCGAAGTCGCTGAGATTGCGCGTTGCCAGCCGGCCTCCATTGACGCGCGCTATCGCCGCGATCATGCCATCGGGAGCCGACATGCCGCGACCTTGGCGCGTCGCGGCCCCCATGATCTCGCCGTAAGCCAGGGCAGCCTCTTCCGTCAGTCCAAAAATCCGGTCGGCAAATCGATGCCGCCATCGCGAAAGCCCCTGTTCCAGCCGATCCGCACGCTCGTCAGGTCGTATCTTTTGAATACCGAAGGCGATTTCAGCAATCGTCACAGTGGGAAGGGCCAGTTCGGCGTCATTGCGGACAAGCCACGCCAGCACGGCTGGATCCGGCGTCTTCTTCAGAGACTCCGAAATCACATTGGTATCGACGAAAATCAAAGCTCAATTCCTGAATGAATCTCGCGACCGCCGCGAATAACTTTCTCCAGATCGATATCGACGCCACTGCTTGCGGTCAGGCTGGCATAGAAGGTGGAGGCGGGTTCGCGGCCAGCTTCACGAATCTCGTAGGATTCAAGCGCGCGTTCGACCACGTCGGCTATCGAGCGGTTCTCGCGACGAGCAAGCCTATGAGCCAGGTCACGTGCTTTCGCGCTGCGGACTGAGAGCTGTGGTTCGGCCATTTCAAACTCCCCTTTGGAAAGAGGAATATAAGCCGACACGCCTCTGCCATCAAGATGGCACTTGATGGCATGCCATCTCACGCGCGGTGAGCCCGTTCACTTCAGCTCGATCTCGATAAAGGCATATTCGCCGTCATTGGCGCTGATGACGTCGTGTTCCACACCCTCCTTGCGGAAATAGGGCGCGCCTTTCTTCATCTCGGCGAAGGTCTCGCCGTCCTTGGTCACCAACTTCAGCTTGCCGTCCATCAGCGGCACCACGACATAGTCGTGGCCATGGCGATGCCAGCCGGTGTTGTCGCCGGGCTGGAAGCGGTACTCGGTGACGATGACGCGCTCATTGTCGATGAAGACGGTGGCCTTGGCGGATCCGGTCATGTCGCTCTCCCTGTTTCTGCTGCCAGCAGAAGACATGGTGGACCATGATGTGAGGGCCAGAGCGGACTAGCCGATGACGCCAACAAAAAGCCCGGCGCGATGGCCGGGCTCTCGATATCGGGAATTTCGGTCGGATCAGAGGCTGCCATTGATCCAGTGCGACAGCGCGGTCTTCGGCGCGGCGCCAACCTTCATGTCGGCCACTTCGCCGCCCTTGAAGATCATCAGCGTCGGGATCGAGCGCACGCCGAACTGCGCGGCCAGCTCGGGATTCTCGTCGATGTTGAGCTTGGCGATCTTGACCTTGCTGCCGAGTTCGAGAGCGATGTCCTCGAGCGCCGGCGCGATCATCTTGCAAGGGCCGCACCATTCAGCCCAGAAATCCACCACGACCGGCTCCTTGGCGTTGAGCACGTCAGCCTGAAAATTGTTCTTGTCGACCTTGACGGTTGCACCCATGCGGAAAATCCTTTCGAGAGTTCTTTGTCGCACCAAATGTGGTGGTTATCTAGCCCTTCTTCAAGCAGGTCTTGTGTCACGCTCCCGTGAGTCGGGCAAGGGCGTCATCCATGGCCCGGGCCGGCAGTTCGATCAGCCTTGGCGTTTCTGTAAACAAAAGGGCGGCTTTCACCTCGCGCCCGGGATAAAGCGGCTGCAGCAGCGCGCGATAGAGCGCCAACTGCAAAAGATAGGCCGGGGGAACCTCGGCAACAGAGGCGGGCGCAGGCCGGTTGGTCTTGTAGTCGACGATCGAAACCGTGTCCGCTGTCACCGCCAGCCGGTCGATCTTGCCGGAAATCGAGCGCGTTTTGCCCCTCACCTCCAGGCTGCCCATGATCGCCACCTCGGCGCGCGAGGAGGGCGCGAACAATTGGCCGAGGCGCGGGTCGTCGAGGATGGCGATGACCGATGCCAGGGCCTTTTCCCGCTCCGACGGCGGCCATGCGGCACCCGTTCGCGCGAGATAACGCTCGGCGGCGCCCTGGCGTTCACCCTCGGCAATGCCGGGCAGCATCTGCAGCAGCTTGTGCAAAGCGAGCCCGCGCAGCACGGCAAAGCCGGGTTCGGTGTCGGCGTCCAGCACCGGCGAAGCCTTGTCGACGACCGCTTCCTTGCCTTCATCGATCAGCGCCGAGGCGCCGGATGGCGACAGCGGCCGCGGCAGGTCCTCGAAGGGCGGCAAGGGCCGGAACAGCGTCCCCGGCAGCGGACCGAAAGCATCGGCCTGCCGCGCCTGTTCATCGACGCTCGCCGCGACGGGCGGCAGTTTGGTGACGTGGAAACGGTGCACCGGCTCGCCGCCGGCCGGATGCGCGCGCTGTTCGCTTTCCGGCGCGCCGGTGAGCGCGCGGCTGACGATCGAATGCCAGGTGCCGGTGTTCGGCGCCCGCTTGCCGTGATAGCCGCAGACGATCAGCCGGTCCTCGGCGCGGGTCATGCCGACATAGAGCAGCCGGCGGTATTCGTCGTCGGCGAGTTCGCGGGCGCGGGCGGCTGCCGCCTTCGAGAAGCCGTTGGCGACATCGCTTGCCGAGCGCCAGAGATAGCCCTTGCCGTCCCAGAAGGTGCCCGAGCCCTCGAACGGCATCAGCCGCGGCAGATGCTGGTCGCTGAACGGGGCGGAGCCGCCATCGACCAGGAACACCACCGGCGCCTCCAGGCCCTTGGCGGCGTGCACGGTCATGACGCGGACCTCGTCGCGCGTCTGGTCCATCTCGCGCTTGATCTCTGGTCCGGCATTTTCCAGCGTCGACAGGAAGGCTTCCAGCCCGGGCAGGCCGGTCCGTTCCTCGGCAAGGCAGAAGCTCAGGAATTCATCGAGAATATCGCCGGCTTCGGGCCCGAGCCGCGCGATCATTTTTCGGCGCACGCCGTCGCGCGCCAGCAGGCCGGCATAGAACTCGAACACCGGCTTGAAGGCGGCCTCGTTAGCCCAGACGTCGAGTTGCGCGACAATCTCCGCTAGGCGCTCGTTTTCTTCGGCGTGCTGTCGCAGCGACGCGGCCACAGACAAGCCCGGCGGCCTCTGCGCGGCAAGCGTGAACAGCGTCTCCTCCGGCAGGTCGAAGATCGGGCTGCGCAACACGGCGGCGAGCGACAGATCGTCCTGCGGCTGAAGCAGGAGATGACCGAGCGCGATCAGGTCCTTGACCGCGATGTGGCCGGGCAGGCTCAGCCGGTCGGCACCGGCGACCGGAATGTCGCGGCGTTTCAAGGCGCGGGTCAGCGCGTGAACAAAACTGTCGCGCTTGCGCACCAGCACCAGCACGTCGCCCGGGCGCAGCCGCGTGCCACGGCCTTCGATGATCTCGCTTCTGCCGATCCAGCCGGCAATCGTCGCCGCGACAGTCTCGGCAACGCGCACCGCCGGCGCGTGGGCGTGGTCGATGGCCTGCGTCCAGTCGTCGGGCTCGTCGACGACATCGGCGCCGATCGATGGCCAGACCTCGACATAGCCCGGCGCATCGGTGCGGATGGCCTTGTGGCTCAACGGATCGGGATCATGGCTGATGCCGCGCCGCACGACAGGATCGGCAAAGACGCGGTCGACGGCGGCCAGGACGTCGTCGGTCGAGCGGAACGACCAGGTCAGCTTGAGGTCGGCGAAGGTCGCCTCGGCATCGCGCACCCGGCCGGAGAACAACAACCGGCTGTCGGCGAAGGAATCCGGCGCGGCTCCCTGGAAGGAATAAATCGACTGCTTCTCGTCGCCGACGGCAAAGACCGTGCGGTGGACCCTGTCGCGCGCGCCGAAGCCGGCGAAAAATTCCTCCGCCAGCCGCTTCACCACCTCCCATTGATCCGGGCTGGTGTCCTGTGCCTCGTCGAGCAGGATGTGGTCGATGCCCTGGTCGAGCTTGTATTGCACCCAGGGGCCGGCGTCGGGCCGCGCCAGGAGGTTGACCGTGCGGGTGATCAAGTCGTTGAAGTCAAGGAAGCCGCGGCTGCGCTTCAGCACGTCGTAGCGGGCGATCAGCCAGTCGGCGATGGTCAGTGCCGCGCGTGTGCCTTCCAGCATGCGGAACAGCGCCAGCCGGTCTACGGTTTCGATGATGGCGCTTGCCGCCGAGAGATAGCGCTCGGCCAGGTCCGGCAGCCGGTCGGTCAGGGCTTTCTTGAAGGCCTTTGCCGGGTCGTAGGGATCGCCATCGGTCTTGAGGAAGGTTCTGGCCAGCAATTGCAGGCGGCGAATGGGATCGCTCTCGGCGAAAGCCTGGCGCGCATAGGGCAGGATGTTGTTCAGCACCGATCTGGCATCGGTGGATTCGGCGGCCTGGGCGAAGCCGGCGAAATAGTCGGGCAGGAAGCCGGGCAGCGGCCAGGCCGACGCTGCAATCCCTTCGGCGGTCTGGCCAGGGCGGAAATGGAATTCATCGAACAAAGGCTGGAAGCCGTCACGCCCGACCGCGTCGAGGAACTGGCGCAACCCGTCGCGCTTGCGCACGATCTCGCCGAGCAAGACGTCGAGACCGGCCTCGCCGCCGCGTTCCAGCACGGTGGCGAAGGCGTCGGCCAGATCCGGATTGCCGGCAGCCGTGCCGGAGATCATCTCACGGCGCGCGGCGGCGAAAAGCGATGCCTCCATCTGGCCGTCGAGCATCTCGAAATGGGCCGGAATATTGGCTTCGAGCGGGAACTGGTGGAGCACCGATTCACAGAAGGCGTGGATGGTCTGGATCTTCAGTCCGCCCGGCGTCTCCAGCGCCTCGGCGAACAGGCGCCGCGCCCGGCGCATGGTGTCGCGGTCGGGCCGCCGCCCCTCAAGCGCCTCGATCTTCGCGGCCAGTTCGGCATCGCCGAGCACCGTCCAGTCCGACAGTGTGGAAAAGACCCGGTTCGACATGTTGGCGGCGGCGGCGCGCGTATAGGTTAGGCACAGGATCTTCGACGGGTCGGTGCCGTTGAGCAACAGCCGGATGACGCGCTGCGCCAGCACATGGGTCTTGCCGGAGCCGGCATTCGCCGACACCCAGGCCGAATTCTGCGGATCGGCGGCGCGGGCCTGGCTGTTGGCGGTATCGCTCGGGATGGGATAGGCCTTCTTCATGCCTCCCCTCCCTCGTCGCCGGCATCGCCGCCGGCCGACCATTCGAGCACACGGGCGAGATGGTCGTAATCGCCATCTGTCTCGCCCTCGCGAAACGGCAGCGCGCGCGACAGATAGCCGGTCTGCGGGTCGGCATAGTGGATCAGCAGCTTTTCCAGCCGCGCCCAAGCCTCTTCGGCAAGATCTGCGGCGGTCCGTGGCTGGCGGTTGTGCTCGAGGATGGACTCCTCGAACACCTCGCCATTCGGCTTCAGCCTGATGAAGGCCAGCTGCGACGGCTCGCGCGCGCCCAGATCCTTGAACGCGCCACGCCGCAGCAGCGCGCCTTCCAGCGCCAGCTGCGGCGCCAGCAGCGTGTGCGCCTGCGCCTTGGAGGGCGAGGAACCCGTCTTGTAGTCCAGGATATCGGCCATGCCGCCGGCCAGCAGATCGACGCGGTCGGCATAGCCGGACAGCGTCACGCCGGACTGGCCGACGAGGGTCTTGCCGGCACGCTCCTCGGCATGGCGCCGGACCACCGCATCGGCACGCGTGCGCTCCCATTCGACGATGTTGGCGGCGAGCTTTTCGAAGCGCGGCCACCACACCGCCTCGACATCGGCCGGAAGGGCGGCGTCGGCAAAGCAGGCGCGGCCGGCGGCAATGAGATCGGCCAGCGCGTCGGCTGCGCGCGGATCGGCAACCCGCGACGAGAACAAATGCAGGATGGCGTGGAACAGCGTGCCGCGCTCGGCCGCACCGGGATCACGGATGAGCGCATCGAGCGGCATCAGGCCGAGGATACGTCTGGCATAGACGGCATAGGGATCCCGGCGCAACGTCTCGATCTCGGTGACCGAGAAATGCGTTGGGCGCACCGCCAATGGCGGCTTCGGTTGCGGCCGCGGCGCGAAATCCTGCTTTGGGCCGGTGTCGAGCGCGCGTGCCCAGGCGAGCAGTTCGTCGCCACGTCGGCGCAGGGTTGCCGCCTGGTCGTTGCCGATGAAGGTAAGCAGCCGCTGCAGCCAGCGCGACGGCACGGCGGGGGCGTCGCCGGAACGCGCCGAGCGGGCCAGAACGACGTGTCTCGCGCCCATCGCCATCTGGAAATCATGCGCGGCAAGGCCGATGCGCCGCTCCGGCGGTTCGAGATCGATGCCGGTCTTCATCAGTCGCGACATGAAGCGGTCGCTCTCCGGCTTGCGCGGCCACACGCCTTCGTTGAGCCCGCCAATGACCAGCGTGTCGACATCCTGCAAGCGCGCTTCCAGCGCCCCCCAGATGGCGATGTTCCTGTCGGTGCCTTGCGCCGGCTTGACCGTCTCGGGCGCGATCAGCGCGTCCATCACATCGGGCCACTCGCTGGCGGCGAACGACAGCGAGGCCGAAGCGGCGACCAACCCGCGCAGCAGTTCCGCGAGCTTTTCACCGGCATCGCCGGCATAGAGGTCGCCCAGGCCGCCATCGGCGGCGCGCCCGAGGCTTTCCAGGGCCACCACGCTGGCTTTAACCAGCGCGGCAAGATCGGCGTCCGCCTGGTCGCGAAACGCCGAAAGCGGTGCCAGCGCTTCCGTCAGTCGTACGAGGAGGCTTCGAGCATCCTCGATGGAGCGCACGGTGAGACGGGAAAGCCAGAAGGGCGGCCGGCTGTCATCGCCGAGGCTCGTCAGTCGGGCCTCGAACAAGTCCGGCAGCGAAACGATGTCGGGGCGGCCGGTGCCGCCGCGCAGCGCCACCAGTTCGACCAGTTCCGCCGCGTGGCGCACATCGGCGCGTTCGAGGCCGAGGCCGAGCAGCGGATGCTTGAGCAGCGACAAAAGGCCGACCGGATCGCCCTGCCGGAACACTGCTTCGAGCGCCAGCCGGAGCAGGCTGGCCGCCGGGCTGTTGGCGAGCGGCGTGCCGCCGGAATCGTCGGCGACCACGCCGAAGCGCCTGAGCTCCACCGCGACGCGCCGCGCCAGCGCGCGGTCGCCGGTGACGAGCGCGGCCCTTTGGCCGGGCTGTTCGACGGCCTGCTTAAGCGCGACGGCGATGGCGACGGCTTCGTCGCGCTCGCTGGCGGCTTCCAGCAGCGTCACGTCGGCAAAGGCGCCGGCAATATCGGACGCCGAATACCCGCTGCGTGTTTCGGCCCACAATTCCGTGGTTTCGGCCGGCCGCAGCGCCTCGCCGACAAGCGCGGCGCGAAGCGCCAGCCGCGGTTCGGCCGTGCCGAGTTCTTCGACATCGGCGCGCAGCACGCCGATCTTGCCGATCAGCCTTGCCAGGCCATATTGCGGGTGCCCAAGCACGGCCGGCCGCGTGCCGGGGGCGACAAGCGCCTGGAAGGACGCTTCGTCCAGCGTCCGGTCGAGCCCGGGCAGCACGATGGCGCCGCCGGGCAGGCGGGCGATCGCCGCAAGCAGCTCCGCCGTCGCCGGGATGGAGCCGGTGGACCCGGCGGCGATGACAGGTCCGGCCGGCGGATTGCGCCGCAGCCGCGCCGCCTCGGAGCGGATCAGCGCGCCGCGATGCGCGGCCGGATTGGAGCGGTCGCTTTCCCTGAGGAATTTCGGCCAGGCATCGGTGACGATGCCAAGGAATTCGAGCGTCACCTGCCACCAGCCGGCAAGGTTGCCAGTCACCAGATCGGCGAGCTTGGTCCAGTCGGTGCCTTCCGTCTCGATCTCGTCCATCAGCCCTGCGAGATCGCGCGCCAGCCAGATTGCGTCGGCGGTGGAGGCCGGGATGACGATTTCCTCGGCGAAAAGCTTGGCCACATGCTCCGGCAACCGGCGTTTCCAGGCACGCACCAGCGGCGTCAGCAGCAACAGGCGTTCGGTAGCCGAGATCGGCGGCGCGAGATCGATCGCCGCTGCCGGCTCGGCGTCGAACAGGGCTTCGTCCTCGTCGAATTCGCCGAGCGGGCGGACCACCGGCAGGATCGCCGAACCGCCGCCGCCGCGTGCCTTCAAACTGTCGACGAAGACACCGCGCAAGGCGCGCGCGGCGCGGCGCGTCGGCACATAGATGGTGACATCGGCCAGCGCGAGCGGATGGCCGTCGAAACGAAATCCCGGGACCAGGCGGCCGGCAAGCAGCGCCTCGGCCAGCGTCGGCAGGAACGGCGCTCCGGGGGGAATAGAGAAAACGCGGCTTGAGCCGCTCATTGCATCTCGGCTAGCGCGCCGGCGACGGCTGCTTCCGCCTGCGGGATGGCATCGGGCGTGCCGACGGTAATCCAGTGGCCGTGCATCGGCATGCCGAACAGCCGGCCGGCGGCGATGGCTTTGTCGAAATAGGCATTGAGCGAATGCGGTTCGGCCGGGACATCCTTGAACAGGCGCGGGTGGACGATCGCCGCGCCGGCATAAATCAGCCCGGCCGGATCGCCTTTCGAGCGCCGCAAGGCACCGTCCGGCGCCACCAGGAAATCGGTGCTGCCACAGTGACCTGTCGCTTGATGGAGATCCGCCAGCATCAGCAGAATATCCATTTTCGCGGCGTCCCACGCAAGGGCAAGCCGGCCGAGATTGAGCGGACCGTGGTCGATCCAGAACGTGTCGGCATTGAGGATATAGAAGGGTTGTTGGCCGAGTTCCGGCAGCGCCTTGACGATGCCGCCCGCCGAATCGAGCAGCCGGTCGCTCTCATCGGAAATGATGATCCGCGGAGCGCTGCGCGCCGCGACATGGGCGACGATCTGCTCGGGAAGATAGTGGACGTTGACCACCGCCTTGGCGACGCCGGCGGCTGCGAGGCTGTCGAGCCCCCAGTCGAGCAAGGTCTTGCCGGCGATCCTGACCAGCGGCTTGGGGATCGTATCGGTGATCGGCCGCATGCGCTTGCCAAGCCCGGCGGCAAGCACGATGGCAGTGTTCGGTCTTGTCACAGTGTTCGTTCCTTGAGCAGCCCGTGCGCATTGTAGAAATCCCGCAGGCTGGCAAGCGCCGGATGGGACAGCGCCCGGCGCAGATAGTCGCGGATGCGCGGCAGGTGCTTCAAATAATAAGGTTTGCCGTCGCGCTTTTCGAGACGCACGAAAATGCCGAGGATCTTGGAATTGCGCTGCGCGGCCATGATTGCATAGGCTTCCAGGAAGCTTGCTTCGTCGAAGGCGCCCGCCGCATGGCGCGCCGCGACATAGGCATCGAGCATTTTCTTCTCGATCTCTGGCGAGATGGTGACACGGGCATCCATGGCCAGCGAGGCGACGTCATAGGCTGCAGGCCCGATCAGCGCATCCTGGAAGTCGACGATGCCCAACCGGTCATGGCCGGCGCGGTCGTCGCGCCAGATGATGTTGGGCGAATGGAAGTCGCGCAGCATCAGCGTGTATTCGCTGCCTTGCAGCCGGTCGAAAAGCGCGTTCCATTCCCCGGCGTAGCCCGAGCGCAGATCGTCGCTTGGCGGGCCGCCCGATATCGCCGGCACATACCAGTCGACCAGTAGATCGGCTTCGATCATCATCGCGTCGCGGTCGAAGGGCGGCACCTCGTGGAAGCTGCCGGGTCCGGCTTGCAGGCGCTGCGGCCAGGTCCTGCCATGCATCATGGCCAACAGTTCGGCTGCCGCCGCATAGCGCTCGGCCACCGGCTCGCCGTCCTTGCCGAGAAACCCCTCGGAACCGAGATGTTCGAGCAGCAAAAAGCCCTGGTCCTGGTCCTCGGCATGGATTTGCGGGACGCTGACGCCACCAGCCTTCAAGGCGCGGTCGATGGCGACGAAGGCGGAGACCGACTGGGCGGTGTGGGCAATCACGGCATAGGGTTTGCCGTCGCGAACGGGCGGGCCGAGCACCAGCCGCGGCGAGTTCATCAGCACGCGCGGCTCCTGGCCGGCGAGCGTCACGATCTCGTAGGAACGGGCGGAGGCGTCGCCGATGAAATGGCGCCGCCGCGCTTCGCCCCAGCCGGCATTTTCGAGAAAACCGCGCATGGCCAGCGATCGCGCCGCGCGGTCGAAGGCAGAGCCTTGCCCCGACAGCCGCGCCAGCCGACCCTCGCCATGCTGGACGAGTTCGATCGAGAGCGTCGTCTTCGGCAGATAGCCCTCCGCCCGCTCGGGCCATTCGACCAGGGCAGCCCCTTGCGTCAGCGCTTCGTCGAAGCCGAGTTCGTCGAGCTCGGCTGCCGAGGCCAGGCGGTAGAGGTCGAAATGGTGCACCGGAAGGCGCGTGTCGTAGCTCTGCACCAGGGTGAAGGTCGGGCTCGGCACGTCCAGGCTGGCATCATCGGCCAGCGCCCTGATCAGTGCCCGCGCCAACGTCGATTTGCCGGCGCCGAGATCGCCCTTGAGCGCCAGCACGTCGCCGGCGCGCAGGGACAGCGCCAGATCCTCCCCCAGCCGCGCTGTCTGTGTCTCATCCGCGAGCAAACGCTCCAGCACAGGTCCCGTCATCGAGCGCGCTACTCGGCCGCGGCGCGGATGCCCGGCATGTCGGGGAAGGTGCAGATGACGGTGGTGCCCTTGTCCTTGCCGGTTTCGATGCGAACATTGCCGCCATGCAGTTCGACAAAGCTCTTGACGATCGACAGGCCGAGGCCGGCGCCCCGCCGGCGGCCGCCATTGGTACGCGGTTCGAAGCGGCGGAACACCGAGTCCAGCACGTCCGGCGGCATGCCGGGTCCATCGTCGTGAACGGAAAATTCCACCCCGCCCGCCAGATGGCGGCAGGCAAGCCGGATGGTGCTGGCTTCCGGCGCGTAGTTGGCGGCGTTGCTGAGCAGATTGTAGAGGATCTGGCGGATGCGGGTCTCGTCGCCGTGGAACGTCTTCGGCGCGGCAGCGGCATCGACCTCGAGCCGGATCGAATGCTCCTGCAGCCGGTCGGCGACGAGTTCCGCGGCCGCCGCGATGGTGCGGTCGACATGCACCTCGGAAATGTCGAGCTGCATGATGCCGGCATCGACGGTCGCAAGGTCGAGTATGTCGTTGACGATGGTCAGCAGCACAGACGAGGACGAGCTGACATGCTCGACATATTCGCGCTGCTTTTGATTCAGCGGTCCGGTCGTCGGCAGTGAAAGCAGTTCGGTGAAGCCGATGATGTTGGTCAGCGGCGAACGCAGTTCGTAGGACACGTGCTGGACGAAGTCGTTCTTGAGCTGGTCCGACTTCTCCAGCGCCTCGTTCTTGTCCTTCAGCGCACGTTCGACATGCACGCTGTCGGTGACGTCGACGAAGGTCATCATCACTTGCCCGTTGGGCAGCGGGATCACGGCGTAGCGCAGCACGGTGCCGTTGTTGAGCTCGCTCTGGCCGTGCCGGTCGCGGCGTTCGTCGTCGAAACCGGTGATGGCGGCGACGAAACCCGGCCACGGGCTGTCGACCGCCTGGCGGTCGCAAAGATCGCGTATGGTGGAGACGTGCACATTGGGCTTGGCGGCTTCGCCGCTCAATCCCCAGAGCGTCGCAAAGGCCGGGTTCGACAGGCGCAGCCGCCCATCGGGGCCGAACACCGCCACGCCTTCGGCGAGATTGTCGAGCGTTTCGCCCTGGACACGCACCGCGGTGCGATAGCGGCTTTCCAGGTCCATCTTCTCGGTCAGGTTCTCGAACACCCAGGTGACCCCGCCCTTGGGCTGCGGGTTGGCGACGACGCGGATGGTTTTGCCGTCGGGCAGATGCCACCAATGTTCCTGCGATTCGACCGCGCGATAGGCGCCGAGCAGGCCTTCCTTCCAGCGGCGCCATTCGGGTTGCTCGGCGATCTTGCCTTCGCTGCGTAGCCGGTCGAGCAAAAGCGCATTGTCGGGCGCGCTGTGCAGGAAGCCGCTGTCCAGGCCCCACAGTTTCTGGAACGCCTGGTTGAAGAACCGCAGCTTCTCGTCGGTGTCGAAGATGGCGACGGCGGTGTTGAGCTGGTCGAGCGTGTCGGCGTGGCTGCGCACCGTCCGCTCATATTCGCCGCGAATGGTCTCTATGGCGCTGGTGTCGGCGGCAAGGCCGGCCGAACCGTCGGCGCCGGCGAAGTCGGTCACCGCGAAGACGCGGCGGTCGCCTTCGATCACGGTGGAGAGGGACTGCTCGAAGACCGGATGCGTCTTGTGCTGGGCGTCGATCGCCTCGCGTGCCTGGCCCCCGAGGAATTCCTTGGCGTCACGCACGGCGGCTTCCGCGCTTTCGGCTTCAACCGCGTCGGCATAGGCCCGGTTGACCCATTTCAGGCGTCCATGCTCGTCGCGCAGCCATGCCGGCATCTTCAGCGCTTCGAGCAGGCCGATCATCGTGTCGTGGTCGGCGGCCAGTCGCTGGTTGTCGATCTTCAGCCGGGCCTGGTTGCGCTGGGTCTCGGAAAGCGACACAAACCGCACCAGTATGTGCGCGGCGCTCTTGCGGCCATGCACTTCGAGCGGGGCGCCGGCCTGCGATTCGATGACGAGGTCGAAGGGCCTCGCCTTTTCGCGCAAGCCCGCGATGGCGTGCTCGAGCGCCGCCGCCGAGCGCGGCATCAGCCAGCGGCCAAAGGCGAGGAAAGCCGCCCGCTCCTCCGGCGCGCCGCTTTCGACCGGCAAGGTGCCGATGAGTTCGGGTTTCTTGTTCTCCGAGGACCAGACCGCCACGCGCTGGTCGCGCAGATTGAGCAGTGCTTCCGAACGGCGCAGCGCCGCATTGATGTCGGCGACACGGCTTCTCAGTTCGACATTCTCCGCCGAGGTGCGGGCCCGTTCGCGGATGAGAACGATGGCCGACAGGAATGCGGCGCCCGTCACGCCGACGAACACGGCAAGCTGCATGACTTCGACCGTGTTGATCGACAGGCCGCCGGTGGCCACGGCGGCGTTCTCGGCATGGGCCACGGCGCTGGCCAGGGGGCCGGCCAGCGCGGAACTGGTCAGGAACAGCCCGGCGCGGGCACGCCATGAAAGGTGCCCGCCCTGAATGGTCGAGCCTATGGTCCCCGAATCGTCATGGCCGCCGGAAACGGCCGATCCCGCTCCGTGCGGGTTTTGCCCCGGCATGTCTTGGTCCTCTCCGCCGCCTGAATGCAAGACCGCCCTGATACGCGCCTCTCTTGATCCCTCTCGGGCCGGAAGCGTCGCGAATCACCCGACAATAAACCCTCGCCGAATCGGCGTGAAGGCTGATCGCGCGCAAAAATAAAGCCGGGCGAAAAGTCAATCGCCCGGCCTCAATATATGGTAGTAAATTTAGCTTTGGTTAATAGCGGTAGTGTTCCGGCTTGAACGGACCCTGCGGCGTGACGCCGATATAGGCGGCCTGTTCACCCGACAGTTCGGTCAGGCGGGCGCCGAGCTTGTCGAGGTGCAGGCGCGCGACCTTCTCGTCGAGATGCTTGGGCAGGACATAGACCTGGTTCTGGTACTGCTCGCCCTTGGTGAACAGCTCGATCTGGGCCAGCACCTGGTTGGTGAAAGACGCCGACATGACGAAGCTCGGATGGCCGGTGGCGTTGCCGAGATTGAGCAGGCGGCCTTCCGACAGGAGGATCATCCGCTTGCCGTCCGGGAAGGTGATCATGTCGACCTGCGGCTTGACGTTGGTCCATTTCAGGTTGCGCAGCGAGGCGACCTGGATCTCGTTGTCGAAGTGCCCGATATTGCCGACGATCACCATGTCCTTCATCGACCGCATGTGGTCGAGGGTGACGACGTCCTTGTTGCCGGTGGTGGTGATGACGATGTCGGCGGTCGGGGCCGCGTCTTCCAGCGTCACCACTTCAAAGCCGTCCATCGCCGCCTGCAGCGCGCAGATCGGATCGACCTCGGTGACCTTGACGCGGGCGCCCGCGCCCTTGAGCGAGGCCGACGAGCCCTTGCCGACGTCGCCATAGCCGCAGACGACCGCGACCTTGCCGGCCATCATCGTGTCGGTGCCGCGACGGATGCCGTCGACCAGCGATTCCTTGCAGCCATACTTGTTGTCGAACTTCGACTTGGTGACGGAATCGTTGACGTTGATGGCGGGGAAGGGCAGCAGGCCCTTCTTCTGCAGCTGGTAGAGCCGGTTGACGCCGGTGGTCGTCTCCTCGGTGACGCCGCGGATCGCAGCCTTCTGCTTGGTGAAGAAGCCGGGCGAAGCCTTCAGGCGCTTCTTGACCTGGGCGTAGAAATATTCCTCTTCCTCGCTCTGCGGGTTGGACAGCACGTCCTCGCCGGCCTCGGCGCGGGCGCCGATCAGGATGTACATGGTGGCGTCGCCGCCATCGTCGAGGATCATGTTGGAGAGGCCGCCGTCAGTCCACTGGAAGATCCGGTCGGTGTAGTCCCAATACTGTTCGAGGCTCTCTCCCTTGACGGCGAAGACCGGAATGCCGGCCTCGGCGATGGCAGCGGCGGCGTGGTCCTGGGTCGAGAAGATGTTGCAGGACGCCCAGCGGATGTCGGCACCGAGCGCCTTCAGCGTTTCGATCAGCACCGCGGTCTGGATGGTCATGTGCAGCGAGCCGGTGATGCGCGCGCCCTTCAGCGGCTTCTTGGCGCCGAATTCCTCGCGGCAGGCCATCAGGCCCGGCATTTCGGTTTCGGCGATATCGAGTTCCTTGCGGCCCCAGCCGGCAAGCGAGATGTCGGCGACCACATAATCCTTGCTACCCGTCATGGTAGTACTCCCTGCGAATTGTTATGCTGCGAATTGGTTGCGGATGCGCCCGCGCCGGTCGGCGCGTCGAAGGACGCGAATTTGCCGGCCTGACTAGCAGATCAGGCTCAAGACGACAATGGGATATAAAGAAATCTTTATCCCTGCATGTCTCGCGAGCATGCTTGGGCAGCGTCCGGGATCAGCATTCCTCGCCGAAGCGGGAGGCGACAAGCTGTTCAAGCGCGTCCATGACCTCGAGCGCTTCCGGCCCGCTGGCGGTGACGCGGATCGAGTAGCCCGGGCTGGCGGCCAGCATCATCAGGCCCATGATCGACGTGCCGCCAACCTTGACGCCATCCTTCTCGACATGGACCGCGGCGTCGAAGCCGCTGGCGAGCTGGACGAATTTCGCCGAGGCGCGTGCATGCAGGCCGCGCTGGTTGACGATCGGAAACTCCCGGACGATGTGGTCTTTTTCCGGGGATAGCGCGTTCATTTGCTGCTCAGAAGCTGGCTGGCGACATTGATGTATTTGCGCCCGGCGGCCTGCGCCTCGTCGAGCGCGGCGGCCATATTGTCGCCCTTGCGGATCGAGGACAGCTTGATCAGCATCGGCAGGTTCATGCCGGCGATCACCTCGGTGCGGCCGGACTCCATCACCGAAATTGCGAGGTTCGACGGCGTGCCGCCGAACATGTCGGTCAGCACGATGACACCAGCCCCGGTATCGACACGGGCCACGGCGTCGACGATGTCGCGGCGACGCTGTTCCATATCGTCGTCGGCACCGATCGCCACGGTTTCGAAATTGTCTTGTGGCCCGACGACATGTTCGACGGCATGTCGGAACTCGGTGGCCAGTTGACCGTGCGTTACAAGCACGAGTCCGATCATTCTTTGGTGGCTCCCGTCATCGCCGCTTCACAGGCGCATTTTATGCTCGCCAGCCATTCCGGGCGGCGGGAGCGCTATCTTGTCGACGCGCGGCCCGTTGACAAGCCCAAAATTGCGCCGGCCCATGCCATTTTGACGCATTGCAGCAAAAAATCCCGGGCGGATCATAGAAAAGGCATGATGGACAGGCGCGCCATCACGGCGGGCAGGGCCGTGGCGGCGTTACGCTCGGCAAGGTCGATACGCGGTACCGGGCAGCCTGCGACCGGCTCGCTGATTTCCTCCTGGAAACGGGCCATCTCTGCCTTTGGCACCAGCCTCACATGCAGGTCGATCACTCCGCCCGGTTCGAACGGCAGCGGGCGCGGCATGAACCCGGGGACTTCGGCGAGACCGGCGATAGTCGGCGGCACGCGACAGACCAGCCGCCCGGCGCGGGCCGCGGCAAGCAGCCTGTCGTCGCCGATCAGCCGCGAGAACAGCCCTCGCGCGCGGCAATGGTCCAGGAGTGTCAGCGCCAGCGTCGTCTTGCCGGCGCCGGACGGCCCGGTGATAAGGACGCCGCGATCGCCGATCAGGATCGCGGTTCCGTGAATGTTTTCAGGCTGCGCAACTGGATCAGGCACGATCCTGTCCGATCATGTTTACGGATGAAGCACTTTTCGGGATCATGCCTTTTGCGTGAAGCATGATCTCTGGACGAATGGAACCGTTCGCCCGAGAAAACCGGTTCCCGTTTTTTGCTGCGCCGGCCTCCGGTTCGGGATCATGCTTCGGCCGGCAGCGTCACGACGAAGCGCGCGCCCTTGACCTCGCCGGGCTTGGTGCCGGGGATGTTCTCGGCGGTCAGCGTGCCGCCATGGGCCTCGACAATCTGCCTGGAGATCGACAGGCCAAGGCCCGAATTCTGGCCGAACGCCTCGCCCGCCGGCCGGTCGGTGTAGAAGCGTTCGAAGATGCGGTCGATGTTGTCGGCGCGGATGCCGGGACCATTGTCGTCGACGGTCAGGATGTTGAACTTGCCGGCGCGCGCCAGCGACAGGCTGATGTGGCCATGGTCCTCGGGAACGAAGGAACGCGCATTCTCGATCAGATTGGTGACGACCTGGCCGATGCGCAGATCGTGGCCGGCGACGAAATAGCCTTTCACACCCTGCGGCAGCTTGGCGACCTTGAGTTCGATCTCGACAGCCTTCTTGTGGCGCGTGGTCTCGCGCGACACGGCGACGAGGTCGGTGATGAATTTCTTCAGGTCGACCGTTCCCGCATCTTCTCGCGCCAGTTCGGCATCAAGACGGGAAGCGTCGGAAATGTCGGTGATCAGCCGGTCCAGCCGGCGCACGTCATGCTGGATGATGTCCATCAGCCGGCTGCGCGAATTGTCGTTCTTGGCCAGCGGCAAGGTTTCCACGGCGCTGCGCAGCGAGGTCAGCGGGTTCTTCAATTCGTGCGACACATCGGCGGCGAAGCTTTCGATCGCCTCGATGCGAGCATAGAGCGCGTTGGTCATGTCGCGCACGGCGACCGAAAGATTGCCGATCTCGTCCTGCCGGTCGGAAAAGTCGGGGATTTCCTCGCGGCTCTTGACGCCGCGCCGGACCCGCACCGCCGCCGCCGACAGCCGGCGCAGCGGATTGGCGATGGTCGAGGCCAAAAGCATCGACAGGATGGCGGTGACCAGCGCCGCGATGCCGAAGACGCGCAGGATCGCCTTGCGCTCGGCGGCGACGATCTTGTCGATGTCGCCGCCTTCGGTCGACAGCATCAGGACGCCGAGGACGGCGCGGAAGCGCTGGATCGGCACCGCCACCGAAACGATCTGCTCGCCCTGCTCGGAGACGCGCACGATGGTCGACGGGCTGCCGGTCAGCGCCTTGACCACTTCCGGGAAGGCGGCGCCATTGCCGCCCGGCTGCTCGTGATAGACCGGCAGGTCGGTGTTGCGGAAGAAGTCGAAGATGAACTTCTGGACACGCTCGACAAGGTCGGGCTCTTCTTCCTCGACCGGCGGCAGATCGTAGCGCAGGATCTGGCCGCGCGAATAGAGGTGGCGCGAATCGAGCAGCAGATTGGCGTCGCGGTCATAGATGCGGGCCCGCGTGCGGGTCGGCGAGATCAGCCGCCGCAGCACCGGCGCGACACGCTCGGGATTGATCGGGAAATCGAGATTGTCTAGCTGGTCCGAGCCCGGCCCCAGGCTTTCGCCGGCCTGCAGCTCAAGCAGCTTTTCCGGGTCGATGCTGATCGAATCGGTCTCGACCGTCGCCGACGCCGCGATCGCGCCGGCGATGATCTCGCCCTGCGTCATCAGGCTTTCGACGCGGGCATCGATCAGCCCGTCGCGGAAGGTGTTGAGGTAGAGGATGCCGGTGACCAGGACAGCCAGGCCGGCAAGGTTGAGAAACAGAATGCGCCGCGTCAGGCTGGAAAAGATGTGGTGGCCGAGGAAGCGGCGCATCGGCACCGTGATCTTCGAGACGAAGGACGGCATGATGCGCGACGGCCGCCTGGCGGCGCCCGTCGGTCTTGTTCGCTGTGCTTCCACTGCCATCGAATAGCAGGCCCTGCCTAATTAGTGAGTAGCGAGTAGGCAGTAGGGAATAGAGAAGTGGCTGAGATCGCGGCAATGTGGCCGCTCGCACCATTCAAAACGGACTACTGACTATTCCCTGCTGCCTACTGCCTATTTCACGCTTCGCGGAACCGGTATCCGACTCCGTAAAGGGTTTCGATCATCTCGAAGTCGTCGTCGACGGCCTTGAACTTCTTGCGCAGCCGCTTGATGTGGCTGTCGATCGTGCGGTCATCGACATAGACCTGCTCATCATAGGCCGAATCCATCAGCGCATCACGGCTTTTTACGACACCGGGGCGCTGCGCCAGCGAATGCAGGATCAGGAATTCGGTGACGGTGAGCGTCACCGGTTCGCCCTTCCAGGTGCAGGTGTGGCGCTCCTGGTCCATGACGAGCTGGCCGCGCTCGAGCGAGCGGGCCTGCTGGCTGGGCGCCTTTGCCGCAGCCTCGCGGGCGCTGGCGCGGCGCAGCACGGCGCGCACCCGCTCGACCAGCAGGCGCTGCGAGAACGGTTTGCGGATGAAATCGTCGGCGCCCATCTTGAGGCCGAACAATTCATCGATTTCGTCGTCCTTGGAGGTCAGGAAGATCACCGGCAGGTCGGACTTCTGGCGCATCCGGCGCAAGAGCTCCATGCCGTCCATGCGCGGCATCTTGATGTCGAGGATGGCAAGATTCGGCGGACGCGCCGCCAGGCCTTCCAGCGCGGACGCACCATCCGTGTAGGTCTCGACGCGATACCCCTCGGATTCGAGGGCGATCGACACCGACGTCAGAATGTTGCGGTCGTCATCGACAAGCGCGATTGTTGCCATTTCAAGCGGCTCCCTCATGAGCTGTCCCTTCTTTCGTAGAGAAGGGGCTTTTGCAGGACAAATTAGGTACAAAATGTGGCATAGGCCTTGTCCGCTGTCACGCGCGGGGTGCCGCAGGCCACAATCCTACCTCGACATGGATTGGACGAACGAAAATCGCCAATCCTTTGGGCAACCGTGAAACTTTTCGCATATATAAACGATTTAAACAACTTTCAAATTTTTTAAATCGATTAATGATTTGATATCATTTGGCTTTTCTGGTTTTGACCATCTCAGCCCGCTCGGCGGGCGTGCCGGAAATGCGCCGGCAAAGATGCGGCAAATCGTAGAAGGGACACCAATGTCGGAAGTCGGCAAACGCAATCCTGGTTGCCCGATCGATCGTATCGGCCTGAAAACCACCGGTATGGTGCGCTATAATTTTGGCGCGGCCGCCCTTTACGAGGAGGCGATCCGGCGCGGCGAGGCCCGGCTGACCGCGCATGGCGCACTGGTCGCCGAGACCGGACAGCACACAGGCCGTTCGCCAAAGGACAAGTTCGTCGTCCGCGACGCCGACACCGAGGCGCATGTCTGGTGGGACAACAACAAGGCGATCTCGCCGGCCCAGTTCGAAACGCTGTTCGCCGATTTCCTTGCTTACGCCGCGGACAAGGATCTCTATGTTCAAGACCTCGTCGGCGGCGCCGATGCCGATCTGAAACTGCCGACGCGCGTCATCACCGAGTTTGCCTGGCACTCGCTGTTCATCCGCAATCTTCTCATCCGTCCGGACAAGGCCGAGCTCGAACAGTTCGTGTCGGAGATGACGATCATCGACCTGCCGTCCTTCCGCGCCGACCCCGCCCGCCACGGCAGCCGCACGGAAACGGTGATCGCCGTCGACCTTACCCGCAAGATCGTGCTGATCGGCGGCACCTCCTATGCCGGCGAGATGAAGAAGTCGGTGTTCACCATGCTCAACTATCTCCTGCCGCAGAACGACGTGATGCCGATGCATTGTTCGGCCAATGAGGGGCCGGCCGGCGACGCGGCCGTCTTCTTCGGGCTTTCCGGCACCGGCAAGACGACACTGTCGGCCGATCCGTCGCGCACGCTGATCGGCGACGACGAGCATGGCTGGGGTCCGCACGGCATCTTCAATTTCGAAGGCGGCTGCTATGCCAAGACGATCAAGCTGTCGGCTGAAGCCGAGCCGGAGATCTTCGCCACCACGCAGCGCTTCGGCACGGTGCTGGAAAATGTCGTGCTCGACGCCGACGGTGTGCCGGACTTCAACGATGGCCGCCTTACCGAAAACACACGCTGCGCCTATCCGCTCGACTTCATCCCCAACGCCTCGAAGACCGGGCGCGCCAATCATCCCAAAAACATCATCATGCTGACCGCCGACGCCTTCGGCGTGATGCCGCCGATCGCGCGGCTGACCCCGGCGCAGGCGATGTATCATTTCCTCTCCGGCTATACGGCCAAGGTGGCCGGAACCGAAAAGGGCGTCACCGAACCCGAAGCGACGTTTTCGACCTGCTTCGGCGCCCCGTTCATGCCGCGCCACCCCTCGGAATACGGCAATCTGCTGCGCGAGCTCATCGCCAGTCACGGCGCCGATTGCTGGCTGGTCAACACCGGCTGGACCGGCGGCGCCTACGGCACCGGCAAGCGCATGCCGATCAAGGCGACACGCGCTCTGCTGGCCGCCGCGCTCGACGGGTCGCTGAAGACAGCCGAATTCCGCACCGATGCCAATTTCGGCTTCCAGGTGCCGGTGGCGGTGCCTGGCGTCGATAGCGCCATTCTCGATCCGCGCTCGACCTGGGCCGACAAGCCCGCCTATGACCGCCAGGCGGCAAGACTGGTCGGCATGTTCGCCGTCAACTTCGAGAAATTCGAGCCGCATGTCGATGCAACCGTCATGGGTGCGGCGCCGCGCATGCAGGAAGCGGCGGAGTAATCGTCACGTCGCTCAGCACCATTGAAGGCTCGATTTCGATCGGGCCTTTTCTTTTGTCCGCCGCCGCGCCATGACTGCGGCATGCCGATCGACGACGACATCATCATATCGGGCGAAGCCGTGATCCATCCCGGAGACCTGCACGAGGATTTCATCCGCTCGTCGGGGCCGGGTGGCCAGAACGTCAACAAGGTGGCAACCGCCGTGCAACTGCGCTTCGACGCGGCCAGCGCGGCCGGCCTGTCGGAACGCGTGCGTGCCCGCACGATCAAGCTTGCCGGCCAGCGCGCCACCAAGGACGGCGTCATCGTCATCGAGGCCGGGCGCTTCCGCACCCAGGAGCAGAACCGGGCGGACGCCCGAGCGAGGCTCACGGCGCTTGTCGCCAAGGCAGCCGAACCGCCGCCGCCGCCTCGCAAGAAGACGCGCCCCTCGAAAGGCGCGGTGGAGCGGCGTCTGAAGGGCAAGGCTGGACGCGGCACGATCAAGAAGCTGCGCGGCCGGGTGGAAAACGATTAAGCACTACACCAGCCGCGTGTATAAAGCGGCTTTCCATTTCGCACCGCAGATGCGAGGTTTCGCCATTGCCACAGCAAGGGAGACCAGAGATGGGCATGTTCGATTTCGTCAAGAGCGTCGGCAAGAAACTGGGCATCGGCGGCGACGAGGAAGCCGCACCCACGGCCGACACGCTCAAGAAGGAGCTCGATTCACACAAGCTCGGCACCGATGGCGTGCAGGTCGTTGTGCAGGGCGACACGGCGGTGCTGAAGGGCGTGGTCAAGGACCAGTCGATCTTCGAGAAGGCGGTCATCGCCGTCGGCAACACGCTGGGCGTCTCCAAGGTGCAGGCCGACGAATTGCAGGTCGCGCCGGACGCCGGCACGGCAGCTGCCCCGGCCAAGGAACCGACCTTCTACACCGTCCAGAAGGGCGATAACCTCTGGAAGATCGCCGAGAAAAGCTACGGCAAGGGCCAGGGCGCCAAGAACACCGCCATCTTCGAGGCCAACAGGCCGATGCTGGCCCACCCGGACAAAATCTATCCGGGCCAGGTGCTGCGCATCCCCTGATTCGGCTGCGAGGCCGTCTCGAAACGGCTTGATCAAGCGCCGCGCATCCGAAAGGACGCGCGGCGTTTTCCATTTTTTACCAGCTGCGCTTCAGCGAGGCCGTGATGTTGCGCCCTGCCCCAGATAGCATTAGCCGCTGCAATGCAATCGGCGACGGCTTTCGGGTCGCTGTTTTCCGTTGATGGTGGCATCTTGCGGGCTCGAACCATCTCAAGGCGCGTTATTCCATGCTCGTTCTGCCCAACGGCGTCCGCCACATGCCGGCCTATCTCTCCCGCGCCGTTCAGGAGATGCTGGTCGAAGAGGTGAGAGGCATCGTCCAGCAGGCACCGCTGTTCGTCCCTGCGATGCCGCGCACCGGCAAGGAGATGAGCGTGCGCATGACCAATTGCGGCCCGCTCGGCTGGGTTACCGACAAGGAACGGGGCTATCGCTACCAGCCGACGCATCCGCTGACCGGAGAGCCATGGCCACCGATCCCGCAGGGCCTGCTCGATCTTTGGATGCAGGTGTCGGGCTATCCGAATCCCCCGGAGGCCTGTCTTATCAATTTCTACACGGCCGACGCGAAGATGGGCCTGCACCAAGACCGCGACGAGGCCGATTTCTCGGCGCCTGTCGTCTCTGTCTCGCTGGGCGACGATTGCCTGTTCAGGGTCGGCCAGACGACGCGCGACGGCGCCACCAAATCGTTCAGGCTGAAGAGCGGCGACGTCGTCGTGCTCGGCGGCGAGGGCCGTCTCGCCTTCCACGGCGTCGACCGCATCTATCCCTCGACCTCGGCGTTGCTCAAGAACGGCGGCAGGATCAATCTGACGCTGCGGCGAGTGACGAAGCCGCACGAGAACGCCTTATAGGCCGATCCCGACGCGCGTCCTACCGAGGTCGCCAGGGTCCTGGAAACAGCCGCAACTGCTTGGCAAGGCTGTCGTGCCGGGGTCGCCCGACGCCGTCACGCCTCGATTTCGAGAGCCGAAAGCGGCTTCGAGCAGCAGGCGAGGATGAAGCCGTCATCGATCTCGTGATCGAGGATGCCGCCATTGTGGCTCATCTCGACGGCGCCGGAGACTTTCTTCACCTTGCAGGTTCCGCACAGGCCGAATTCGCAGGCCGCGGGGATCCGCACGCCGGAGGAACGCGCCGTCTGCAGCACGGTCTGGCCGGCGATGCACTCGGCATCGACATCCGAAAGCGCGAAGCGGATCGGTGTTGCCTCGACGGGAACGGCAATGCCGTCTTCCCCGGGCGACGCGAACGGCGCCGGGACTTCCTCCACCGCGGGTACGGCAAAGCTCTCCTGGTGGTATTTCGTCATGTCGAAGCCGGCGGCTTCAAGCATGCCGCGCACGGCGCGCATGAAAGGATCCGGACCGCAGCAGAAGATCTCGCGTTCGCGGAAATCGGGCGCCAGCAGCGGCAGCCGGATCGCGTCGATGCGGCCCATATGGCCATACCAGCCCTCGCGGCTCGACCGCTCCTCGATCATGAAGCCGAGCGACAGGCCCGGCATATGGCCGCCGAGCAGTTCGAGCTCCTTGCGGAAGATGATCTCTTCGGCGCGCCGCGCGCAGTTGACGAAGCCGACATCGGTCCATGGCGCGCAATCGTTCAGCCAACGCAGCATGGACATCATCGGCGTCACGCCGGAACCGGCCGAGATGAACAGATATTTGGCCGCCGGGTGGCTGTGCAGCGAAAAGTCGCCGCTCGGCCCATAGGCCTTGACGTGCGAACCGGGCACAAGGTGATCGAACATCCAGCGTGTGCCGATGCTGCCGGCCTGCGCCTTCACCGTCACCGCGATCGAGAACGGCCGTGACGGCGACGACGACAGCGTATAGGTGCGCATCAGCGGTCCGTCCGACGTCGGCAGTTCCAGCGTCACGAACTGGCCCGGCTTGTAGCGGAACCAGGTCTGGTTGTCGGAGCGGAAGGTGAAGGTCTTGACGTCAGGCGCCTCGTCGCTGACGCCGATCACTTCCAGTACCTGCAGCCTGTCGTTCCAGGGCGCCATCTGATCGAGATGGCGATAGAGGCCAAGATCCGTCATCGCGTTCATCCCCAAACCTCTCAGGCGACACTGCGCAGGGCCGGCCGGCCATCTTCGGCAAGCCGTGGGCCGATGAAGGACGCGTACCATTCGACAAACTGGATCACGCCGCCCTCATGCAGCTCCGAATAGGGACCGGGCTCATAGGCTGGCGACAGAATGCCGAACGCGTTTTCCTCGACGATGCGGCGATCCTGGTCGTTGGTCTCGGTCCAGACATGGGTGAGTTCGGCAAGATCGTAGTCGACGCCCTCGACTGCATCCTTGTGCACCAGCCATTTGGTCGTCACCGCGGTCTCCGTGGCGCTGATCGGCACCACGCGGAAGGTGACGGCATGGTCGCCGAGGATGTGGTTCCAGGTCGTCGGGTAGTGGTAAAGCAGCAAGGAGCCGATGCGGTCGGCCGAGACGCTGTCGGAAAGGTTCTTCTTCACCGCCCGCTTGCCCGTCATCGTGTAGCTGACCGCATCGCGCAGCAGCGGCGCGCGGGTGGCGCGGTATTGCCCGGCCGGATCGATGCGGAACTTGCTCGGCAGCCCGGCCGCCTCGCATTTGGCCCAGTGTGCCAGCATTTCCGGATCGCTGTCGGCGCCTTGCACGCCGGTCACCGTTGGGGCTTCCGGGAAGGTCTTGCACAGTTCCGGGTGATTGCCGGCGCAATGATAGCACTCGCGGTTGTTTTCCCAGACGAGCTTCCAGTTGCCCTTCTCGACGATCGTGCTCTCGAAGGCGATCTTTGCTTCGCTGAGCCGGTGCGGCTTGAGATAGGGTTCGATCATCGCCTGCATCGGCGCGAAGTCGGCGGGTTCCTTGGCCAGGCAGATGAAGATATAGCCGGCCACGCTTTCGCAGGCGACCGGCTTCAGGCCGAACTGGCTTTTGTCGAAGCCGTCTGCCATCTGGCGGGCAAACAGCAGCCTTCCGTCCAGCTCATAGGTCCATTGGTGATAGGGGCAGACCAGCTTGGCGGCCACGCCCTTGTCGGTGTTGCAGACGCGGCTGCCGCGGTGGCGGCAGGAATTGTGGAAGGCGTTGATCTTGCCCTGCTGATCGCGCACCAGCACGACAGGGTAGTCGCCGATCTGTACGGTGGTGAAGCTGCCGGGCTTGGGCAGTTCGCAATCATGGCCGACGAACAGCCAGTCGCGATACCAGATCAGCTCCATGTCGAGCTTGAAGAAATCGGGATCGGTATAGAAGGGCTGCTCGAGCGAGAAGCCCTCTCTGCGGCCATTCAACAGCCTCAGCATATCGTTGCGCGCATCCATGTCCTGTCCCCATACTTCAAGGACTGAACTGGTGGTGATTGAGGAAGGATGAGACGCGGCTCGGCGAAAGCCGGGCACGCGCGATCCGCCTCTTGACCGCCCACCGCGATCAGTCGAGTTCAAAAATCTCGGGCTGGTTTCCGGGCTCTGGAGTGTCCTTGCGGACGGTCGCGACACCTTCCCAGGCTTTCGCCCAGTGGTCTCCCGTTGCGACTTGAACTCCACCACCGTTGCGGGGGCAGCGCCGGATTTTGACCGGCTTCCCAATTCTCCGCCCGTCGTCACGAAGCGGCACCTGAGATGACATGATCTAATCACGACAGCGTTTGCGACATCGGCATGAAAGCGACATCGTATCCATGCGGCGCGACACGCATGCGCAACGATCAGGTCACGGGCAGCGGTCACGAAAATCGTCTCCGCCGATAGCAGTACCGGCTGTCAAAATCGACCCGGAACGGGGCAAAGGAGGTTAACGGTTTCGAAAAGTGACTATTAGCAGACTCTAAAATCGAACCGAACGGTTCGTTTCTGTTGACGGTGCGTGCAGGACGGTGTGAACGATGGACCTCCGATACAGTCTGTGATGTTGCGGCTGGATTTTATTAAGTACTTGATATCGAGAAGAAAAATGCTTTGTTTGGGAGCCCTTGGCACAATTTCAAGTAGCGGATTCTTGGTCCACACGGAACAACTTCGTGATTGGAAACGGCGAACTGGCTTTCCCACATCGGGGCTGTCCGAACGACGCGATTTCAATCCCAGGACACGCCGCTAGACGGACGGAAAAAATACTGGAGTACCAAAAATGAAAAAGATTGTTCTCACTGCCGCCGCCCTTCTGGCTATTTCCGGCAGCGCCTTTGCTGGTAGCGACCACTACGGTTCGACTGCCGCCGCAGCCACGGCTGTCGACAGCTCGTACACCGCTTCGACCAAGAAGTCGGAACCGGCTGCTCAGACGCCTGCCCAGGGAGCCGATCACAACCTCTTCGGCAATAACTAACAACAGATCCCGGCTAATCGCGGGCTTTTCGCCCGCCGCTCTGGCCGACCTTGAGAAATTCAGGAGACTAACATGAACAAGATGATCCTTGCTGCCGCCGCCGTCCTGGCCATTTCCGGCAGCGCCTTCGCTGGCAGCGACAACTACGGTTCCAACGGTGCCAACCAGCCGGCCGCTGCGGTCGACCATTCCTACACGGCTTCGGTCGACAAGTCGGCTCCGGCCACCCAGGTGCCTGCTCAGCAGGGCGCCGACCGTAACCTCTTCGGCAACAACTAACAGCCGATCCCCCGGCAGCCGGTGGGTTTTGCCCGCCGCCCGGGGACTTGGAAATTCAGGAGTACTTGAAATGAAGAAGATCATCCTTGCTGCCGCCGCCGTTCTGGCGATCTCCGGCAGCGCTTTCGCCGGCAACGACAATGTTGGCTGGACCGATATCAACAAGCAGGCAGCCACCAACGTCGACACCTCGCATACGGGCGCCATCCGCGACAGCGGCTCGTTCGTCCACAAGTTGCTCAACTCGTCCGGAGGCGCCCAGAATTCGGCTCCCCAGAGCAGCGACCGCGATCTCTACGGCAGCCGTTAAAGCCGCCCCGGCAGAGCGGCGGGATAGTCCGCTGCTCGCCGCAACATAAAAATTCAGGAGTCCTAAAATGAAAAAGATTGTTCTCACCGCCGCCGCGCTTTTGATCGCCGCCGGCACCGCCTATGCTGGCAACGACAACGTTGGTGGCACCGACATCAACAAGCTGGCGACCGCCAACGTTGACACCGGGCAGACCTCTTCGGTGCGCAACACCGGCTCGCCTGTCTACAAGCTGCTCAATTCGTCGGGCGACGTGCAGCCGTCCGCTCCCCAGGGCAGCGACCGGAACCTCTTCGGCCGCTAACAGCCGAAGTTGATTTTCCAAAAGAGCGGTGGGCTTGGCCCGCCGCTCTTTTTTGTTGCCTTGACCGAGCAGAACCGGCGGCCTCAAGCCGCTTTTGCTTCCGGCTTTTGCAGCGCGAAGGAATGTCCGTCCGCATCGAAGATATGCAAGTCCTCGGCATTGGCGCTCAGCCGCAATGTCGAACCGCGCTTGACCTCGACATTGCCCGGCAGTTTGGTCACCAGCGGCAGGTCGGCGCGGCCGATATCGACATAGACCAGTTGGACCTCGCCGAGCTGCTCGACATAGTCGACTGTTCCCTCGAACAGATAGTCCGCGCCGCTGGCGATCATCAGGTCTTCGGGCCGCACGCCGAAACTGACCGCCGCGCCCTTGGCCGAGGCCGGCGTCATGATAGGCACCGTCGCCTTGCGGCCGCCGACATGGCTGACGACGGTCGGGTTGCCGGTCTTGTCGATGGTTGCCGGCAGGATGTTCATGGCCGGTGAGCCGATGAACTGGGCGACGAACAGATTACCGGGTTTCTTGTAAAGGTCCATCGGCGTGCCGACCTGTTCGACATGGCCGTCCTTCAGCACCACGATGCGGTCGGCCAGCGTCATCGCCTCGACCTGGTCGTGGGTGACATAGATCATCGTCGTGTTGGGCATCGATTCCTTGAGCTTGGCGATCTCGATGCGCGTGGCGACGCGTAACGCCGCGTCAAGGTTCGACAGCGGCTCGTCGAACAGGAACACTTTCGGATTGCGCACGATGGCGCGGCCGATGGCGACACGCTGGCGCTGGCCGCCCGACATCGCCTTGGGCAGCCGGTCGAGATATTTGGTCAATTGCAGGATTTCCGCGGCCTGGCGCACGCGGCGGTCGATCTCGGCCTTGTTCTCCTTGCCGATCTTCATCGAGAACGCCATGTTGTCGTAGACCGTCATATGCGGATAGAGCGCGTAGGACTGGAACACCATGGCGATGCCGCGCTTGGACGGCGGCACGTCGTTGACCACGTCGCCATCGATCTTGAGTTCGCCCGACGTGATTTCCTCGAGCCCGGCGATCGAGCGCAGCAAGGTCGACTTGCCGCAGCCCGATGGACCGACGAAGACGATGAACTCGCCCGATTTGATGTCGAGGTCGATGCCGTGGAGAATGTTGAGATTGCCGTAGGACTTCTTCACTTGTCTCAGATTGACATCGGCCATTGGTGTCCTCCCAGTGATTTCCTCAAAGATTTCAGTCTATGCGCCCGAACCAGGCGCCGTAGCCGCCAAGCTCGATCGAACCGGTGCTCGCCTGCCCGGAAAACCCGTGTCCCGGCAAAGGTTGCAGGGATCGGCCGCCAAGGTCAACCTTGGCCGGGTTGGCGCCCAGGTTGAAGACGCAGACAACCTGCTCATTGCCGGCGCGGCGCGTGAAGGCGACGGTGTCGCCCTCGCTTTCGATGAAGGTGATGTCGCCCTTGGCCAGGGCCGGATGGGCGCGGCGGAAGGTCATGAAGCGCCGATAGTGCTCGAGCAGCGAAGTCTGGTCGCCCTGCTGGACATTGACCGCCTGCGCCAGATGCTTGGCGGGCACCGGCAGCCAGGGTTTGGCCTGGGAAAAGCCGCCATTCTTGGCGCCGCCATCCCACACCATGGGCGTACGGCAGCCGTCGCGGCCCTTGAACTCCGGCCAGAAGCGGATGCCATAGGGGTCCTGCAGATCCTCGAAGCGCAGTTCGGCCTCGCCCAGCCCGAGTTCCTCGCCCTGGTAGATGCAGACCGAGCCGCGCAGCGACATCAGCAATGCCGAGATGACCTTGAGATAGGCGACAGGGTCGGCTTCGCCGGCGGCCCAGCGCGAGGCCGGGCGCATCACGTCATGGTTGGAAAACGCCCAGCAAGACCAGCCGTCGCTGGCGACCTTGCCAAAGGCTTCCAGCACCGAGCGCACCTTGGCGGCGCTGATCTTTTCCGGCGCCAGGAAGTCGAAGGAATAGCACATGTGCACGCGCTTGCCGCCGGCCGTATAGGCGGCCACGACGTCCAGCCCGCGCTGCGAATCGCCGACCTCGCCGACGGCGGCGGTTGCCGGATATTCGTCGAGCAAAGCGCGAAAGCGTTCGAGGAAGCCGAGGTTTTCCGGACGGCTCTTGTCGTAGAGATGGTCCTGGTAGTTGTAGGGATTGACCGCCGGCGCGGTCTGGTCGTTGCGTTCTTCCGGCGGCAGCGGCGGATTGTTCTCCAGGCCCTGACTGTGGAAGTAGAAATTGATCGTGTCGAGGCGAAAGCCGTCGACGCCGCGTTCCAGCCAGAAGCGGGTGACGTCGAGCAGCGCATCCTGGACTTCGCGGTTGTGGAAATTGAGGTCGGGCTGCTCGGCCAGGAAATTGTGCAGGTAATATTGCTGGCGGCTGGTATCCCACTGCCAGGCCGACCCCCCGAAGATCGACAGCCAGTTGTTGGGCGGCGTGCCGTCGGGTCTGGCGTCCGCCCAGACATACCAGTCGGCCTTGGAATTGCTGCGGCTCGACCGGCTTTCCTTGAACCAGGGATGGATGTCGGCCGTGTGCGACAGCACTTCGTCGATCATCACCTTGAGACCCAGCCGATGCGCCTCCGCCGTCAGCGCGTCGAAATCGGCCAGCGTGCCGAACATCGGGTCGACGTCGCAATAGTCCGAGACGTCGTAGCCGAAATCCTTCATCGGCGATTTGAAGAAGGGCGAGATCCAGATGGCGTCCGCGCCGAGCGCGGCGATGTAGGGCAGCCGTCCGATGATGCCCTTGAGGTCGCCGATGCCGTCGCCGTTCGAATCCTGGTAGCTGCGCGGATAGATCTGGTAGATCACAGCGCCCCGCCACCAGTCGCGAGCGATGGCGAGGTCGGGGTTCGAACTGGCTTTCAAAGCGGATTGCATGGTTTCAGCCTCCTTTCACCGAGCCGGCGAGCAGCCCGCGGACGAAATAGCGCTGCAGCGAGAAGAAGACGATTAGCGGCACGATGATGGTGATGAAGGCCGATGTCGTCAGGATCTCCCAGTTGCCGCCGCGAGAGCCGAGCAGCGCGTTGAGCTTGGCCGTCAACACGATCTGGTCGGGTGCCGTACCAAGGAAAACCATCGCCACCAGAAGATCGTTCCATACCCACAGGAATTGGAAGATGGCGAAGGAGGCCAGCACCGGGAAGGACAGCGGCAGCACGATCTTGACGAAGATCTCGAAATCGCTCGCGCCGTCGATGCGGGCCGATTCCATGATCTCGCGCGGCAGGCCGGCGATATAGCTCCTCAGCAGATAGATGGCGAAAGGCAGGCCGAAGCCGGTATGCGCCAGCCAGATGCCGAGATAGGTCTTCGACGGCACGCCGAAGAAAGTACCGACGCCGTTATAGAGTTTGAGCAGCGGGATCAGCGACATCTGCAGCGGCACCACCAGCAGGCCGATGATGACCGCGATCAGCAGCGCCCGGCCGGGAAACCGCATCCAGGCCAGCGCATAGGCGGCAAAGGCGGCGATCAGGATCGGGATGACCGTCGCCGGTATGGTGACGGTCAGCGAATTCATGAACGAGCGGCCGATGCCTTCCGAGAACAGCACCGTCTGGTAGTTGTCGGGGGTGAATTTCGGCGGCGCCGACGAGGCATAGTAGAGACGCTGGCCGCGGTCGCCTTCGAACGCCTTGGGCGAGGTCATGACGAAGCTGCCGTCGGCATTGACCTGCAGGGTGACGCCGTCACCTAGGTCAGCCGATGAGCCGGCCGGATATTGCGTCGGAGCGGCCGCCTTGACGCCGAAGGCGCTGATGTTGCGCTTGGCGCCATCGCCGAAGATGTTGCCCTCGAGAACGTACTTGCCGTCCTTCTGGGTCTGCGCCGTGGCGGGTGGCAGCCGCCCGGCCTCGGTCTGGCTGGAACTGGCGAATGAATTCCACCAGCCCGAGGCGACGATCTGGTCTTTGTCTCGCAGCGACGAGACCAGGATGCCGAGTGTCGGAACGGTCCAGATGGCAACGAAGACCAGCACCGCTATGTGGACGCCGAAACGGCTGGCGAAGGATTTTCCGGTCGCGACGGCCATCTCAATGTCCTCCCGTCTCTTTGTTCGCCTGGCGGATGTTCCAGACCATGATCGGGATGACCGCTATCATGATGATGATGGCGATCGTTGCGCCGCGGCCGAAATCGCCGCCGCCTCGGAACATCCAGTCGAACATCAGATTGGCCAGCACCTGGCTGTTCCACTGGCCGTTGGTCATGGTCAGCACGATGTCGAAAACTTTGAGCACCAGGATGGTGATGGTGGTCCAGACGACGGCGATGGTGCCCCAGATCTGCGGCACCATGATCTTCCAGAAGATCTGGAACGGGTTGGCGCCGTCGATGACCGCGGCCTCCAGCGTCTCTTCCGGAATGCCGCGCAACGCCGAGGACAGGATGACCATGGCAAAGCCGGTCTGGATCCAGATCAGGATGATCATCAGGAAGAAATTGTTCCAGAACGGCAGCGATATCCACACCTGCGGCTGGCCGCCGAAATGCTGGATGATGGCGTTGAGCAGGCCGATCTGCACTTGGCCCTCGCCGCGATACTCGTAAATGAACTTCCAGATCACGCTGGCGCCGACAAAGGAGATGGCCAGCGGCAGGAAGATCAGGCTCTTGGCGATCGTGCCCCACCAGATCTTGTCGGTGAGCACGGCGATGATCAGGCCGAGGAAGGTGCAGGCCGCCGGCACCACCGCCAGCCACAGCAGGTTGTTCAGGATCGAGCGCCGGAGGTCTGGATCGCGCAAAGCCCACTCGTAATTGGCGAGCCCGACGAAACTGCTGCCGCTGCGGTCGAGGAAGGAGAGCCACAGTGTCGCGATCACCGGGTAGATCAGGTAGATGGTGAGAATGATCAGCGCCGGGCCGACGAACAGCCATGGCCGCACAACGCCCTGCCGGCGCAGATTGTTGACGGCAGCCGTGCCGGTGACCCCGCGCGAAGGGAAGGTCAGGTCCAGCAGTTTGTTGGCGCCCCAGAAGTAGGCGACACAGCCGCCGACGCCGATGATGATGACGAAAATGGCCGAGAAAATCTGAGCCGCCATGGGTCCCTCTCCCTGCGCATGACCAGCCAGGCAAGCTGGGCGGTCGGATGCACCGACTTGGTGAGTCATTCGGAACAATCGAAACGCGAAGGCTTCCGGCATACGCCGCCGGTCGGACCCGGGCCGTGGCCCGGATCCTGCAGGAGGATCAGTAAGGTTCCAGCTTGCCTGTTGCGATCTACTTGATTGCGTCCCAGCTCTTCTGGATGTCGGCGGCCACGTCCTGCGCGGACTTGCCGCCGACCAGATCGATCATGCCGGTCCAGAATGAGCCGGCACCGATCTTGCCGGGCATCAGGTCGGAGCCGTCGAAGCGGACTGTCGTCGCTCCGACCAGGATCTCGCCCTGCTTCTTCAGCGCATCGCTGCCATAGGCATCCTTGTTGGCGCTCTTGAAGGGGGTGACGAAGCTCTTCTGTGCCATCCACAATTCATGCGCGAGCGGCATTTCGAGGAACTTGATGAACTCGCGCGATGCCTTGGAATCCTTGGTGATCATCACCAGCGTTCCGGCGACCTCCAGCGGCGTTCCGAGTTCCGGCTTGGTGGCGTAGGGCGGGTAGGGGAAGAAGTCCGCGTCCTGGCCGAGCTTCACGCCTTCCGGGAAGAAGGACGGGATGAACGATGCCTGATGGTGCATGTAGCACTTCGGCGGCACGGTGAAGAGCCCCTTCGGGCTGTCGCGGAAATCGGTCGCCGCCACTGCCTTGGCGCCGCCATCCACCATCTTGTCATCGGTGGCGATCTTGCCGAAGATGTCGATGGCGCTGACTACCGCCGGATCGGTGAACGGGATCTCGTTCTTGACCCACTTGTCGTAGGTTTCCGGCGGCTGCGTCCTGAGCATGATGTCCTCGACCCAGTCGGTCGCCGGCCATCCTGTAGCACCGCCGGAACCAAGCCCGATGCACCAGGGCTTGCCGCCATCGGCGATGATCTTCTTTTCGAGCTCGGCCAGTTCCTCTTGCGTCTTCGGTACCTTGTAGCCGGCCTCCTGGAAATTATCGGGCGAGTACCAGACCAGTCCCTTCACGTCGATCTTGTAGGGAAAGGCATAGAAGCCCGGCTTGCCGTCCTTGCCGGTATAGGTGCCGAGTTTGGCCCAGGAGTCGCCGGCGGCGTAGTTTTCCTTGATCCAGGCGGCGACGTCGTCGCCCAGCGGGGTCAGCACGCCCTTGGAAGCGAGGTCCTGGATCAGGCCCGGCTGCGGCAGGACGGCGATGTTCGGCGGGCTGCCGGCCTGGGTGTCGATGACGATCTGCTGCTCGTAATTTTCGGACGAGGAGTATTTCACCTCCGCGCCGGTCGCCTCGGAGAAATAGTCGAGCACCGAACGGACAAGCGTCTCATCCTCGCCGCGCCACGGCCCGAAGATGGTCAACGTCTCGCCCTTGAGGTCGACCTTCTTGAGGTCTTCAAAGTTTGCCCAGTTGAAGCGCTTGTCCTCGCCTGGCTTGAACTTCAGTTCGGCATGCGCGGGCGTATTCAGGGCGAGCGCACCAAACGCAACACCCAGCAAAAGCATTTTCTTCATCGGTATTCCTCCCAGTGGGTCACACACACCGGACGGAACCTCCATTCCGCCCGCCGACGCCGCAGGACTGTGACTCAGTCGCAAGGGAACCGCAACCTTTCGAAGAGTCTTCCAAAGCGCTTTGGCTTTTTGGATCACGCCATTGAATCATCTGAAAGTCAAGAGGCTCGGTAGCTAATCGATTTAGTTTTGCAGATTATGCCGCCGAAAAGTGCACCGCAGCATGCTTTTTTGGCAGCGCAACAGCAATTTTCGGTTCAAACTGACTCCAACCCCGACTATGGTCATCTCGATACCGTCGCGCCCCCTGTGGCGATTGGGTCGATTCAATTTAAAAGCGCTTTGAGGGAATGGAGGCCGTTGTGAACCTCAAGCAGCTCGCGCATATGCTGGCGCTTTCGCAGACCACGGTAAGCCGGGCATTGAACGGCTATCCGGAGGTCAACGAGGAGACGCGCAGGCGCGTCATGGACGCCGCTAAGCGCCATGGCTATCGCCCCAATCCCAGCGCCCGGCGGCTGGCGACCGGCAAATCCGGCATGATCGGCTATGTCCTGCCGACGGGTGCGGCCGTCGACATCGATCCGCATTTTGTCGAGTTTCTGTCCGGCCTCGGCGACTATGCCCGCTCGCACGAGCTTGACCTCGTGCTGTCCCCGGCCGACGCCGACGACCAGGAGACGACCTATCGGCGCATCGTCGCCAACCGGCAGGTCGATGCCGTCTATATCTCTTCGCCGCGGCCGCAGGACAGTCGGGTGGCGCTGGTCAGCACGCTCGGCATCCCCTTCCTCGTCCATGGTCGTTGCGAGGGCTTCGATTTCGACTATCCCTATCTCGACATCGACAATGAGGGCGCCTTCCACGAAGCGGCGCGGCTGCTGGTCCAGCTCGGCCACCGGAGGCTGGCGCTGATCAATGGCGACGACCGCGAGACCTTCGCCATCCATCGCGAGCGCGGCGTGCGCCGGGCGCTCGCTGCAAGCGGGCTAAGCCTGGGCGAACGCCATGTCTGCTCCGTGGTCATGACCGAAGAGAACGGCTATCGCGCCACCAGGCGCCTGCTCGAGGAGGGCGACGCGCCGACGGCGATCGCCTGCTCCAGCCTGATCATGGCGCTGGGTGTCGTGCGCGCGGTGCGCGACCTCGGCCTCACCATTCCCGGCGATGTCTCGCTGATCGCCCATGACGACGTCTTCCCCTGGTTGAAGCCGGAGAATTTCTCCGTGCCGCTGTCGACGACGCGCTCATCCATCCGCCTTGCCGGCGCTCGTGTTGCCGAGCGCCTGGCGGCGCGGATATCGGGGCTGGAAGAAGGCGCCCGCGGCGAGGTCTGGCCGGTCGACCTGGTGGTCAGGGGATCGGTGGCTGGCGCGCCGGCCTAGGGGTCGAAACGCAATCACTCTGAGCGACGGGGTTCGACCCGGTAATCGTGCGGAACGGTAAGCCGCCTCCCACGTTAGCGCATGACCGGCTGACATGATGAGGGTGAGAGGAGGCAAATATGGTTTCGTGGAAAGGCACTTGGCGCAATCAGTACGGCTCGGTTGTGATCATCGAAGATGATAGTGATGGCATGATCCGGGGTGTCTTCAGGACGGCGTTGCCAGACAGCAGCTTCTCCGGGATGGTGGTTCCATTCTATGGCGCCGCTCATGGAGATGTGATTGGCTTCACGTCTGCGGCGTCGGGAAAGGCGGGACCCGCGGCTGTCAGCTACACCGGCATTATTCGAGACGGCAAGATCGAGATGCTGTGGCACACGGTGGCCGGACAAGTGCTCTCAGCCGAGGCGGAAGGTGAGCCCGCAAAGCTGACCACGGTTGGAGCATGGCGAGCCTTCGGGACGAGCCTGGATACCTTTGAGCGCATTGACTGAGCGATTTCACCGGTTCGCAGCCACGTTAAACTCCAAGCGAACCTTAGTCGCTTGCCGCCCCGGCGGCCTTGATGTCCAACAAGCCGTAGCCGAAATCACTGTCTCTGCCCTTGGGGCCGAGATCCTTGGCGGTGGCTGCCAGTGCTTTCTCGATGTCATCGGCCGAGCGGTCGGGCGAAGCATGGAGGAGATTGGCGATGGCGCCGCTGACGATCGCCGCGGCGAAAGAGGTGCCGGTAACGACATCCGAGCCGGCGCCGCTTGGTGCCACCATTTCGACGCCTGGCGCCGAGATGAAGACATAGGCGCCGCGATTGGCCTGCGGCATCAGAGCGTCCTTGGCGTCGGTCGCGGTCACCGCGATGACGCCGTCGAAGGCGGCCGGATAACCATAGGGCGCCTTCGGCCCGTTGTTGCCGGCGGCGGCGACCAGCACCATGCCGAGCGCGCGGGCATTGCGGCAGGCGGCGCCGAGCAGGTCATTCTTCGGCCCGACGAAGCTCATATTGATGATGCTGACATTCTGCTCAGCCGCCCAGTCGAGCGCCGACAGGATGACGTCCATGGTCGACTTGCCGTCTTCGAAGGCGCGGGCGTGGTAGATCCTGGCGCCCGGCGCCATGCCTTCCAGCGCGCCGACGCCGGCGATCAGCCCGTCGATCGAGGTGCCATGGTCGCGCTTTTCGACCGGCACGTCGGGCATGGCGTCGAACTGCGCGGCGATGACGCCGGCCAGTGCCGGATTGGTGTCGTCGATGCCGGTATCGATGACGGCGACGCGCACGTTTTGACCGCTCGCCTGTTTGGCATCGAGCGCGATGCGGTCAAAGGCATAGTTGACGATGCCGGCGGCCTGCTGCAGCGAGTAGATGTGGTTCGGCTCGCGCCGCTGCGTGCGGCCGTCGGCGGCAAGCTGCGCCAGCACGACGCCGACGGGGCGACCATCGGGAATACCGAAGCGTACCAAAGTGGTGCCGAGCAGGCGTGACTGGCGCTGCGAGCGCACGTCGAGGCCGAAGGAGGCGGCGATCTGCTGCACGGCGCCGGCATCGCCGTCGACCGTCACCAGCACCTCGTCGGGCACGAAGTCGCCGGCCACGGCGTGCGGCGGCTGGACGGCGACGAGATCGGTCGGCGAGACGATCGGCCCGCCGGCCGGAGGGCCGGCCCGATTGTTGCCGGGTGGCGTGACCGGTTCCGGCGTCGGCACCGGTGCCGGAGGCGCGACCGGATTGGGAAATAGGTCGACGATCAAGGCGGGAAGAAAGACGGCCGCCGCCTGGGCAGGACCCGCACCGCCGGCATTGTCGCCGGCACTGCCGTCCCTGGCGCAGTCGGCGCCGGCCGCGTTGGTGCCGTTTCGGCAGTCGATTTTCGTCTGGTCGCTCTTGGCGGCATTGGTCTGTGCCCACGCAGGCACGGCGGTGATGGTCATCACCGCCGCCAGGATTGCCGCAAATCGAAGGGCCGCCTCAGCCGCCATCAACCGGTTTCCTTCCCTCGACCACAGTGTCGGCGAATGGCTGGGCTGCAATAAGGCCAAGCTGCTTGGCATAGTCGGCTGGGTTGGCGGCGGGAATGCCGATCCGGAACACGCCGTCTGCGGTCGGTCCACCGATGACCTTCAGCCCGTTGCTGCCGAGGAATGCCGAAATGTCCGACATCTTCGCATCCGGTCTGAATTTGACCAGGGCGAACGGCATTTTTGCCAGATCGTCTTGCGCGCCGGCAATCTCGAAATCCTTGCCCTTGCCGCCGGGCTGCACCAGGGACTGCACCGCGATCAGCGCCAGCAGGACCGCAGCCGCCGCCCAGGCGACGCCGACCGGCACCGCCATGAAGCGGCCCCAGGCCTGCGCCAGCCAGGACGAGCCAGCCGGCTTGCGCGCAGGTCCGGTCTCGGCATCGAGCGCTTTGGCGAAGCGGCTGAGCGCATCGGCTGGCGGGCGGATTGCTTCATTGGCGGCCGATGTGCCGGAGAATTCGGCCTCGGCCTCGCCAAGGGCTGCCATCGCCGCCGGATCGGTCGCCAGCCACTCTTCGACGGCTTCGAGGTCGGAGCCTTCCAGCGAGCCGTTCAGGTAGAACGGCAGCAGCGTTTCCATTTCGTCGCGACGCGACATTTTTTCAGCGGCGCTCATGGCCACCCCCTGTCGTAACCGGCGGCCTTGAGGGCCTCGCCGAGTTTCTTGCGGGCGTAGAACATCCGGGTCTTGACCGTCGCGACCGGGATGGCGAGCACCTCGCCGATCTCTGTCACCGACTGCCCGTGATAATAGGCAAGGTCGATCACCGTGCGGTGTTCTTCGGGCAAGGCGTCGATGAAGCGGCGCAAGGCGACGGCCTTGTCCTCTTTCATGGTGACGATTTCCGGCGTGTCGGCGCTGTCCGGCACCGCGGCCGCCGCCTCGTCGTCGATCCAGTCTTCCTTCTTCTTGCGCAGCAGCGACAGCGCCTTGAACCGGGCGATGCCAAGCAGCCAGGTCGAGACTTCGGAGCGCCCTTCGAAGCCCGGCGCCTGGCGCCACAGCTCAAGGAACACCTCGTTCGCGATATCGTCAGCCATCATTTCCGATCCCGTCTGGCGCGCCACGAAGCGGTAGACCCGCGCGTGGTGACGCATGAACAGGAGCCGCACGGCGGCACGGTCGCCCTTCGCGACCCGGTCGACAAGCGCGCGATCTGTCTCCGTCGCTGCCGTCATGGCCGGTCGAGCCGCCTGGCTCCTGTCCGCTCTGTCGCTGATCGGTCCAAAAAGGTTCATCCTCCGCCAAGGAATTTGCGGAGGCTAAACGAAGAAAGGGGCGGTTGCCAGAGTATCTCCCTTCTCCCCGTCTCTATACGGAGAGAAGGTGCCGGTAGGCCGATAAGGGGCGGCGCCGAAGGCCCTTCGCAGGCTCAGGGCGTTCGAAACTCGAAAAGCCAAGCAATTGGCTTTTCGTTCGCTGCGCGAACCGCTTCTCACCTCAAGAAAGGCTTCGCCTTCATCGTCGCCGGCACCGGTACGCCGAGCCGGCTCAGCACCGTCGGCGCCAGCTGCAACTGGTCGAGCAGCGTATCGGCCTCAGGCCCTTGGCCTTGTCCGAAATAATACAGCGCGAAATCCTGCATCTCGTCATCATGGCCGCCATGGTGGCCGCGGTCGGTCTGGCCATGGTCGGCGGTGACCATCACCTCGTAGCCGGCCGCGATCCAGCCCGGCAGGAAGGCGGCCAGCATGCCATCCATCGCATAGACCGCATGGTCCATCTCGTGGCAGCCATGGCCGAAGCGATGGCCCATGGAGTCCAGTGTGCAGGTGTGCAGGATGCCGTAGTCGATGCCGTGGCGTTTGGTCAGCATGGTCAGCGTCGCGAACAAATCGACATCGCTCGGCGTCATCTGGTTGCGGGCGTTGTAGCCGGTCATGGTGTGGAAGCGGCCATGCGTGATCGGCCCGCCTGGCTCGTCATATTCCATGTCCTCGACCAGGTCGAACGGGTAGGAGCGGAAGAATTCCGACCAGTAGGAATGGGTGACCGCCCCGGTCTTGCCTCCGGCCTTGCTGACTTCCGAGAAGATGTCGGGCTGCGCGACTCGGAACCGATTCTCGTTGGAGAGGATGCCATGCACCTGCGGCGACACGCCGGTGTGGATCGAGGCATAGCAGCAGGCCGAGGTCGACGGCAGCACCGAGCGCATCTTCCAGACCCGCGCCTCGCCCGATTGCACCCAGCCTTCGAGATTGCCCATCAGCCGGCGCCAGTTGCGAAAGGGAACGCCGTCGAGGATGATCAGCAGAAGCTTGGATTTGAGCGCCATGGGCTGCTCCATGAGGTTTGGCAGTTGAAACGGGAACGCCGCGTGCCATTTCGGGCACACGGCGTTCTTACACGTGAATCAGACAGGCAGGGTCCGGCTAAGCGTTGAGCCAGCACTCACCAAGCGCGTAGCCATCCATCATCTCGCCGATTGGGCTCTTGGCAAAGCCGCCGATCTTGTTGGTGGCGGCCGCGTCGATGAACTGGTTGAAGAACGGCACGATCAGGCCGCCCTCGTCGCGCATCAGCACCGCCATGTCGTGGTAGATCGCCTTGCGCTTGGCTTGGTCGAGCTCGCCGCGCGCCGCAAGCAGCATCTTGTCGAATTCCGGCCGCTTGAAGCGCGTGTCGTTCCAGTCGGCGGTCGAGACGTAGCCGGTGGAATACATCTGGTCCTGCGTAGCGCGACCGCCCCAGTAGGAGAGCGAGAAGGGCTGCTTGTTCCAGACTTCCGACCAGTAGCCGTCGCCGGGCTCGCGCTTGATCTCGATCTTGATGCCGGCCTTGGCACAGGACTGCTGATAGAGTTGGGCGGCGTCGACGGCGCCGGGGAAGGCGACATCGGAAGTGCGCAGCAGGATCGAGCCGCTGTGGCCCGACTTCTTGTAGAGAGCGGCCGCCTTTTCCGGGTCGAACTTGCGCTGTTCGATGTCGGTCGAAAACAGCGGGTAGGCTTCGTTGATAGGGAAGTCGTTGCCGACCGAGCCATAGCCGCGCAGGATCTTCGTCAGCATCTCCTCGCGGTCCATGGCGAGTTTCAGCGCCATGCGCAGGTCGTTGCTGTCGAACGGCGCGGTGTCGCAGAACATGTTGAACGGGTAATAGCCCTTGCCCGACACGTTCTCGATGCTGACGCCGGGGATGCGCTTGACCAGGTCGACGACCTTGGGCTCGACGCGGTTGATCATGTGCACCTGACCGCCCTGCAGCGCGGCAAGCCGCGCGGTGGCGTCATTGATGACGACGATCTCGATCTGGTCGGCATGGCCTAGTCTGTCGCCTTGCCAGTAATTGGCGAAGCGCTCACCGCCATGGCGCACGCCCGGCTGGTTGACGGTGACCTTGTAGGGACCGGCGCCGATGCCGGCATTGGGATTGTCCTTGCCGCCATTCGGCTGGATGACGAGGTGGTAGTCGGCCATCAGATAGGGGAAGTCGGCGTCGGCATCGCCGAGCGTGACGATGACTTCCTTGCCGCTTGCCTTGACGCCCTTGATGTTCTTGAGGATGCCGAGCGCCCCGGATTTGGACTTTTCGTCTGCATGGCGCTCGATGGTGGCGACGATGTCTTCCGCTGTGACGGTCTTGCCGTTGTGGAACTCGATTCCGTCGCGCACCTTGATCGTCCAGGTCTTGGCATCCTTGGAGGCGCCGATCTCTTGCGCGATCATATTGGTCAGGCTGTTGTCGGGCATCAGCCGGACCAGATACTCGCCCCACTGCTTGCCGAAGCTGTAGGTGACCTGGCTCAGGTTCAGCGCGGGGTCGAGGCTGTTGGTCGACTCGCCGCCCTGCAGGCCGGCCTTGAGGATGCCGCCCTTGACCGGCGTCTGTGCGAAGGCTTTCCCGGCCAGCGTCGTTGCCAACGCCGCCGACACACCCAGTGCCGCCGTGCGGCCAAGGAAGTCGCGCCGCGATATCCGGCCCTGGCCGGCGAGATCGGCGAGATGGTCGAGTTCCGTCTTCATGTTCCTACCCCTTGTTGAAAAACAACGTCACGGGCAGCGCCCGTCCGGAAGGACGTGTGACGCTTTCGTGTTGCATCTGGATGACGACAGCCGCCCGACCAGCAGGTCGTTAGTTCCCCGCGCTGGCCATGCGCCGCCCCTTGATCGCCTTTTCCAGCCAGCCGATCTCCATCTCCGGGACCGACGACAGGAGAAGGTCGGTATAGGCGTCGAAGGGCGGCGTCAGCACCGTGCTCTTGGAGCCGTAGCGAACCACCTCGCCGCGGTACATCACCGCGATCGAATCGGCGATCGACTTCACCGTGGCAAGGTCGTGGGTGATGAACAGGTAGGCGACGCTTTCCTCCTTCTGCAGCCCAAGCAGCAGTTCGAGTATGCCGTGCGCCACCAGCGGGTCGAGCGCCGACGTCACCTCGTCGCAGATGATCAGCTTCGGCTTGGCGGCGAGCGAGCGGGCGATGCAGACGCGCTGCTTCTGGCCACCTGAAAGTTCCGCCGGATAGCGGTCGATGAAGCCCTTGCCCATTTCGATCTTGTCGAGCAGTTCGGCGACCCGGGCGTCGCGTTCCCTGCCGCGCATGCCGAAATAGAATTCGAGCGGCCGGCCGATGATGGTGCCGACGGTCTGGCGCGGGTTCATCGCCACGTCGGCCATCTGGTAGATCATCTGCAGCTGGCGCAGATCTTCCTTCGGCCGGTCGGCGAGCCGGTTGGCGAGCGGCCGCCCGTCGAAGGTGACCGTGCCTTGCTCGGGCGGCAAAAGGCCGGTGATGGCGCGCGCCAGTGTCGACTTGCCGGAACCGGATTCGCCCACCACGGCCAGCGTCTGGCCGGGGTAGATGTCGACCGACACGTTCTTCAGCACCTTGACGTGGCCGCCGCCATAAGCGGCGGTGACGTTCTTCACCGACAGGAACGGCGTGGCGCCGGGGCTCTGCTCCTGATGCTCGATCTCATGCACCGAGACCAGCGCGTTGGTGTACTCCTGGCGCGGCTCCTTGATGATCTGGCGGGTATCGCCCCATTCGACCAGCCTGCCATGGCGCAGCACCATGATCTCGTCGGAGACCTGGGCGACGACGGCAAGGTCGTGGGTGATGTAGAGCGCCGCCACATGCGTGTCGCGGATGGCGTCCTTGATCGCCGCCAGCACGTCGATCTGCGTCGTCACGTCGAGCGCCGTTGTCGGCTCGTCGAAGACGATCAGGTCGGGTTCCGAGCACAGCGCCATTGCCGTCATCACGCGCTGCAGCTGGCCGCCCGAGACCTGGTGCGGAAAGCGTTCACCGATGGTTTCCGGGTTCGGCAGGCTGAGCTTCTTGAACAGCGCGACGGCGCGCTTTTCGGCCTCGGCGCGTGTCGCCGTGCCATGCAGCAGCGTGGCTTCCACCACCTGGTCCATCAGCCGGTGCGCCGGGTTGAAGGCGGCCGCCGCCGACTGCGCGACGTAGCAGACCTCGCGGCCGCGCAGTTTACGGAAACCTTCCTTGCCGCCCTTCAGGATATCGCGGCCGTTGAGGATCACTTCGCCGCCGGTGATGCGCACGCCGCCACGGCCATAGCCCATCGACGACAGGCCGATGGTCGACTTGCCGGCGCCGGACTCGCCGATCAGGCCCAGCACCTTGCCCTTTTCCAGCGTCAGCGAGACATCGTGCACCAGCACGATGGTCTTTGGCGCTTCGCCGGGCGGGTAGACCGTGGCCTCGATGCGCAGGTTCCTGATATCGAGCAGCACGCCTGGCTTGGGTTGTCCGGGCTTCGCGTTGCTGTCAGCCATCACCCGCGTCCTCCCTTCAGGCTTGTCGTGCGGTTGAGGATCCAGTCGGCAACAAGGTTGACCGAGATGGCGAGCGCGGCGATCGCCCCCGCCGGAATGAGTGCCGCGGCAATGCCGAAGACGATGCCGTCCTTGTTCTCCTTGACCATGCCGCCCCAGTCGGCGTCCGGCGGTTGCACGCCAAGGCCGAGGAAGGACAGCGTCGACAGGAACAGTACCGCATAGATGAAGCGCAGGCCAAGTTCCGAAACCAGCGGCGACAGCGCATTGGGCAGGATCTCGCGGAAGATGATCCAGGCGCTGCCTTCGCCGCGCAGCTTGGCGGCCTCGACATAGTCCATGACGTTGATGTCGACGGCGACCGCGCGCGACAGGCGGTAGACGCGGGTCGAGTCGAGAATGCCCATGACCAGGATCAGCGTCACCAGGTTCGTCGGCAGCACGGAGAGCACGACCAGGCCCATGATCAGGGTCGGGATCGACATCAAGAGGTCGACGAGGCGCGACAGGATCGTGTCGAACCAGCCGCCGAACACCGCCGCCGAGAAACCGAGTATGGCGCCGAGCGAGAAGGACAGCGCGGTGGCCAGCACGGCAATGAACAGGGTGATGCGCGCGCCGTAGATCATGCGCGATAGCAGATCGCGGCCGAGATTGTCGGTGCCCAGCCAATGCGCGGCCGACATTGGTTCCCAGACGTCGCCGACGATCTCGGCATTGTCGTGCGGCGAGATCCATGGCGCGAAGATCGCCGCCAGCACGAACAGGGCGGTCAGCACCAGGCCGATCAGGGCAGGGATGGGGATGCGTCTTATATCGAGCATGCCCGCCCCCTCACTTCGGATGCCTGAGCCGCGGATTGGCGACGATCGCCGCAATGTCCGCGATGATGTTCAGGCTGATATAGACGGCGGCGAAGATCAGGCCGACCGCCTGCACCACCGGCACGTCGCGCTTGGTGACGTGGTCGACCAGATACTGTCCCATGCCTGGGTAGACGAAGATCACCTCCACCACGACAACGCCGACGATGAGATAGGCGAGGTTGAGCATGACGACGTTGATGATCGGCGCGATGGCATTCGGGAAGGCATGCTTGCGGATGACGGCGAAGGCCGAGAGCCCCTTGAGCTCTGCCGTCTCGACATAGGCCGACTGCATGACGTTGAGGATGGCGGCACGCGTCATGCGCATCATGTGGGCGAGCACCACCAGCGTCAGCGCCGTCGCCGGCAAGGCGATCGCCTGCATCCGCTCGCCGAAGGGCATGCCGTCATAGACGGTCGAGATGGCGGGGAACCATTGGTGCTGAACCGCGAAGTAGAAGACGAGCAAGTAGCCGATGAAGAATTCCGGGAAGGAGGTCGAGGCGAGCGCCAGCCCGGAGATCAGCTTGTCGACCCAGCCATTGCGGAAACGCACCGCTATCAGGCCGAGCGTTATGGCCAGCGGGATGGCGACGATCGCCGCCCAGAAAGCGAGGAACAGCGTGTTCCACAGCCGGCCCTTGATCGAGGTGGCGATGTCCTGGCCGCTCGACATGGCGGTGCCGAGGTTGCCGGTCAGCACGCCGCCGAGCCAGTGGAAATACCTGACATAGGCCGGATCGTTGAGACCGAGCTGTTCGCGCAGATTGGCGAGCGACTCCGGCGTCGCCGATTGTCCCAGAATGGCTTGCGCGACGTCGCCGGGCAGGATTTGCGTGCCGGCGAAGATCAGGACCGAAATGGCCAGCAGAAGGAGGATGCCCAGCGCGATGCGCTGGGCAATTAGCTTCAGGATGGGTGAGGACATCTCCGCAAAGCCGGACTCAGGCTTGCAGCCAGCACTTCGCCAGGGCGTAGCCGTTCATCAATTCCTGGTGCGGATCGTCCACCCAGCCATCGACCTTGGCGCCGGTGGCGTCGATGAACTGGTTGAACATCGGCAGGATCAGACCGCCTTCGTCACGCACCATGACGGCCATGTCGTGGTACATCTGCTTGCGCTTGGCCTCGTCGAGCTCGGCGCGCGCCGCCAGCACCAGCTTGTCGAAGTCCGGGCGCTTGAAACGCGTGTCGTTCCAGTCGGCGGTCGACAGATAGGCGGTCGAGTACATCTGGTCCTGCGTCGAACGCCCGCCCCAGTAGGAAGCGCAGAAGGGCTGCTTGTTCCAGACCTCGTTCCAGTAACCGTCGCCGGGCTCGCGCTTGAGCTCGATCTTGATGCCGGCCTTGGCCGCGCTCTGCTGGAAGAGCTGCGAGGCGTCGACCGCGCCGGGGAAGGCGACGTCCGAGGTCCTCAGCAGCACGGTGCCGTCATGACCGGACTTCTTGTAGTGGAACTTGGCCTTGTCGGGATCGTACTTGCGCTGCTCGATTTCGGTGAACAGCGGATAGGACGCGTTGATCGGGAAGTCGTTGCCGAGCGAACCATAGCCGCGCAGCACCTTGGTCAGCATCTCTTCGCGGTCGATGGCGAGCTTCAGCGCCATGCGCAGGTCGTTGTTGTCGAAGGGCGCCGTGTTGCAATGCATGATGAAGACATAGTGACCCGGACCCGCATGGTTGCGGATGGTCACGCCCGGCACGCGCTTGATCAGGTCGACGATCTTCGGCTCGACGCGGTTGATCATGTTGACCTGGCCGCCCTGCAGGGCCGCCGTGCGCGCCGTCGCGTCGTTGATGACGATGACTTCGATCTGGTCGGCATGGCCCATCTTGTCGCCCTGCCAGTAATTGGCAAACCGTTCGGCGCCATGGCGCACGCCGGGCTCGTTGGTCTTGACCACATACGGGCCGGCCGAAATGCCGGCATCCGGCTTGTCCTTGCCGCCATTGGGCTGGACGATCAGGTGGTAGTCGCTGAGCAGGTAGGGAAGGTCGGCATTGGCCTCCTTCAGCGTCAGCACCACTTCCTTGCCGCTGGCCTTGATGGTGGCGATGCCCTTCATGTAGCCGAGCGCGCCTGACTTGGACTTCTCGTCCGAGTGGCGCTCCAGCGTGGCGGCCACGTCCTCGGCGGTCACGGTCTTGCCGTTGTGGAATTCGACGCCATCGCGGATTTTCAGAGTCCAGGTCTTCGCGTCGTCGGATGAGCCGATCTCTTCGGCGATGCGGTTCTCGAGCTTGCCGTCCGGCGACAGCTCGACGATCATTTCGCCCCAGCACTTGCCGAAGGCGAACGGCACCTGCGTCATCATCAGCGCCGGATCGAGACTGTTGGTGGATTCGCCGCCAACCAGGCCGGCCTTCAGCGTGCCGCCCTTGACCGGGCCTGCCGCGCGCGCAGCACTTGAAAGCAGCGAGTTGGCGAAGGGCGCGGCGATGCCGAGCGCTGCCGCCCGGCCGAGAAAATCACGACGGCTCAGCTTGCCTGCAGCAACGCGCCGGCTCAGGAATTCCAGTTCGTTCGACATTTTAAGTTCCTCACTCTGTTGGTTCGACTCTGCGGTCGATTTTTGTTGTTAATTCTCCCTGAATAATGAGGGTAAGCTAATGCCGTAAGCAAGACCGAATGCGACATGCCGTGGCGTAAATCGTACGTCGCATTTGGACCAAGGGCGTCAGCGCTCAAACAAGCGCACGTGGAATTTTCTCCTCGAAATTGCGCTCGAAGACGATTTTTTCGCCCTCATAGGCCTCGATTCTGGCGCTGACGATAAAGTTTTGTGCGTCCGATCGCATCTCGGCCCATATCTCGGTTCGCACCGACCATCCATTTCGCGACAGTGTCTGTGTCCAGTGTGTTTTCCCAGAGGCTGACAATGGATTGTCAGGATGGATAGCCCAGGTCTCGCGGGCGATGCTGCCATTGACCAGGCCGTGGTCGAGATCGCGCACCTCGCCGAAATCATCCGCAATGGAAAGCGTGATGATTCCGGTCTTTTCGTCGCGATCGACATGGCGTTCGGAATTCGCTGCACGGGTCGTCTCGGTCGCCCAGGGCGCAGCACCTTCCGGCTCGGCGAACGTCGCTTCGTCGCCTTTCGCCAGCGGGCGCAGCGGCAAGGCAAGCGTCGCCGCCGACAAGCTCAACTGCACCGGCTCCGGCGACGGCCAGATCATAGGCCAATAGGCGTTCGACACGGCGACGCGCAGGCGGTGGCCGGCCGGCACGCGGTAGGCGCATTGATCGAGCACGACGCGCGCCGACACGGTCTCGCCCGGCGCCAGCGCCTGCGGGAATTCGTGCGAGTCGCGATGCGTCAAATTGAGCACGCCATAGGAGATCAGTTCGGAAGCGCCGTCGGGATGGACGTCGCAGAGCCGCACCGCGATGTTGGCCTGCGGGCGATCGGAAGCGAACGTGACCTCGACTTCCGGCGCGCCGACAATGTCGATGGTCTCGGCGAGTTCCGGTTGGTCGAAACACACCGACAGTGCGTCGTCGGGACGCTGGTCGCCCGGCAATTCCGGACCGAAGGTGAACGGAAAATATTCGCCGCCGGCGAGCCCACAATTCTGCGGCGAGGCGACAATGGCTGGTTGGCTCCCCTTGGGCAGCAGTTCGATGGCCTGGGTCTTGATCGCGGGTGACGGCCATTGTTGCTCGGCCACCCAACGGCCGGGCCGCTCGGAGTGCCAGCGCGCCGGGCGCACGCTGTCCATCACATAGGCGCGGTAGGCGGGATCGTCCTCGACGCCGGTCTCGATGCCCTTCAGCCAATGGTCCCACCAGCGTAGCGCCTCCTGCAGGAAGCCGATGGCCGGCTGGGGGCCGGCATAGTGCGGGTATTTGTGGATCCAGGGGCCGACAATGCCCTTGACCGGCGCCTCGATGTTGGTGACGAGGTGCGAGATCGTGTTGCGATAGCCGTCATGCCAGCCGCCGATCGACAGAACGGCGGCCTTGACGGCCGAAAAATCCTCGCAGATCGAGCCGCGCTTCCAATAGGCGTCGCGATGCTGGTGGCCGAGCCACAGCGGCAAAAGGAAGGGCTGGTTCTCCAGCCGGGTCAGCCACAGATCGCGCCATCTGTTGTCGCCGGCGATCAGCGGGTCCGGCGGCCGCGACGAGTAGGAGAGCATGGTCGAGGCCCAGCCGAAATTCTCGATCAGCAGGCAGCCGCCCTTGTAGTGGATGTCGTCGGCATAGCGGTCGACCGTCGAGCACAGGCTGATCACCGCCTTCAGCGCCGGCGGCTGTTTGGCTGCAACCTGCAGGCAGTTGAAGCCGCCCCAGGAGATGCCCATCATGCCGACATTGCCGTTGCACCAGGGTTGAGCCGCCGCCCAGGCGATCACGTCGCAGGCGTCCTGCAATTCCTGCTCGGAATATTCGTCATCCATCAGCCCTTCGGAATCGCCATTGCCGCGCATGTCGACGCGGATCGAGGCGTAGCCGTGGCCGGCGAAATAGGGATGCGTCAGCTGATCGCGAAAAATGGTGCCGTCACGCTTGCGGTAAGGCAGGTGCTCGAGGATGACAGGCACCGGATCGTCGCCGGCATCCTCCGGCATCCACACCCTCGCGGACAGCCGGCAGCCATCCGGCATGATGATGCCCATATCTGGGAATTCAACGACCTTGCGGGGAAATTCGGTGACGGTTTTCATGGGTGCGCATAACGCCCCGAGGCGCCGCAAGTTTCAATCGCCATTCGCGACTGGAGCAGCGAATTATGCGACCTGTGCCGTTACCGCAATTCGTCCAGCAATTCGGGGTGTCTTTCCAGCAACGTCATCAGTTGGATGGTCGGGCCGCTAGGCTCGATCAGGCCTCTTTCATACTTGTCGAAGGCATTCTCGCCGACCTTGAACAGCGATCCCGCCTCGCGCTGTGACAGTTTGAGCTTTGTGCGCATCCGCCGGATGGTTGCTGGAGCGGGAACGCCGTCGATCTTTTCCTTGAGGGCGCGAAGAGCCGCGTCGACGGCAGTCATGTCGTCTCCAACATGCACACCTTCGCCCTGCGAAGCCGGATAGTAACCTGGCAGGTCGACAATCATGCTCTCGCCCTTATAGGTCACGGTGAATGGACGCACTTGACGCGTCAGGGTTTCCCCGGTTTCGGGGGAAATCATCGTTTCACTTCCTTCTCTTGTCGCCATGGTCACTTCTCCTTGAACGACATGACCGTGAACTCCGTCACACCATCTGCCTGGAATTTTACATAGAGAACCGCGTCGCGCGCAGGCACGTGGTAGACATCCTGCCAGATCCGATGATCCGCGAAAGTCGTCATCGACTTCACGAACATCTTGCGTGTCATGCTGTCGATCACTTCGACAATGCCGGCGCGATCAAAACCAAGACCGAGAGCGTCCCGCAGCGCGGATGTTGTGATTGCTAGCGTGTCCACGGACCCCAACGCCGTCTTGATCGCATCTAGATCGTAGGTGGGGTTTGCGTTTTTCCATGCTGCAATATGCCACCATAAAGGGGGCAATTCAAGGTGGATGATCCTGCGGCCGAAGGTTAGTTTAGTGGAATATCGTTCTCGCTCTTGCTCGCCTGGTAGGCGCCGGACAGCTCGTCGTAGCGTGCCGAGATATTGCCGATGCGTGTCTCCAGCCGCTGGCGTTCCGCCTCGGGCAGCGCCCGCACCATCCTGCGGATGGAAAAACTCTTCCAATAGGCATTCTGGGCATTGTAGCCGCCTGGGTCGAGAGTGAAGACCTCTTTCAGGATCTTCAGGTCGTGCGGGATTGCAAAACTGTCGCGCGAATCCTCGTGGCTGAAGAGGTAGTAGAAATTGTCGAAGCCGGTCCAGGTGATCGCCGACAGACAGAGCGAGCAGGGCTCATGCGTGGCGATGAACAGCGCGTCCTTGGTGTCGACCCGCTCTGCCCTAGGCATCTCGTAAAACCGCTTCAGGCAGTGCACCTCGCCATGCCAGAGCGGATTTTCGATCTCGTTGTTGGTTTCGGCCAGCACCAGCGAGCGGTCGTCCTTGCGCAGGATCGCCGCACCGAACAGCTTGTTGCCATGGGTAACGCCCTCGGCCGTCTTCGGCACGATATCGTGCTCGATGACGTCGAGCAGGCGGTCGATCAAAGAAATGTCGGTCATGGGGATCAAAAGCTTTCAGGGAGATGGATCTCGTAGGCGTGCGAGAAATGGAATTCTTCGAGGTTCGAGCCGTCGCCGCCGCGGTCGACGATCAGGAAATCCTGTGGCTCGCCAAGCGGCGTCAGCACGCCGTGCCAGAGATTGCGCGAATAGTTGATGCCTTGTCCGGGCGCGGTGATGAAGGCGTGGGGTTCGCCCGGCCCCTCCTTGCCGTCATGGCAGACGACGACCAGGAACGGACGCGGCGACAGCGGAATGAAGGCCTGGCTGCCGAACGGATGCCGCTCGACCATGGTCAGTTTCAGCGGCAGTTCGTAAGGCGTGCCGCGCACCATCGAGATCAGCACGCGCGCGCTCGGTCCCGTCGCCTCGGCGGTCGCCAGATCATGGTAGCGCTCGGCCTTGCCGCCATTGATCGGGTAGTGGTTGTCGCCGCCCATGTCGATCACATCGCCGAAGGGGGCAAAGGCCTCCCGGGTCAGCGGCCTCGCGACGATGCGGGTCACCGCGCGCGACCGCCGATGCCGGCCCCGCCGAGCTTGGCGTGCCGGTTGACGTCCTTGTAGAGCAGGTAGCGGAACTTTCCTGGGCCGCCGGCATAGCAGGCCTGCGGGCAAAAGGCGCGCAGCCACATGTAGTCGCCCGCCTCGACCTCGACCCAGTCCTGGTTGAGGCGATAGACCGCCTTGCCTTCCAGCACGTAGAGCCCGTGTTCCATGACATGCGTCTCGGCGAAGGGAATGACGGCGCCCGGCTCGAGCGTGACGATGGTCATATGCATGTCGTGGCGCAGATCGGCGGGATCGACGAAGCGTGTCGTCGCCCAGCGGCCTTCGGTGCCCGGCATCGGCGACGGCGCGACCTCCTGCTCGTTGGTGAAGAAGGCTTCCGGCACGTCGAGACCGTCGACCACGTCGTAGGCCTTGCGGATCCAGTGGAAGCGGACCGGCGCCTTGCTTTCATTGCGAACGGTCCAGCCGCTCGCCGGCGGCAGGAAGGCAAAGCCGCCGGGCCGCAACACATGCTTCTTGCCGGAAAGCAGAACGGTCAGTTCGCCCTCGACCACGAACAGGGCGCCTTCTGCGCCAGCGTCGGGCTCCGGACGGTCGCTGCCGCCGCCGGGCTCCACCTCGACAATGTATTGCGAGAATGTCTCGGCAAAACCGGACAGTGGCCGCGACAGGATCCAGACGCGGGTCTTGTCCCAGAACGGCAAGGCGCTGGTGACGATGTCCCGCATCACGCCCTTGGGAATGACGGCGTAGGCCTCGGTGAAGACGGCGCGGCCTGTCAGCAATTCAGATTGGCCGGGATGGCCGCCATGCGGTGCGTAGTAGGTGCGCTCTGGCATCCTGATCGTGTCCATGGGTTCAAACCTATTGCGGTAGCATGTCTCTGAGGCGGAGCAGCGCGATGCGCTCGACCTGTTTGCAGGCGGTCTCGAATTCGACGCCGCGGCTGTTGCCGATGCGCGCCTCGAACTCGGCGAGGATTTCCTCCTTGGTCTTGCCCTTCACCGCGATGATGAAGGGGAAACCGAAGGTGGTGACATAGGCGGCGTTGAGCTTGGAGAACAGTTCGCGCTCCTTGTCGGTCAGCGCGTCGAGGCCGGCGGAGGCTTGTTCCCTTGTCGATTCCGCCGTCAGCCGCCTGGCCTTGGCCAGCTTGCCGGCAAGGTCGGGATGGGCGTTGAGCACGCCCAGCCGCTCGGTCTCGCTGGCTGAACGGAAGATGCGGCAGAGCGCATTGTGCAGGCCGCCGGCTGTATCGTGCGCCGGGCCCAACTCCAGCTCGTAGGCCCGCTCGGCGATCCAGGGCGAATGCTCGAACACGCCGCCGAACGTGTGAACGAATGTCTCGAATTCCATCTTCGACGGGCGCAGCGCAGCCGGCTTGTAGGGATGGTTCTCCTGCCAGTGCTTGGCGATATCGATGCGCCGCGCCAGCCAGACCTTGTCATGCGACTTCACATAGTCGACGAAGCGCTTCAACGCCGCCACCCGGCCCGGCCGCCCGACGAGGCGGCAATGCAGGCCGATATTCATCATGCGCGGCTGCCCGGCCTGACCCTCGGCATAGAGCGTGTCGAAACTATCCCTGAGATAGGCGAAGAACTGGTCACCCGAATTGAAGCCTTGCGGCGTGGCGAAGCGCATGTCGTTGGTGTCGAGCGTATAGGGAATGATGAGCTGCGTGCCGCCGGCATGCTCGAACCAGTAAGGCAGTTCGTCGTCATAGGTGTCGGAGACGTAGTCGAAGCCGCCTTCTTCGGCCACCAACCGCACCGTGTTGACCGATGTGCGGCCCGTGTACCAGCCGGTCGGGCGCTGCCCCGTCACCTCGTAATGCAGTTTGATCGCCGCTTCGAGGTCGCGGCGCTCATCCTCGGCGCTATGATCGCGGTAGTCGATCCACCGCAATCCGTGCGAGGCGATCTCCCACCCGGCGTCCTGCATGGCCGTGACCTGGTCGGGTGAGCGGGCAAGTGCCGAGGCGACGCCATAGCAGGTCACTGGAACTTGCGACTCGCTGAACAGGCGCAGCAGCCGCCAGAAGCCGGCCCGCGCGCCATACTCGTAGATCGATTCCATGTTCCAATGGCGCTGTCCCACCCAGGGCGCGGCGCCGACGATCTCCGACAGGAAGGCTTCCGACGCCTTGTCGCCATGCAGCACGCAATTCTCGCCGCCCTCTTCGTAATTGACGACGAATTGCACGGCGACATGCGCCCCGCCGGGCCATTTCGGATCCGGCGGATTGGCTCCGTAGCCGCGCATGTCTCTTTCGTAACGCATTGCCCCTCCTGCCGGACACTGCCGGAAGTTGTGATCAGGATAGTCGAAAGGGTTGCCGCCGCATTCCCTTGAAATTTTTGAAAGTGTTTTTGTGCCGCTCCGCTCGACCGGGACTTATGCATCGCCTTTAATTGGCGCACAATTCATTGCTTTGTTCGACTGTATCGGGAATGGGAGGCGCCAGTGGCAGAAACGTCGAAAGCCGGCGGCGGACGTCTGACGACGCATGTCCTCGATACCGCGACTGGCAGGCCGGCGGCTGGGGTGTCGATCGCGCTCTATCGTCTTGACGGTTCGGCCAGGACGCATCTGAAGACAGTCGCGACCAATATCGACGGCCGTTGCGACGCGCCGCTGCTGGCGGGCGCCGAGTTCCGCGCCGGCGAGTATGAGCTGGTGTTCGCGGCCGGCGACTATCTGCGCGGCCAGGGCACAGAACTGCCGGAGCCGGCTTTCCTTGACAGCGTGCCGATCCGTTTCGGCATGGCGGAGGCAGTGCACTATCACGTGCCATTGCTGATCTCGCCCTATGGCTATTCGACCTACAGGGGGAGCTGAGGCATGGCCAAGATCAAAATCCGCAACGAAATCCGCTTCATCCTCAATGGCAGGGATGTCGTGCTGTCGTCGGTGGCGCCCGACGCGACCTTGCTCGACTGGCTGCGGCTCGACCGTTCGCTGCGCGGCACCAAGGAGGGCTGCGCCGAGGGCGATTGCGGCGCCTGCACCGTTCTGGTCGGCAAGCTTTCGGCCGGCGGTCTGATCTACGAAAGCGTCAATGCCTGTATCCGTTTCCTCGGTTCGCTCGACGGCACCCATGTAGTGACGGTGGAACATTTGCGTGGTCAGCCCGGCCAGTTGCATCCCGTCCAGCAGGCGATGATCGATTTTCATGGCTCGCAATGCGGCTTCTGCACGCCGGGCTTCGTCATGTCGCTCTATGGTTTGTGGATGAAGTCGCCGGATCCATCGAACGCGGCGATCGAAAAGGCCTTGCAAGGCAATCTCTGCCGCTGCACCGGCTACGAGGCCATCATGCGCGCCGCGCACGCTATCTCTAGCTATGGCAAGGCGGCGAAGGATCCGCTGGCGGCGGAGCGCAAGGCGATCACCGCGAGGCTGGAAGCCTTGCGGGACGGCGCGCGGGTCGAGATCGGTTCGGCCGGGGCGCGGCTTATCGTGCCGGCCAATGTCGACGATTTCGCCAATGTGCTCGACCAGGAACCCGGCGCCACCATCGTTGCCGGCTCGACCGATGTCGGCCTATGGGTGACCAAGCACATGCGCGACATCTCTCCGGCGGTCTTCATCGGCAATCTCGATGGGCTGTGCACCATCGCTGAAGACAAGGGCGTCATTTCGATCGGCGCCGGCGTCACCTACAGCGAGGCCTTTTCGATGCTGGCCAAACGCATCCCGGCGCTCGGGCCGCTGTTCGACCGCATCGGCGGCGAACAGGTGCGCAACATGGGCACCATCGGCGGCAACATCGCCAACGGCTCGCCGATCGGCGACACGCCGCCACCCTTGATCGCGCTCGGCGCGCGCCTGACGCTGCGCAAGGGCAAGAAGCGGCGTACGATCCCGCTGGAAACCTTCTTCATCGCCTATGGCAAGCAGGACCGGCACCCGGGCGAGTTCGTCGAGGCCGTGCACGTGCCCGTGCCGGCCAAGGGCGAAAAATTTGCCGTCTACAAGATCACCAAGCGCCGCGACGAGGATATCACCGCTGCCCTCGGTGCCTTCTTGCTGACCCTGGCGAAGGACGGCACGGTTGCCGATGTGCGCATCGCCTATGGCGGCATGGCGGCGACGCCGAAGCGGGCGTCTTTTGTCGAAAGGGCGCTGCTCGGCAAGCCATGGACCGAAGAGACGGTCGAGACGGCGATGGCGCAATACGCCAGGGATTTCACCCCGCTCACCGACATGCGGGCGTCAGCCGAATACCGGGCGCTGGCGGCCAAGAACCTGTTGTTGCGCTTCTTCGTCGAAACCTCCGGCACCAGGGCGCCTTTCCAGGTGTCCCGCAACGAGGCGGCATGATGAACAAGCACGCCACATCAAATCTCAAGGCTGAGAAGATCGTCGGCGGCGTCGCCACCGATCAGCGGCATGATTCCGCCCACAAGCATGTCAGCGGCACCGCCGTCTACATCGACGACATGCCGGAACCGGCCGGCACGCTGCATGGCTGCCTCGGTCTCTCGGCCGCCGCGCATGCCACCATCACCCGCATGGATCTTTCGGCGGTGCGCGCTGCTCGCGGAGTCGTCGATGTGCTCACGGCAAAGGATGTGCCGGGCGAGAACGACATTTCGCCGACCGGCCGGCACGATGAGCCGGTGCTCGCCGACGGCAAGGTTGAGTTCTTCGGCCAGCCGATCTTCTGCGTCATCGCCGAAACCCGCGAACAAGCGCGCCGCGCCACCAGGCTGGCCAAGGTCGAATACAAGGAATTGCCCTTCGTCACCGACATCGGCAAACTCGATCCGAGGAAGGACAAGCTCGTCACGCCGCCGCTTACCTTGAAGCGCGGCGATGCCGCCGCTGCGATCAAGGCGGCGCCGCGCCGGCTGAAGGGAAAGATGCGCGTCGGCGGCCAGGAGCATTTCTATCTCGAAGGCCATATCGCCATGGCCGTTCCGGGCGAGGATCAGGACGTCACCATCTATTCCTCGACCCAGCATCCGAGCGAAGTCCAGCACATGGTGAGCCATGCGCTCGGCATACCCAGCAATGCCATCACGGTGGAGATCCGCCGCATGGGCGGCGGTTTCGGCGGCAAGGAAACGCAGGGCAACCAGTTTGCCGCGCTCGCGGCCATCGCCGCCAAGAAACACCATCGCGCCGTCAAGATCCGGCCCGACCGCGACGACGACATGATCGCCACCGGCAAGCGCCATGATTTCCTCGTCGACTACGAAGTCGGCTTTGATGACGAGGGCAACGTTCTCGGTGTCGATTTCATGTTCGCCGCGCGTTGCGGCTTCTCGTCGGATCTGTCGGGCCCGGTGACGGATCGCGCGCTGTTCCATTGCGACAACACCTATTTCTGGCCCGCCGTGCACGCGCAATCGGCGCCGCTCTACACCAACACCGTGTCGAACACCGCCTTCCGGGGCTTCGGCGGTCCGCAAGGCATGGTCGGCGCCGAACGCGTCATCGACGAGGTAGCGTTCGCGGTCGGCAAGGATCCGCTCGAGATCCGCAAGAAGAATTTCTATGGCACCACCGATCGCAACATCACGCCCTACCACCAGACGGTCGAGGACAACATCATCCAGCGCATCGTCGCTGAACTCGAGGAGAGCGCCGGCTATGCGCGGCGGCGGCGCGAAATTTCAGCCTTCAACGCCAACAGCCGTTTCGTCAAGCGCGGCCTGGCGCTGACGCCGGTCAAGTTCGGCATTTCCTTCACCGCCACGCACTACAACCAGGCCGGCGCGCTGGTGCATGTCTACACCGATGGTTCGGTGCATCTGAACCATGGCGGCACCGAAATGGGGCAGGGGCTCTACCTCAAGGTGGCGCAGGTGGTGGCGGAAGAATTCCAGATCGATCTCGACCAAGTGAAGATCACCGCGACCACCACCGGCAAGGTGCCCAACACCTCGGCCACAGCGGCATCGTCCGGGTCAGACCTCAATGGCATGGCGGCACAGAATGGCGCTCGCCAGATCAAGGACCGGCTGACCGATTTCGCTGCCGAGAAACACCAGGTGCCGCGCGATCAGGTGCTGTTCCTGCCCAACCGGGTGCGCATCGGCAACCAGGAGATCGCCTTCGCCGATCTCGTCAAGCAGGCCTATATGGCGCGCATCCAGCTCTCGGCCGCGGGCTTCTACAAGACGCCGAAAATCCATTGGAACCGCGACAAGGGCGAGGGCCGCCCTTTCTACTATTTCGCTTACGGCGCCTCCTGTTCGGAGGTTTCGGTCGACACGCTGACCGGCGAATATGTGGTCGAGCGCACCGACATCCTGCACGAAACCGGCCGCTCGCTGAACCGCGCCATCGACCTCGGCCAGATCGAGGGCGGCTTCATCCAGGGCATGGGCTGGCTGACGACCGAGGAATTGTGGTGGGACGAGAAGGGCCGGCTGCGCACCCATGCGCCGTCGACCTACAAGATTCCGCTCGCCTCCGACCGGCCGAAGATATTCAACGTCACTTTGGCCGACTGGCCGGAAGCGAGCGAGCCGACGATCCACCGCTCCAAGGCGGTCGGCGAGCCGCCCTTCCCGCTAGGCATGTCCGTGCTGCATGCGCTGTCGGATGCGGTGGCCAGCGTCGCCGATCACAGGATCTGTCCGCGCCTTGACGCCCCGGCGACGCCGGAGCGTGTGCTGATGGCGATCGAGCGGCTGAAAGGCGAGGCGAAGGCCTGAATCCGGCAAAACGTGCAATTCAGGTCGAAAAACCCTATGTTTCCTGCACGGGAATGCGAATGATGAATTCGAAAGTGCAAAGCCTGAAAGACTTCCTGGCTGGCCCAGGCCGCATCGCCTTGGCCGAAGTGGCCGGCACCAAGGGCTCGACGCCGCGCGAGAAGGGCGCCTTCATGCTCGTCTCGCGGGAGGCGATCTTTGGCACGATCGGCGGTGGCCAGCTCGAATATATGGCGATCGACAAGGCGCGACAGATGGTGGCGTCGTCACCTCCCCGCAAGCCGCAGGGCCAAGAAGCCCGCATCGAGGTCGATGAAGTCTGCGCGACACTGGACGTGCCACTCGGGCCGGAGATTGGCCAATGCTGTGGCGGGCGCGTCGAGGTGTTGATCCGGCTCGTCGACGTCGATCTCGCCGCCGAACTGGTTGCAGCGGCGCAAACCGAAGAAGCGCATCTACCGCATGTCTATATCTTCGGCGGCGGCCATGTCGGCCAGGCGCTGGCGGCGGCGATCGCGCTCCTTCCCGTGCACGGCGTCGTCATCGAGACGCGGGCCGAGGCGCTGGAAGGCATGCCGCAGACCGTCGAGACGCGGCTGACGCCGATGCCCGAGGCCGAAGTGCGCAACGCGCCCGCCGGCACCGGCTTCGCCATCCTCACCCATGACCATGCGCTGGATTTCCTGATCGTCTCCGAAGCGCTGAGACGCGACGACGCCGCCTATGTCGGCATGATCGGCTCGAAGACCAAGAAAGCGACGTTCAGGAACTGGTTCCTGAAATCGGCCGAAGGCACAGAAGCGGAATTTGCCCGTCTCGTCTCGCCGATCGGCGGCGACGCCGTCAAGGACAAGCGCCCTCAAGTCATTGCAGCACTTGCGGCCGCCGAGATCATGACGGCGCTGGTCGTGCATACGGCTGCGTCAAACGCCGATCATCAGGTGCCGCAGCACAGGGTGCTCGCCGGTTAGTCACGGCTGCTCAGCGGCTTGTCCGTTTTTCAATCGCGGGAAATATCCGTTTGCTATATCCACCCGGCGTTGCGGCATGAGGTGTGGAGGCATGAGCGTTCTGAAAATCGCGGCTTTTTCGGATGGCAACACCGGCGGCAATCCTGCCGGGGTGTTGATAGGCGATGTCTTGCCCGATATGGCCGAGATGCAGCGTCTGGCAGCGGAAGTCGGGTTCTCTGAAACGGCCTTTGCCGCCAGGCAGGGAGATAACTGGCGGGTCCGCTATTTCTCGCCGGAATCCGAAGTGCCTTTCTGTGGTCACGCGACGATCGCCTTGGGAGCCGCGTTGGTCCGGCAGTTCGGTGATGGGATTTTCCCGCTGAAACTCAACCGGGCGAACATCACTGTCGAAGGGTTCCGCGACGGTGCGACCATCGCCGCGGCGTTGCAGTCGCCGCCGACACGCAGCAAGCCGGGGCCGCCGACGCTGATTGCGGAGGCGCTGGCGCTGTTCGGTTATGCCGCGGCCGATCTCGATCCGGCCATTCCGCCGGCGCTGATCCACGGCGGCGCCGACCATCTGGTCTTGGCCCTTGGATCGCGCAAGGCACTGGCCGCGATGCGCTACGAGTTGAAAGCCGGACAGGCCCTGATGCGTCGCGAAGGGCTGGTAACGATCCTGTTCGCCTATGCCGAAACGCCACGATTGTTCCACACGCGCAATCCTTTTGCTTCAGGTGGCGTCTATGAGGATCCGGCGACGGGCGCCTCGACAGCTGCCTTTGCCGGCTATCTGCGCGACATTGGCTGGCCGCATGGCGGCGCGATCGATGTCGTGCAAGGCGAGGACATGGGCATGCGGTCGCGTCTGCATGCCGATATTCCGCCTGAGATCGGCAGCTCGGTCAGGGTTTCTGGCACGGCCCGGGTGATGGACGAAGCATAGAAGTCTCCAGCTCACGCCGGCCGCTTCAAGCCCAGATGCTCTCGCAGCGTGTTGCCGTCATATTCATTACGGAACAGGCCGCGCCGCTGCAGTTCCGGCACCACCAGCGTGGCAAAGGCATCGAGCTCGCCCGGGAACCAGGACGGCATGACATTGAAGCCGTCCGCTGCCCCGCCCTCAAACCGCGCCTGGAGTTCGTCGGCGACCTGCGCCGCTGTCCCGACAATGCGCCAATGGCCCCGCGCGCCGGCGAAATGGCGGGCCAGCTGGCGGATGGAAAGGCTGTCGCGGCGCGATTGCTCGACGACCAGAGCCTGCCGGCTTTTCATCCCCTCGCTGTCAGGCAATTCGGGCAGCGGTCCGTCGATAGGATAGTGCCAGAGATCGGAGATGCTGAGATAGCTGGACAGCAGTGCCACGCCGACATCGTCCGGAATCAGCTCCTGCAATTCCTCATGTTTCTCCCGGGCCTCGGCCTCTGTTTCGGCCACCACGGGTGAGACGCCGGGCATGATCTTGATGTCGTCAGGCTCGCGTCCATAGGCGGCCATGCGTCCCTTGAGATCGTTATAAAAGGCCTTGGCCTCCTCGAAGGTCTGCGCAGCCGTGAACACCACATCGGCGGTGCGGGCGGCAAGGTCACGGCCGACATCCGAGGCGCCGGCCTGCACCATGACCGGTGCGCCCTGCGGCGAGCGCGGCAGGTCGAGCGGATCGCGCACCGAAAAACTCTGGCCGTCATGGCCGGGAGCCTTGCCGTGCCATAGCCCGGTGACCACTTCGGCGAATTCGCGCGCCCGCTCGTAGCGGTCGGCATGCGGTTTGAGGCCCGTCGAGCCGAAATTGGCGGCTTCGATGGGGCTGGCTGATGTCACCAGGTTCCAGCCCGCCCGGCCGCCGCTCAGATGGTCGAGCGACAGGAAGGTTCGCGCCAGCCCGTAGGGCTCGTTGTAGCTTGTCGAGGCCGTGGAAACGAGGCCGATGCGGCTGGTCTGCACGGCCAGCGCCGACAGCAGACTGATCGGCTCGAAGCCGATCGACCGCGACGTCTGACTGGCGATGCCGACATTGGCCTCGCGCAGGCCAGCGGCATCCTCGCAGAAGATCATGTCGAACTTCGCCGCTTCCGCCGTGCGCGCCAGCTGGATGTAGTGGTCGATGTCGATGCCTGCCCTCACATGCGCCTTCGGGTGGCGCCAGGCGGCGATGTGGTGACCCGTCGCCCACAGGAAGGCGCCGAGCTTCATCTGCGCGGTCATCGGTCACCTCCGCCGGCAAGTCCAAGATGCGAGCGCAACGTCGCCCCGCGATAGCCCTCCCGGACAAGGCCTCGTTGCCGCAACTCCGGCAGAACGCGATCGGCGAAATCGTCGAGCGCTGAGTGCTGCGCGGGCAGCCGGATGTTGAAGCCGTCGCAGCTTTTCGCCCGCAATTGGGTTTCCAGCCTGTCCGCGATGGCGGCTGGCCCGTCATCCGGGGTGAACGAGATATTCGTCAGGATCTTCACCGCGTCCGGATCGCGCCCAGCGGTCGTTGCGCGACGCTTCAGATCATCAAAGCGTATTTTCGCGCTCTCGGCCGACCCGCTCTCCAGCAAAATGACATCGGCGGTGCGGGCCGCAGTATCCAGGTCGGGCTCGGAAAGGCCTGACAGCACCAGCACCGGCGTATCCTGCGGCGAGCGCGCGACGTTCAGCGGCCCGCGCACCGAGAAGAACTCGCCCTTGTGGTCGAGCAGATGCATCTTTTCCGGATCATGGAAGCGGCCACCTGTCTTGTCGAACAGCAGCGCATCCGCATCCCAGCCCTGCCACAGGCCTTGAACGATACCGATATATTCCTCGGCGCGGCGGCGAAAGTCGGCGTCGGAAAACCCCTCCGGTCGGCTGAAATTGGCGGCTTCGCGAGAGCCCTGCACCATCGTCGCATGCCAGCCGGAACGACCATGGCTGATGATGTCGAGCGAAGCGAAACGACGCGCCAGATTGTAGGGCTGGTGGGCAGCCGTCGAGGCACTGGCCACGAACCCGATCTTGTCGGTGACGGTCGCCAGGGCGGCCAGCAGCGTTGTCGCTTCGAACGGGCTGCTTGATAACCCTTCCGCGGAGTCGGAAATCACGACCACATCGATGCCGGCCGCCTCTGCCGCCCGCACGAAGGTCTTGATCTCTCCGAAATCCAGAACGGCCTGTTCGTTGGCGGCAGCGATGTTGAGCGAAATGGCGAGATGCATTGCGTCAACCTAGGTTCGCCGGTGCGCAAGGCAAGTCCGGCGGATAGACCAGTGGACCCTCGCTTGTCGGCCAGCCGCTCACTTGCCGGCCAGGATATCCTTGATCAGCCGCTGGCAGCGCTCGGCCATGAAGTCGAGCAAAAGCCGCACCTTGGGGTCCTGCAGCTTCTTGTGCGGATACACGGCGGCGAACTGCACCGGCGTCGGCGGCGTGTTGGCCAGGATCACCTGCAGCCGACGGTCGCGGATGAACGGTTCGACCTCGAAGCGCGGCTTGTTGATGATGCCGCGTCCCGACAGTGCCCAGCCGGTCAGCACATCGCCATCGTCGGTGTCGTAGGGTCCGTGCACCTCGAATTTCTGCGGGCCGGCGGCGGTCTGCAGCGTCCAGACATATTCGCGTGCGCCGGAATAGCGCAGCATCAGGCAGTCGTGTTTCTTGCCGATCAGCTCCTGCGGCTCCGCCGGTTCGCCACGCGCCTCCAGATATTTCGGAGCCGCCACCAGTACGCGTTCGCACTCCATGATGCCGCGCATCCTGAGGCTGGAATCCTCGATGATACCGAGCCGGAAGGCAACGTCGATGCCCTCCTTCATGATGTCGACATTGTGGTCCGAGAGCCTGAGCCGCACCTCGATGTCAGGATATTTGTCGTGGAAATCGGGAATACCCGATGCCACCAGCCGGCGCCCGAGGCCGAGTGGCGCTGTCACGCGAATGGTGCCGCGCGGCTGGCCGGACAAAGCCGACACCGCCGCTTCGGCTTCGGTGATCGCCTCCAGCACCTGCTTGGCGCCCGAGTAGAAAACCGTGCCATGCTCGGTCGGCATCAATTGCCGCGTCGTGCGGTTGAACAGCCGCACGCCGAGGTGCTTCTCCAGTTCCTTGATGCGATTGGAGGCGACCGCCGGCGAAATGCGCATGTCGCGGCCGGCCGCCGACAGATTGCCGAGTTCGACAACGCGAACGAAGACGGCGATGTTATCGAGATAGGCCATGCGGAGCACCTTCGCCGGTTTGCAGCGACAAACCTAGTATTTTCCATTTTTTTTTGAAAGTCATCGTACACCTCGCCTCTTTCCGTTTGCGTGCGACACCGTAAAGTCGCGTCATCGGCAGGGACGACTTCAATGATGGATTTCGCGATTTTCTGGGACTGGCTGAGCTTTGCCGTGCGGTGGCTGCATGTCATCACCGGCATCGCCTGGATCGGCTCGTCCTTCTATTTCGTCGCGCTCGATCTCGGCCTGCGCCAGCGGCCGGGCATGCCGGTCGGCGCCTTCGGCGAGGAATGGCAGGTGCATGGCGGCGGCTTCTACCACATCCAGAAATATCTGGTGGCGCCGGCCGAGATGCCGGAGCACCTGACCTGGTTCAAATGGGAATCCTATGCCACCTGGCTGTCCGGCTTCGCCATGCTGTGCGTGGTCTATTATGCCGGGGCCGACCTGTTCCTGATCGATCCCAATGTGCTGCCAATGTCGGTGCCGGTCGGCATCCTTTTGTCCATGGCCACGATCGGCGTCGGCTGGGTGGTCTATGATCTCTTGTGCCGCTCGCCGCTCGGCAAAAGCGACACAGGGCTGATGCTGGTGCTCTACTGCGTGCTGGTGTTCATCGCCTGGGGGCTGACGCATCTGTTCACCGGTCGCGCCGCCTTCCTGCATCTGGGCGCCATCACGGCCACGATCATGTCGGCCAACGTCTTCATGGTCATCATCCCCAACCAGAAGATCGTCGTCGCCGACCTGATTGCCGGCCGCAAGCCCGACCCGAAATACGGCAAGATCGCCAAGCAGCGCTCGCTCCACAACAACTATCTGACGCTGCCCGTTCTGTTCCTGATGCTGTCGAACCACTATCCCTTGGCGTTCGGCACTGCGTTCAACTGGGTCATCGCCTCGCTGGTGTTCATCATCGGCGTGCTGATCCGGCACTATTTCAACACCGTGCACAAGCGGGCCGGCAACCCGCACTGGACCTGGCTCGGCGCCCTTGTCCTGTTCCTCATCATCATCTGGCTGTCGACCGTGCCGAAGGTGCTGACCGGCGAGCCCAAGGCATCCGCCTCGGCGGAGGTCTATATCGCTTCCGCGCATTTCCCGGCCGTGCGCGACACCGTGCTCGGCCGCTGCTCGATGTGCCATGCGGCCGAACCGGTCTATGAAGGCATCTACCACGCGCCCAAGGGCGTTGTGCTCGACACCGATGCAGACATCGCCAACCATGCCCGCGAGATCTATCTGCAGGCCGGCCGCAGCCACGCCATGCCGCCCGCCAATGTCAGCCAGATCACCGACAAGGAACGGGCGCTGCTGGTGGCCTGGTTCGAAGGCGCGGGGAAATAGCATGACCTCGACACTTCTGCGCGGCCGCACGCTGTCCTTCGTGCGCTGGCCTGAAACCATCGACGACCATTCGGCCTGGCGTTATGAGGAAGATGGCGGCCTGCTGATAAGCGACGGTCGGATCGTCGCCTCAGGCGCCTACCACGATGTCGAGAAGCAGGCCGGTGAGGGGGCCAAAAAAATCGACCACCGGCCGCACCTTCTGCTGCCGGGCTTCATCGACACCCATGTGCATTTCCCGCAGATGCAGGTCATCGCGTCCTATGGCGCCGAACTGCTCGACTGGCTGAACACCTACACTTTTCCGGAAGAGACGAAATTCGCCAACGCCCAGCACGGCCGCCGCATCGCGCGGCTCTTCCTCGACGAGATGGTGCGGCACGGCACCACGACGGTGGCCGCCTACTGCTCGGTGCACAAGGCCTCGGCCGAAGCCTTTTTCGCCGAGTCGCATGACCGCAACATGCTCAACATCGCCGGCAAGGTGATGATGGACCGCAACGCGCCCGAAGGCGTGCTCGACACGCCGCAATCCGGCTATGACGACACCAAGGCTCTGATCAGGGAGTGGCACGGCAAGGGGCGCCAGCACTATGCCATTACGCCGCGCTTCGCCATCACCTCCTCGCCGGAGCAGATGGAGATGGCCGGTGCGCTATGCCGCGAGCATCCCGGCCTGCACATGCAGACGCACCTGTCGGAAAATCACGCCGAAATCGCCTTCACACAACAGCTTTATCCCCGGTCGCGCGACTATACCGATGTCTACGAATACTACGGATTGCTGGGCAAAAAGAGCCTGTTCGGCCACTGCATCCACCTCAGTGAACGCGAAGCGGACGCGCTGTCGCAGAGCGGCTCGGTGGCGGTGTTCTGCCCGACCTCGAACCTGTTCCTCGGCTCCGGTCTTTTCGACTACCAGCGCTTTCGCCGCCGCGACAAGCCGCTCAGGATCGCCGCTGCCACCGATGTCGGCGGCGGCACCAACTATTCCATGCTGCGCACCATGGACGAGGGCTACAAGGTGATCGCGCTGAACGGCGAGAAGCTCAACCCGTTCCAGTCCTTCTGGCAGATCACGCGCGGCAATGCCGAGGCGCTGTCGGTGGCCGGCAAGATCGGCACGCTGGATCAGGGCACCGACGCCGACATCGTCGTGCTCGACGCCCGGGCGACGCCGGCGATGCGGCTGAGGATGGAAACGGCGCAGACGCTGGCGCAGGAATTGTTCCTGCTGCAGACGCTGGGCGACGACCGCGCGGTGCGCGAGGTCTATGTCGCGGGGCGGGCGGCCAAGAACGACATGGCGAATTAGGCACGCCTGCATCACCTGGATCTCAACCTACCTACGCGCACGACCTTACGAAGCCGCACAGACGCTTGACCCGGCGGCAGCCATCGGTCAAAGCGTGCGGCGAGTTGATAGGGGAACGACATGGCCGTTGCTGACGACATCGCTCTGATCCGGAAACAGGAAGAAGTTCTTGTCTTCCCAGCCTTCGATGAGGCCGTCGCCTTCAAGATCGGCTCCGCTATCCGCGCCCGCGCAATGGCCGAAAACATGCCTATCATCGTCGACATCAGGCTGTGGGACCGGCCGCTGTTCTATGCGGCCATGCCGGGATCGAATGCTTCCAATCCCGATTGGGCGCGCCGCAAGATCAATGTGGTGAAACGGTTCCTGAGAAGCACTTACCGCATGGTGCTGGAGCAGCAACGCCCCGACCGCGCCTTCAAGATCGGCGAGGGCCTCGACATCTCCGACTATGTCCTCGCCGGCGGCGGTTTTCCGGTGACGGTCAAGGGCGCCGGCGTTATCGGCGTGATCGCGGTCTCCGGGCTGCCGGAACGCGAGGATCACGGCGTGGTCGTCGATGCGCTGTGCGACCACCTGGGTGTCGACAAACGTAGTCTGGCACTGGCTTCGGAAGCTGAATGACCGTGCTCGACCCCAAGGCCTTCCTCACCTCCATCTTCGACGCCGCCGTTGCCGCCGCCGATCCGGAACGCACGATCAGGGACCATCTGCCGGCCAGGCCAAAGGGCCGCACCATCGTCATTGGTGCCGGCAAAGGCTCGGCGCAGATGGCGGCGGGGTTCGAGAAGGTCTGGGACGGGCCGATCGAAGGGCTGGTCGTCACCCGCTATGGTTATGGCGCGAAATGCAAACGCATCGAGATCATCGAGGCGGCACACCCAGTGCCGGACGCCGCTGGCCTCGAGGCCTCACGGCGACTGCTGGAAAAGGTCCGGGGACTGACCGCGGACGATCTGGTCGTGGCGCTGATTTCCGGCGGCGGTTCGGCGCTGCTCCCATCACCGGCGGCTGGGCTCACGCTGGCCGACGAAATCGCCGTCAACGAGGCGCTGCTCGCCTCCGGCGCGCCGATCGCGGCGATGAACACCATCCGCAAGCATGTCTCGACCATCAAGGGCGGCCGGCTGGCCGCTGCTGCCTGGCCGGCCAAGGTGATGTCGCTGGTGGTCTCCGACATTCCCGGCGACAATCCCGCCCTTGTCGCCTCCGGCCCGACGGTCCCCGATACCGGCGGCCGAGAAGACGCGCTGGCGTCGATATCGGCTTATGGCATGAAGCTGCCGGCCGCGGTGATGACGCATATCAATTCGCCGGCGGCCGACGCTCCGGATCCCGACGACCAGCGCTTTTCGCGCAATGAAGTGCATCTGATCGCCTCGGCCGGCGTGTCTCTGGAAGCAGCAGCGGCGGAAGCCAAGCGCCAAGGGATAGAGGCCGTCATCCTCTCCGATGCCATCGAGGGCGAAGCGCGTGAGGTCGGCGGCGTCCACGCGGCCATCGCGCGCGAAGTGGCCATGCGCAACCGGCCATTTCCGAAGCCGGTGCTGATCCTGTCCGGCGGCGAAACAACCGTGACCTTGCGGGCAAAAGGCAAGGGCGGCCGCAATTCGGAATTCCTGCTTGCCTTCGCTATCGGCATCAACGGCGTGCAAGGCATTCATGCCCTGGCGGCCGATACCGACGGCATCGACGGTTCGGAAAACAATGCCGGGGCCTTCGCCGACGGTTCGACCGTCTCGCGCATGCGCGCCGCCGGCATCGACGCCAAGGCGATGCTGGCCGGCAACAATGCCTGGACGGCATTCAATGCAATTGGCGATCTTTTCGTGCCCGGCCCGACCGGTACGAATGTCAATGATCTCAGGGCGATATTGATCCGCTGACGCCGTGATGCTGGCCCGGGACGGTTGTTCGCCAGGTCAGCCAGGGTGTGGCATGACCTGGGCATGGAGCAGACCTGTCAGTGCGAAATCGGGGTCAGTGTCAGGACTTCGCTGTTGGTCTTGCAGGACTTCGGTATTCCGGTGATACAGCCCTTCGTGGTTTGCCGGATCGTCATGGTGAAGCTGTCGCCCGACGGGCCGATAGTATAGGTGCCGCTGCCAGCGCCCGAAACACCGCTTCCGGCAAGCACATAGTCCACTGTCCCGCCCGCGCGCGACGTCGGCGAGTACACGAAATTGGCAGTGCCACCAGGGAACTTGCCTACCACCTTGAACGGCTCGTCCAGCTTCATCACCGTCCCGGTCACCACGATCCGCGCGCCGCCGCCGGTGACTGTCCAGGGGCCAGGGCAAATCTTGTCCAGCACGTGTTCGGCGATGCGGCCGCCCTCATCCGCCACCGCATCGTCCTTGGCAAAGCCGGTGAAGCTGTCAACAAGCGCGCCGCCGGGGTTGGTTCTGATCTCAATGGTCCAATCGGCTTTCCCGGCGCCGAACTTGATGCTGCCGCCAATCAGATAGTCTGCCGCGACAGTACCCAGTTTCTTGATCGCGGTGGCCTGGTCGACATACTCCGTCTGCTGGAACTTCTGTTCCTTGTTCACCTCGTCGATTCGCCGCCACTCAACGACCCGTCCTGCGCACCAGGCAAATTGCCCACCGTCATCCAACATGTTGACGGCAGCGTGCAAAATCGCTTCGCTCAGACCGTTGCCGGCAAACTCCTGGCCCGGATAGTTGTCGGTGGTGATGGTGCCGACAGCCAGCACGACATCGGCTTGTTGCGCTGTTGCGATCCCCGGTGAAAGCGAGGCAAGCAGAAGCGCGCAAAGCACAGGTACAAAACGCGACACCAACGACCGAACGAGCACCATGATGCCCCCCACATGGATCATGCGTTCACACTCATACAGTCACTATGGTCTGTCCAATGAAATCTCAGGCGCGGAGTAGCCGCCCCTGACGCTGGCCGACGAGATCGCCGTCAACGAGGCGCTGCTCGCTTCCGGCGCACCGATGAACACCATCCGCAAGCATGTCTCCACCATCAAGGCCGGCTGGCGGCAGCCGCCTGGCCGGCCAAAGTGGTGTTGTCTCCGATATTCCCGGCGACAATCCAGCGCGGTCGCCTCCGGACCCACCGTTCCATACAGCGGCAGTCGCGGCGTTCAATGCCGTCGGCGATCTTTTCGCGCCTGGCTCGACAGGCAAGAATGTCAACGACCTGAGAGCGATCCTCGTTAAGTAACCTTAAGCCGCCATCAGCCGTTTCACCTGTTTCATGTCGTGCAGGAACCGCTCGCGTTCGGCTTCCTTGTCCGCAGCCTCACGGATGCGCAGGATGAAGGAGGGATGGATGGTGATGAACACGCGCAAGCCATCCTCGCGCTCGATTACCTGGCCGCGCATCTTCATCACCGGTGTTGCCTTGCCCAGCAGCGACAACGCCGCCGTTGCGCCAAGCGCGACAGCAAGATTTGGCTTGATCAACTCGAACTCCTTGTCGAGCCACCAGCGGCAGGCCTGAACCTCGCCGGCATTCGGCTTGGAATGGATACGGCGCTTGCCGCGCGGCTCGAACTTGAAGTGCTTGACCGCGTTGGTGACGTAGACTTTCTGCCGGTCCACCCCTGCGTCGTCCAGTATGGCATCGAAGACCTTGCCCGCCGGGCCAACGAATGGTTTCCCTGCGAGATCCTCCTGATCGCCCGGCTGTTCGCCGACGAAGATCACCTTGGCATTGTCAGGCCCTTCACCGAAGACGGTCTGTGTTGCATCGCGCCACAGGGAACAGCGCCGGCAACCTTGCGCCGCCTCGCGCAGTTCCGTGACCGAGTTGGCATTGGTCTCGGCTGATATCAACTCGGCGTGTCGCACAGAAACGCGCCGGTCTGGCATCTTCGCCCTACGCGGAAGGCCCGTGGTCGCCATCATCCTGCCTCGTCCGGTTCGATATTGAAATGGACGAGGCGAACGATGGTTCCTTTCCTCACACCTCGTGCAGATAGAGATGATAGTCCAGTTCGCTCACCGTGCGTGCCACGCGCAGATATTCGGACTGTTTGATGGCCACGAAAGTGCGGTGCAGGTCCTCGCCCAGCGCGCCTTTCAGAAAGCTGGAGGCTTTGGCCGCTTCGATCGCGGCGCGCCAGTCCGCCGGCATTGTCGTGCGGGTAACGGCCGCTTCATAGCCGTTGCCGGTCGTTTCAGGGCCGGGATCAAGCCCTTCGTCGAGGCCTTTGATGATGCCGGCCAGAACCGTCGCGGCGATTAGGTAGGGATTGGCGTCGACGCCGGACGGCCGGTGCTCGATGCGCCGGTTCTTGGCGTCGCCGGCCGGCACGCGCAGCGCCACCGAGCGGTTGTTGACGCCCCAGGTCGGCGCCACCGGCGCATAGGATTGCGAGACGAAGCGCCGCCAGGAATTGGCGTGCGGCGCAAACACCAGCATCGATTCCGCCATCGTCTGGATCAGCCCGCCAAGCCCTTGCAACAGGGGTAGCGACCAGCTCTCGCCGCCGGCTTCGGCAAACACGTTTCGGCCGGCTCTGTCCTGCAGCGAGACGTGGAAATGCATGCCCGAGCCGGCATATTTCTCGATCGGCTTGGCCATGAAACAGGCGGTGACGCCGTGGCGGCGCGCCTGCGCCCGCACCAGCCGCTTCAGCATGACGAGGTCGTCGGCGGCCCGCATCACATCCTTGCGATAGTTCAGCGTCAGCTCGTACTGGCCGGGCGCATATTCCGATATCACCGTCTCGGCCGGAATGCCTTGCGCCTTGGCGGCGGCGTAGATGTCGGAAAACAGCGGCTCCATGCCATGCAGATGATCGACGGAATAGACCTCCGTCTTGCCCGAAACGCGGCCGTCGAGCACGGCGCGCGCCGGCTGCACCTTGCCGTCGGCGTCGCGCTCATTGGCCAGCAGGAAGAATTCCAGTTCGAAGGCGCCCGCTGGGTAAAGCCCCTTGGCCGCGAGGATGTCGACCTGCCGGGCGAGCGCCAGCCGCGGATCGGACGACATCGGCTGGCCGTCGAGATGATACATCGCCATCAGCACCTGGCCGCGCGGCGGGCTGGTGCCGTAGAGCGGCACCAGCGTGCCGGGGATCGGCCAGGCCCGGAGGTCGCCGTCGCCTGTGGTCCAGATCAGTCCGGTCTCGTGTACGTCCTCGCCGGTGATGTCGAGGCCGAGGATCGAGATCGGCATATGCCGGCCGCCCTCGAAAATGCTTTTCAGCTCATGCCGGCGCACGATCTTGCCGCGGCCGACGCCATTGGCGTCGGTCAGCACGATATCGAAGGCTTCGATTTCGGGATGGGCGTCGAGAAAGGCTCGCGCCTCGGCGGGCGAGGACCCCGAAGGGGAGGTCACGATGGCATTGTCCATGGCCGCTTGTCTCATGCCGCAAGCTTTGCCGCAACCGCGCCGAAGGCGGCGATCAGCCGGTTGACCTGCGCGCCAGACGTCGCCGGCGAGATCAGCATCATGTTATGGAAGGGCGCGATCAGCACACCGCGATTGACCAGCGCGACATGGATGGCGGCCTCCAGTTCCGGCGCATGCGCGGTCTCGGCTTGCGCGCCGTTGCGCAACGGTCCGGGTGCGCAGATGAATTCGACGCGGGCGCCGACGCGGGCGACATGCCAGGGCAGGCGATAGCGGTCGATCGCCCCGGTCAGTCCGGCATCCAAGCGCCGCGCCAGATGGTCCATGCGGTCATAATTCTCCACCGTCATCACCTCTTCGAGCGTGGCGCGCATTGTGGCGAACTGCAGCGGGTTGGCCGACAGCGTCGTGCCCATGCCGGAATAGCCGGGCTCCTTGGTCCTGTTGTAGTCGGCGTAGCGCGAGGCGACCTCGTCGCTCATGCCCCACACGCTTGCCGGCACGCCGCCGGCGATCGGCTTGCCCAGCACGAAGAAGTCGGGTTCCAGCCCGTATTTCCGGGTGTAGCCGCCGGGGCCGGTCGAGATCGTATGCGTCTCGTCGATCAGGAGCAGCGTGCCGGTCTCGCGGGTCAGTCTGCGCAGCGCGTCGTGGAAGCCAGGGGCGGCCAGCACCATGCAGGAATTGGTCAGCACCGGCTCGGCGATGACGCAGGCCACATCCTTGTCCTTGAGGGCTGCTTCAAGTGCTGCAACATCGTTGAACTCGATGACTTTCGCCGTACGGGTCAGGTCGCGGAACTCGCCCGCCAGTCCCGGCCGGTTGACCTGCTTGCCGTCGATCAGCCGCACCATCGTCTCGTCGACCGAGCCGTGGTAGCAGCCGTTGAAGACCAGGATCTTTTCGCGCCTAGTGACGGCGCGGGCGACGCGCAGCGCGAAGCGGTTGGCATCGGTCGCCGTCGTCGCGATCTGCCAGAATGGCAGGCCGAAACGCTGCTGCAGCAGCGGCCCGATGGCAAGCGCGTCTTCCGAGGGCAGCATGTAGGTCAGGCCGCGCCCGGCCTGGCGACGGATGGCGCGCGCCACCGTTGGCGGCGAATGGCCGAACATCGAGCCGGTGTCGCCAAGGCAGAAATCGTCGAGCCTGTTGCCGTCTATGTCGGTGATCGCAGCACCTTTGGCGCTGTCGACCAGGATAGGAAATGGTGTCGGCCAGTCGTTCATCCAATGCATCGGCACGCCGCCGAAGAAGCCGGGCAGGCCGTTGCCGACCTTGGCTTGCGATTTCGGCCGCGCCTTGCGGAAGGCCGCGCCTTCGGTCTCGCGCAATTGCGCGATGCGATCGCGGCTTATGCCGCCAATGGTCTTTGAACTGTCGCTGCTGTGCATGAAAACCCCTCACGTCCGTCCCTCTTAGCCAATCCATAACCGCAACCGCAATTGGCCGCGCGCCCGCCCTGCATTGGCTCAGCCGCCCGCGGCGCCGCTTGGGCGCTGCTTGACCGTGCTGGCGAAGTCGGCCCCAATATGAGCGGGAATTGAGGTGGGAACAGAAATGCGGACGATCCTCTGTGTGGCAATGCTTCTGGCGTCGGCCGGCACGGCCTTCGCCTCGGGCGGCATCTGGTGCAATGTCGACGATATGGCGGTGACATTCGATGTCGGCGCCGGCGTCACCAGAGGCATGGGCGGCCCGACCTTCAACTTCCGCGGCGATCTCGAAATCAAGGCGAGGCCGGCCGGCGATGGATTGCGCAAGACGGTGTTCGAGGACTCCAACCTGACCCAGTACTGGCTGGACGACAAGGAACTGCGGCTGAACATCTATCACGAGCACGAGGCGGCAAACGCCTTCAATTCGGTCGAACTGACGATCCTGACCAAGGCCAGCGACGAAGGCGTCTATGACGGCCAGTACACACTTGCCGTCTATGACAATGCCGCCGACATCGACAAGGATGGCAAGCCGGCTGAATTGACGGGCAAGGTGTCGTGCGGGGCTGAGTAGGGTGGCCGATCGATTGCGTCAGCCTGCCTGCATCGAGGCGATGGCGCGCCGCATCAGGTCGAGAAACACCAGCCGTTCGTCCTCGCTGAAGCCGGTCAGTGCCACCTCGTTCTGTAAGCGCGCGGCCTGTGTCGCCGGCTCGCGCAGGCCAACGGCTTTCGCGGTGAGATGGATCGATTGCGAGCGCCCGTCTTCGGGGTGCAGGCGCCGTTCGATTAGCCCGTCACGTTCCATGCGGATCAGCGTGTTGGCCATCGTCGCTTGTTCCACGCTGAGACGCTGCACGAGTTCGCGTTGCGTCAGGCCATCTTCATCCCACAGCGCCAGCAGCGTCATGAACTGAGCGGGCGCCAGGCCGAGCGGCCGGATGCGTTGCTGCAGGCCGTTGGCAAACAACCGCGCCATGTGGTTGGCCAGGAATCCCGCGGATCGTTCCTTCTGAAATGTCATGCCTGCCACTTAATAGTTGAATAGCATGCTATGCAATGATATATAGCTTGCTATGGAGATGAAAATGAAAACCAGAATTCATGCAGCGGCGGGCGCCATCGCGCTCATCACGGTCTCGGCTTTCTGGCTGTCGACGGCCACGGCCGAACTGCTCGGCGACGCGGCCGCGATCACAGCGGTCAAGAACTGTGTGCTGGCCGGCATGGCGGTGCTCATCCCGGCGATGATCGTTGCCGGGGCATCGGGCTTTTCACTCGGCAAGGGCTGGAAGAGCTCGGTCGTGGCACACAAGAAGTGGCGCATGCGCATCATCGCCGCCAACGGATTGCTGGTCCTCTTGCCCTGCGCCTTCCTGCTCAGCAGCTTTGCCGCGGCTGGTCGCTTCGACAAGTTTTTCATAGTCGTCCAGACGGTCGAACTGGCAGCCGGTGCAACGAATATCGCACTGCTGTCGCTCAACATCCGCGACGGGCTGTCGCTGCGGCGCAAGCCTCTTCGGCTGGCCGCGCGAGCCCGGTGAGTTCAGGCCGTGATGTCTATGACACCGCAATCGCCGGCCGCGCTGCCGAAGGCGATGCGGCGCTCTTCCCTGTCCCACATTATCGAGGTGATGGCGCCCTTGCCCTGACGGCGCAACAGCACTTCCTTGGCGTCGGCGAAGCGCGCGGCAATGACCATGCCGTCCTCATAGCCGATCGCCACGACATCCTGGCTTGGATGGCATGCCACGCAAGTCACCATCGTGTTGCCGCGCGTGCCGAGCTCCAGCGGCGCCTTGCCCATCGGTCCATCCTTGCCCGAAAACGGCCAGACGATCGCCGCCGGCGCGCCGGAACTCGCCAGCCATTTGCCTTTGACGCTCCATGACAGGCTTTTGACCTTGCCGGGATAGCCGCTCATGCGCATGTGCTTGCCGTCGGCCAGTTTCCAGCCATGCAGGGCGTTTTCCTGCATCGTGGTCACGAGGAAGGCGCCATCTGGCGAGAAGGTGATGCCGGTATGGGCGCCGGCCCATTCCAGTTCCACCGGCTTGCCCTCGGCGGCCGGGAAATGCAGCGTCGCGCCATTGTAGCGGGCAACGCCGAAGCGCATGCCCTTGGGCGAAAACGCCAGGCCCTCGACCGAGCGCGGATGGGCAAATTCCCTTGTCTTGCCATCGGCGAAGCGCACGAAGGCGGTCTTGCCGGTCGCATAGGCGACGGCGTCCTGCGGCCCGGCGGCGACGCTGGTGATCCATTTTTTCCCGGCGCTCGCCACTTCGGCGAGTTCGCCGCCCGCCTTGACGGCAAACACCTTGCCGTCCTCGCCGCCGGTGATCAGCCGGTCGCTGGCCGCATCGTGGAAGGCGGCGAGCAGCCCGTCATTGGCCTGGATGGTCTTGTGGCCATTGTCGAGCCGATGGATAGCGCCATCGGCCAGCGCGAAATGCGGCACGTCGCCAAGGAAGACGGCGGCGACGCAATGGCCTTCGAGGTCGAGGGGGGCAACTGTGGGCATGGGTATCTTTATTCAGTTGAATTGCAGCGGTTGCAGGGGCTTACTCGACGTTTGCGGTTCCGGCAACCTCGGAGGATCGGCGAGGCGGCAAGAGGCTGTAATCTGGTCAAAGCAGCCCCTTGGCTCGCAGTTCAGTTGCAAACGTCGCCAATGGCATCACCAGGGTCGAAGCTGATCCCTGGAGGCGCTCTGCACCATAGCTGGCATACCACCTTGCGGACCCGGTCGCTCTTGGCATCGATGATGAGAAGGATTCCCGCCGCCTTCGCCGGCAAGCCGCAAGGCAGCGCAACGCGGCGGCGAGCAGTTGACCTCCAGCCCTGCCCGATGGCGGGCTGGACATCTCCCGCCCCCCAACGGAAAGGGGGTAACATCACCGATCGTGATTTCCAGGCGGGAACTTCCGCACCCTGCGATTGTATGATGACCCGAACCATGTTCCTGGCGATGCTTGCGCCGCTCGCTCCGGTCGTTTGAGAAAGGAACAATGTGCTGGGCTTCTTGGAGCGCAGGGGCCTTCGGCTGTTCGTGACATTGTTGGTCGCTTTGTCAGCCGCTGCCGGCTACGCTTTCCTCAGACGCAAAATATTGTGGGAGACGGTGCAGACCTGCGCACTTGCAAGTACGCGGTTGGGCGTCGCCTTTCCCTGCGACGAGGTGATACTGACCGAGCAAGGGGATTATGGGTCAGTCCTCATCAAATCACCTCTACACCGGACCGAGTTTCTGGTGGCCCCAATCACAGCCGTCGCGGGCTTGGAGAGCCCATCAGCCCGTTCCACTGATGGCGCCCAACTATGGAACCGGGCATGGGAAGCCCGACAGAAAGTCGAAGCAAGACTCGGACACGGCCTGCCACGATCAGCCGTTGGCCTGGCGGTGAATTCCCGAATTGAGCGGTCCCAGGATCAGTTGCACATCCACGTCGATTGCTTGCTGGAGTCGGTTGAAAGGACGCTTGCCTTAGATGGGCCGAAGCAAGACGCGGCTTGGCAACCGTTTCCATTGATGTTGAACGGGCGACCCTATTGGATAATGGCAGTGGATGAGCCGGATCTGCGCACCACTAACGTGGTTGGCTTGGTTGTTGCCGGTTTGCCTCAGGCACGACACGCTATGGATGATCTAAATGTACTCGTCGCCGGTGCAACGCTGGCTGACGCGAGGCCGGGATTCTATATTCTGGTAAATTGGGGAAGGGCAGCTGAGCACCTCCTCGATCACAGATGTACGTCGCGCTAGCCATCGCCAATTGGTCAAAGCCGTTCATTCGGCGCCCACGTCGGCGGCGGGTTTTGTGCTGGAATGGTACGCCGCCAGCCCCCATTGGCGGCCAGCCGCCTTATTTGGGAAGGAGGCAGGCAGGCGACTTTAACCTCGACCCCGACAGGCGGCAGCCGCTCGCTTCGTCTGATCCCAATCAAATCGAGCAGACGGCACTGAGCGAAGGGACCGCCGACCTACCGTCGCAGTGGCGGCGTTCGTGGAAACAGCACGATCGTCAACGGCGCCTTCTGGAATGCCACGGCCGTAATTTCTTCGGTCATTTGATCCAGCCTGGAACCGCACGGCAAAGCCTGACTAGGCCTGGCAGGCCTCGAAACTCTTCTTCAGCCGCTCGGCGTCCAGTTCGCGGCCGATGAACACCAGCCGGCTCTCATGTTTCTCGCCGTCTTTCCAGGCGCGCTGATGGTCGCCCTCGATGATCATGTGCACGCCCTGGATGACGTAACGTTCATCATCGCCTTTCAGGGCAATGATGCCTTTCAGCCGCAGGATGTTGGGGCCTTCCATCTGGGTGATCTTCTCGATCCATGGGAAGAATTTCTTCGGGTCCATCTCGCCGCCGCGCAACGACACCGACTGCACCGTCACGTCATGGATGTCTGAGGGATGCGCGTGGTCATGGTGGTCATGCCCGTCATGATCATGGTGGTGGTGATCGTGGCCATCATGGTCGTGATGGTCGTGATCGTGGTCATGATGGTGATCGTCATGCGCCTCGAGGAAATGCGGATCGTTCTCCAGCGCCCGGGAAAGATCGAAGGCGCCGCGGTCGAGCACTTCCGAGAGGGCGACGCCGGCGCGCGTGGTCCGATGGATCCTGGCCGCCGGGTTGATGGCGCGGATGGTCGCCTCGACCTTGGCGAGCTCTTCCGGGGTGACGAGATCGGTCTTGTTGAGCACGACCACATCGGCGAAGGCAATCTGGTCCTCGGCTTCCTTGGAATCCTTGAGCCTGAGCGGCAGGTGCTTGGCATCGACCAGCGCCACCACCGCATCGAGCTTGGTCTTGGAGCGCACGTCGTCGTCCATGAAGAAGGTCTGCGCCACCGGCACCGGATCGGCGAGACCGGTGGTCTCGACCACGATGGCGTCGAAGCGGCCGGGCCGGCGCATCAGGCCCTCGACGACGCGGATCAGGTCGCCGCGCACCGTGCAGCAGACGCAGCCATTGTTCATCTCGTAGATTTCCTCGTCGGATTCCACGATCAGGTCGTTGTCGATGCCGATCTCGCCGAATTCGTTGACGATGACCGCATAGCGCCTGCCATGGTTCTCCGACAGGATGCGGTTGAGAAGCGTCGTCTTGCCGGCGCCGAGATAGCCGGTGAGAACGGTTACGGGGATCTGCGTCTGTGCGTCGCTCATGGCTTGCCTCGAGATGACTGGGCCTTGAAATCCAGGCCAAAAAGTGATTGTCGGTTCCATATAGGATGTGTGCGGGGCTTTTGCACGGGGCAAACCGATGGGCCAAAGTTCTTGGCCCGGCCACTGGGATATCGGCGTGCTGGATGACTGCGAAAGTGCGCCTTGGTCGCGGGCAAGGCGCGTCTCACGCCTCGCGCGCCTCACCTTTGCGGCGATTCCCGTGCGGCGAAAAGTCGTTTGTCATCTAACTGAAATAAACATCTGGCATTAGCCACGGCGGGCACCGCAATGCTTGCCGGCAAAGCTGTTTCATGCGCCGGATTCTTTTTATCGTCGATTGCCAACCGGCCGGCTGCGTCTATGCTGTCGCTACCGGTATGGCCGAAGAGGGGATGATCATGGCCAAGGCGGACAAAACTGCAACAATGAGCCGGCTGCATTCGGCGGCAAGACTGGCAAGAACCGCGCTGGCGGCCCGGCTCCTGGCGCACGGCTTCTATGCCGGCCAGGACCAGATCATGCTGGCGCTCTACCGCGAGGACGGCCAGACGCCTGGCAATCTCGCCGGCCGCCTCGGCGTGCGCCCGCCCACCATCACCAAGACCATCAACCGGCTGCAGGCGCAGGGCTTCCTGGAGAAGCGCGCCTCGTCGGCCGACGCCCGTCAGGCTCATATTTTCCTCACCGACACTGGCCGCGATATCATCCACGCCATCGAGAAATCGGTGAAGAAGACCGAAAAACAGGCGCTGAAGGGCCTCGACAAGAAAGACCAGAAGGCGCTGTTCAAGCTGCTGGCCCGCATCGAGGCCAATCTCTCCAACGAAGAGCTTGTGCTGATCGACGACGACGCCGAGTCGGACGAGTGATCAGGCCGCTGCTGGAGCCGCTTCCCGGATCAGCGAGGACCAACGCCCCGGCGTCATCCCGAATGCCTTCTTGAATTGCCTGTTGAAATGGCTCTGGTCGGTGAAGCCGGCCTCGACCGCGATCTGCGCCAGGGGCTCGCCGGCGGTAATCATCCGCCGCGCGCGCTGAAGCCGGCGCATCACCAGGAAACGATGCGGGCTGGTCGAGAAGGCGGCGCGGAAATGCCTCGATAAGGCGTAGCGGTCCAGTCCGGTGACGGCTTCCAATTCGCCGGAACGCACCGGGCGCATTGCGTTCTCCGTAAGATAGTCCCGCGCCAGCGTGGCCGCCCGCCATGCCGTCCGGGCCATCGGCTTTGCCGGCTGGCCGGCATGCCGTGCCAAGCTTTGCATCAGTTGCGTGAGAAAGTCATCGACGAACAGCTCGTCGAGTTCCTGTTGCAGCGGCCCCAGCGCTGAAAGCAGCGTGGCGCAGAAGGCTTCGTCCCGCACCACGGCATCCCTGACGAAGGGCAACGATGCGCCGCCAAGGCAGTCCAGCATCAGCGACGGTTCGAGATAGAGCATCCTGTAGCGCAACCCGTCCTCGGTGCCGGCGCCGCCATCATGCAGTTCGTCGGGATGCAACACGATGATCTGGCCGGGCAGGCTCAGCCGCGTCGCGCCGCGATAGCGGAAGGTCTGCACGCCATGCAGCGTCACCCCGATCGCGTAGGTGTCATGACGATGCAGGTCGAAGGCGCTGCCATGAAAGCGCGCCTCGATCCGCTCCATGCCGGCGGGGTCGGGTGCGGAGATGATGCAGTTCTCCGCCGCGTCCGCGCACAAACGTCCAAGACCCCTAGAGGCCTGCCGGTCTATTTCGAACGACATCGTCTCCTTCAGCCTCGCAGTCGCGGCCTAACCTCGAATGGTCCTTTTCTCATGTTCGATACGAAATTTGCAATCGTCCTGCGGGAAGACTTGCCCGTTTGGCAGAAACTCAACGTCACCGCCTTCCTGACCAGCGGCATCGTCGCGCAGTTTCCCGACATCATCGGCGAGCCCTATCGCGACCGCTCGGGCAATCTCTACAATCCCCTCTCGATCCAGCCGGTCATCGTGCTGTCGGCCGATCAGGCGACGCTCGCCACGATCCACCGGCGCGCGCTGGAGCGCGGCGTGACGACCTCTCTCTATGTCGAGGAGATGTTTTCCACCGGCTTCGACGCCGCCAACCGCGCCGTCTTCGCACAATTCGCGCCCGAAGACGCCCAGGTGGTCGGCATCGCGCTGCGCGCCGACAAGAAGGTGGTCGACAAGATCACCAAGGGCGCCCGCATGCAGGCATAGCGTGGGAGGTTTGGACTAAGCGCGGCGGCTTCTATTGTTGTGCCAGCGGCTCAGGCGCGCGGCAGCGGCCGACAATTGGCTTGCCGGCAGGCGACAATTCCCGCAAAGGTGCGCTCCAGCCCAGCTTTTCCCCCGGCCTGCACGTGAATGCTTCCCAAAGACATGTCGAAAGCGCGACGCCGCCGGTGGCGATCCTGTGCATGCTGACCACTTATGTCTTTTTCACCTTCCTCGACACTTCGAGCAAATATCTCGTCCTTGCCGGCGTTTCCGCGCTGATCGTCGCCTGGGTGCGTTTTGCCGTGCATGTCGTGCTGGTCGGCACCCTCCTGCGCGGCTGGCGCGATCCGCTGCGGTTTCGCCCGGTCAACCTGCCGGCGCATGTGCTGCGCGGGGTGTTTCTGTTCGGCTCGACCATGTGCAACATCCTGGCCCTGCGCTCCCTGCAGCTGGCCGAGACGACGTCGATCTATTTCTTCGGGCCGATGGTGATCACCGCGCTTGCCGGCCCGCTGCTCGGCGAATGGGCCGGCTGGCGGCGTTGGCTGGCCATTCTGGCCGCCTTCGCCGGGGTCCTCATCATCACAAGGCCAGGTGTCGGCGTCTTCGGCATCGGCCATCTCTTCGCACTCGGCTCGATGCTGTCGAACTGCTTCTATGTCATCATGACGCGCCGCATGTCGTCGACCGAGACGTCGGAAAGCCTGATCCTGTTTTCGGCGCTGGCGCCGACGGTGCTGCTTTTGCCCATGCTGCCGTTTTCCTTCTCGCTGCCGCATGATGGCTGGCACTGGTTCATCCTGCTCATGCTTGGCGTGTTCGGCGGTGTCGGGCACTGGCTGCTGGTCCAGGCCTATCGGCTGGCGACCACCACGGCATTGGCGCCCTATCCCTATTCGCAGATGGTCTGGATGATCATTTCCGGCTGGATCGTCTTCAAGCAGTTCCCGGATCGCTGGACGCTGGTCGGCGCCGCCACCATCGTCGCCAGCGGCCTCTACATCGTCCACCGCGAGCACCGGCTTCGGCTGCGGAGCCGAGCGGCCTCCGATGTCGAGGCCGAGGCGCTGGCAAAAAAACTTTGATTTGCCCCCGATCGGTGGCATAACGCCGCCTTTAAACTGTTTAGGTCGCAATTCAGCTCGTTCGGGGGGCGCAAGGCGCTGGCACAAAAAATCAAGCTTTCGACGATCGCCGATGCACTCGGCGTGTCCACGGCCACCGTGTCACTGGCGTTGCGCGACAGCCCGCTGGTGGCCGGCGCGACGCGCGACCGCATCAAGGAACATGCGCGCGCCATCGGCTATATCTACAACCGCCGCGCCGCCAGCCTGCGCACCTCGCGCTCTGGCATTGTCGGCGTCGTCGTGCACGACATCATGAACCCGTTCTTCGCCGAGATCCTGCGCTCGATCGAGAGCGAGCTCGACCGCAGCCGGCAGACCTTCATCCTGTCCAATCACTACGACCAGCTCGAGAAGCAGCGCACCTTCATCGACACGCTGCTGCAGCTCGGCGCCGACGGCGTCATCATGTCGCCGGCCATCGGCACCCCGGCCGCCGACATACTGATGGCCGAGGAAAACGGCCTGCCGGCGGTGCTGATCGCCCGCACCGTCGAAGGCGCCGACGTGCCGGTGTTTCGCGGCGACGATTCCTACGGCACCGGGCTTGCCACCAACCATCTGATCTCGCTCGGCCACAAGCGCATCGCCATGATCGGCGGCACCGACCAGACCTCGACCGGCCGCGACCGCTACCAGGGCTATGTCGACGCCATGGAGGCGGCAGGGCTCGAAGTCAGGCCGTCCTGGCGCATCGCCGGTCCGCGCACCAAGCAGGCCGGCTTCGAGGCCGCCGGGCAGTTCTTGGCGCTGAAGGACAGACCAACCGCCGCCTGCTGCTGGAACGACCTCGTCGCCATCGGCCTGATGAACGGCATTGCGCGCGCCGGCCTGGTGCCAGGCATCGACATCTCCGTCACCGGCTATGACGATCTCGAGGAGGCGGCGATCGCCACGCCGGCGCTGACCACCGTCTGGAACGGCCAGCGCGAGGTCGGCCGCCGCGCCGCCAGCGCGCTGCTCGACAAGCTCAATGGGCAGACGGTGCGGCCCTCGCAGGAATTGATCAAACCGGAACTGCATGTGCGCCAGTCGACCGGCAAGCCGGTGGAGCGGGCATGACCAAGGCCGAACAACTGCAAGCCGTCGCCATTCTGGTGCCGGCGGACTTCAGCGACCATGCCGTCCGGCGCATCGACCGTACCTTCAAACAGATCAGGATCGAGCGCGCCGATCCGGCGCTGGTCACCGACGAGATGCGCCGCATGGTGCGTGGCATTGCCTCCTTTGCCGGCATCAGCGCGGCTATGATGGATGCGCTGCCCAATCTCGAACTCATCGCCTCCTTCGGCGTCGGCTATGATTCGGTCGATGTCGGCCATGCGGCGGCGAAGAACATCATGGTCACCAACACGCCCGACGTGCTGACCGAGGAGGTCGCCGACACCGCGGTCGGGCTGTTGATCAACACGATCCGCGACCTGCCGCGCGCCGAAAACTGGCTGCGCGACGGCAGCTGGGTACGCAAGGGCAACTATCCGCTGAGCCGGCTGACCTTGCGCGCCCGCCGCGTCGGGATTTTCGGCATGGGCCGCATCGGACAGGCTATCGCCAGGCGGCTCGAGGCGTTCGGCCTGCCGGTCGCCTATCACAATCGGCGTCGCGTCGAAGGTCTTGCGTATCAGTATCACCCGACGCTGAAAGGTCTTGCGGAAGCGGTCGATACGCTGATTTCGGTGGCGCCTGGTGGCGCTTCTACGCAGAAGGCGGTCAATGCCGAGATCCTGTCGGTGCTTGGCGCCAGCGGCGTCTTCGTCAATATCGGCCGCGGCAGCACCGTCGACGAGGCGGCACTCGCGGCGGCGCTTGCCGACGGCACCATCGCCGCCGCCGGGCTCGACGTCTTCGCCGACGAGCCGAATGTGCCCAAGGCGTTGCTCGACGCCCCCAACGCCTCCCTGTTGCCGCATGTCGGCTCGGCCTCGGAGCACACGCGCCGCGCCATGGCCGATCTGTGCGTCGACAATCTGATGTCCTGGTTCAGCGAGCGCCGGCCGCTGACGCCGGTGCCGGAGACGGCGAATGTGAAGGCTCGCGGCTGACTGGCAGTTTGCCGCATTTACTAACGCCAGCTTAACCCTTTGAAATCATTCTCCATCCTGCCCATGTACGTGGATGAGACGGAATGAAAACGCTCTTCGCATTGATCGCCGCCGCCGCCTTGTTTGGCGGCGTCCATCTGTTTCATGACGGCAAAGGGGAAAGCGTCGCCGACGAGGTCACGCCGTCCAACACCTGCAGGCTGGTCGCCAATGGCGATGAGAAGGCCTGCGCGGTGAGCCGCGGGGCCGAATTTCGGATGGCCTGTCCCTGCTTTCTGTTGCTCCGACATGCCGTCGTCTGATGCCTGGCATAGAACGGGCAAAGTTCTGGCGCCAGCAGAATGACGGCACGGTCGCCTTCAGCGCCAACGGCGTCGATCCGATTGTCACCTTCGCCGTGGCTGATGGCGACGGTTACGAATCCTATGCACCTGCAACGCCCTTGCTGTCGCTGGCGGGCGACCGCAAGACCGGCGACTGATTACTCCGCCGCGGCCCGCGAGCCAGCCTTCGCGGCAGCGTGCAGGCGCACCGCATCGCCGAAGGCGCGAAAAATCTTGGCCGAGTTGCTGTCCGAGTTGACCCAGTACTCCGGATGCCATTGGACACCGACGGCGAAGGCGCGTGCTCCCTTGACTGAAACCGCTTCGACCGTGCCGTCCGTGGCGACGGCCTCGATCTCGAGCTTCGACCCGAGCCGGTCGATCGCCTGGCGATGCAGTGAATTGACCTTGATCTCGCCGGCGCCGAACACACCGGCCAGGCAGCTGCCCGGTTTGATCGAAATGGTCTGGTGGATGGCGAAGCGCTCGTCCTGTTGGTCGCTCACCGGCGCGCGGTGGTCGAGCGAACCCTCGCGTTCTTGGATCTCGGTGCCCAGCGTGCCGCCGAGCGCCACGTTCAACTCCTGGATACCACGGCAAATGGCAAGCAGCGGCACGCCGCGCTCGATCGCCCGGCGGATCAGCGGCAGCGTGGTGGCGTCGCGCGCCGGATCATAGGGACCGTTGGCTTCGCTGGCATCGCCACCATAAAGCGAGGGGTGCACGTTGGATTTCGACCCGGTGACCATGACGCCGTCGACCGAGGACAGCAGTTCATCGAAGTCGAGCCTGTCGCCGAACGACGGCACCAGCAGCGGGAACACGCCGGCGCCGGCAACCGCCGCTTCCAGATATTGCTGCGGGGCGGCATGCCAGGTGTAATTGTCGAACTGACGGACGTCGGTCGATATGGCGACGAGCGGCTGGTGCATTTTGGGTCTGTTTTCCATCTTGCAAGGGATATCCTGCCTGCAAAATAGGCGATCCCCGGCCATTTTTCCATGCCAAGTTTCGGCGTGTCGCATGGGCCACGAAACCGCACGTTAGACTATAGTTGCAGGGCTGCATGGCTCGGTTACCAAATCTGGTCGCCGTGCTGGACTAGACTTCTCGCCTGTGTATTGTTTCGGCCAACCGATACGGGAGGCCGAGGATTTCCCGGATGTCGGTCTGTTGATCCAAAAGGGAGGAACTGCATGGATCGTCGTTCATTCATTCGCAAGGCCGGCGTGACCGGCGTCGGCGCCGCGGCGGCGGCGGCAACGCTTGCGGCCCCGGCAATCGCCCAGTCCAATCCCAAGGTGACATGGCGGCTTGCGTCGTCCTTCCCGAAGTCGCTCGACACAATCTATGGCGGCGCCGAGGTGTTCTCCAAGATGCTGTCGGAAGCCACCGACGGCAATTTCCAGATCCAGGTCTTTGCCGCCGGCGAACTCGTGCCCGGCCTGCAGGCCGCCGACGCCACCACGGCAGGCACGGTCGAAGCCTGCCACACGGTGGCATATTATTACTGGGGCAAGGACCCGACATGGGCGCTCGGCGCGGCGGTTCCCTTTTCGCTCAACGCGCGCGGCATGAATGCCTGGCACTACCATGGCGGCGGCATCGACCTGTTCAATGAGTTCCTCGCCACGCAAGGTCTCTTCGGCCTGCCGGGCGGCAACACCGGCGTGCAGATGGGTGGCTGGTTCCGCAAGGAAATCAACACGGTCGCCGACCTCTCCGGCCTCAAGATGCGCATTGGCGGCTTCGCGGGCAAGGTGGTGCAGAAGCTCGGCGTCGTGCCGCAGCAGATCGCCGGCGGCGACATCTACCCGGCGCTGGAAAAAGGCACGATCGACGCCGCCGAATGGGTCGGCCCCTATGACGACGAGAAGCTCGGCTTCTACAAGGTCGCGCCCTATTACTACTATCCCGGCTGGTGGGAAGGTGGCCCGACCGTGCATTTGATGTTCAACAAGGCGAAATACGAAGAGCTTTCGCCAGCCTACAAATCGCTGCTGCGCACCGCCGCGCAGGCCGCCGATGCCGACATGCTGCAGAAATACGATTATGTGAACCCGGCGGCGGTGAAGCGGCTGGTCGCCGGCGGCGCCAAACTGCGTCCGTTCAGCCAGGAAATCATGGCCGCCTGCTTCGAAAAGGCCAACGAGGTCTATGCCGAGATGGAGGCCTCGAACGCGCCGTTCAAGAAGATCTGGGAATCGATCAAGGGCTTCCGCAAGGAGCACTATCTCTGGGCGCAGGTGGCCGAATACAATTACGACACCTTCATGATGGTCCAGCAGCGCAGCGGCAAGCTGTAGTATCCCATCGCGTTCGTTTGAGAGACCCCGGCAGCTCGTCCGGGGTCTTTCTTTTCAGGTCCGCGCGGAACCGACCTCGACCAGTATTCCGCCCGGCGCAAGGCAGTAGAAGCTCGTCGATTTGAAGCCGCCGCGTGCCAGGCGGCGTGACGGCAAGCGGGTCCGGCGGACTGGCCTTTGGTTCAGCCCCGACCTGGCACCACCAGCACCTTGACCTCGCCGGGCGCCGGCGGGTTGGCGATCACGCCGGCCGCCTCTTCGAGCGGCACCTGCCTGGAGATCAGCCGGTCGATCTCGATCGCGCCGGAAGCGATCAATTCGGCGGCGCGGCGGTGCGTGTAGGGATTGAGGAACGAGCCGACCACCTTCAATTCCCGAAACAGCAGGTCGAAAGGCTCGAATTCCGCCTTCATGCCTTGCGGCGTCACGCCGACGATGACGACCGTGCCGCCGGCCCTTGCCAGCCGCATCGACTGCTCGACGGTGTCGCGCACGCCAGCGCATTCGAACACCACGTCGGCGCCGCCCGGCATCAGGCCCGCGGGTCCAACGATGGCATCGATGACGTCGCCGGCGGTAGGATCGACCGTCGCCGCCGCGTCGAGCGCTTCGGCAAGCGCGCGCCGAGAAGCCTGCCTGGTCGACAGGATGATGGTCGTGGCGCCGGCCAGTTTTGCCAATTGCACGGTCAGCAGGCCGATCACGCCGCCGCCCAGCACGATCACCGAACTGCCCGGCTTGATCTCTGCAAGGTCGACGCCATGCAGGCAGCAGCCGAGCGGCTCGCAGAAGGCGCCATGCGTCGGCGGCAGATCGGCGGGCAGGATGAAAGCCTGTTTCTGCGGCAGCACGACATACTCGGCAAAGCCGCCATCGCGGTGGATGCCGATGGCATTGAGATTGCGGCAGAGATTGACCCGGCCGGCATGGCAATGCGGGCACCGTCCGCAGGCGATGTTGGGATCGCCGGTGACACGATCGCCGACGGCAAAGCCGGAGACGGCGTTGCCGATCGCCTCGATGATGCCCGAAAATTCATGTCCGGGCGTCACCGGCGGACGGCAGGGAAATTCGCCGTGGAAAAGATGCCGGTCGGTGCCGCAGACGCCGCAGGCCTCGATCCGCACCAGAAGCTCGTCCGGGCCGGCGACAGGTTTGCCGACTTCGCGCAGCGCAATGCTGCCCACCGCCTCCAGCCGCACTGCTTTCATGACTCCGTCCCCATCAATTGAAGCTCGGCGGCTGCGAAAGGTCCGGCGCCGGCGCCGCCGGCTTGGCCGGGGGTGCATCGCCGAAACTCGGCGGTTGCGACAGGTCCGGCGTGCCGGGCGCGGCCGGTGCGCTGCCGCCATTGGCAGGGGCCGTGCCACCAGCCGGCGGTGTACCGAGCGGCGACAGGCCGGGCACCTCCGGCACCTTGTAGTCGATCGTGCCCGGATCGATCACCGTGCCCTTGTAGCGCATCACCATTTGCGGGAAGGCGATGGTCAGTCCGATCATCACCACCTGGATCAGCACGAAGGGCACCGCGCCCCAATAGATCTGGCCGGTCGTCACCGGCGCGATCTGCTTGCCGGTAAGGCGGTCGAGATAGGGCACGCGGGCGGCGACCGAGCGGAGGTAGAACAGCGCGAAGCCGAAGGGCGGATGCATGAAGCTGGTTTGCATGTTGACGCCGAGCAGCACGCCGAACCAGATCAGGTCGATGCCGAGCTTGTCTGCCGCCGGCGCCAGCAGCGGCACGATGATGAAGGCCAGTTCGAAGAAATCCAGGAAGAAGGCCAGGAAAAAGACGAGCATGTTGACGCCGATCAGGAAGCCGACTTCGCCGCCCGGCAGCGAGATCAAAAGGTGTTCGACCCAGAGGTGGCCGTTGACGCCGTAGAAGGTCAGCGAGAACACGCGCGCGCCGATCAGGATGAACAGCACGAAGGACGACAGCCGCGTCGTCGAGGTCAGTGCCTGCTTGATCACGTCCAGCGACAGCCGGCCTTTTGCCGCCGCCATGATCAACGCGCCGACAGAGCCCATGGCGCCGCCCTCGGTCGGGGTGGCGATGCCGAGGAAGATGGTGCCGAGCACCAGGAAGATCAGTGCCAGCGGCGGGATCAGCACGATGACCACCTGCTGCGCCAGCCTGGACATCATGTTGAAGTTCAGGCGTTTGTCGGCAATCGCCACGATGTAGATGAAGAGCACCCCTACGGTGGCGCCGAGAATGTCGGCATTGTCGCCATGAGCTGGCGCGAGATAGCGATACGCGGCGTAAGAGATGGCCACCGCCACGACCAGCGCCACCAGCAGCGACAGAACACCGTGGCCAAGCGTGCGTGCTTCGAGCGGCAGCGCCGGCGCCATTTTCGGTCGGAAGATCGATATGATGAGGACGTAAAGCGCGTAGAGGCCGGTCAGCACCAGGCCCGGGATCAGTGCGCCTGCGTACATGTCGCCGACCGAACGGCCGAGTTGGTCGGCAAGCACGATCAGCACCAGCGATGGCGGGATGATCTGGGCCAGCGTGCCGGATGCCGCGATAACACCGGCAGCCAGACGGCGGTCATAGCCGTAGCGCAACATGATCGGCAGCGAGATCAGGCCCATGGCGATGACGGATGCCGCCACCACGCCGGTGGTCGCCGCCAGCAGCGCGCCGACGAAGATCACCGCATAGGCGAGGCCGCCGCGGATCGGACCGAACAACTGGCCGATCGTGTCGAGCAGATCCTCGGCCATGCCGGATCGTTCGAGCACGATGCCCATGAAGGTGAAGAACGGAATGGCCAGCAGCGTGTCGTTAGACATCACCCTGCTGCCGTAGAAATTATCCGGCAGTGCGTGCAGAAGCGGCCAGGCGAGATTGATCGATCCACCAGAATACGGCGAGAGGAGCACGCCGATGAAGAAAAACATCAAGCCGTTGGCGGCCAACGAGAAGGCCACGGGGTAGCCGATCAGCAGGAAGATGATCAGCGAGGCGAACATGATCGGCGCCATGTTCTGGGCGATGAATTCCATCACGAGCGCACCTCGTCGGCCAGTGCCTTGGCTTCGAGTTCGGCTTGCTCATGTGCCGATATGAATGGATTGGGGTCGTCCATGTCGCCGCGCATGATGGCGATCTTCTTGATGATTTCGGAGATGCCCTGCAGGGCCAGCAGGAAAAAGCCGACCAGCAGGATGGCCTTGGCCGGCCAGATGATAAGCCCGCCGGAATTGTTGGACATCTCGCCGCTGCGAAACGACAGCGAGACGTAGGGAACGAAATAGATGACCATCAGCGTCACGAACGGCATCAGGAACAGGAGATGGCCGAGAAGGTCGATCCAGTGCTGCACGCGGCGTGAAAACAGGCCGTAGACGACATCGATGCGGATATGCTCGTTCTGCTTCAGCGTATAGGCGGCGGCCAGCATGAAGGCGGCGCCGAACAAATACCATTGCAGCTCCAGCCAGGCATTCGACGAAATGTCGAAGATCTTGCGGATGACGGCGTTGGCCGCGCTCACCAGGATCGCCAGCAGGATCAGCCAGGATACCGATTTGCCGATGAATTCGTTGGCGCGATCGATCGCCCTGGATAGAGCGAGAAGCCCTGCCATGCATTCCTCCCTTTTGTCGGAGGCGTGTCGGCTCCCCTTGTTCCGTCACGCCGCTTGGTCCAACGGTATGCCGTGCGTGGACTGACGGGTCAACAAGGATGGGAGCAACAAAACAGCATCAACTGAAAGCGAGGGGTGGAGACTGGCGTCTGCCCCGCGTCATGCAACCAAAGTCTGATGGTTCAGATGACCTTGCCGGTGTCGCGGCCGGCTCCGATCAGGATCAGCACGGCCACCAGGAACAGATACATCCACGCATCGCGCCATTCGATCGGGAAATAACCGGCCCACAGTGATTCGGCCATGCCGAAGGCGGCGGCACCCAGAGCCGCTCGTGGCGGCGAGAGATAGCCGCCGACCGCCGTCACGAACAGGATCTTCAGGCCGTAGACGAGGCCGGAACCGAAGCTGACATTACCGTAGTAGAGGCTGGCCATGACGCCGGCCAACGCGGCGCAGAAGCCGCCGAGCAGCACGGCGTTGCGGAACACGCCGCGCACGTCGATGCCGCACAGGGCGGCGGCGTGCGGGTCGTCGGAGACGGCGCGCCAGCGCCGGCCGAAGCCGGAGCGGGTGAACGCGGATGTGGCCAGTGCGACAGCCGCCAGCACCACCGCGCAGTCGAGCACCTGGATCAGCGTCAGCGTCGCCTTGAAGCCGGCGCCTTCGGCGAAGACGATGGGCTGTGCCAGCATTGGTGGCAGCCAAAGATCATGCGTGTCGGCGGCGATCCGACTTGCTTCCGACAGGACGATCAGGATGCCGAGCGTCGTCACCACGATGGCGTTGGGCGTGCGGTCGGCCAACGGTTCGAAGACGCTGCGCGACAGGACATGGCTGATCAGCGCGGCATAGAGGAATGCCGCGACGACGCCGAACAGCACCGACGCCAACAGCGTCAGCCACAGCACCTGGTAGCCGAAGGCGACGCTCAGGATCATTGCCTGGCCGCTGAAGGCGAACAGTGCGCCATAGGCCAAGTTGGTGCGGTGCAGGATGCCGTTGATCAGCACGTAGCCGAAGGCGAGCAGCGCGTAGAGCGCGCCGGAGTGCAGCCCGTTCAGCACCTGCTGGAAGAAATAGAGCATGCTCAACAACACCAAAAGCATCTCGCCGACAGCGGTTGGGACGACGGAATGCTCGAGACAAAGGCGACGATACCGTGCGCAGCGGAGGTTTGCATCGCCGAATCTAACTTGTCAAACGCGATTTATTGGTTAGATTTTGCGGCATGACAGTTGCCTGGACCCCGCACCGCTTCACCGGCGGCCTGCTAGCGCTCGATACGGCGAACACCGTCGTGCTGCGCGGCGATCCGGAGCGCACGTTCGACCGCTTCGACGATCCGGCCGAAATCGCCCGCTTCGCCGACGCGGCCAGCGGTTTTCGCGCCGCCGAACTCGGCGACCGGCGGCTTGCCGTGCCTTCGCCGTCGGCAATCGCGCCCGTCGTGCTGTCGATCCGCGAGACGACCGATCGGCTGATTCGCGGCGCCGTGTCGAATGGCGCGGTCGCCACCGCCGACCTGCCCGATTTCCTGCGCGCCTGTGCCGAAGGCCTGGCCGGCAGCCGGACCGAGATCGGCGCACCGGGAAGGCCGTTCGGCGATCCCCGTGTGCCGATCCCCTTCGAGGCGGCGCTGGCGGTCTCGGCCCTTTCGCTGCTGCGCGCCGACACGGTCGCGAGGCTCAGGATCTGCCCCAACTGTACCTGGCTGTTCGTCGACAGAAGCCGCAATTCCAGCCGGCTTTGGTGCGATATGGCGGTGTGCGGCAACCGGCAGAAGGCCAGTCGTCACTATCGTCGCCGCCGCATGGCGGCCCATGAGGTCAAGGATGCCTAGAGGATTTTCACGCGCGCTCGTTGCCGGCGCCATGTTGGTCGCCGCTGCGGCGCTCGGCGCCTGCCGCGACACCGGCGGCCAGGGCAAGCTGTTCGAGGTTTCCGGCAAGATATTCGTCTTCAACTACCGTCTCGCCAGGGCGACCTATGTCGTGACGCTACGGCCCTTGCAGCCGATGGGCGAGGGCCAGGTGGCGGTTGCCAGCTTCCAGAACCCAGCCGGCGGCGCGCCCTTGGTGGTCGAGCAGAAGGTCTGGCCGAAGCTCGACAAGGTGAGCCTGGAGAGCCCGGCGCTGACCTGCATCGTCAAGAACAAGCCGTACGCCATCGCCATCAGCATCAAAGGACCCGACGGCGCGATCCTGCAGAAGATCGACACCACGCTGATGTCGACGGAAGACCAGTCGATCCTTCCCGACCGGCCGCTGGTCATCGACCAGCTCTATACGGCCAATCCCGACCTCGCCGGCCATCCCGACGGCAAGCTGCCGGGCGAGCCGAAGCCGGACTGCTCGAAAGCCGGCTGACCTTCCGACGGCATCGATTTCGGCCGGAGTTTTCGTGCGCCGAGGCACTCTCGGCGCGCGGTTTCATGCGCGCTCCTGCGCCCGCCGGACTGTTTGTTGCGCGTTGCCTGGCCCCTGCGATTTTGTTTGACCTCACTTGCAAGGGGAGAAAGGATGCGTCATCCGACCCCGACGTTGGCTGCCTGCCCCCCGTGCGGCCTTCGCAGAGGAAATGCCTGATGACGCTGCATGATGTCGCGCTCGACGACAAGTTCGACCTCGGGAAGGAGCGCATCTTCCTGTCCGGCGCGCAGGCGGTCATCCGCATGCTCTTGATGCAGCGCGAGCGCGATCGCCGCGCAGGCCTGAACACGGCCGGCTTCGTCTCCGGCTATCGCGGTTCGCCGCTGGGCGGCCTCGACATGCAGCTGTGGAAGGCGAAGAAGCAGCTCGCGGGGGCCGACATCGTCTTCCAGCCAGGCCTCAACGAGGAGTTGGCCGCCACCGCCTGCTGGGGATCGCAGCAGACGGAGCTTCTGGGCGAGGGCACCCATGATGGTGTCTTTTCCGTCTGGTACGGCAAGGGCCCGGGCGTCGATCGTTCCGGCGACGTGTTCCGCCACGCCAATCTCGCCGGCTCGTCCAAGCATGGCGGCGTGCTTGCGCTGATGGGCGACGACCATATGGCCGAATCCTCGACCAATGCGCACGCCACCGAATTCCTCTTCGTCGACACCATGGTGCCGATCCTCAACCCGGCCGGTGTCCAGGAGATCATCGATTACGGGCTGTACGGCTTTGCCATGTCGCGTTTCGCCGGCACCTGGGCGGCGATCAAATGCGTCAAGGACAACATCGAATCGACGGCCTCGGTCGATGCCTCGCTCGAGCGATTGAACATCGTCGTGCCGGAGTTCGACATGCCGCCGGGCGGCCTCAACATCCGCCACGAGATCGACATGCTGGGCCAGGAGGAGCGGCTGCACGAATACAAGCGTGCCGCGGCCTCCGCCTTCATCCATGCCAACGGGCTGAACCGCATCGTCTATTCGGGCGGCCGCAGCCCCAAGCTCGGCATCATCACGCTGGGCAAGAGCTATCTCGATGTTCGCCAGGCGTTGGAGGACATCGGCATCGACGAGGCGGCCGCCAACCGCATCGGCGTGCGGCTGTTCAAGGTCGGCTGTCCCTGGCCGCTCGACCTGCATCATATCGCCGAGTTTGCCCGCGGCCTCGACACCATCGTCGTCGTCGAGGAAAAGCGTTCGCTGATCGAGGTGCAGCTGCGCGAAAGCCTCTACGGCACCGCCTCGCAGCCGGTCATCGTCGGCAAGAAGGACGAGCGTGGCGACTGGCTGTTTCCGGCCAAGGGCGCGCTTGATCCCAACGAGATCGCCATTGCCCTTGGCGAGAGGATCGTCAAGACCATCGGCCCCTCGGAGGAGATCTCGGCGCGGGTCGGCAAGCTGCGCCAATTCCAGGCGATGCTGGCGGACGCCACCGACATCGGTTCGCGCACGCCCTTCTTCTGTTCCGGCTGTCCGCACAATTCCTCGACCAAGGTGCCGGACGGCTCGATCGCCGCCGCCGGCATCGGCTGCCATTTCATGGCGCTTTGGATGGACCGCAACACGCTGGGCTTCACCGCCATGGGCGGTGAGGGCGCGCAATGGGTCGGCCAGGCGCCGTTCTCGAAGCGCGGCCACATCTTCCAGAATCTCGGCGACGGCACCTACAATCATTCCGGCACGCTGGCGATCCGCTTCGCTTTGTCGAGCGAAGCCAACATCACCTACAAGATCCTCTACAACGACGCGGTCGCCATGACCGGCGGCCAGCCGCATGAAGGCGGCCTGACGGTTGACATGATCGCCAGGCAGGTGCGGGCAGAGGGTGTCGACCGCATCGCCATCGTCACCGACGAGCCCGACAAATATGCCGGCAAGGCCGAATTCCCGGCCGGCGCCACCATCCATCACCGCGACGATCTCGATCTCGTCCAGCGCGAGCTGCGCGACGTCAAGGGCGTGTCGATCCTGCTCTACGACCAGACCTGTGCCGCCGAAAAACGCCGGCGGCGCAAGCGCGGCACCTTTCCCGATCCCGACAAGCGCGTCTTCATCAACGAGCTGGTCTGCGAAGGCTGCGGCGATTGCGGCGTGCAGTCGAACTGCGTCTCGATCCAGCCGGTCGAGACCGAATTCGGCCGCAAGCGCAAGATCGACCAGTCGAGCTGCAACAAGGACTTCTCCTGCGTCAACGGCTTCTGCCCGTCCTTCGTCACCGTCCACGGCGCCAAGATCCGCAAGGCCGAGGGCCTTGCCGGCAAGACCGATCCGCTTGACGGTGTGCCGACACCGGCCGAATTCCCGCTGGGCGCCGAGGGCTGGGCGGCGATCATCGACGGCGTCGGCGGCACCGGCGTCGTCACCGTCGGCGCCGTGCTCGGCATGGCGGCCCATCTCGAGGACAAGGGCTGCGGCATGATCGACATGGCCGGCCTCGCCCAGAAGGGCGGCTCGGTGTTCACCCATGTCCGCATCGCCCGCACGCCGGATGACATCCATGCCATCCGCGTCTCGGCGGGCAAGGCCGACCTCGTGCTTGGCTGTGACCTCGTCGTATCGGGCGCCAAGAAGGTGCTGACTGCGGTGCGCGAGGGCCACACGATCTTCCTCGCCAACACCGCCGAGATCATGCCCGGCGAGTTTGCCCGCTCGGCGGATTTCTCCTTGCCGATCGAGCGCCTGAAGAAGGCGATCCGCACCGCCGCCGGCGACGACAAGGCGCATTTCTTCGACGCCACCCGCACCGCCACGGCGCTGTTCGGCAATTCGCTTGGCGCCAACATGTTCATGCTCGGTTTCGCCTTCCAGCATGGCGGCCTGCCGCTGTCGGCCGAGGCTGTCGAGAGGGCGATCGAGCTCAACGGCGAAGCGGTGGCGATGAACGTCGCCGCCTTCCGCTGGGGCCGCCGCGCGGCGCACCAGCCGGATTTCGTGCGTGGCCTCGTCGCCCTGCCGGGCAAGGCGGAACAAACAGCCCCGATCGCGCAGACGCTGGACGAGATCATTGTCCGGCGTGTCGCCTTCCTGACTGCCTACCAGAACGCCGCCTATGGCAAGCGCTATGCCGACAGGCTGGCGCCGCTGCGCGCCGCCGAGGCCAGGGCCGTGCCAGGCTCGACCGCCGTGACCGAGGCGGCGGCCAGGAACCTGTTCAAGCTGATGGCGATCAAGGACGAGTACGAGGTGGCGCGGCTCTACACCGACGGCTCCTTTGCCGCCGAGCTTGGCAAGCAGTTCCAGAGCTATGAAAAACTCGAATTCCATCTCGCCCCGCCGATCATGGGCCGTCGCGGCAATGACGGCAAACCGAGGAAGTCGAGCTTCGGCCCCTGGATGATGAAGGGTTTCCGCCTGCTGGCGGCGCTGAAGGGGCTGCGCGGCACCGCTTTCGACCTGTTCGGATATAGCGCCGAAAGGCGCATGGAACGGCAGCTTTTGGCGCAGTATGAAGGCGATCTTGAACTCGTCGCCAGGTCGCTGGCGCAGGGCAAGGCCGAGGCGGCGGTCGCTCTGGTTTCGGTTCCCGCGCTCATCCGTGGTTATGGCCATGTACGGCAGGCCAGCGCGGACAAGGCCGCGGGCGAGCGTCGAAGGCTGGTCGAGCGCCTGTCGAGCCCGCCGACGCGGGCGGAACTCCAGGCCGCCGAGTGATGGATACGCCTTGTTTACCTGAAGCTTGATTTTTTCCCAGTCAGTCCTGCATTTGCGGCCGTTGGCACCCGAGTCGAAATCACTGTTCTAAGCCTTTCTTAAGGCGGGTGTGACATGACAAGGCTTAGCGTTGGGCCGACAATATGGGCAGAACAAAAACCGAGAACATCCCGGCGGATGTCTATATCCAGTTTGTGCGGTCGTTGTTCGACAACGCCCACATGCTGGTGATCGGCGGCGTATGCTACTGGATCCTCGGATTCATGATCTACTTGCGTACGCACAACCCTTTGTTCCTGGGTTTTTCTTTTGGTCTGCTGTCCATCAGCCTGTTCCGTTACTCCGGTATTCGCGGCTTCCGGAAGGCGGGCGGCATAATAGCCAATGTCGAAGAGGCGCGGCGGTGGGAGCGCACCTATATCCTGAAGGGCAGCCTGCAGGGCCTCGGCCTGGGCGCGCTGTGTTTCATATCGATCTATGTATATCCCGATCCCTTTGCCGAACTGGCCGCGACGTCGCTGGCCATCGCAACCTTGGTGACGGTTGTTGGCCGGAACTACGGCTCTCCGCTCATGGTACGGATTTTTTCCGTGACCTTTATTGGTCCGGCGGCACTTGCACTCCTGCTGCGCATGGATGTCCCCTCGGTCGTTCTCGGGTTGATGATCATCCCGCTGACTTTTATCACGATCAACAGCGCCGACCACGTCCGCGACGTGCTTTTCTCCGCCGTCATCGGCCACAAGGAAGCGAGGAAGCTCGCGCTAAGGTTCGATCGCGCCCTCAACACCATGTCGCACGGCCTTGTCATGCTCGGCCCCAACGGCCGGGTGGCTGTGGCCAACGCCGAAGCTGCCCATCTGATGTCGCTCAAGTCCGCGAATGCGCTGCTCGGGCGCTCGATCCATGGTCTTTTGATGCGCGGCGTCGCCGGCGGCATGCTGGCGCCGAAGGACTGCCGCTACATCGAGGCCCAGCTGACCCGGGCCTTGCGCGAAGGGCGCGACCGGAAGGTTCTGGTGTCGCTGGCCAATGGCCAGCATTATGAATTCTCGGCGCGCGAGGGCAGCCAGGAACTCGGTGTCATCACCTTTGAAGATGTCACGGCTCGTGTCGAGGCGGAGGAAAAGATCCGTTTCATGGCGCGCTACGACAGCCTCACCGGTCTGCCGAACCGCGCTTATTTCCATGAACTGGTCGGCGAGCTGATGGCCTCCGGGGAGCGCGACCGCCTATGCGGCCTGGCCGTGCTCGACCTCGACGATTTCAAGAGCGTCAATGACACGCTCGGCCATCCGATCGGCGACGGTTTGATCTACGCGGTCGCCGAGCGCCTCGCCGCCGTTGCCGGGCAAGGCATCACCGTCAGCCGTTTCGGCGGCGACGAATTCATGGTCTTCTTCGACCGCATCGAGGATGAGAGCCATCTGACCATGCAGATCGACGAGATCTTCGCGGCATTGCAGGGCGAGGTGGACGTCGCCGGGCATGGATTGCGGATCCAGGCCAGCGCCGGCGCGGTTCTGTCCAAGGTCGCGGAAACCGATGTCGACGCAATGATCGTCAAGGCAGACCTCGCGCTCTACAAGGCCAAGGAGCTTGGCAAGAACGGCTGGCGGCTGTTCGAGGCGGCGATGGACGCCGCGTTCCGCAACCGGCAGCTGATGAAGGCGGATCTGCGCAGCGCCGTGGAAAGCAAGAGCCTGCGGGTCGTCTACCAGCCGATCGTGGCGATGAACACGATGCGCATCGCAAGCTGCGAGGCGCTGTGCCGCTGGGATCATCCCGACCTTGGACCGATTTCGCCGGGCATCTTCATTCCGCTGGCCGAGGAAATGGGCATCATATCCGAGATCAGCACTTTCGTGCTGCAGGCAGCCTGCACCGAATGTGCCAAATGGCCTGATCAGACGAGCGTCTCGGTTAACCTCTCGGCCAAGGATTTTCGCAGCCGCGATGTCATCCAGAAGGTTCGCGATGCGCTGGCGAGTTCGGGCCTCGCCGCCGGCCGGCTGGAGATCGAGGTCACCGAAACGGCGCTGCTCGACGACAAGTCGCTGACGCGCCAGTATATCGAGGAGTTGAAGCAGATTGGTGTTCGCATCGCGCTCGACGACTTCGGCACCGGCTATTCGAGCCTGAGCTACCTCCACAAGCTGCCGCTCGACAAGATCAAGATCGACCGCTCGTTCCTGATGGACGTCACCCAGAACTCGCGTTCGCTGGAATTGCTCAAGGGCATCGTCAATCTGTCACGGCCACTGGGACTTTCCGTGACCGTCGAAGGCGTCGAGACCTTCGAACAGCTCAAGATCCTGGCCTTGCAGGTCAAACCGGATCTCGTGCAAGGCTTCCTGTTCGGTGCTGCGCTCAGTGCGTCCGGTATCGAGACGATGTCGAATGTCACCTGGCCCTTCGCAGCCGACCTGCGTCGCACCGGCAAACGGACAGCCGTTTAGAGCAGTTCACCGTTTCACGGAAACGGCAAATCGCTCCAACTCCTTGTTTTGACGCAATTCCGGACGGAAAACCGCTTCACACTTTTTCCTGGATTTGCTCTAGTTCCGCGATTTCGCGAAGCGCGTAATCCCTGATTTTTCCGATTCAAGCACCGCCCTGACCTGGCTCATGCACCTGTTTGTCGAGGCGCGATGTCTGCGAGGTCGTGATCCAGGTCGGTCCCAGGCGCGTTGCTCGCCAAGCTCCTCAACCGGGGCGCGTGGCTGTTAAGGTTAACATAAGGTAAATCAACAACATCTAAATTTCTGCTTGTGTCTCATTTTGACTCGACTAGCGTATTCGGAGGCGGAATTTCGAGGACAGATGATGGATGCTGCAAGGGCTGCAAGGAATACGTCTGGCGCGGTCAGCACAGCCGGCGATTCCGTGTTGAATCGATCAATGATGCAACTGTTGGAGCATGTCGATTATCGCCTCATTACCGGAGGCGAGGATTTGGAGGCGATTTACCGGCTTCGCTACAAATCCTATCTGCGCTCGGGCATGTGCGGCCCAATCGCCAGCGGGATGTTCACGGATCGCTGGGACGATCTGCCCAATTCCTACCGGTTCGGTGTCTATTTCTATGGCGAATTGGTCAGCACGATCCGCTTCCACTACATTTCTCGCGAGCATCCGAATTCGCCCTCCGTCGATGCTTATCCGGAAATACTGATCGAGCGGCTTGCCCGCGGAGAAACCTTTATCGATGGAACCCGGTTTGCAACCGATCCTGACGGGGCACCGGCACCCGGAGTGCTGCCGTTCCTGACACTCAGGCTCGCCATGGTGGCCTCGCTCTATTTCGGCCAGAACTCGGTGCTGACGCCGGTCAAGGTCGAGCATTCCAATTTTTATTCTCGCTATTTCAATGCCGTGCAGAGGACCGAGGCCAAGGAGTTTCCGGGCGTTCTTACCCGGATCGCCCTGTTCGAAATCCCTGCCGGCGAAAATATGCGCCTGACGCTCGAACGGTTCCCATTCTTCAGGTCGACGCCAACGGAACAGAGGCTGACGTTCGCCAATCCGGCTATCAACCGGCTGACACCCTTGTCCATCGTGCCGACGGCGAAATATTATCGCGACGCCGCCTGAGGCGATCGTTTTTTGCCAGGCGTCTGGAGCCTTCCGGCCAGATCCGCGTTCTGATGACGGCGGAGTGTCGCCGTTCCGTCTTTGTCATCCCAGCGGATATGCCAGAAGGACCCCGACATGCATATTTCCCAGCTTGCGCTCACGCCGCTTATCTCGCTGATCGCCGGCGTGCTGATCCTGATCATGCCACGGCTGCTGAACTACATCGTCGCGCTCTATCTGATCGTCGTTGGCCTGCTCGGGCTTTTCCCGCACCTCGCTGGCTGAGGGCTCTCGAGCTGGCTTGTCGCAAAAGCCGCACTTCGCCGAACCGGCCGTCGGTTTCAATTTTCCCTTGAGGCAGTTGTCGGCTCCAATGCGGCAATAGCGCCATTGCTCTCGGGCCGGCTTTTCGCTATGTGCCTGAAAGATGTCTTCGAAGGGGTATTCCTATGGCTGATCACTCGCCGACCGGTCCTGTCGAACTGGGCGCGAAGATGGACTATGCCGAGCATGACCGCACCTATGCGGGCTTTCTCGCTCTGGCCAAATACGGATCGCTGTTCTGCGGCGCGCTGCTCATCGCGATGGCCTTCGGCTTCTTCGCGGGCGGTTTCTTCTCGGCGACTATCCTCTTCATCCTGATCATGGCCGCCGGCGCCTTCATTCTGCGATAGACCTTCCAAAACCCCGTTGCCGTTGACGTTGCCGGATGTTCCGGCCGACACTTTGCGCAAACAGGTTCCAGCCGAAAGGATCATGCGGTGGGACAGACGGTTTTCATCCCTCGTGAGCTTGATGCGAACGAGCCGCGGGTCGCGGCCTCGCCTGACACGGTCAAGCGGTTGGCGGGGCTGGGCTTCGACGTGATTGTCGAAACCGGCGCCGGCACAAGGTCGCGCATCCCCGACGAAGAGTTTGCCAAGGCAGGTGCCGTCGTCGGCAAGGCTGCGGACGTTGCCAAGGCCGATGTCGTGCTGAAGGTCCGCCGGCCTGATGAAACCGAGCTGAAGAGCTACAAATCCGGCGCCGCTGTGATCGCCATCATGGATCCCTACGGCAACGATGCCGCCGTCGCGGCGCTCGCAAAGGCTGGTGTTACTGCCTTCTCGATGGAATTCATGCCGCGCATCACCCGCGCGCAATCGATGGACGTGCTGTCCAGCCAGGCCAATCTTGCCGGCTATCAGGCGGTCATCGACGGCGCCTCGGAATATGACCGTGCCTTGCCGATGATGATGACGGCAGCTGGCACCGTGCCGGCGGCGAAAATCTTCATCATGGGCGTCGGCGTCGCCGGCCTGCAGGCGATCGCTACGGCGCGTCGCCTTGGTGCCGTCGTCACCGCCACCGACGTGCGCCCCGCCGCCAAGGAACAGGTCGCCTCGCTCGGCGCGAAGTTCCTGGCCGTCGAGGACGAAGAGTTCAAGGCCGCCGAAACAGCCGGCGGCTACGCCAAGGAAATGTCCAAGGAATACCAGGCCAAGCAGGCGGCACTCACCGCCGAGCACATCGCCAAGCAGGACATCGTCATCACCACGGCGCTGATTCCAGGCCGGCCGGCGCCGAAGCTGGTGTCGGCGGCGATGGTCGCCTCGATGAAGCCGGGCTCGGTGCTCGTCGACCTCGCCGTCGAACGTGGCGGCAATGTCGAGGGCGCTCAGCCGGGTCAGGTGGTGACTACGGCCAATGGCGTAAAAATCGTCGGCCACCTCAACGTGCCGGGCCGCGTCGCGGCGTCCGCATCGCTGCTCTATGCGAAGAACCTGTTCGCTTTCCTCGAGACGCTGGTCGACAAGACCACCAAGACGCTCGCCATCAAGCGCGATGACGAACTGGTCAAGGCCACAATGCTGACCGATGGCGGCAAGGTGGTTCATCCGGCCTTCGCCAAGGCCGACCAGCAGCCGTATGTCGAACCCGCGGCGATCCCGGCCACGACCATGGTCGCCGATGCCTCGGCAGCGCCCAAGAAGCCCGCGCCCAGGAAAACTGCCGCATCCAAATCGTCCTCGCCCAAATCGTCCGCGCCCAAGTCGTCCGCGCTCAAGTCGTCCTCGCCCAAGTCGAAAGGCACCGCGTGATGGATCAGACCCTGCAGAAAGCCCTCGACCAGCTCGACCAGGCAAGTGCGGCCGTCCGACTGGCGGTGCAGAACCTGGCCAATGCTCCAGGCGGCGCCGAGGCGGCGGGTGATGCCGCCCACGCCCTGTCCGGCGGCGCCATCGATCCCTTCGTCTTCCGCTTCGCCATCTTCGTTCTGGCAATCTTCGTCGGCTACTATGTCGTCTGGTCGGTGACCCCTGCGCTGCACACGCCGCTGATGGCCGTCACCAACGCCATCTCGTCGGTCATCGTCGTCGGCGCGCTGCTCGCCGTCGGCATCGCCGCCTCCGGCGTTGCCGCCGGCTTCGGCTTCGTGGCGCTGATGCTGGTCTCGGTCAACATCTTCGGCGGCTTCCTCGTCACCCAGCGCATGCTGGCCATGTACAAGAAGAAGGACAAGTAGAGCGCCATGAACGCCAACTTCGCGTCCTTCCTCTATCTCGTCTCCGGCGTCCTGTTCATCATGGCGTTGCGCGGCCTGTCGCATCCGACCACCAGCCGCCAGGGCAATCTCTACGGCATGATCGGCATGGGCGTTGCCATTGCGACCACGCTGGCGCTGGCAACCCCGTCCGCGGGCCGCTTCGGCCTCATCGTGCTCGGCCTCGCCATCGGCGGCGGCGTCGGTGCCGTCACCGCGCGCCGCATCGCCATGACCTCGATGCCGCAGCTGGTTGCCGCCTTCCATTCGCTGGTCGGCCTCGCCGCTGTCATGGTCGCGGCGGCGGCCATCTACGCGCCGGAAAGTTTTGGCATCGGCACGGCGGGCGACATCCACGCCCAGGCGCTGATCGAGATGAGTCTCGGCGTCGCCATCGGCGCCATCACCTTCACCGGCTCGGTCATCGCCTTCCTGAAGCTCGACGGCCGCATGTCCGGCAAACCGATCATGATCGGCGGCCGCCACTTCATCAACGCGGCCCTCGGCGTCGCGCTCATCGTGCTGATCGTGCTTTTGGTCACCACGGAATCGAAGCTGGTGTTCTGGCTGATCGTCGCCGCTTCGCTGGTGCTGGGCGTGCTGCTGATCATCCCGATCGGCGGCGCCGACATGCCGGTCGTCGTCTCGATGCTCAACTCCTATTCGGGCTGGGCGGCGGCCGCGCTCGGCTTCACGCTCGGCAATCTGGCGCTGATCATCACCGGCGCGCTGGTCGGCTCGTCCGGCGCGATCCTGTCCTACATCATGTGCAAGGGCATGAACCGAAGCTTCATCTCGGTCATCCTCGGCGGCTTCGGCGGCGAGACCGCGGCGGCGGCCGATGACGGCATCGAGCGCACGGTCAAGCAGGGTTCGGCCGACGACGCCGCCTATCTTATGATGAATGCACAGAAGGTCATCATCGTGCCGGGCTACGGCATGGCGGTCGCCCAGGCGCAGCACGCGCTGCGCGAAATGGCCGATAAGCTGAAGGCCAACGGCGTCGACGTGAAGTACGCCATCCACCCGGTCGCCGGACGCATGCCCGGCCACATGAACGTGCTCTTGGCGGAAGCCAACGTCCCCTATGACGAAGTGTTCGAGCTCGAGGACATCAATTCGGAGTTCGCGCAGGCCGATGTCGCCTATGTCATCGGCGCCAACGACGTCACCAACCCTTCGGCCCGCGACGACAAGTCGTCGCCGATCTACGGCATGCCGATCCTCGACGTCGACAAGGCCCGCACCTGCCTGTTCGTCAAGCGTTCGCTCGGCTCCGGCTATGCCGGCATCGACAACACGCTGTTCTACAAGGACGGCACCATGATGCTGCTCGGCGACGCCAAGAAGATGACCGAGGAAATCGTCAAGGCCATGGATCACTGATCCGGCCGATAGGAGGAAATAGTCAGAGAGCCCGGCTCTGGAGCCGGGCTCTCTGATTTCTGGCGTAAGCCTACGTTTAGCGGCGCGCCGCTGCTCCCGAAATCTGCATCGACGCACCCGGCTTTGACCGGGGGCGCGTTCCATCAGCGCCTGAAGGCCGCCCTGGCAGGCTTCTTCGGTGCATCGCTACAGTCTCAAAGCCCGTCGCATTGAAGCGGATTCAGCCGGCGCGCTTTAGGCTCTTGTGCATATCGTTCGCCCAAAACCGCCGCACGGTTTTGGGCGACATGCATCAAATATCCAGATTGGCGACCGACAGCGCGTTGTCCTGGATGAATTCGCGCCGTGGCTCGACTTCGTCGCCCATCAGCCGCGAGAACAGGCTGTCGGCATCGGTCGCGTCGTTGACCTTCACCTGCAGCAGCGACCGTACATTCGGGTCGAGCGTGGTTTCCCACAATTGCTCGGCATTCATCTCGCCGAGACCCTTGTACCGCTGCATCGTCAGCCCCTTGCGGCCGGTCGCAAAGACCGCGTTGAGCAGCGCCAGCGGCCCCGAGACGGTTTCGGAGACATCCTTGCGGCGCAGCACCGGCGGCGTCCCGTAGACCTCGATGAGGCGCTGCGCGTAGCGGTCGAGCTGGCGGGCGTCGGCCGAATTGATCAGCCCCAAGTCGAGATGGGCGTATTCCTTGACGCTGCGCACGGTGCGCTCGAAGACATAGCCGCCGCTGCCGTCATTCGAGGTCGACATCCGGCCCGTCCAGCCGCGCTCGGTGTCCTCGGCGATGATGTCGAGGCGCTGTGCGATCCGCTCCGCCATGGCGTTGGCGCGGCCAAGATCGCTGAAGACGTCGGGGTTGAGCCCGCCCGCGATCGACGCTTGTTCGACGACGCCTCTGTTGTAGCGCGTGTGCAGGCCGTTGATGAGCTGGCGCACAGCCAGCGCATCGTCGACCGCACCGCGCAGATCCTGCCCGATCCGCACTTCCCCCGAGCCCAGCGTCAGCGAAGCTTCCTCCAGCCCGGACTCGATCAGGAACTCCTCGAAGGCGCTTTCATTCTTGATGTATTGCGAGCTCTTGCCGCGCGTCACTTTGTAGAGCGGTGGCTGGGCGATGTAGAGATGGCCGCGCTCGATCAGCTCCGGCATCTGCCGGAAGAAGAAGGTGAGCAGCAAGGTTCTGATATGGGCGCCGTCGACGTCGGCGTCGGTCATCAGGATGATCTTGTGGTAGCGCAGCTTGTCGGCGTTGAACTCGTCCTTGCCGATCGAGGTGCCGAGCGCGGTGATCAGCGTGCCGATCATGTCGGAGCCGAGCATGCGGTCGAAACGCGCCCGCTCGACATTGAGGATCTTGCCGCGCAGGGGAAGGATGGCCTGGTTCTGGCGCGAACGGCCGCCCTTGGCCGAGCCGCCGGCCGAGTCACCCTCGACGATGAAGATTTCGGATTTCGCCGGATCGCGCTCCTGGCAGTCGGCCAGCTTGCCGGGCAAGGAGGTGACGCCGAGCGAGCTCTTGCGGGTGATATCGCGCGCCTTGCGCGCGGCTTCGCGCGCCGCCGCGGCCTGGATCACCTTGTCGATGACCACCTTGCCTTCGGTCGGGTGCTCTTCCAGCCAGGTGCCGAGCGCCTCGTTGACCAACCCCTCGACCACCGGGCGGACCTCGGAGGAAACCAGCTTGTCCTTGGTCTGCGACGAGAATTTCGGATCGGGAACCTTGACCGACAGCACCGCCGTCAGCCCTTCGCGGCAATCGTCGCCGATCAGCGAGACCTTTTCCTTCTTGGTCAGGCCCGAGGAATCGCCATAACCGGTGATCTGGCGCGTCAGCGCGCCACGGAAACCGGCCAGATGGGTGCCGCCATCGCGCTGAGGGATGTTGTTGGTGAAGGCCAGCACGTTCTCATGGTAGCTGTCGTTCCACCACATCGCCACTTCGACCGTGATGCCGTCGCGCTCGGCCTTGATGGCGATCGGTTTCTCGATCAGCGGCTTCTTGACCCGGTCGAGATATTTGACGAACTCCTCGAGACCGCCATCATAGTGCAGTTCATGCCGCACGACGTCGGCATGGCGGGCGTCGGTCAGTATGATGCGCACGCCGGAATTGAGGAAGGCGAGCTCACGCAGCCGGTGCTCCAGCGTGCCGAAGTCGAACTCGACCATGGTGAAGGTTTCGGCCGACGGGAAGAAGGTGATCGAGCTGCCGCTGCGACCCTCATAGGTGCCGGGCTGCTTGTCCTGCTCGTAGCTTCCCGTGGCCTTCAACGGCGCATCGGCATTGCCGTGCGTGAAGCTCATTTCGAAGATCTGGCCGTTGCGGCGGATCTTGAGCTTCAGCCATGCCGAAAGGGCGTTGACCACCGAGACGCCGACGCCATGCAGGCCGCCCGACACCTTGTAGGAATTCTGGTCGAATTTGCCGCCGGCATGCAGCTGCGTCATGATCACTTCGGCCGCGGAAATGCCTTCGCCGGTGTGGATATCGGTCGGAATGCCGCGGCCATTGTCGATCACCGTCACCGAACCATCGGGGTTGAGCGTCACTGTGACGAGGTCGGCGTGCCCTGCCAGGGCCTCGTCGATGGCGTTGTCGACCACCTCATAGACCATGTGATGCAGGCCCGAACCGTCGTCGGTATCGCCGATATACATGCCCGGGCGCTTGCGGACTGCGTCCAACCCCTTCAAAACCTTGATGGAATCGGCGCCGTATTCGGCTTCGGCGCCGTTGGTGTTCTCGGTCTGGTCGCTCATGAAAACCTATTGTCTAGATGCCGCTTGTACAGCGCGAAAAATCGCCCCCGAATCGCGCGCCTGATATGGCGTAGATATAGGCGCTAAAGGCGGTTTTTCCAAGGTTTGCAGGCATTTCCGGGCCGAATCCCGGGCTGGCAGCCGGCTATTTTTTCCGGGCGTTCAATTTTGGCGAGAAGGCCGCGCAAATATTTGATCGTGGGTTTGTCCCTTGGAGCCAGCCGGCCCGTGCGGTCAAGCTCCAGCGTCAGGTTCAGCGCCTTGGTCAGCACAGCCTTCGGATCCTTCGCCACATACGCATAGTTGATGTAGGCCTGCACCAGATCGAATTGCCAGATCGCATTGTTCGGATCGGACTGGGCCAGTTTCTGGCGGATGCCGAGGCTGGCCTCGAAGGCCTTCTTGGAGCCCTCGAAGTGGTGCTGCTTGGACTCCAGCATGCCGTCGGCATCGCTGGCGATCTGTTCGACCTCGCCGCGCATTTCCGGGGTCACGTCGGCCATGGTGAACAGCGGCCGTTCGCGCTCCGGCAGCTGTCCGTTGGCCGCAGCGGCAAGCGGCGGACTGGTCTTGTTCAGTTGATCGAGCGAAGACGCGTCGGCATCGACCGGCAGCAGCCGGTTGTCGCCCGAGATTTCGACGCCATGACCGGAGAAATAGACCAGCGCGACTCGGCGCCCTTGGCATCCCCGCGAAAGTCGTCGAGCGCGCGCCGCATGCGCCGAAGGTCCCGGTTGGTTTCCAGGTTGACCTCGAAGCCGAGCTTCTTGAGCGCGGCTTCCATCGCCTCGCCGTCATGGATGGGATTGGCCAAGGGCGGACCAGCCGGTAGTCGTCCTCTGCCATGACCAGCGCCACGCGCCGTTCCGCCATCGCGTGGCAGTGGTCGCAATCGTCAGCAGCAAGGCAAACAGCAAGCGCAAGTCGAACCGCCCCGGCTCAGTCACCTGCCGACCATTCCACCACTTTATGGCGGGCAAGCCGGCGCGTTTGGCCAAACACCGGCCTTTCAGGCAACGCGCAGCGGCTTTAGCGCTTCGCTCCAGCGCAACAGTTCGTCCAGCATGGTCCTGACGCCGCCGATCACCTGTTCGCTGGCGCTGAAGGCGCCGTTCTCGTCGAGCAGCTTCTGATACATCGGCAGCGCGACGCCTTCCGGGATCGGCATAATCCCCACCGACGTCAAAAGCGGCTTCAGCGCCTGCGCCGCGCGCAGGCCGCCGGACACGCCGCCATAGCTGAAAATGGCGGCCGGCTTGTACTTCCATTCGCGCAGCAGATAGTCGATCGCGTTGACGATCGCGGGCGCTGCGAAATAATTATACTCCGGCGCCACGAACACGAAGGCGTCCGCGGCGTCGATCGCCCTCGACCAGGCCTTGGTGTGGTCGTTCTGATAATTGCCAAGCCTTGGATGGTGGGGCTCGTCCAGCACCGGCAGGTGGAACGCGGCGATGTCGGTCAGCACCGCCTCGAATTTCCCGTGCTGGCGCGCGAATGTCTCCAGCCACTCGGCAAAAACCGGGCCGGCGCGGCCGGGCCGCGTGCTGCCGATGATGATGCTCAACTGGTGCTTCAAGGCGGGCTCCTTTCTCAGGCGGTATCTGTTGGTGACTGTCAGTACGGCAGAGCGTGCCGGCGGACAAGGCGGGATGCCGGAGCGGGCGGTCACGATCGGATGAACGGAGCGTCTGCCGGGCGCCGCGAATTGCCTGCCGTCCGGTCACATGGACGCCGGGATCGCCAGCCACTACATTGATGCCAGCAGCGGAGCACTTCATGGACATTCAGCCCGCCCCCTTCGTTCCTCCCGCGCCGAAGCCGCGCACCTCGCCGCCTTCGACGCTGGAGATGATCCGTATCGTCTATCGCAATCCGCTCGAACTCTGGGGCGAACCGACCTACAACGAGCCGTGGATTTCCGCCAATGGCGTCGGTGGCCATCTGATCGTCGCCAACGATCCCGGCCTCATCCGCCATGTGCTGGTCGACAACGCCAAGAACTACAAGATGGCGACGGTGCGCCAGAAGATCCTGCGGCCAATCCTGCGCGATGGCCTGCTGACCGCCGAGGGCGAGGTGTGGAAGCGGTCGCGCAAGGCGATGGCGCCGGTGTTCACGCCGCGCCATATCTTCGGCTTTGCCCAGCCGATGCTGAAACGCACCGAGGAGTTCGTCACCCGCTACGAGGCGGGCGGCACATCCGACATCGCCCACGACATGACATTGCTCACCTATGATATCTTGGCCGAGACGCTGTTTTCCGGCGAGATCGCGGGCGAGCCGGGCAGTTTCGCCAACGAGATCGACCGCCTGTTCGAGACCATGGGCCGCGTCGATCCGCTCGATCTGTTGCGCGCCCCCGACTGGCTGCCGCGTCTGACCCGCATCCGCGGCCGCAAGACCATGGCCTATTTCCGCAAGATCGTGACCGATACGGTCAAGATGCGCGAGGAGAAATTCAGGCGCGATCCCGATGCGGTGTCGCAGGATTTCCTGACGCTGCTGCTCAAGGCCGAGGGTCCCGACGGGCTGACGCGCTCGGAGGTCGAGGACAACATCATCACCTTCATCGGCGCTGGTCATGAGACCACCGCGCGGGCGTTGGGCTGGACGCTTTACTGCCTCGCCGAATCGCCATGGGAACGCAATCGGATCGAGCAGGAGATCGATGAGGTGCTGGCGCGCGAACCCGATCCGACGAAGTGGCTCGACGCCATGCCGTTGACCCGCGCCGCCTTCGACGAGGCGCTCCGGCTCTATCCGCCGGCGCCGTCGATCAACCGCGAGCCGATCGAGCCGGAGATGTGGAAGGATCTTTATATCCCCAAGCACGCGGCCGTGCTGGTCATGCCCTGGGTCGTCCACCGCCACAGGAAGCTGTGGGACAGGCCCGATGCCTTCCTGCCCGAGCGCTTCCACCCGGGCAACCGTGAAAAGATCGATCGCTTCCAGTATCTGCCCTTCGGTGCGGGGCCGCGCGTCTGCATCGGCGCCAGCTTCGCCATGCAGGAGGCGATCATCGCGCTCGCCATCCTCTTGTCGCGCTTCCGCTTCGACACGACTGCCGAGACCAGGCCTTGGCCGGTGCAGAAGCTGACAACCCAGCCGCAAGGTGGGCTACCCATGCAGGTCACGTCGCGCTAGGCGTGCCTTTCAGGCGGTTGCGGTGAATCAAGCCGCGGGCTTGCGCTGCTGGAACTGGCCGGCGGCGCGGAAGCGCCAGAGGTAGCTGGGCAGGATCGTCGCGATCGATTGCGGTTGGATGCCGAGCCCGGCGAGCGTCCGGTTGGCCTTGGCGGCGGCTTCCGAGACGATGTTGTGCTCGCGCAACTGCATCACCTGGTCCTTGGTCAGCATCGGATTGGGCAACAGGCCGAGGATCGAGGCCTGGATGTTGGCCACCCACCACGGCACCGGCACCAGCAGGCGCTTGCGCTCGATCACGGCGAGCAGCTCTTCCATGCACTCCTTGAAGGTGAGCACATTGGGGCCGCCAAGCTCGTAGATCTGGCCGCGATTGATCTTGCCGTCGACCGAGCGCGCCACCGCCTCGGCGACGTCACCGACATATACCGGCTGGAACTTGGTCTGGCCGCCGCCGATCAGCGGCAGCACCGGCGAATAGCGCGCCATGCTGGCGAAGCGGTTGAAGAAGCTGTCCTCGGGTCCGAAATTGATCGACGGCCGGAAGATCACGGCGTCGGGGATCGTCTCCAGCACAGCCTTTTCGCCAAGCGCCTTGGTGCGCGCGTAATCCGATTCGGAGCCCGCATCTGCGCCAAGCGCTGAAATATGGATCAGCCCGGCACCGACCGAGCGCGCCGCCTCGGCGACGGCGCGGGAGCCGAATTCGTGCACGGCGGGGAATTTCTGCCGGCCGGTCTCATGCAGGATGGCGACGAGATTGACGACGTGGTCGGCGCCTTGCACGGCGCGGTCGACCGACCAGCGCACGCGCACATTGGCCTGCACCGGCTGGATCTCGCCGACATTGCCGAGCGGCTGCAGATGGCCGGCAAGATCGGGCCGCCGGCAGGCGACCCGGATGCGGTAGCCGCGCTTGGCCAGCGCGCGCACCACATGGCGGCCGACAAAGCCAGACCCGCCAAAGACGACGACGAGCTTTGGGGTCTGCAGGATTTCGGTCATGGCTGGCTCCGGCGCACTTTCCAGATGGCTTGGCTGAAGCCGTTTCATAGTCGGTTTTGCACCAAAGGCAAAGGGTGACGCGTCGTCGCGTCACCCCTCTCGAAAGCTTGTTAGAACGCCTTGCCGATGCGCGCGTCGACCGAGTGGCGGTTGCCGCCGCGAATGGCGAGGAAGAACAGGATCGCGGCCCACGAAAGCGACTTTTCAGCACCCGAAACCCCCTGGCCCATGCTCACCAGGCGGAACCAGACGGTGACCAGTAGCACGAAACGCGGAAAACCCCGCCGAAGCGGGGTTTTCCGGGTGAAGCTCATGTCAAACCAGGGTCCAACGAGGCGGCCTGACCTGAGACGGTATCAGCGTGGCGTAAGACGCCCGCCCCAGCCCTGGACGCATTCGACAGGAGACACCGACCGGGCAACCCCGACCCGGACAGCCATTGGTCGCCGCGACATGCGGGAAGGTTCACGAAGGCAAAAAAAATCGCACCGCCGGGGCGACATGAATGCGTCGAAGGACGTCATCAGCCGCCGTTGCGGGAAACCGCGGCTGCCCGCCTGAGCGCCTGCGGTGGCTGGCCAAAGCTTCTCAGGAAAGCGCGGCGCATTCGCCCGGCATCGCCGAAGCCGCTCTCCTGCGCGATGCGATCGAGCGACGTGTGGCCCGTTTCCACTGCAATCCGCGCGCTCTCCAGGCGAATTCGTTCCACGGCCTTGGCCGGTGTGGTGCCGGTTTCCGCCCTGAAGGCGCGCGCAAAATGCCGCGGGCTCATGGCGGCACGATCGGCAAGGCACTCCACGGTCAGCGGTTGGGCGAGCGCGGTGCGCATCCATTCGATCAACTCGATAAAGCGGCCCGTCCGTCCGCCGAGTTCGACAAGGGCGGAGAATTGCGACTGGCCGCCGGGGCGGCGTTGATGCACGACAAGCTGCTGCGCAACGCGGCGCGCTATGGCCGGGCCAAGATCATCCTCGATGAGCGCCAAGGCAAGGTCGATGCCGGCCGAAATGCCGGCCGAGGTCCACACGCCGCCATCCCTGACGAAGATCCGCTCAGCATCGAGTTTCACCGCTGGGTAGCGGCGTGCGAAGTCGTGCGTGCTCCACCAATGGGTGGTGGCGCGCCTGCCGTCGAGAAGTCCAGCTTCGGCCAGCAGATAGGCGCCTGTGCACACGCTCGCCGTTCGCCTCACACCCGTGCCCCGGAGCCAGGTGACGATCTCCTGGGCGGCGGCCATGGAGCGAATGATTTCGCCACCGGCGATGATGGCGGTGTCGAGCGGCTCTTCCATCGACAAAGGCCGGGCCGCGAGCCGCATGCCGGATGAGCTCTCGATCTCCCCGCCACCGGGCGCCAGTATGTCGAGCGTATAGCTTCCGACGCAAAAATCTTCCGCCAGCTCAAAGGCCGCCGCCGGGCCCGCCGCATCCAGCAATTGGAAGCCGGGGTGAATGATGATGCCAACCTTGCGGATCATGGCAGTTTTTGCGCGATATATGTCATTTCGGACAAGTCCTATCGCAGCTAGGTTGATGGTCAAGCGTTTCGATCGGAAGGACTGGACCATGAATTTGCGTATCATGCTGTGGAGTGGTCTCGGCGTCGTGCTGGCCGTCCTCGCATTGGGTGCCGCATGGCTGCTGTCGCTGCCGGCGGCATCCCACGCTGCCGTTCAGCCGGCAATCGATGCCAAGGAGGCCGCCGCAACGCTTGCGGCATTGAAGCCGCCGAAGCGCCAGCGTCCCCTGATCGCCATCGTCGGCATCAACGACGGCACCGAAACCACCGATTATGTCATGCCTTACGGCATCCTGCGGCGCGCTGATGTCGCCGATGTCGTGGCGCTGGCAACGCAGCCCGGACCAATGCGATTGCACCCGGCCTTGCAGATCGAGCCCGATGCGACGACGGCGGTATTCGACGCCGAGTATCCGGACGGCGCCGACTACGTCATCGTCCCGGCCATGATGCGTGACGACGACGCCGAGGTGCTGAAATGGATCACGAGCCAGGCGGCCAAGGGCGCCATGGTGATCGGCATCTGCGCCGGCGCCAAGGTGGTCGGCGCCAGCGGGTTGCTCGACGGCAAGCGGGCGACGACCCATTGGTATTCTGTCGGCGAGCTCCGCGCTAAACATCCCACGATCCACTATGTCGCCGACCGGCGCTTCGTCGTCGATCAAGGTGTCGCGACGACAACGGGGATCACCGCATCGATGCCGATGATGCTGACCCTGATCGAGGCCATCGCCGGCCGGGATAAGGCCGAAGCCGTCGGTCGTGATCTGGGCTTGGCGCACTGGGATGGGCGGCATGACAGCGGCGCCTTCAAGTTCACCCGCCCATTCGCGCTGACGGCAATCGGCAACACGCTTGCCGTCCTGGATCATGAGCTGCTCGGTATCGCGCTCACATCAGACGTGGATGAGGTATCGCTGGCGCTGGCCGCCGACGCCTGGTCGCGAACCTTTCGCTCCGGCGCGGTCACATTCGCGGGCAAGGAAGGCGCGATCGTCAGCCGCGACGGCTTGCGTATCTTGCCTGACCAGGTCACCACCGACTGGCCAATGGAGCGGCAAGTGCCTGCCATGGCCGATCCGCGGCCGGCAAAGGTGCTTGACCAGGCGCTTCAAGACATCTCGGCTCGCCACGGCGCACGCACGGCCGACTTCGTCGCCATGCAGCTCGAATATCCCCGGTGAAGGACACTGTCGAAGGCCGGGCACTGGCCGGGCGTTCGGTCTTCGCAATTCAGGCCGAATAGCGCTCGGCGAACTCGGAAATCCGCTGCACCACCGCCTTGGGCGCGGTGATGCCGCGCGCCTGCGCCTTCTCGGCGGCTTCAGCCCGGGCGCGGCCCGGCACATGCACGCCAAAGCGGCGGCGCAGGCGGTCGAGCTGGTTCTTCATGCGCTGTTCGAAATCCGGATCGAGCAGCTTGGGCTCGACGGCCAGCACGAACAGGCCGGTTCCGGGGCTGTCCGGGCCGCCGGTGAACCATGGCGCGTCGAGCGACCAGTTGGCGCCCGACAGGCCGGCAGCCAGCACTTCGACCATCAGCGCGATGTTGGCACCGCGCTGGCCGCCAAAGGCAAGCATGGCGCCCTTCATGGCCGCCGCCGGGTCGGTGGTCGGATTGCCGCTGGCGTCCAGCGCCCAGCCTTCGGGAATTTTCTTGCCGTCTTCGGCCGCCTTGCGGATGTTGACGAAGGCAGTGGCGCTCGACGACTGGTCGATGACCAGCGGCGCGCCGTCGGCGGCGGGCGCGGCAAACGACATCGGGTTGGTGCAATAGACCGGCTTGACCGAGCCCGAGCCGGCAAGAACGGCCGGGCCGTTGGTGGCGGCGAAAGATACCAGCCCCTGCGCGGCCAGCCTGCCGGTGAAATAGCCGAGCGCGCCGCACGTATAGGCATTCTTCTGCGAGAAGATGGCGACGCCGAACAGCTTTGCCGCCTTGGCAAGGTCGTCGATCGTCCGGTCGAAGCCGGTATGCGCCAGTCCGCCGCGTGCATCGGAAAGATAGACGGCCAGCGCCGGCCTTGTGATCACCGGATCGGCATTGCCGTCGATGCGCCCGGCCTCCAGCGCTTCGAGATAATCGATGAAATGCGACAGGCCGACGGTCGAAAGCCCTTCCTGCTCGGCGGCGATGATCGAGGCGGTGAGCGACTGCGCCGCCTCCTCATTGGCGCCGGCGCCGAGTGCCGCCATCCGGCACAGTCCTCTTGCCTGGTCGAGACTGAGTTGCATGGTAGCTGCCTCTAAGTGAGTAGTGAGTAGGGAGTAGTGAATAGGGGATGAAGCGAGCCGCTTCTACTCACTATTCGCTACTCACTCCTCACTAGCCGATCTTGACCGGAATCCGCGCCTCGATCCGGCTGAGGGCCAGGACCAGAATGCCGGTGATCGCCATATAGATCAACGCCAGCAGCAGCAAGGGCTCGTAGGTGAGGTAGGTGTCCTGCCGCACCTTGCCTGCAACGGCGAAGATATCGATCACGCTGATCGTCGCCACCAGCGGCGTCGACTTCAACTGCAGCACGGTCTCGCCGGTCAGCGTCGGCAGCGCCCGGTAGAAGGCCTGCGGCAGCCAGATGCGCCGGAGGATCTTCCAGCGGCTCATGCCGAAGGCGCGGGCGGCTTCCAGCTGTCCCTTGGGCACGCCGGCAAAGGCGCCGCGCATCACTTCGCCCTCGTAACCGGCGAAGGACAGGGTGAGAGCGAGAACGCCGTACGGCCATGCCTGCCTCAGATAGGGCCACATCCAGGAGTCGCGGATCCATGGATATTGCGGGAACAGCGAGCCCAGCCCGTAATAGAGCAGCCACAGCTGCAGAAGCAGCGGCGTGCCGCGGATGATGGTGCAGAATACTTTCGCCGGCGCCGCGACCCAGATTGAGCCGGCGGCCTGCGCCAGCCCGACCGGCACGGCGATCAGGAAGCCGAGCGCGCAGGTGACGGCCAGGATCCACAGGGCCCGCCAGATGCCCATCAGGCCCATTTCCCAATATTGCGGCAGCCAGTTCCAGCGCATGAAAAAGGCGGCTGAGAGCACCAGCCCCAGCGCGATCAGAATGAGGACGATGCGATGCGGCTGCAGCCAAAGCGAGGCGCGCGCCGCCGTGTTGATGATGACCGCTTCGCCCGCCATCAGCGTGCCTCCTTGACCGAAGGCATGCCCCGCCGCGCCCATTTCTCGGCGCGACCAAGCAGGAAGTTCGAAAACAGCGTCACCGCGAGATAGAGAACGCCGGCGGCGAGATAGAATATCAGATAGGCCTTGGTGACGCCTGCTGCCTGCCGTGTCGCCAGCGTCAACTCGAAGAAGCCGACGACGGCCAGCAGCGCGGTGTCCTTTGTCGCGATCAGCCACAGATTGGCGAGACCTGGAATGGCAAAGGGCAGCATCGCCGGCAGCGTGATGCGCCGCAAGAGAAGGCCGGGAGACATGCCGAAGGCGCGCGCGGCTTCGATCTGGCCTTGCGGGATGGCCAGGATCGCGCCGCGCATGACCTCCGTCGAATAGGCGCCCTGGCAGAAGCCGAGCACGGCTATGCCGGCCACCAGCCCGTTAATATCGACACGCTGGTAACCGACAGCGGTCAGCACCTGGTTAATCAGGTCGGTGCCGGCATAGTAGAGCAGCAGGATCAGCACCAGTTCCGGCACGGCGCGCACCACGGTGGTGTAGACGGCGAGCAGGTCGCGCACGACAGGTCCGCCATAGAGCTTGCCATAGGCGCCGCAGATTCCGATGAGCAGGCCGACGATCGTGGCGCCGACGGCAATCTCGAGCGAATGCAACAGCCCGAGCATGAGTGTGCCGCCCCAGCCGATGGGCGCGGGCGAGAGAAGTTCGATGATACCGGCCGCCGAGGCCGGAAGATACGCGTCGATCAGCTTTGCCCCCGGATTGCTGGCTCTTTCCGCCGACGCCAGCGGCCGGCGGCAAGCATGCGTGGGAAGGATAGGCGGGAGGGCACGACTATGGCGTCATGCCCTCCGGCTCATGCGAGGGGGCGTCAGTTCGACTGCGTCGAGCCGCCGTAAATGTCGAAATCGAAATATTTCTTCGAGATCTCGTCATACTTGCCGTTGGAGCGGATCGCCTTGATGCCGGCGTTGATCTTTTCCTTCAGGCCGGTGTCTTCCTTGCGCACGCCGGCGCCGACGCCCGGTCCAAGCACCTCGTCATCCGGAGCCACCATGCCCTTCAGGTCGCAGCAGGCCTTGCCCTGGTCGGACTTCAGGAATTCGCCAAGCGCGATGGAATCGGCCTGCACCGCATCGAGGCGGCCGGCGGCGAGATCCTGGTTGGCTTCGTCCTGGGTCTGGTATTCCTTGATTTCGGAGGCGGTCGCGCCGAAATGCTTCTTGGCGTAGACGGCGTGCACGGTCGACACCTGGACGCCGACCACCTTGCCCTTCAGGTCGTCAGGCGTGGCGCCGAACTTCTGGTCCTTCGGTCCGATGATCGCCGTCGGCGTGTTGTAGTACTTGTCCGAGAAGTCGATCGTCTTCTTGCGCTCGTCGGTGATCGACATCGAGGAGACGATGAGGTCGATCTTCTTGGTGGTCAGCGCCGGGATGATGCCGTCCCAGGCGACAGGCGTGATGACGCAGTCGAGTTTCTCCTCGGCGCACACGGCATCGATGAAGTCGATCTCCCAGCCGACCCATTTGCCCGAAGCATCCGGTGAGGTGAAGGGCGGATAGGGCTCGGCGGCGACGCCGATCTTGACCGGATCGGCCTTGGCCACGCCCATCGCGGCGACGCCGAGCAGCAGTGCGGCGGCGAATGTCTTCAGAACAGTCTTCATTTCAAACTCCCAGTTTTTTGTTGGTTCCCGGTTTTCTTCCGTCTCGGCCTGTCCCTAGCCGATGTTGCGGATGAACTGCTTGAGCCTTTCGGATTTCGGCGCGCCGAAGATCTGCTCCGGCGGCCCTTCTTCCTCGACCAGCCCGTTGTAGAGATAGACGACATGGGTCGCGACCTCGCGGGCGAACTTCATCTCATGGGTGACCAGCACCATGGTGCGGCCTTCGCGCGCCAGATCGCCGATAACCTTCAGCACCTCGCCGACCAGTTCGGGGTCGAGCGCCGAGGTCGGCTCGTCGAACAGCATGACGCGCGGATTGATGGCGAGCGCGCGGGCGATCGCGGCGCGCTGCTGCTGCCCGCCCGAAAGATAGGCCGGATAGACGTCGCGCTTTTCGGCAAGCCCGACGCGCGCCAGCAGTTTTTCGGCCTGGGCGATCGCCTCGTCGCGCTTGACGCCGAGCACATGCACGGGAACCTCGATGACGTTTTCGATCAGCGTCATGTGGCTCCACAGGTTGAAGTTCTGGAACACCATGCCGAGCTTGGAGCGGATGCGCTCAATCTGCTTGCGGTCGGCCGGAACGGTGTGGCCATGGCTGTCCGCCTTGAGCTTGATCTCCTCGCCATTGACACGGATGACGCCGCTGGTCGGATTTTCCAGGCAGTTGATGCAGCGCAGCAGCGTCGATTTGCCCGAACCCGAGCCGCCGATGATGGCGATCACCTCGCCGTCGCGCGCTGAGAGCGACACGCCCTTCAGCACATGCAACTGGCCGAATTTCTTGTGCAGGTTTTCGACATGGATGGCTTCGGCGGCGCCACTGTGCGCCTTTCCGGATGAGACTGCGGCAGCTTCCACAGCGCTCACCGGCTGACCTCTGCATCGTCGGCTGCAGTTCGTCGAACGTCTATCCGGCTAATCAACATATAGGCTGTACTGCCCCGCTCCAGACTTCAGCATGGACCCAACGGCGCGAGGCCGTCAATCCCGTTCATTACGGCACTTGCGAGCTTGTTGTGCAAGTGTATAAATAGCCCTCCATGAAATTTTCTCGGTTTTTTTCAGCTAACAAAGGGCTTCGATGAGCGCTTTCGGATCACAATCCATGGCAGCGCCGCTGCGACGCGTGCTGATGCGGTCGGCGGCCAACGCGATGCGCGACGCCGACAGGGCTGCCTGGCACTATGGCCCAGGATTCAATCCAGCGAAAGCAGCATCGCAGCACGCGGCGCTTGCTGAACTGGTGGCGGCCTCCGGCGCTGAAATCGAATGGATCGAGGACAAGGCCGATGGACTTTCGGACTCGGTGTTCACGCACGACCCATCGCTGATGACCGACCGCGGCGCACTGATTCTGTCCATGGGCAAGCCGTTGCGCGCCCGGGAGCCCTCGCTGCATGAGGAGACCTACAGAAGGCTGGGCATTCCGATCCTCGGCCGCGTCGAGGCCCCAGGCCAGGTCGAAGGCGGTGACTGTGTCTGGCTGGATGCGCGCACGCTGGTGATTGGACGCGGTGTCCGTTCCAACCAGGAAGGCATCCAGCAGATCTCCAACCTGCTGACGCCGCTGGGCGTTTCCGTCTACGGCTTTGACCTTCCGTTGTGGCAGGGTGAAGAGGCCTGCCTGCATCTGATGTCGGTGATCAGCCCGCTGGCCGATGACCTCGCTTTGGTCTATTCACCGCTTTTGCCGGCCCCTTTCTATCAGATGCTGAAGGCTCGCGGCATCCGTCTGGTCGAAGGCGATGCCGAAGAGTTCGCGGCTTCCAACGGCCTCAGCCTGAACGTGCTGCCGACCAACCCGCTCAAGGTCATTGCCGTCGCGGGCTTTCCAAAGACCAAAGCCGCGATGGAAGCCGCCGGCTGCACGGTCGAGATCTTCGAGGCGGACGCGCTCTGCATCGCCTGCGAAGGCGGGCCGACATGCCTGACGCGGCCGATCCTGCGCCAATGAATACGCCATCCCGCCGCAGGTTCCGTCGCGAGGGCGAGGAGCGGCGGCGGCAGGATCTGATCGAGGCAACTCTGGACAGCATCGCGGAACACGGCCTGCAGGGCGCCACCTTGCGCACCATCGCATTGCGCGCCGGCGTCACCGCCGGCCTGATCCGGCACTATTTCCCCGGCAAGGAAGAACTGCTGCAGGAAGCCTATGCCGCCCTCATGGGCCGCATGACCGAACAGGCGAAAGCGGCGTTGGTCATGGAAGATGCCTCGCCGCGCCAGCGCCTTGCGGCTTTCGTCACCGCCAACCTCAACGTGCCGATCATCGACGCGCGGGTGTTTTCACTCTGGGCAACCTTCATCGGCCGCGCCGGTGCGGACCCAAGCCTGGCTCGCGCCCACCGCGAAGGCTACCTCGGCTTTCGCAACGAGGTGGAAGCCGTTGTGGCCGAGGTGCTCGCCGCCGAACGGCGCGAACAGGTTGCAAGTCAGTTGCGCCACCACGCCATCGCGATCAATGCCATCATCGACGGGCTCTGGATAGAAGGCTGCCTGGCCGGCGACATGTTCTCGCCCGGCGAATTGGCGGCGATCGGCATCAAGACTGTCGAGGCCGAACTGGGCCTCGCGCCGGAAAGGGAAGACAATCAATGACAACACTCGGTGAAGCCCTGATCACGCTGCTCGAAGCGCACAACGTCGACACCGTCTTCGGCATTCCGGGCGTCCACACGGTCGAGCTCTATCGTGGCCTGGCGCGCTCGAAGATCCGCCATGTCACGCCGCGCCATGAACAGGGCGCCGGCTTCATGGCCGACGGCTATGCCCGCGCCAGCGGCAGGCCAGGCGTCGCCTTCGTGATCACCGGACCGGGGCTGACCAACACCATCACCGCCATGGGCCAGGCGCGCGCCGATTCGGTACCCATGCTGGTCATATCGGGCGTCAACGCAATGCCGACGCTGGGCAAGGGGCTGGGCTTCCTGCATGAGCTGCCGGACCAGCGCGGCATGATGGAAAAGGTGGCGCTGCTGTCGCTGCGCGTCACCGAGGCCAGCGAATTGCCTGACGCGCTGGCACAGGCCTTCGCGCTGTTTTCATCCTCGCGGCCGGGCCCGGTGCATATCGAGATCCCGACCGATGTCATGGTCGAGCCGGCCGACGATATCGCGGCACGGTTGAGCAACGCGGCGCCTCCGGCGCCGGATGGCGCGGCCATTGCCAGGGCTGCCAAACTCATCGCCGCCGCGCGCCGCCCGCTGATCCTGGCCGGTGGCGGCGCCAAGCGAGCCGAGACGGCGCTACGGCGCCTGGCCGAGACACTGGGCGCGCCGGTCGTCGAGACCACCAACGCGCGTGGCCTGCTGCACCGCCACCCGCTCTGCGTGCCGGCAAGCCCGAGCCTGAAGGCGGTTCGCGCCCTGATGGCCGAGGCCGATCTGGTGATTGCCGCCGGCACCGAATTCGGCCCGACCGACTATGACGGCTATGGCGACGGCGGCTTTGTGCTGCCTTCCAACCTGATTCGCATCGACATCGGCGCCGACCAGCTCGCACGTCGCGCGGTGACGGTCGGCATCCAGGCCGACTGCGCCGAGGCGATCGAAGCCTTGCTCGCCGCGATCGGCCCCGCTCATCCTGCCGCGCCCGACGGCGAGGTGCGCGCCGCCGCCGCACGGAAGGCGGCATCCGCCGAGCTGAGCCCGGCCTATTTGGCGCAGGTGCATGCCGTGGAAATGATCCGCGATGCCTTGCCGGGGGCCATCATCGTTGGCGATTCGACGCAGCCGGTCTATGCCGCCAACCTCTACTATGATCACGACCGGCCGGGCGGCTGGTTCAACGCCGCCACCGGCTTCGGCGCGCTTGGCTACGGCCCGCCGGCAGCGATCGGCGCCGCACTTGCCATGCCCGACGCGCCGGTTGTCTGCCTGACCGGCGATGGCGGCTTCCAGTTCACCTTGCCCGAACTTGGCGCGGCGCTCGATGCCAAGGCGCCGGTCATCTTCGTGGTCTGGAACAACAGGGGCTATCGCGAGATCGAGACCTCGATGCTCGATGTCGGCGTCGAGCCGGTCGGGGTCTCGCCGGCGCCGCCGGATTTCTGCAAGCTGGCCGCAGCCTATGGCATCGGTGCCGAACGGCTCGCCGATATCGGCGCCTTGCCGCAGGCCTTGAAGCGCGCCCGGGCAACCGGATTGCCTTGCGTCATCGAAATCACCGTCGATTGAAGGCTTCAGCCCAGCGGATTTTCTCGTCTGCATCGGACCATTCGTCGGCGCGCCTGTTGTAACGCAACGGCCGCATGGCTGACGCCATTGCCATAATATGCGTTGTGACGCATGCAAAGACGCGACGGCTGCCATGTCGAGATATCAATTGAGTGATCGGCCGAAAGGCGCGACGCTTCGCGTCGGGGCGGCACAACAAGCGACACAATCATAAAAATACGACAGGAGCGGTCCAGGATGACGGAAACACTTCAAGGCAGGCATATCGTTGTGACCGGTGGGACCGGCGCGCTCGGCGGTGCGGTGGTTGGCCGGCTGCTGGAACAGGGCGCCATCTGCCACGTGCCGAACGCGCACGCCGCGGCACCCCAGCAGTTTCCTTTCACCGCCCACGACAACGTCAAGCTGGCGCACAATGTCGACCTGTCGGACTCCGCCAAGGTCGAAGCTTTCTATGCCCAGGTTCCTGCCTTGTGGGGATCGATCCATCTCGCCGGCGGCTTCACCATGGCGCCGGTGGAAAAGATCGAATCGGCATCCTTTGCCGAGATGATGGACACCAACGCCCGCACCACCTTCCTGTGCAGCCGCGCGGCGATCCGCTCGATGCTGGCGTCGGGCACATCAGGCCGCATCGTCAATGTCACCGCGCGCGCCGGGCTCGACCCCAGGCGCGGCGCCGGCATGGTCGCCTACGCGGCCAGCAAGGCGGCGGTCGCGGCCATGACGGTGGCGATGGCCGAAGAACTCAAGGCCAAGGGCATCCTGGTCAATGCCGTGGCGCCGTCGACGCTCGACACGCCGGCAAACCGCGCCGACATGCCGGACGCCGATTTCAGCAAATGGGTTAGCCTCGAAGCTGCGGCGGAAGCCATCGCCTATCTCGCCTCCCCGGCCAACCAGGCGATGAACGGAACGCTGGTGCCGCTCTACGGCCGGGCCTGAGCGGCGAGCGTCGAAGTCGGGCATACGGCATCCGATCCATCGGCATTGCGATAGCTGTAGATCCGCAACGGCGATGAAGCTTTCGTCGGGCACTCCCGCAACCATGCCGGCGGGTGGCCTTCAATCAGTGCCGCCGCGAATGGATAGGCGGCTTCCAGGCCCGGCAATGGCTGGCCTCGCCAGGCGCAAATCGCCACATGCGTTGCCTTGGAGGCATCGAGTATCGCGCGTGGGTCGACGGTCGCCGGATCCAGAAAACGATAGCTGCGCTCGATGCCCTTGGCCGATGGATGGTTGGGAATCGTCACCACCTTGGGACCTTCGGCAAGGGCGACGAAACGCGAGCCGATCAGCGGTGGAGAAAGAACGATTGCGCCAGACGGCCAACCCTGTTCCGGTTCAAAGGGGCTGGAATAGCAGCCGTCGGCGAGTTCGGCGGCGGGAACCGCCGCTTGCGCCGGTCTTACCGACAAATGGTACAGCACCATTGCTCCGGACAAAACGAGACCGGGCAGGATCAAAGCGTATCTGTGCGATGCGGCCGGGACCGGAGATTTCAGATATCGCCCCAACCCCGCATTCGGCAGGAGGTTCGCCAAGGCGAAGATGAGGCCGATGCCGGAAAAGATCGGAAGGTAGCGGTAGTAGCGGACATAACCGATCGCAAGCGCCAGCGAGACCAGCGAGAACAAGGTCAATATGACAAGAGACCGGCTTCGGGCTTCCGGCGCGGCGCAGATCACGGCTGGCGTAAGCGCGCCGATAAACAGCAGCGCCATGCTGGGAAAACTCGTCGACAGGACGACATCAGGGCGCCGAAACAGGCTCAATTCCTGGAGAATTCTGTTGATCATGTTGTCGCGGACATAGGCGTCGATCGCGGCATAGGGGCTGGCCAGGCATTGCGGGAACAACGCCGTCAGCACCGCCGCGCTGGCCGCCGCGAACACCAGTAGAATTGCCGAGCGCATCGGCCACCCTCCACGCCGTCCGGCAAGCAAAGGCACGACGGCGAATGAAAGCCCGGCCGCGGCCAGTGCCGTGACATGCGGCGTCGAATAGGTGTCGCATCTGACCGCGGTATAGGCAGAGGGCGGCACGATCGCCGTGAACAGGCCGATTGCGCCGACGGTCAAGGCAAGCCCGAAACCGATGATCCTGATTTCACCGCCCTCGCGGTCGAAGATCCAGTCGAAGGCATAGACCGCCATCACCAGCGCGTAGAACGGCGCGAATTCGGCGCTGACGGCGATTGCCAGGGCCGTCAGCAACCCGTTGACGAAGGCGGGAAGGCGATTCTGCGACATCATCAAAACCAGCGCCGCCAGCAGAAGCAGGATTTGCAGATTGTGATAGTCGATCCGTCCCGGGGCGAATTCAAAAAAGCTGTGCGCGGCAAAGATCAAAGCCAACGGCAATGCAACGGCCGGGTAGGCAAAGCCGATGGCTGTCACCAGCCGATTGTAGAAATAGAGCGCGGGCGCCAGCAGCAGCAGCGGGACGGCAAAGCTTGCCAGCGCCAGAGCCGGCTCGAAGCCGGCAAACGGGGCGAACAGGTGCGCGAAGGCGGCGTAGGGCAGGTCCACGATCCACGGCCAATGTGAGACATAGGGCTCTGGCTGGACGATGCCGGGCAGCGTGCGGTCGAAGATGTTGCCCGTTTCAAGCAAAGTGCGGATTTCGTGCAGCTTGAGGAGATCGTCCGCGTCATTGTTGAGCTGGAAGCCCAGGGACCACAGAACGGTCATCAGGATCGCCATTGCGCAAAAGCAGAACAGGACAGGCGTGCTGGTGTAGAGGCACAGCAACCCCGAAGGCTGCGCAGCGGCACGAGTGGCGCCAGTGCTCATGGAAGTGTTCCGTTGGACCACCGGCAAATACGCGATGAAGTTTATGTTCCCGTAAAGAAAAGACCCGCCGGATCGCTCCGGCGGGTCTTTTTGTAAGGCCGCACGCGAGGCGTGCTGGCTATGGCTGACGCCTTAGTTGCCCTGCTTCTTCAGCGCGGCACCCAGGATGTCGCCCAGCGAAGCGCCGGAGTCGGTCGAGCCGTACTGGGCGACCGCTTCCTTCTCTTCGGCGATTTCCAGCGCCTTGATCGAGACCTGCAGCTTGCGGGTCTTCTTGTCGAAGGCGATGACGCGGGCATCGACCTTCTGGCCGACGGTGAAGCGCTCGGGGCGCTGCTCGTCGCGGTCGCGGCTGAGGTCCGAGCGCTTGATGAAGGTCTCGATGCCGCTGTCGACCAGCCGCACTTCCAGACCGCCATCCTTGACGCCGATGACTTCACAGGTGACGACGGCGTTCTTGCGCAGTTCGCCCGAAGTCGCCGCTTCGCCGACCGTGTCGCGGGCCAGCTGCTTGATGCCGAGCGAGATGCGCTCCTTCTCGATGTCGACGTCGAGCACCTGCGCCTTGACCATGTCGCCGCGATTGTACTCTTCGATGACCTGCTCGCCCGGACGGGTCCAGTCGAGGTCGGAGAGGTGCACCATGCCGTCCACATCGCCTTCCAGGCCGATGAACAGGCCGAACTCGGTCTTGTTCTTGACCTCGCCCTCGACCTGGCTGCCGACCGGATGGTTGCGCGCGAAGGCTTCCCATGGATTCTCGAGCGTCTGCTTGAGGCCGAGCGAGATGCGGCGCTTGGCCGGATCGACCTCGAGCACCACCACGTCGACTTCCTGCGTCGTCGACAGGATCTTGCCGGGATGCACGTTCTTCTTGGTCCACGACATTTCCGAAACGTGGATGAGGCCTTCGATGCCCGGCTCCAGCTCGACGAACGCGCCGTAGTCGGTGATGTTGGTGACGGTGCCCTTGATCTTCTTGCCGATCGGGAACTTGGTGCCGATCTCGGACCACGGATCGCTCTCGAGCTGCTTCATGCCGAGCGAGATACGGTGGGTTTCCTGGTTGATGCGGATGATCTGCACCTTGACCGTCTGACCGATGTTGAGGATTTCGGTCGGATGGTTGACGCGGCGCCAGGCCATGTCGGTGACATGCAGCAGGCCGTCGATGCCGCCGAGGTCGACGAACGCACCGTAATCGGTGATGTTCTTGACGACGCCTTCGACAACTTGGCCTTCTTCGAGGTTCTGCACGATTTCCGAACGCTGTTCGGCGCGGCTCTCCTCGAGCACGGTGCGGCGCGACACCACGATGTTGCCGCGGCGGCGATCCATCTTGAGGATCTCGAAGGGCTGCGGGTTGTGCATCAGCGGGGAGACGTCGCGGATCGGGCGGATATCGACTTGGCTGCGCGGCAGGAAGGCCACGGCGCCGTCGAGGTCGACGGTGAAGCCGCCCTTGACCTGGTTGAAGATGACGCCTTCGACGCGCTCACCCTTGGTGAACTTCTCTTCGAGACGGACCCAGCTCTCTTCACGGCGGGCCTTTTCACGCGAAAGCATCGCTTCGCCAAGCGCGTTCTCGATGCGCTCGACATAGACTTCGACGGTGTCACCGACCTTGAGGGTGGTGTCCTTGCCCTTGACGCCGAATTCCTTCAGCGGCACGCGGCCTTCGACCTTGAGGCCGACGTCGATGATGGCCATGTCCTTTTCGATGGCGGTGATCGTGCCCTTGACGACCTGACCTTCGCCGGAGTGGCCGGTGGTGAATGATTCTTCGAGCAGGCTCGCGAAATCATCGCGAGTGGGATTTGCAGCTGACATTGTTTCTCCTGGAGTGCCCCGCATCTGTGAGCGGGACGGCGCGCCGTGGGTTAGCGTTGCGTTGGCCTGCCGGCGTTCCGGGCTAAAAAAGCCCTGGGCCGCATTTTAAGCGGCAATTCCGGCGCATGAAGAATGCTGGCAGGCTGGTTCGTGCCCGATATGGGTATTTTCCGTGCTTCCGGCAACGGAAACGCGGGAGAAAACCCGGATCAGGCCTTGTTTCTCCTGGCCAGCGCGTCATCAACGATCGCCATGGCCGCGAGAAACGCGGCTTCTATAGCCATTTCGCTGGTATCAAGCAAGTGCGCGTCGGCGGCAGGCTTCAGGGGCGAGTTGGCACGGCCCATGTCGCGCTCGTCGCGGCGCACGATGTCGGCGAGGATTTCGGCGAAATTGGCGGTGCCGCCGATGCTTTCGATCTCGGCCAGCCGGCGCTTCGCCCGCACCTCGGCGCTTGCCGTCACATAGAGTTTGATGTCGGCGTCGGGGCACACGACCGTGCCGATGTCGCGCCCGTCCAGCACCGCGCCCGGCGGCGTCCTGGCGAAATCCCGCTGCTTCTCGACCAGAATGCGCCGCACGGTCGGATACACCGCAACTTTCGAGGCAGCCTCGCCAATGGCATGCGCCGACAGCACCGCCCGGTCGAGCTTAGCCATATCGACCTGGCGGGCGGCGGTTTCGGCCGCCGAGACATTGTCGAGCGGCAGGGCGTGCTGGATGAGCGCATAGGCAACGGCACGATAGGTGAGGCCGGTGTCGAGCAGGTTCAGCCGATAATGGTCGGCGAGCCGGCGGGCGAGTGTGCCCTTGCCGGCACCGGCGGGACCGTCGATGGCGATGGTGAAGGTGTGGTTCATTTGCTGGCCAACGCTTTGCAAAACTTGGCGTCCGGCCCACACGGGAGGGATGTCGGCCCCCAATCTCCAGGGCTCTTGGTTGCCACGACGCTCACTTGATCTCCGCGCCCAGCCCCGTCATCAGCCCCATGAACTCCGGAAAGCTCGTCGCGATCATCGCCTGGTCGTCGATGGTGACAGGCTTTTCCGTCGCCAGCCCCATCACCAGAAAGCTCATGGCGATGCGGTGGTCGAGATGTGTCTGCACGGTCGTATCCAGGCCGTTGGGATGGCCGCCGAGGCCCTTGCCGCCAGGCCGGCCGCGCACGGCAAGCGAAGCCTCGCCCTCTGTGCAGTCGACGCCGTTGAGCTTCAGCCCGTTGGCGACGGCCGACAGCCGGTCGGATTCCTTCACCCGCAATTCTTCCAACCCCTGCATCAGCGTCTCGCCCTCGGCGAAGCTGGCGGCGACGGCCAGCACCGGGTACTCGTCGATCATCGACGGTGCCCGCTCCGGCGGTACGGTGACGCCCTTGAGCTCGGAATAACGCACGCGCAGATCGGCCACGTCCTCGCCGCCGGCATTGCGCGGGTTCAAAATGTCGATCTTGCCGCCCATTTCCTGCAGCGTCAGCAGCAAGCCGGTGCGGGTCGGGTTCATCAGCACGTTTTCGATCACGATGTCCGAACCCGGCACGATCAGCGCGGCGACGAGCGGGAAGCCGGCAGAGGACGGGTCGCCGGGCACGGCGATCGTCTGGCCGGTCAGTCTGCCCTGGCCCTCGATGAAGATGTGGCGCACGCCGCGCTCGTCGGTCTCGACCGAAAGATTGGCGCCGAAGCCTTTGAGCATCTTTTCGGTGTGGTCACGCGTCATCACCGGCTCGATGACGGTGGTGATGCCGGGCGTGTTGAGGCCGGCGAGCAGCACCGCCGACTTCACCTGCGCCGAGGCCATCGGCACGCGGTAGGTGATCGGGGCGGCGTGCTTGGGGCCATGCAGCGTGATCGGCATGCGGTCGCCGGGCGTCGCCTTCAGCACCTGCACGCCCATCTGGCGCAGCGGCTCCAGCACGCGGCCCATCGGCCGGCCGGACAAAGAGGCGTCGCCGATGAAGGTGGTTTCCATGTCATAGGTGCCGACGAGGCCCATGGTGAGCCGCGAGCCGGTGCCGGCATTGCCGAAGTCGAGCGGGCCTTCCGGCTGCAGCAGTGCGCCGTTGCCGGTGCCGCGGATCACCCATTCGGCGCCGCGCTTCTCGATATGCGCGCCCATCGCCTTCATGGCCGCGCCCGTGCGCATCACGTCCTCGCCCTCGAGCAGGCCGGTGATGCGGGTTTCGCCGGAGGCGAGGCCGCCGAACATGAAGGAGCGGTGCGAAATCGACTTGTCGCCCGGCACGCGCGCGGTGCCGGAAAGGGCTTCAGATTTGCGGGCGGTGGCCGGCTTGGCAGCGGCGGCGTGAGACATGGAATTTCCCTGGACGGAATGCCGGCGGGCCGGCGCTTTTCATTTGTTGCGGCGGTCTCGTATCACGGCGAGGCGAAATGGTCATCCCCATGGTCGTCACTTGCCGCGAGGCCTTTCAGGACTTGGTTTTGTGACGCCGGCTTTTGGCTTTGACAGCGCCGCAAACAGTGGTTAAGGGGACCACTCTTTTATTGACGAGGCTTGCCGTGGCAAAAACCGAACTTGGCACAAAGCGTATCGATCCTGAGACGGGTCGAAAATTCTACGACCTGAACAAGGACCCGATCGTCTCGCCCTACACCGGCAAGACCTATCCGCGTTCCTATTTCGAGGAAGGCAAGATCGCCGCCCTCGAGGAGGAAGAGGAAGTGGCCGAGAAGGAAGTGGACGCCGAGGACGAAGAGGGCGTTGAAGTCGTCTCGCTCGAAGAGGCCGACGACGACGCCAAGGGCGACGATCTGCCCGATCTCGGCGATGACGAGGACGTCGACCTCGGCGACGATGAGGATGACACTTTCCTCGCCGACGAAGAGGAAGAAGACGACGACGTTGCCGACATGATCGGCGTCGGCGACGACGACGACGAGGTCTGACAGGCCTGAGACGCAAGCGTTTGCAGGCTTTCTCGGCCTGTGAACAAAAAGCCGCTCTTCAAGGCTTGATATCTGAGAAAGGCGGGGTTAGAAGCCGCCTGCACTAACGGCGCGGTGTTCCAACCCGCGTTGATCTCTTCGCCGGAAACGGCGCCGGCTGACTGCCGGGAGTGGGGCCATAGCTCAGTTGGGAGAGCGCTTGAATGGCATTCAAGAGGTCGTCGGTTCGATTCCGATTGGCTCCACCAAACAGTCTTCCAATGTTTTCAAGTTATTTGCCGTTTGCGTGTCCGAGGCTGCCATTCGGAAACCTGCCGGGCACGGCCAGGAGCGTTTTCGACCCGGAGACCAAGTTTGCGAGGGGGACTGACAGGAAAAAGCGGGAAAGCCGCGACCGAGCCTCAAGTTTCACCAGCACCGCAGCCCTTAGGACTGCTCTTGGTGGGGAAGCTTCACTTCGCCGTGTAAACCTGCGGCAACCAAGCGCGATCTACGGTCGGGATCGTTCGACAGACCTTGGGAATGGCGCAAGCAGATGACGGCCAAATGGCTTGGCGCTTGACGGGGCGCTGGCCACTCCATCACTTCGCCCGTAGGCGGCGTCATGCTCACAGCAGGTTGCGGCCGGCTTGTCGGTCATCATCGGCCCGATGAGACGCTACCGTCTCGACGGATGGGCTGATGAGCAGTATCCGGTTTTGTGTCGGTGCTTTTCGTCGAGCGCTTGTAGAAAAGCCCAAATGCCAGCAGGAAATATCCAACCTGCAGCATCATCAGCGTGAGGACGGTCCATGCGAGCGCTTTGCCGACAGATCCGGTTTCTATGTCGGCCCAGATCGCCACTACGGCCGATGTGGTGAACATCCCCACCAAAAATTGCGGAAAATACATGATTGCCCACCCCCGTTGTCGATAGCCCGCCGCTCCATTTGCGAAGCGGCGGGGCCCCCCATCTGCCCCCCGATTGCTGGGTGAGAGATGTCGCCGGCATTGCCGACTATGCAATGACGGTGCCAGACACGGTGACCCATTAAGAGACACCTATGCCGACGATGCAAGGCCGGATAGCTGATTAACATTACCTGTGGCTAATATGACACCGAAGGGACGGAGCGAACCTCGCCAATGCCAGCGACGTTGCGACCGCGCGCTGACAAGCCGAAGCCGGCCTGGCTGGCCAAAATTGGTATTTCCGTCCCAAGCGGCCGCCAAAAACGGAAATAAATATCGGCGAGATCCGGCCGCGCCGGACCGATCAACGAACGGCCTGAAGGGGAGACAGTTCATGGCACACGCAGCAACCGACGCGGTCAAATTCGCCTATTGGGTGCCGAATGTTTCGGGCGGCCTGGTGATTTCCAACATCGAGCAGCGCACCAACCATTCGGCCGAATACAACCGCAAGCTGGCGCAGATCGCCGAGAAGGCCGGCTTCGACTATGCGCTGAGCCAGATCCGTTTCACCGCTGGCTACGCAGATCGTCACGGCGGAAGCAAAAATCCTGTCGACCGAGATCGCCATTGCCGCCACCAACAAGCTGTTCGAACTGGCCGGCACCCGCTCGACGCTGGCCGAGCACAATCTCGACAGGCATTGGCGCAATGCCCGCACCCACACGCTGCACGATCCGGTACGCTGGGAGTACTCGATCCTCGGCAAATATTTCCTCAATGGCGAAAACCCGCCGCCGCACGCCTGGAGCTGATTTCCCTCGGCGGGGCAGGTGGCCCGCCATTTCAAACGTCGACATCCAAGAGGGCCACTGCCATGTCAAACCCCACCGTCGTCGGTTTTTCCGGCAACATCACCCGGCCGTCAAAGACGCGCTCCTTCGTCGAATTGGTCACCAGGGACATCGCCGCGCGCCATGGCCTGTCGGCTGTCACTTACGACATCGAGGATCTCGGTCCATCGCTCGGCACCGCACGGTGGGCGCGCCACCTCGACAGCCAGGCGCAGCCGATCCTGGCGCAGATCCTCGCCGCTGATGTGCTGGTGGTCGGTTCGCCGACCTACAAGGGCAGCTATACCGGCCTGTTCAAGCACTTCTTCGACCTGATCGACCCGGCAGCACTCCGCGGAAAGCCCGTCCTGTTGACCGCGACCGGTGGCGGCGAGCGCCATGCCTTGATCGTCGAGCATCAGCTGCGGCCGCTGTTCGGTTTCTTCGAGGCCTTTGCCTTGCCGACAGCCGTCTATGCCACAGACAAGGATTTCACCGACGGCGTCCTGCGCTCCGAGGCGATCCTGAAGCGCGCGGCGCAGGCGGTGGATGAGGTCGGCTTCGTGCTGGCCAATCGCTCGCCAGGCAGGGTCGCCGCCGAATAGCAGCCAATCGAAATCCGCACGGGGGCGCCCCCGCTTACGTGCAATTTACGACCGCCCGCTACAAAGTTCCTGTCTGATTCGCCCGGGATAGGAACACCATGAGCAAAGCCCTCACGACCTTCGCACTCGTCGCCGTGCTGACCGCCCTGCTCATGGCGCTGAGCCTTGCTGTGGCCCGGCATGGCTACCCCTATGGCGCGATCGGTGTCAGGCGGCTCGACGGCATCGCCGATGCCGGAACCTTCATTCCGCTGGCGGCTGTCTTTTTCTTCAGTGCGCTGTTGATGATGATCCTGCCGATCAGGGCGGCCAGCATCGTCCTCACCCATGCCGCCGATGCGATCTTCTGGACGGTGATCGTGCTGTTTGCCACCATCGTCGGCGGCCTTCTCGCCCGATGGGCCTTCGGCCAGGGCAGCGCTCTCCTGGCCTTGCTGAACTGGCGGTTCCTGTTTGCCGTCGCCATCGTCGGCTGTCACTTCTTCATGAACGAACTGCGCCGCAACGTGCTGTTGCGCAGCCTGTTCTTCGTGGTCTTCGCCGTCGCGACGCTCGCCTGCCTGTTCTGGTCGTTCACCCTCTAGAAAAGCGGAATATTCGCCAGCCTCCACCCTCTGTTGCCGGGTGGGCGCTCTACGGATCGCGTCTGGAAAACTGTCGGGTCGGGCCAGCCGGCGACTGCGTCTAACGGTTCTCAGAAAGCGTCTTCTCGACGTAGCGTGCGAAGTCCTCGACATCCTCCGCCGGAGGCTCCTGGCCGGTGAAGCTGCGCAGATAGGAGGCGACATGCGCGAGACGGGTGCTCATCGGCTCGTTGAGCTCAAGCGAGTAATAGCCGATCTGCATGAAATAGAGGACGCGAGCGCGCACGAATGCGTCCTCTTCCTCATAGCCATGACGCTTGAACATGTCGCGTATGGCATTGACACGCTCCTCGTCGGCCTCGTCGAGCGCGCGCCTGGTGGTGGGTGAGCGCCGGGCCCAGGCCCTGATCGCGAAGTCCAGCCGGGGATCGAACAGCCTTTCGTCCACCCAGCATTCGAAAATGCTCATCACGCCGCGGATGACGGTCGCGGAAGGTCGCGAGGCGCGCTCGACGATGAACCTTGTGTTGGTCTGCCGCCAATAGTCCAGCAACTGGTCGAGCAGATCCTGGCGGCTCTTGAAATACCAGTAGAAACTGGATCGCGAGACATCGAGCTGCTGGCCAAGCGTCAGCACGCGGACGCGTTCGACACCATCCGAGATCAGTGTCTCAAGCGCCAGCTTCAGCCAGTCTTCGCGCGTGGCCTTGATGTTGCCCGTGGCGCCGGCGCGCTGGATCGTCGTTTCGAGTGCTGCCATCTGTACGACGCATGACACGCCGCATCAGCCAAATCAAGGCTATGGACATAGGTGTGCAGGGCAATTCGCCTGGTCGGGAATAACGCTCCGCAGATAACTGCCAGGCTGGCTGCAACGGCTGGCCCGGGGATTTTTGTCGCGGCTGTTCGACCAGTGCGTGCTTTCCCGCAATGCATTTGTCTGGCAAATACCAGTTCACACGGATGCCGCCGCGCGGCCAACCAGCAGGAAAGACCAGATATGGCACAGTTTCGAAAGAACCTCATCGATGGCGAATGGGTCGGCGATGCCGGCTCCCGCAACATCAACCCTTCGGACACCGGCGACGTCGTCGGTGAATATGCCTCGGCTGGGGTCGACGAGGCCAAGCAGGCAATCGCGGCAGCCAAGGCGGCGTTTCCTTCATGGTCCCGCTCCGGTCCATTGGCCCGCCATGCGGTGCTGAAGAAGGCCTCCGACGAGATCATGGCGCGCAAGGACGAGATCGGCCGCAATCTGGCGCGTGAGGAAGGCAAGACGCTGGCCGAAGGCATTGGCGAGACCATCCGCGCCGCCCAGATATTCGATTTCTTTGCCGGCGAAACATTGCGCCTAACCGGAGAGATGGTGCCGAGCGTGCGGCCGGGCGTCGGCGTCGAGATCACCCGCGAGGCTGTCGGCGTGGTCGGCATCATCACGCCGTGGAATTTCCCCATCGCCATCCCGGCCTGGAAGATCGCGCCGGCACTCGCCCATGGCAACACCATCGTCTTCAAGCCGGCCGAGCTGGTTCCGGAGAGCGCCTGGTCCATCGTCGATATCCTGCATCGCGCCGGCCTGCCCAAGGGTGTGCTCAACCTCGTGATGGGCAAGGGCTCGGTGGTCGGCCAGGCGATGCTCGATAGCCCCGATGTCAACGCCATCACCTTCACCGGTTCGGTCGGCACGGGAAAACGCGTCGCCGCGGCAAGTGTCGAGCATATGCGCAAGTTCCAGCTCGAAATGGGCGGCAAGAACCCGCTGGTCGTGCTCGACGACGCCGATCTCGCGGTCGCCGTCGATTGCGCGCTCAACGGCGCCTTCTTCTCGACCGGCCAGCGCTGCACCGCCTCGTCCAGGCTGATCGTGACCGAAGGTATCCATGACCGTTTCGTCGATGCGCTGAAGGAGCGGTTGGGCAGACTGGTGATCGGCGATGCACTCGATGCGCAGACCCAGATCGGCCCGGTCGTCGACGCGACCCAGCTGAAGCAGGACGAGGATTATATCGCCATCGGCGTCAGGGAAGGCGCCACGCTCGCCTTCGGCGGCGAACGGCTCGACCGCAAGACGCCCGGCTTCTACCTCAGCCCGGCCCTGCTGACCGAAGCCACCAATGCCATGCGCAGCTCGCGCGAGGAGATTTTCGGCCCGGTCGCCAGCGTCATCCGCGTCAAGGATTATGACGAGGCGCTTGCCGTCGCCAACGACACGCCCTTCGGGCTCACCTCGGGCATCTGCACCACGAGCCTGAAGCATGCCACACACTTCAAGCGCAATTCGGAGGCCGGCATGGTGATGGTCAACCTGCCGACGGCGGGCGTCGATTTCCATGTTCCCTTCGGTGGCCGCAAGGGCTCGAGCTATGGCCCGCGCGAACAGGGCCGCTATGCCATGGAGTTCTACACCACGGTAAAGACCGCCTATACATTCGCGGGCTGATCGGGCGCCGGCCTGTCGGGCCGGCGACCTTCACTACGGAACCGGCGTGAGGCGATGACATTGCAGGACCTGACCTGGCTCAACCCGCCGCCGCATCACGCCATCGACGGCGATGCGGTGCGCGTGCGCACCGGCAAGGAGACCGATTTCTGGCGCGAGACCTTCTACGGTTTCTGGCGCGACAACGGGCATTTCCTGCACCGGCCGGTAGAGGGCGATTTCACCGCCGAAGTCACCGTCAAGGGCGACTACAAGGCGCTCTATGACCAGGCCGGACTGATGGTCCGGCTCAGCCAAACGCATTGGATCAAGGCCGGCATCGAATACACCGACGGCCTTGCCTATTTCTCCGTCGTCGTCACCAACGACACATCGGACTGGTCGCTGGTCGCCGTTCATGCCGGTCCGAACGGCGTCAGCATCCGCCTGACCCGCCACGGCGAGGCGATCCGGGTCCAGTATCTCGACGCTTCGGACGGTCACTGGAAGCCGGTGCGGCTCGCCTATTTTCCGATCTCGAAGACGGTCGATGTCGGCATGATGTGCTGTTCGCCGCAGCGCGAGGGTTTCGAGGTCACATTCTCCGGATTTTCGGTCGGCCCGCCGATTTCCCGGGAACTCCACGGCTGACGTTCCGGCCGGAACTGGACGGCCGCATGCGACGCCGGCTCCTTGCACAGCACGACACGGGTCTCGCCCATGACCGGATCGAAGGCCGCGACGCACTCGCAGTCGATGTCGGCATAGACCCGCCAAAATGATGCAGCAGCATGTAGCGGGCCGCATCCGAGCGCTGCACGCCCCTCGTGTAGCCGCAGAACATTGACAGGAAATCCGGGTAGTGCTCGGCCACGAATTCGAGCACATCAGCGCAACCTTGTTTAGCTGAACAAGGCTTTCGTCAAGCACCGTATATTTTGAGTACTGCCGCGCCCCCGAATCCTCGGCGCGCGGCCAGGCTCATCGCCTCGACCAGGCCAGCCAGCGCGCCGCCAGACGCCTGCGCAAGGAGGTGAACCGGGTTCGCCTGTAGGCGTCGCCCGCCATCTTGATGCCTTGTGCCTGCGTCGGGAAGGGATGGATGACGTCGGCCAGGGCGTGCAATCCCATGCCCGACCTTATGGCAAGCGTCACCGCATTGATCATCTCGCCGGCATGGGCCGCGACGACCGTCGCCCCCAGGATGCGGTCGGATCCCTCCCGGACATGGATCTTGACGAACCCTTCCTCCTCGCCGTCCATCACGGCGCGGGCGACGTCATGCATCAGCACTGTATAGGTCTTGACCGGAATGCCGTTCTGCCGCGCCTCGATGGGATAGAGCCCGACATGGGCGATCTCCGGATCGGTATAGGTGCACCAGGGAACGACGAGGTCACTGAGCCTTTCGCGCCCGCGAAACAGGGCATTGCGCACGACAATGCGTGCCGTAGCCTCGGCGGTATGGGTGAACTTGTATTCCAGGCACACATCGCCCGCCGCGTAGATGTGCGGATTGGTGGTCCTCAGGTGATCGTCCACCTTGATGCCGCTGGCGTCATACACCACCCCGGCCTCTTCCAGGCCAAGACCTCTGACATTGGGCGAACGGCCGACGCCGGTGATGATCTCGTCGACGGAGATCGTTGTCGTGTCGCCGTCCCGCAAAAGGTCGGCGAGCTTCTTGCCGCCTTCCCCGCGCACCGCCACCACCTCGGTGTTCAGGCGTACCTCCACCCCCTCGCGCGCCAGCGCGTCCGAGAGAATCTGCGCGGCGTCGCGCTCCTCGCCGGACAGGAACATCGGATCGCTCTGCGCCAGGATGACCTTCACGCCGAGCAGGCAGAAGGCCTGCGCCGTCTCGCAGCCAAGCGGCCCGCCGCCGATGACCAGGAGCCGCTCGGGACGTTGCGTGAGGTTGAACATGCTCTCATTGTCGAGATAGCCGGCCTCGGCAAGTCCGGGGATCGCCGGCCCGCTGGGATGCGCGCCGGTCGCGACCAGGGCCTTCTTGAAATGCAGCGTCTTGCCGGCGACCAACACCGTGTCGGGTCCGCCAAAGCGCGCTTCGCCGAAATAGAGGTCGATGCCATCGGCTGTGATGGCAGCGGCCGAATCGGCGCGGCTCAGCCGTTGCCGGATCTGCCGCATCCGCATCATGGCCCGTTCGAAGTCGACCGGAAGACGCGCCGGCGTGTCGCCGCCGAAATTCTCGGCATCGCGCATGTCGGCATAAAGCCTGGCCGTGCGGATGATCGACTTCGAGGGGATGCCGCCGACATTGACGCAGGCGCCGCCGATCAGCCCGCGTTCGATCAGCGCAACTTTCGCGCCAAGGCTTGCGGCGTCACGCGCCGCGGTCAGCCCGGCTGGTCCGGCACCGATGACGACGAGATTGTAGTGGCCGTCGGGCGTAGGGTTCTTCCAGTGCGGCGGATGTGCGCCTCGGACCAGTTCGACGTCGTTGCGGTCGACCGGGAAGGTGGCCGCCTTTGTCTGTTCACGCGCCATCGTAGGCTCCCGATGCCGAGCCTGCCGGCTGTGCCAGCCAGCCGCCGGTGAAACCCGCTTTGTCCAGGCCGCGGCGGATGTGCCGATTGGAGCGCATCAGCTCCCAGATCAGGCGCGAGCGGTGGTTCTCGATCATCATCACCACAATGCCCTGGTCCAGCCCGTAATGGCCTTCCGACACCCAGCCGTTGCCGCCGAATTTTCGCCGGTTGGCCAAGGTCGGATTGAAGCCGCTCGGCAGGCGGAAATTGTTGATCACTTGCGGATAACGCTCGCCGAGATGACGCATGGCTGCCAGGCAGATGTCAGGCGCGAAAGGCAGCGACGCTGGATAGGACCATGGCGCGATCGTCCCGTCATCCGGCCCGAACGGTGCGCCGCGCGCGGCATAACCCGAAAACCGATGCCTCCGTCGCTCGACACTGGCGCGGAAGCCGCCCGGCCCGTCTCCGGCCGAAAGGCCCCAAAGGTTCTCGCCATAGCCGTCGAAGCCATAGGGGTTGTGGCGGGCATAGTCGCGGTGGAGATAGGTCGAGCGGCGGCTGTTTTCGAAATAGTCCGAGTTCTTCTCGCGCATGAAAGCGTCGCGGATGCCGGCGAAATCGATCCAGGCATGCGAGAATTGGTGCATGAACAGCGGACCGCCATAGAGCACGTCATGGCCGTAGATGTTTTCCCACTGGTAGGTCGCCGTCCAGGCTTCGTAACTGTCGTCGGAAGTCGGGCTGTCCGGCGAGGCCATCGACAGCACATAGAGAATGGTCGCCTCGTTATAGCCTTCCCAGCCATAGTGGAGAAAACCGCTCTTCGGCTTCCAGCCTTGCCGCAAGGTCGGGCTGCTGCCTTGCGCCCAGCGCCAGTCGACGCGCCGGTAGAGCGCTTCGGCCAGTCGCCGGATTTCGGCCTCCTTCTCATTCTCGCCGGAGAAATAGGCGCCGGCCACCAATATGCCGGCCACCAGCAAGGCGGTGTCCACCATCGACAGCTCGCAGCGCCAGACGCGCAGCCCGGTGCGCATGTCGAGGAAGTGGTAGTAGAAACCCTTGTGGCCGGTGACGCCATCACCACCGTTTTGCGGGCTGGCCGAAAAGAAACGCAGCGCCGCAAGCGTGAACTCCACCGCCGCCGCGCGCGTCATCCAGCCGCGTTCGACGCCAATTGGATAGCAGGAGAGGGCGAAACCGACGACCGCGATGCTGGCCGGCGAATTCGGCCGCGATGTATCGGCGACCAGCCCGTTGTCGGGGTTCACATTCTCCAGGAAATAGCCGAAGGCCGCGCGCTGATAGCGGTCCAGAAGCTCGTCATCGGACAGCGCTGCGGGCTCTGCTTCAGGCAAGCGATACAATCTCCAGCCTGGTGGCCGCGACCTCCGTCGATCGCGCGGGACCGGCACGGCGGCCATGGGTCATCGCCAAACTGTCTCGTCGTGTCATGGCTGTCCCTCAAACCCTGTTCTGCCGCCCATATAGACGTCAGCGACTATAAGCCTGTCCAGTTACGATCGTTCCCTCGTCACGCGGAATTGTAGTTGCACCGGCCAATGTGGGGATGTTCCGGCCCGGATCAATACGTGGCGCGGCCGCCGGAAACGTCGAAGACGCCGGCGGTCGTGAACGAGCATTCTTCCGAGGCGATCCAGCAGATCAGCGCCGCCACTTCCTCGACCTCGCCAAACCGCGCCATCGGAATCTTGGACAGCATGAAGTCGATGTGCTCCTGTTTCATCTGCTTGAAGATCGCTGTGCGCACGGCCGCCGGCGTCACGCAATTCACCGTCACCTTGGTCTTGGCCAGTTCTTTGCCGAGCGACTTGGTCAGCCCGATCACGGCGGCTTTGGACGTGCTGTAGGCGGAAGCGTTGGGGTTGCCTTCCTTGCCGGCGATCGAGGCGATGTTGACGATGCGGCCATAATTGCGTTCGAGCATGTGCGGCACCAGCGCCTTGTTGCAGTAGAAGACGCCGTTGATGTTGATGTCGATGACCTTCTGCCAGTCCTCGGTCGAATAGGCCCAGGTTGTCATGTTCGGTCCGGTGATGGCCGCGCTGGTCACCAGGATGTCGACGCCGCCAAGCGCTTCGATCGTCCTTGCGGCGGCGCCTTCGACGCCGGCGGCATCGGCGACGTCAATGGCGACACCATGCAGGCCAGGGATGAGAGTTTTCGCCTGTTCGATCTGGGCCGGATCACGGTCCCAGACGCAGACGCGTCCGCCTTCCTCGACGATCCGTTGCGCGACCGCCAGGCCGATGCCCGAGGCTCCGCCGGTGATGACGGCTGACCGGCCAGCGAAACGTCCCGCGAAGTTCGGCATCTGGTCTTCCTCCCAATCGGTGGCGAATGTGAAGTCAACTGCAACCAAATTCAAGGCGGGATCGGGCTCGCCGAACGGGATATTGGTAGGCCAGCAGGGGCGCTATCGGTGCTGAAAGAACTGCAAAAACAGCTCCCGCTCGGTGGTGATGTCGAGTTTCTCGTAGATGCGCCGGCGATGGTTCTTGACGGTGCCGACGGTGATGCCGAGACGCTCGGCGATGTTGGCGGTCGGGTGGCCGGCGAGGATCAGCTGCACCAGCTCCCGCTCGCGCAGCGACAGTTCCGGCCACAGGCTTGTCGGGATGGCCGGCTTCTGCTGCGGCGAAGCGCCGGGGCCGGTCGGGGCCGTGCTGCGCGAAAAGTCGCTGCCGCGCGCCTTGATGTCGAGCGCATGCAGCGCCTCGAACACCGGCAGCCGCTCGTCCAAGAGGGCGATCTCGCTGTCCTTGAAGGAACGGGTCGAGCGGTCGAGGAAGATGCCGAGGCACCAGTCGCCGCCATCGGCCAGCATGATGCCGACCTCGTCGCAGATTTCCGACTGCGCCAGGAAGCCGGCTATGTACTGGCCGCGCTTGGCTTCTTCGTCGGCGAGCCCCTTGAGCGGCAGAATGCCGAGACGGCGCTCGCGTCGCCAGGAGGCATAGAACGGGTCAAAGACGTAGTAATTGTCGAGATAGCGCCGCACCATCTCGTCCGAGAAGCGCCGGTGCTTGACGAATTCGGGCGTCCTGGTTGCCGAGTAGCGGGTGACCGTCACCAGGTCGTGCGTAATGTCCGCCCCGATCAGATCGATCAGGCAGTCGACATGCCGGTCGGTGCCGGTGGCGGCGATCGCCCTGGCCAGCGGTGCCCAGATATTGCCCATGCGCATGCCCTTTTCTCGGTGAACCGCGCCGCGCAGTCATTGTGTCTTTAGGCATATGGCGCGATCCGCGCGATCGAATCTAGCCTGCGGTCATTCTCGAAGAGGGAAGGCGACCCGTGGACCAGATCACCACCAACCCCATCGTCATCGGCATCGACGCCGGCGGCACCATGACCGACACGATCCTTGTCGATCAGGACGGCCACTTCAAGATCGGCAAGTCGGCGACCACGCCTAGGAACGAGGCCGAGGGTTTCCTCGCCTCGGCCGAGGACGCGGCCGATGCCTGGGGCATCTCGCTGGAGCAGCTGTTCTCCGGCGTCAACGTCGTGCTCTATTCCGGCACCGGCATGCTCAACACGCTGTTGTCGCGCACCGGCCGCCGCCTCGGCCTCATCACCACCAAGGGCCTGGAGGACATGATCCTGATGGGCCGCGGCCTGCAGGCCTGGGCGGACTATTCCTACGCCGACCGGCTGCACGCGGTGACGCACCAGCATCCCGACCCGTTGGTGCCGCGCCGCCGCACCCATGGCGTCACCGAGCGCATCGACCAGTTCGGCGACATCATCCTGCCGCTCTACGAGCATGAGGTCGCGGCCGCCGCCAGGAAGCTGATCGCCGACAAGGTCGAGGCGATCTGCATCATGACCATCTTCTCGCACGTCAATCCCGTGCACGAGAAGCGCATTGCCGAGATCTGCCGCGAGGAGATCGCCAAGGCCGGCGCCGACATCCTGGTCTACACCAGCCACGAGGTGCGCCCGGTCATCCGCGAGCAGTCGCGGCTGAACTCGGTGCTGATCGAGGCCTATGCCACCTCGCGCGGCCGCAAGCAGCTCAAGGGCATCGAGGACGTCTCCAGGAAATACGGCTTCAAATATGGCGTTCAGACGCTGCTCTCCTTCGGCGGACTGACCTCGATCAACCATCCGCGTCTGCATGAGACGATGATCTCCGGTCCGATCGGCGGCATTCTGGGCGCGGCCTATGTCGGCAAGCTGATCGGCAACGACTCGCTGATCTGTTCGGATATGGGCGGCACCTCCTTCGACATGGGCGTCATCACCCGTGGCCAGACGCGGATCGAAAACGAGCCATTGATGGACCGCTTCAAGCTCAACGTGCCGACGCTGCATCTCGACACGATCGGCGCCGGCGCCGGCATGATCCTCAAGGTCGACCCGCTGACCAAGAAAGTCTCGCTCGGGCCGGAAAGTGCCGGTTCCGATCCGGGCCCGATCTGCTTCGCCAGGGGCGGAACCGAACCGACCATCGCCGATTGCGACGCCATCCTCGGCCGACTCAACCCGCATTATTTCCTCGGCGGCAAGGTTGTGCTGCAGGTCGAGAAGGCGAGGATAGCCTTCGAAGAAAAATGCTCGCGCCTGCTTGGCGTTGGCGTCGAGGAAGCCGCCGAAGGCATGATCGACATGCTGGAGGCCGACGCCAACAACGCGCTGCGCCGCGTTATTTCCGGCCAGGGCATCCACCCCTCGGAATTCACGTTGCTCTCCTATGGCGGTTCGGGTCCACTGCATCTCGCCGGCTGCTCCAGGGGCATCGGCTTCAAGGACATCATCACCTTCCAGTTCGCCGCCGCCTTCTCGGCCTTCGGCTGCACCACCGCCGATTTCATGCGCCGCCACTCCGTGTCGACGCAGCATGACATCGGTGCGCGGGCCAGCGACGACGAGCTGCTCGCCTTCGGCAAGAAGGTCACCGCCGTCTGGGACGATCTCACCAAGGCGGCGGTCGATGAGATGATCGTGGACGGCCATGCGCGCGAAAAGATCAAGACCGTGCCGTTCCTGATGATGCGCTACACCGGCCAGCTGGAGGACGTCGAGGTGATGGCGCCGCTGCCGGCCCTTCAATCGGCCGATGACATGCGCAGGGTCATCGACGAGTTCGAGGCGGTTTACGCCAAGGTCAACCATCGCGTTTCGCGCTATGGCGAAGCCGGCTTCTCCATCACCGAGCTTGGCCTCATCGCTACCGCCGACAAGGTCAAGCCGGTGCTGCTGAAGCGTCCGCTTGGCAAGTCGGATCCGTCATTCGCCCATAAGGGCGTGCGCGAGGCTTATATTGGCGGTCGCTGGCACAAGGCCAATCTCTACGAGATGGACTTTCTGCAGCCCGGTCACGAGGTCATCGGCCCGGCCATCATCGAACATCCCGCCACCACGCTCGTCGTTCATCCGCAGGACCGTGTCCATGTCGATGAATGGACGCTGCTGCACTACACCCACGCTTGAGAAGGGCGAACGCCATGCTGGACAAACCCGCCTCCGCGCTCCGCATCCGCGAACGGCTGATCGAATCCGAACGGCTCATGGAAGAGACCGGCTGCTATGACGGCATCACCGAATTGCAGCTGCGCAATCAGGATCCCCTGAAATTCGAGACGCTGCACACCAAGCTGCGCGCTTATTGCGTCTCGGCTCGCGAAATGGCCCGCCGCATCTCGGCTTCGCCGGGCGTGCGCGAAGTCGGCGAAATGGTCGTCGCCATCTACACGCCGGAAGGCGATGCGATCGCGCTCTCCAACGGCATCATGGTGCATGTGCACACGATGAGCCGCTTCATCAAATGGATGATCCGCAACGGCTACGAGGAAAACCCTTGCATCCGCGACGGCGACATCTTCGCCAACAACGATGCCTTCATCGGAACCGTGCAGGTGCCCGATGTCATGGACGTTGTACCGATCTTCCATTCCGGCAAGCTTGTCGGCTGGGCGGGCGCGGTCTGCCATGAACTCGAGGCCGGCGGCATTACCCCCGGCGGGGACGTGGCGCTGGCCCAGGAGCGCTTCACAGAGGGCCTGTTCGTCTGCGCCGAAAAGGTCGGCGAGAACGACGAGATCCGTCGAGACTATGTCATCCGCTGCGAGCGCAATTTGCGCATGCCGATCTATTGGGTGCTCGACGAGAAGGCCAAGGTCGCCTCCTGCATCGACATGCGCGAAAGCGTCAAGGCGCTGATCGACGAGATCGGCCTGGACTATTGGATGCAGGTGTCGAAGGAATTCATCGAGGAGGGCCGGCGCGCCCAGCTCGCCCGCACGCGCCAGCTCACCGTGCCCGGCATCTATCGCGGCCACACTTTCTACGGCCATGTCACCGCGGGCAAACCGGGTTATCAGCCGCTCGGCGATCCCGACTGGCTCTACAACATGCCCATCGAGATGGAGATCACCACCGACGGCAAGATCATCATGGACTTCGAGGGCACGCAGCCCTGGGGCTACCATTCGATGAACTGCACGCCGGCCGGCATGGATGGCGGCATGTTCGTGACGCTCACCCAGCACATGAATTTCGAAGGCCTGGTCAATGACGGCGCCTGGATGGCAACCGAGCTGAAACTGCCGCACGGCACATGGACCAATCCGGACAATGAGATGGTGGCGACCGCGACCTCATGGGCCCTGCTGCTGCCGGCCTACGGCGTGTTCCAGCGGCTGTTGTCGCGCGCCTTCATCGGCCGCGGCTTTGTCGAGGAAGCCTTCGTCGGCCAGGTCAACAGCCCGATGATCGAGATGGGCGGCACCAGCCAGTACGGCAAGCTGTTCGGCATGGCGCATTTCGAGTGCGCCGCCGCCGGCTCCGGCGCGCTGGCGATCAAGGATGGTCTCGACACCGCCTATGTCGGCTGGAATCCCGAATCCGACATGGGCAATATCGAGATATGGGAACAGAACATGCCGATGGTCTATATCGGCCGCTCGATCGTTCCCAATTCCGGCGGCGCCGGCAAATATCGCGGCGGCTGCTCCTTCATCTCGACCTGGCTGGTCAGCAAGACCGACCATCTCAGGCTGGTTACATCTGAACATTCCTCCCGCGTGTTCGACAATGGCGGCATGTGCGGCGGCTATCCGGCACCGACCTGCCAGAAGCACCGCGCCGTGCGCAATTCCAACATCTTCGAACTCGCCGAAAAACGGGCGCCGCTGGCGCATCACACCGGCACCAACCCACATCGCTCGGAACTCGAACTGCGGCTGCAGGGCGAGCATGTGACGATGGAAGGTCCCTACATCACCGCCCCGCACAAGACCGGCGACGTCTTCACCCATTCCTACAATGGCGGCGGCGGCTATGGCGATGTGCTGGAGCGCGATCCGCTCAAGACGGCAGCGGATGTCGAGAATGGCTATCTGACCAAGGAAGCGGCCGAGGGTATCTTCGGCATCATGCTGGATGAGGATGAGGACGGTTATCCCGTCGCCAACATCGAGGCCACCAAGCGCCACCGCGCCGAAATGCGCGCCAAGCGGCTGGCCAAGGCACGGCCGGTCTCCGAGTGGATCGCCGCTGAACGCGGCCGTGTCGAGAAGGCCGACTTCGCCCCCGAGGTGAAGAAAATGTATGCCAGCGCGATCAAGCTGTCGTCGCGCTTCACCAGGGAATTCAGCGATTTCTGGAACGTCGACGCCAAATCGATCTTCATGCCAGGAGCAAAGCCATGACCTCGTACAGCAAGGATGTCATCGCCGATCTGGTCGCGGGCACGCTGCCTTGGCCGCAGACGCGCCGCGTCATGAGCGCCTACAAGGATGACGACCGCTTCTTCAAATACGTCGCGGTGCTGCAGGACCGTGTCGGCTGGAAGGACCCGATCCTGCTGCCGGTCTCGGATCACCTCTTCATCTGCCAGAGCGGCGACGAGCGCGTGACCCGCTGCGAATGCGGTCACTCCTTCGGCGACTATCGCGAGAACTGGAAGCTCAAGGCTTCGATCATCGTGCGCAACACCGAGGAGACGCTGCGCGAGATCTATCCCAACAGCGATATCCCCGATCCGCAATGGATGGAGATCCGCGAATTCATCTGCCCTCAGTGCGGCACCATGCACGAGGTGGAAGCGGCCGCGCCTGGCTATCCCATCGTGCACGATTTCCAGCCCGATCTCGAAGGCTTCTATCGCGAATGGCTGGGCAAGTCGCTTTAGGGAAAAGTGAACCGCGTCGACAAATACTCAGGAACCTGATTGCCTGCCGCAACCATTGGAGAAGCGCGCGATGACAAACCTTGCAGGACGCGGTGCAATCGTCACCGGCGGCTTTTCCGGGATGGGCTTCGCCATTGCCACTGCCTTGGCTGAAGCCGGCGCCGATGTCGCCGTCGGCTCCTACATCGCGCCTGCGGGGGCCGACAGATCCGACGCAGCCTGTTATCCGGGCGCCGACGAAATCGAGCGCGTACGCTCGGCCCTGTCGGCCCATGGCACCAGGGTGCATGCTGCTCACCTCGATGTCCGTGACAGCGAGGTCACCGACCGTTTCGTGACGCAAGCCGAGGCCACCATCGGTCCTGCCGATATCCTGGTCAACGCGGCCGGCACCACCGCCGAGCAACCGGTCTGCGGACATTCCGACACGCTGTGGGACAAGATCGTCGACACCAACCTGACCGGCGCCTTCCGCGCCACCCGTGCCGTGCTTCCCGGCATGATCGAGCGCGGCTGGGGCCGTATCGTCAACATCGGCTCGACTGCGGCCTCCGTCGGCTGGAAGGACAACCCCGCCTACTGCGCGTCCAAGGCCGGCCTGCTTGGCTTGACCCGTTGCGTGGCGCTGGAGGGGGCGGCGCATGGCGTCACCTGCGTCATGATCAGCCCGACCTGGGTCGAGACCGAACTGATGCGCCGCAACGTGGCGCAGGTCGTCGAGCGCGAGGGCAAGGGGCGCACCGCGCAGCAGGCGATGGCTGAGATCGCCAAGGGCAACCCGCAGCAGCGCATGCTGCAGCCGCAGGAGATCGCCGCACTGGCGGTGTTCCTGTGCTCGGATCTGGCCAAGGGCATAACCATGGAAAACATCCAGATCACCGGCGGAGCACTGTGGTAGCGTTCTCGTTGCTGATCCAGGCGGCTGTCGCGCGGGGCGGGCCGCCGGCTGCTCTCTCCCGTTCGCTAGAGGTAATTCCAGGAAAAGTGTGAACGGTTTTCCGTCCGGAATTGCGTCAAAACAAAGAGTTAGAGCGGTTCGCGGTTTCCGTGAAACGGTGAACGGCTCTGATGTAAGACAAGGTGACCGGATTGCCATTGAGCATGCGGTGCGATAGGTTATATTGCACTGCACAATGGAGATGCCGTTTATTGCACGCCCCTGTTTGCGGATATGCCGGCTGGCCCGCGGCCTGCCGGATTTGCTGGTCTTGGGCCGCGCCGACGGGACTCTGAGATGAAAATTCCAAAGTCCCTGCTGGTCGATCCCGAGAGGAACTCTGTCTACGGCGCTTTTGCCGTTGCCGTTTCGATCTGGGCGTTCTCCTATTCCGTCATTTTCGGCCAGGTGCTGATCCTGGCCTACTACGCCGTCTGGCTTCCGCTCATCCTGGTCGACTACCGGCGCTTCCTGCGCCAGCTCTCCAGCGCCTGGCTGCCCCTGCTGTTTGCGGCCTATATCTGCTTCTCCATCTTCTGGTCGCAGGCGCCCGGCGTCACCGCCAGAACGGCGGTCCAGTACCTGTCCCATATCGCCTGTGCCTATGTCGCGGCGCGCACCGTCAGCGTGCGCACCCTGACGCTCGGCGCCTTGGTCGGGATTTTCTTCGTCATGCTCTATTCGCTCAAGGTCGGGGCCTATTCCGAGGACGTCCTTGACGGCACCTACAATTTCGTCGGCGCTTTTGCCTCCAAGAACCAGATCGGCTTCGTCGGCTCGCTCGGCATCTATTTCTCCGTGGTGTTCCTCGCTTTCCTGCGGCGTGGCCGGCTGAGTTTCATGCTGACCGTGCCTGTCGTGCTGTTGTCGGCCTACCTGCTGGTCATTTCGCATTCCGCCACGTCGATGGCCTCGATACCGGCGGTTCTGGCGCTGATCGCGCTTCTTGCCATGACCAAGCTGTTGTCGCGCCGCTATCGCCGGGTGATCTTCCTGGTCGGCGCCGGCCTGATCGTGGTGGTGGCCGTTGTAGCCCTCAATCTCGGGCTCATGGACTTCGTGCTTGGCCTCTTCGGCAAGGATTCGACGCTCACCGGGCGGACCTATCTGTGGGAGCAGGGCTGGAACGCCGCGCAGCGCTCGCCGATCGTCGGCGTCGGCTATGCCGCCTATTGGGTGCAGGGCTTTGCCGAGGCCGAGCGGCTGTGGAACGAATTCTACATCACCACCCGCACCGGCTTCCATTTCCACAACACCTATGTCGAGGCGCTTGTCGAACTCGGCTTCACCGGAGCGGTGATGATCTCGCTGATCATGCTGCGCACGCTCTACGGCCATGTCTCGACGGTGATTTTCAAGGCATGGCAGGCCGAATCGGTGGTGCTGTTCGGCGTGATGGTGTTGCTGCTCATCCGCTCCTTCGTCGAGGTCGAGGTCCTCAACCCCTACATCATGGGCTCCTTCCTGATGTATTTCAGCTACTTCAAGCTGGCACGGCTGCCGGTCACCCGCACGCGCTGGTCGCCGGCCTTCGAGCCGGCGGACGCGGCAAGGGGCGAGCCGGCCTGGCCCCGGCATGTCGGCCGTCCAGCCGCCGCCGATCCATCATGAGCCCATCCACGTTGCCCAAAGGCGCATAGCGCCTTGCGGCAACGAGACATTCCCGTCCTTCGAGGCGGCGCGCTCTGGAGCAATTCCAGGAAAAGCGCGTAGCGGTTTCCCTTGGGAATTGCGTTAGAACAAAGAGATCGAACGGCTCGCCGCTTCCGTGAAACGGTGAAACGCTCTATCATTTCGCGGCCTGGATCGCTCATGGCAAAACCTCCACCAGGCGGGCCTGGTGGAGGTTGGAATTCCTTGTGCGATGGATCGGAACGGCTGGATCGCGCCGAAGTCCCCGACCTATTGGCTGGCCAGCGGTGCCAGCTTGACCTTGATGACGTCGCCGGGCAGCACCGGTGTTTCTTCCTTCGCCGCGATTTCACTGGTCTTGCCGTCGACGTTGCGCACCAGCGAATAAAGCAGGGTAGGCTGCTGGTCGTTGGTGATGGCGGCCGTCGTCGCGGGATCGCTGGCCTGGGCTATCAGGCCTTTCTGCATATTCACCTTCAGCGCGGCCTCGTTCAGGTCGGCTTCGGTCTGCTGCCGGGCGGCGGCGAGGCTCGAGCTCAACGTGTTCTGGGCATCGATGGCGTCCTGCGTCGCCTTGCTGATCGCCTGCTTGGCGGTGAGGATGGCCGTCTCGTAGTCGAGGATCTTCCCCTGCAGGTCGGTGACGGACTGCTGCGAATCCAGCAGCCGCGCATTGGCGACCAGGCCCTTCTGCGCCAGCGGACCGATGCTGGTGAGCTGCTGCTGCGCCAGGTCAACCTGCTTCTGCTGGTTGACGATCTTCTTCTGCAGCGATTCGATTTCGGCCTGAAGGACACTCTTGAGATCGCCGAGCGCCTCGAGCTTCAGCTTCAGCGCCTTCTGGTCTGCCGTCAGGATCGTCATTTCGTCGGCGACGATGGTCGGCAGCCGCGGATCGCCCTCGACCTCTTTCGGCGCTTCGAAACTTGCCTTGCCGGCCAGATCGGCATCGATGCGGGCGCGCCTGACGAGCAGCCGGACGCGCTGGTCGTCGGAGATATCGAAATTGCCCTTGGCGGTGACCAGGTCCTTGCCGAGCTGGGGACCGTAATCGGCGCTGCGCCTGATGCCGCCGGCGACGCTGATCGCTTTCAGCACCGTCAGTTCGGGCACAAAAGGAAACTGGCCGGGATTCTGCACTTCGCCCGAAATATAGAAGGGCCGGAATTGCGCCATCTCGACCGAGGCCTCGGGCTTGTCCGACAGAGCGAGCTTGTGCTGCAGTGCCTCGCCGATTGCCGCCGCGACTTCCGCCGTGGTCTTGCCGGCCGCCGGCAACTCGCCGACGAAAGGCACCGATAGCGTGCCGGCCGGGCCGACCGTGTATTCGCCGTTCACCGCCGACCAGTCGCGGAACGTGCCTTCGACGGTCTGCCATTCGGCGATGCGGATGTTGAGCTTGTCCTGCGAGCCGAGCTGGTATTCGCCTGACATGGCGACCTGGGGAAGAAAAGCGAGCGACATCGCAAGGCAGGTGGCCATAAGCCGAGAGCGGCCGGAAAAGCGGCCGCTGCCAAAGGCTTCGAACATGTCTTTTTTCAACTGAACGTTCCGATCCGTTTTAGCCCCATCGCCCGATGAGCTTGCCGCCGGATGCCTGGTGCGGCGTCCGGTCAGTAGGAGCCGCGTGACATCCAGACGGCCGGCACGGTCTTGATGATGATGCGCACGTCGCCGAACAGCGACCAGTTCTCGACATAGTGGCGGTCGAAGGCGACGCGGCTGTCGTAGGAGACGTCGTTGCGGCCGCTGACCTGCCACAGGCCGGTCAGGCCGGGCCGCGACTTCAGATAGTAGACGGCGGCGCTGCCGTAGATTTCCAGCTCGTCGCGCACCACCGGGCGAGGCCCGACAAGGCTCATATCGCCCTGCAGGATGTTGATGATCTGCGGCAATTCGTCGAGGCTGAGCTTCCGCAACACCGCGCCGACACGGGTGACGCGCGGATCGTTCTTCAGCTTGCGGGTCGCTATCCATTCTGCATTGGCGTCCGGATTGGTGGCGAGATAGGCGGCCAGCACCTTGTCACCGTCCGGAACCATGGTACGGAATTTCAGGCACGGAAAAATCCGTCCGCCGCGCCCGATTCGCCGATGGCCGTAGAAAATCGATCCACCGTCGGAAAATTTGACCAGCAGCGCTACCATGATGAACAGCGGGCTGAGAGCGATCAGACCAACCAGTGACCCGACAATATCGAAGCTGCGCTTGATGAGGCCGCCGATCGGCGGCGGAAAATCGGTGTCAGCCTGCGAAAAGCCCGCCGTGGCCGACTTGGCAATATCCCTCATGCGGAAACTCCATGCGTTGAACGAATGGTTCACCACACGATACCAAAAAAATGTTGCAGCGCAACACACAATTTCCCGGCCCACTGAAATAGTCACGTCATGAATTGACTAAATAATAAGCTAGCGATGCACATTTTTCAGGATGTTTAGCGCATTTGTGACAATAAATGGGCAAGCGTAAAAAAATGCGGACCTTTTCGCGGCGAATCTGGGGCAAGGCGTTCTCGCAGGCCCTGAATGGTACATATTAGAGCTTTAGAAAGGCGCGAAGTTCCCGACTATTAACATAAAATACTACATAATATTGGGAATTGTACTGAAAAGGGTCGGCGGCTGCAGGTTGAGTGAACTGCGGTGGTGTGCGTTGCAGCATGCCAGAGTCGATCGCGCAAGCTCAATCAAAAAAATGTGCGGTTGCCCTTGCCGCCTTCTGCTCGCCTTAATAGAATTGCAAATTATACCTGTCAGGGTGGCGACAGGTTGAAAGGCCGGAAGCAACCGGCCGATAGCGGGCACCTTTACAAGCCCGCATGACAAGGGACGGCGCTCGGGTGGGGCTATCGTTTGATATAACCCGGGCCGGTTTATGGGCTGTTGGGTATGTCGCTTCCAAAATTCATCGTTGGGATGATTTTCGCTATTGCAATCGTCGTCGCCTGGTCATGGCTTGGCGGCGCATCGCTGGGCACGACGCTGATGCGCGTCATCATCTGTGCCGTGATCATCCAGGCCGGCTATTTCGTCCTCGTCTATGCCATGATCGCCAGGAGTGCGCCGACGCAAGCCGACAGGCTGCGCGAAGCTGAGAGAAAGCTGAGTGCGCCCGACGTGACCGAAGGCGAGAAGCTGGGCAACGCCCGGCGCAGCCTGCATTAGCTCCTGCAAAGGGTATCCGCGGCCTCAGGCCACATCGGCGGGTTCGGTTTCCGATTGTTCCCCCGACAGCATCCTCGACAGCCGGCTCGCCGGCTTCGCCTTCAGCCGCTGATACTGGCCGACTTCCACGATACGGCCGTCTTCCATCGCCACCACCCAGTCGGCGAAGGCGATCATCGATGGCCGGTGCGCGATGGTCAGGATGGTCATCGCGCCGCGCAAGCCGTCGATCGACCGGGCGATCAGCGACTGGTTCTGCCAGTCGAGCGCGCTGGTCGCCTCATCGAGGATGAGCAGCGACGGCTTGCGCAGCAGCGCACGCGCCAGCGCAATGCGTTGGCGCTCGCCGCCGGAGAGCCGTACGCCGCGGTCGCCGACCACCGTCTTGAGCTGCCGGTCGAGCCGTTCGACGAAGTCACCGGCATGCGCGGCGCGCAGCGCGATCCACAGATCGTCGTCGCTGGCCCGCGGCGCGGCAAGGCGCAGGTTCGCCGCGATCGTGTCATGCAGCAGGAACACGTCCTGCGGCACATAGGCCACCTGATCTCGCCAGCGCCGGCGATTGCCGGCATCGATCTCGACGCCGTCGACCAGGATCTTGCCGGCGGTCGGCTCGAGCAGGCCGAGCAGCATGTCGGCGATCGTGCTCTTGCCCGATCCCGAGGGGCCGATCAGGGCGGTGATTTTTCCGGCAGGGAGACCGAAGGTGATGTCGCTCACCACTGCCTTGCCGGAGCCGTCGTCGTAGCCGAAGGAGACGCCGCGAATGTTCAGCCCGGTATCGAGCGACAGCTTGCCGGCATCCCCGGATTCGGCATGGCCGGGTTCGCGCTCGGCGTCGAAACGGGCCTGCAGGCTGCGCATGGCCGTATAGGCAGGCAGGTTGATCAGCACTTGCTGGGCCTGGGTCTGCATATCCATGAAGCGCGGCGCGATGCGCATGAAGATGAGAAGCAGCACGACAATCTCGGCCAGCGACAGGTTGAAGCGGACCAGCGCCACATAGATGAACAGGCTGAGACCCACGACGCTCGCCACCTGGAACACCGCGGTGCCGATCGAGCTGTTGCGCACATAGTCGATATTGTCGGCCTTCATCTTTTCCAGCGTCGACTGCAACTGCGCGAAATAGCTGGCCTCGACATTCAGGCTCTTGGCCACCTTGATGCCACCGAGGAACTCCGAGACCGTGCGGTACTGATCCTGGCGATTGCTGGTCAGGACACGCCCGAAAGCGGTGGCGCGCGCGCGAAACGGCTGCAGCGCTATGAACATCACGATGCCGATGACGATCGCAAACGCCGTCATCACTGGCGAGATGAACATCGAGATCACGAGATAGCCCACCAAAAGCACCGCTATCTGCACCAGCATCAAAAGCGAGAAGGCGGCGCCCTGGACGCGATCGATGTCGCCGGTCAGCGCATGGTCGAGATCGGAGCTGCGCATGCGCGAGAACACGCCCCAGCGCGCCTTGCCGATGCTCTCGAACAGGTTCATGCGCAAACGGTTGATGAAATCGAAGAGAAGCCTGGCCATGTAGACCGACTTGAAGCGGTTGAACGCTGCCTGCACGGCAACGAGCCCGACCAGCGCGCACAGCACCGTCGTCAGTTGCAGCGTTCCCTCGGGCACCAGCCAGCGCACGAAATCATTGTTCGGCAAGCGGACCGCGAAATCCTGGTCGGCGCGCCCGACCAGGTGCAGCAGCGGCACAAGCAGCAGGATCGAAATGCCTTCCGTCAAGCTGCCGAGGATCAGGAACAGCAGTGCCGTCCAGGTCCGCCGCCCGCCGATCTGGGCGATGACGGCGCCGAACGCTGCAACATCGCGAAACAGCGACAGGCGAAGGATCGAGGATTTCGACATGATTGCGCTCACCGCTGCCGACGGTCGGCCGCCAGATCTCTGGTCGTGTGGTCCGGGGCCGCCAGATCCCCGGCCGCCAGGTCGCCTTCGATCAGCGCCACGGCCTCGCCAATCCTGTCGAGGCCGGTCGGAACTTCCAGCCGGAACACGCCGGCATGGTTAGCGATCGCTGAACATTGGCGAAGATGCAGCGCCGCGAAATCGCCGGGGAGCGCCGCGCGGCCGAACCGCGTCACATAGGAGAACTTGATGATCGCCGGCAGGGCGGCAATGCCGGGCAAGGGCGTGATCGCGGCCTTCGCGCCGCGCTCGAGGACATAGATCCTGGTCGCCGGCACCATGCCGCCGGAGAAGGCGCCATGCAGGCGATGCTGCATCTTCTCGATCGCCGGATGCACTTGCGGCCGCACCTCCGCCTGGCCAAGCGAGATCGCGGCCGCGGCGTCGGCGGCAAGCTTGATCTGGGGAAAGCCCGGAACGATCATCGGTGCGTCCGGCCTGGCGAGATCGAGCGCCACGACATCGTCGGTAAGCAGATGATGACCGGCCCGGATCAGGGCGCTTGCCGTGGTCGATTTGCCGGCACCCTTGTCGCCCATGAAGATGGCTCCCCTGCCGGCCACCGCGATGGCGCTGGCATGCAGGACGAGCAGGCTGCGCTGGTGCAGCAGCAGCGCCATCACCGGCCCAAGCAGTGGAAAGGCAAGCAGGGCGTCACCGACGCCGGGCGCCGGCTCGATGTCGATGCGGCTGGCATCGCTGATCAGGAAGGCGCCGACGGCATGCCAAGCCAGATATTGCCGGTCCGGCTCGAAGCGGAAGATCGTCGCGGCCTCGGACGAAGGCTTCGGCATGTCGATCGTGCCGATGGCGATCAGTATATCCGCCGCCGCCGGCTCCGCCGGCTCCAGTTCGGGCAGCGCCAGGTCGGACGCCACGGTCAGGCCGTAAGCCCGATAGTAGCGCCGCTCCCTCGTGGTCCCGCCATGGGGCGGAGGATCGCCGACATATGTGGCGAGCGGCTCGCTGCGAGGCATCATGCGGAGCTCCCGCCGTGCTGGACTTGCCGCAGCCACAACGACAGCGAGGCCGAACGCCAGACATACTGGACATCCAGCGGCGCTGCCTGATCGGGCTGGCGCAGCAGCCGCGCATAGGCGGCGCTCACCTGCGGCAGGTTGACATAGGGCGCGATACGGCCGGCATCCGAAACCAGCAGCTGTTCCAGGAGGTCGCGGTGGTTGCGCACCATGCCGTTGACGAGATTGGCGGTGAAATCGATCTTGTCGCGCCGCCACTGCACCGCTGCCGGCAGGATGCCCTCCATCGCCCGTCGCAACACGTAGCGGCCAAAGCCGTGGCTGAGTTTCTCCTCGCCCGGCAGCGCCAGGCAGAATTCGACCAGCGGCTTGTCCCAGAACGGATAGCGCGGCTCGACGCCGAAATTGGCCGCCGCCTTGTCGAGCACTTCGAAAGAGTGCGGCACATAGCCGTTGGACAAGATCCAGCGATGGCTCAGCGCGTCGCTGGCCTGGACGCCGGGCGGCATGTAGCCGGCCCGATGGAAGCGGTCGATGAGTTCGGTCCGCCTGGCTAGGTCCGGATTGATCAGGTCGCGCCAGCTGCGGCCGCGCTGCATTTGCGTGGGCTTGCGTATCCTGTTCAGGGCACGGTTCGCCAGCTGTCTGGCCTTGGCTATGCGCCAGGCCGGGCCGTAAAGGGTCAGGAACTGGAAATAAAGGCCGAGCGTGCTGTCGCCATAGGTGTTGGAGGCGCTGCGAACCTCGCGCCAAAGGTCCAGCCACCTTCCGCCATTGGCAAGCTCGTGCAGATGGCCATGTCCCTGTGAGACGACCTCGTCGCCGCCATGGCCGTCGAGCAGCACCTTGATGCCTCTTGCGCCCGCCGTCCGGTAGATGCCGCGGGTCAGCGTCAGGCCCGGCGCCAGGAAGGTGCCCTCCTGTTCCTCCAGCACCCGTTCGAACTCGGCGAAGGGCGCATAATTGCCGACCGGGATCAGTGTCGGATCGGTCTTCTGCTGATCGAGCACCGCATCGATGAAAACCCGTTCGTCCATCGACGAGCCCTTCTCGAAAACCAGCGAAAAGGTCGGCAGGCTGGGTTTCCGCTCGGCGGCGTTCTGCAGGCCGGCGACACAGGCGATCGAGGAGGAATCGAGGCCGCCGCTCAGCATCGCGCCGACCGACCGGCTTCCGCGCATGCGATTGCGCACCGATTGCGAAAACAGATGCGCGAATTCCTCCGCCGCATCCGACCGCGGCGGTCGTGCCGATGGCTCGATCTGCCAGTATCGGCGTAGCACCACTTGCTGGGCGGTGACAGTCAGGCTGTGACGCGCCGGCAGGCTGAAGATATCGCTGTAGGGGGTGGATTGCGGGTCGTCGGGAAGCCCGGCCAGGAATCCCGAAATGCGGTGCTCGCTGATGCGCGCGCCGACCCCGTCAAGCCCAAGCATAGGCCCGATCTCGGAGGCAAAGGCAAAGCGCCGGTCCGTGGCGTGATAGTAGAATGGCTTGACCCCGAAATGGTCGCGCGCGCAGAACAGCAACTCCCGCTCTGCATCCCAGATGGCAAAGGCGAAATCGCCCTGCAGGTGCGTGGGGCTGGCTTCACCCCAGCGCAGATAGGCCCGCATCAGCAACATGGCGTCCGCAACCGACCTGTCGCGTATGCCAAGCCTCGCCATCAGCTCGTCGCGATTGTCCAGCCGGCAATCGGCGGTGATGGCGAGCTTGCCGCCGGCCATCGTCAGCGGGCCGGGGCCGGCTTCATCCGTGGTGTTGAGCCAGGCGTGGCCAAGGGCGACGGCGCTGTCCAGCCACCATGAATTTCCGTCGGGGCCGCGATGGCGCATGCGGGCCAGCATTCGCTGGATATCGGTCGCCGCGTCCGCAGGCGCGTGTCCTCGGACCGCAAGCGCGTGTCCTCGGACCGCTTCAGCGTGTCCCTGTCGCAGCAGGATTCCGGCCACGCCGCTCATCGGCTGCCGTGGTCGACCAGATGCGCGAAACCATCGACGGAGCCGCCAAGCACGACATGGTTGTCGCTGACCAGCCAGGCATGCGCCTTCAACTGCTCGCCCGTGCCGCGTTCGATGCCGATGCGGATGTTGGAGGCATTGCCCTGGCGCGCGAGAATGTATTGGCCCGAAAGCGCCTGGGTAAGGCAGGTGGCGCGCGGCACGAACCGTGCGGCCGCGGCAACCCCCCAGGCGACGAGCCGCAGCTCGCCCATGCTGGCGCACTGGCGCGCGTTGAGCCGGGTCACCATGCCGCGAACACGGTTGTAGGAAAACAAGGTCAGCCCCAGCCGGATGGTCGCGACCACCAGCAGGCAGTGGCAGAGGAAAAGCGCTTCCGAGCCGCTCAGGGAGAGGACCCTGGCCAATCCCCGGCCGGGCCGGCGTTTGGCAGGCCTCGGTCTTTGGTCCGCCGCAGGTCTCTGCCGCGAGATCATGGCCTTCTGCGGAACCTGCCTAGACAAGTGCCCCATTGTGCAGCCTCGCAAGTCCGTTTTCGGCGAAGCCCTTAAGCAAGGCGTCGACGTCAGCCTTGCAGCGCTCGGCGTCGACATTGTAGCGCGCAAGCACGGCGCTCCGGATATCGGCGATCGACTTCGGCTCCTGGATCTGCTCCCAGATGAACGCACCGACGCTGTTGAGGCTGTAATAGATATTGGATTTCAGGTTGAGAAGCGCGAGGCCATCGCCGAATTCACAGGCCACCGCATCCCCGGTGGCACTTACGCAATCGTGCTCGGATGGGTTCCAGTTCATGCCAAAACCTCGTTAGCAACACACGGTCTACGCGTCGTCAGTTCAAAAAGCGGAAAGTCGGGGATTTTCATCCCCGGCTCCATTTGCGGTCTTCAGTCCCGGAGGCCCAACGTCACTCCTCCAGAACCAAGCTAGTCTCAGGAGAACGTCAGATCGCCAATCGGGGTGTGCGCCGGAAACGACGCGTCGATTGCCGTGTTGCCGCCACCGCCCTGGGTAATGGTTTCGATCGAACCATGTACTGTCAGGCTTGGCGTTTCGTACTCATGCTTTTCAACATTCTGTTCCATTTTACTCTCCAATGAGGACTGGAAACGGCCTGTCGAGTGCCGTCAGCACTTTCATGCTGCGATGCAATAGCTGCATAGCAACATTTATGAGTCAAGCCTGATTTACTTCTGGTTAATCAATTACGGGTTGCGGACGTCACCATGCGTGTGCGGAATGCTCAAGATTCCGCCTTCGTCGAGACGAAGTTCGATGCAGTCTGCCTTTAGCGCTGGCGATTCTTTAAGCAATTGAATTTACTTGCATAAAAAGTTCATGGCGGTGATGTTTTTTTAGGCATGTCTAAAATGATGGAGTCTTGTTAGCCAGCTGGGCGTCGATGATCAGCTGTAGCGCCACGATTGCGTCGGAAATTCAGCCATATGTTGCGTCGCATCGAGGAAGCGCGGCAAACGCTCTGGTTGCAAAATTTCACACTGCGAAAGGAAAGACTTTACGGCGTCCAGGTTTTTGAGGATGCTTTGTTTCGCACTTGCAGCATAAACGCCGTGCAAACCGCATTTTGGAGACTATGCGCTCAATGGCCTTGCCGGAAAGTTCCTATGAACGACTGCGCGCCGCCGACTGTGCCGACGAGATTGCCTATGTGCGGGCCTGCCTGCGGTTGTATTTCTCAGGCGCGGCGGTTCCCGCCGGCGATGTGTCGACGCCGAGCCTTTCCGCCACCGCCGTCGCCGATATCGCCAGGCTGAACAAGGTCGCCACCTTCGTTTTGAAAGCGCTGTCGCGCGCTCCGGCCAGCGAAAGGCCCGCCGAACTTTTCCAATGGCTCGACACCTATCGCCGGCGGACGGTTTCGATGAATGCCGCCTGTCTCATGGATTCGATGGCGATCCATCAGGCGCTGCGCGACAGGCAGATCGATTTCGTCTTTCTCAAAGGTCCCTTCCAGCAGCATCTGCTCTATGACGACCATTTCATGAAGCCTTCGGGCGATGTCGACATCCTGGTTTCCCCGTCCGGATTCTCGAAAGCACGCGATGCGCTGCGCTCGATCGGCTATGAGGTCTCAGGCAAGTCACGCTCCCTCTGGTGGGTCCGCTTCCTTGGCGAGCAGCACATGATCCGTGGCAACGGGCCGTCCACGGTCGACCTTCATTACCGCCTCCAGCAGCCCGGTTCGCCCAGTCCGCGCGATGCCGACGGTTTCCTGCGGCGCAAGCGGCTGGTCGAGATCACCGGCATCGAAGTGCCGTTCACGTCGGCCGCCGACACATTGATGCTGTCCTGCATCAGCGTCGCCAAGGCACTATTCAACCGCGAACCCTGTGCCGGCTATGTCTGTGATATCAGGGCCAGCGCCAACCGTCTTGGCGAGGCCGATCAGCAGCGTGTGCTAGATGCAGCGGTAAGCCAGGGGCTGGACGACACATTGTTGCTCGGCCTGCGCGCCGCCGATGTGCTGCTGGGCGCCAACGGCACGCTTCTGTCGGAGCGGGCCAAGCCGGTCTTGTCGCGCATCGGCAACGAGGACCTGCTCAACATGGTCATCGCGCCATGGCTGTCATCCTTGCGGTGGCCGCAGCGGCGAACGGTGTTGTGGGAATTGTGCGGCAGGGCTCCCGTCCGCTACTTGGCCGAGGCCGGCTGGGCAGCGTCGGCGGATATCAGTCGCCGCATCTTCGAGCGGCCGGCCAGCCCGTGATGGCGGTGGCGTTGCAATACGTACAGGGCGAGGGCAAATCGAAACCTGTGCAAGAGGCTAACCCATGTCGATGACGAAATCAGAGGTCTGCGTGATCATCGCGGCCAAAAACGCGGCACGCACGATCGAGGTCGCCATCGCGTCCGCATTGCGTGAACCCGAGGTGGCGGAGGTCGTCGTTGTCGACGACGGCTCTACCGACAATACGGCCGAGGTCGCCCGCGCCGCCGACGACGGCAGCGGCCGGCTCAAGGTCATGCGCCTTGACGTCAATCGTGGCCCCTCCTTTGCGCGCAATGCCGCGATTGCCGGCTCGAAAGCGCCGTTCATCAGCATTCTGGATGCCGACGACTTCTTCCTCGAGGGCCGGCTCCGCAATCTGTTTGCCGCCGCCGATTGGGATTTCGCGGCCGATAACATCATGCTCATCAGGGATGATGCGACTGATGACGCGACCAAGATCGTCGCCCCGGATTTTGCCGCCGATCCGGAATTCCTCGACTTCGAGCGCTTCGTCGAAGGCAACATCTCCAGGCGCCGCGTGCAAAGAGGCGAGCTTGGCTTCTTGAAGCCGGTGATCAGCCGCGCCTTCCTCGATCGGCACCGATTGCGCTACGACGAAAGCCTGCGGCTGGGCGAGGACTACGAGCTCTATGCCCGCGCGGTCGCCCACGGCGCGCGGTTCAAGGTCATCCGTTCCTGCGGCTACGGTGCCATCGTACGCGCTGATTCGCTCAGCGGCCGCCACAAGACGCAGGATCTGAAGCGGCTGGCCGATGCCGATCTGGCGCTGTTGGCGATAGACAGCCTGCCGGAAGGCTCCAAGGCGGTGCTGCGGCGGCACGAGCGGCATGTGCGCGACAAATACCGGCTGCGCAATTTCCTCGACGTGAAGGCCGAGCGCGGGCTGGCCTCGGCCGCGGCCTACGCCCTTGCAAGTCAATCCAACTTGGTCCCCATCGTCCAAGGCGTGGCCTCCGACAAGCTGGAGGCGCTGTTTCGGCGCGTTGGCCTTGTGTCCAGGCAAAAGCGCGTGCCGCCGCTGCGTTTCCTAATGGCCGGGACCAGTGCGGGCAAGGAGCGGTAAGGGGCGGGGAATGCCCGCGTCACCCGTCAAACAGCATTCGCATCGTGCAAACCATTTCCACTGGATTTAAGAGTTTACGAATTGGGTGGTTGCCTCACGGCTCCGACGATGGCAGTCTATGTTGCGGTGCAGCAAATTGAACGACCAACCGAACTGGCCCCCGATCGGATTGGTCCGACGTCTCTCCCGTCAAAAGGAGCTGGACAATGCGGTACGAGCTTATCAGCCCCGCTTGCGGGGATCGGCCAGTGGTCGGCAGGCAAGCCGGCGATGACAGGAATTTAAGCCCATGGCCTCGATATTTGGCTTCAGATCAAGGGATCCTGCCCGCGACCGGCAGGCCGACATCGCGCGCCTCGACCGGCTGGCGAAACTGTTCGAGCAGATCGCCGCCGAGATCGCAGCCGAGAAAACCGGCCTGGAGAGCCGCTACCGCAAGACGGCGACCAACGCGGCCTTTCTTGTCGAAGCCATGGAAAACGGCTCCGCTTCCAAGAAGCGCTCGTCCGAAGTCAGCGCGCTGACGCAATCGATCCTCAATTGCGAGCGCCGCATCGCGGCACTCTCGCGCCAGCACGGCCTGATGAAGGAACTGCGTCATTCGCTCGACATGGTCTTCGACGCGGGTGGGGAGTCCGATTCGGCCGCCACGGCTGATTTCGCCAGGCCCGCGGGTGCCGGCCGGGTGTGAGACTACTTCAAAGGCATGATGCAAGCTTCAAAGCTATGATGCAGGACAGGAGAGGGATTTCCGGGGGGTCGAAAAGGAGGCCAAGGTTGGCCCGTTTGGAAGCGGTTCAAACGTCGACTTTGGGTTGGGGACGCACAGCACAAAGGTGAGTTTGGTATGAATTCGGATCCGAAAACCACGTCCACGACAGCAATTGACGCAACCTCAGTCGCGCATGAGACCCGGCAAGCCGACCTGCGGCGGTTGGGCTTGATCTGCGGATTGCTGCTGGCTGCTCTCGGCAGCCTCTTTGCGGCTCCATCCCATGCGCAGGATATCCAATCCGCTCCGTCTTTCGTCGATGATTTCAAGAGCTTCGACAAGTCTCGCTGGTATGCCTCCGACGGCTGGAGCAACGGCAGCCACCAGAATTGCACCTGGTCGAAGGGGCTGGTCGAGCTTTCAGACGGTGTGCTGTCGCTCGGCTTCGAAAAACAGAAGCTGAAGGATCGCGAGTTCGCCTGCGGTGAGATCCAGACCAAGCAGCGCTTTGGACATGGCACCTATGAGGCGCGGCTGAAGTCCGACACCGGTTCCGGCCTCAACGCGGCCTTCTTCACCTATATCGGCCCGTCGGACAAGCAGCCCTGGGACGAGATCGACTTCGAGATCCTGACCAAGGACACCTCGAAGGTGCAGGTCAACGCCTATATCGACGGCAAGGGCAAGAACGAGAAGCTGGTCGAGGTGCCGGGCGGCACCGACAAGGCCTTCAATGACTACGCCTTCGTCTGGGAGAAGGACAGTTTGCGCTGGTACGTCAACGGCCAGCTGGTGAACACCATCACCGACCCGGCGAAGCTGCCCAGCCATGCGCAGAAGATATTCTTCAGCCTTTGGGGCAGCGACACCATGAAGGGTTGGATGGGCGCTTTCGCGGATCCGGGCCGCAAGCTTTCGCTGCAGGTCGAACGCGTTGCCTTCACCGCGCTCGGCGAGCCATGCCAGTTTCCGGAATCGCTCGTATGCAGCGTAAAAGAGTTGGGAAAGACGAATTGAACCGGCCAGACCGAGAACGGGTCGCGGCCATGGATGGGAATGAAACCGAATGAACTTGACGGTGTTTGGAATTGGCTATGTCGGCCTCGTGCAGGCGGCGGTGCTTGCCGAGGTTGGCCACCAGGTGGTTTGCGTCGACATCGACGAAAGCAAGGTGGAGCGCCTCAACCAGGGCTTCGTCCCGATCTTCGAGCCAGGCCTCGAAAGCATCGTCAGGGAGAATCATGCCGCCGGCCGCATCAAATTCACCACCGATGCCGCCGCCGCCGTCCGGCACGGCGAAATCCAGATGATCGCGGTCGGCACGCCGCCCGGCGAGGACGGCTCGGCCGACCTCAAATATGTGCTGGCGGTCGCCGAGACCATCGGCCGCGAGATGGATAGCGCCAAGATCGTCGTCGGCAAGTCGACCGTGCCGGTCGGCACCTGCGAAAAGGTGAAAGCCAGGATCGCCGAAACGCTGAAGAAGAGAGGGCGTGAGGATCTTGCCTTCGACGTCGCCTCCAATCCCGAATTCCTCAAGGAAGGCTCGGCCGTCGCCGACTGCATGAAGCCCGACCGTATCATCGTCGGCACCTCGAGCGAGGAGACCGAGACGGTGATGCGCGAGCTTTACGCGCCCTTCAACCGCAACCACGAAAAGATGATCGTGATGGACGTGCGCAGCGCCGAATTCACGAAATACGCCGCCAACTGCATGCTGGCCACCAAGATCAGCTTCATGAACGAGATGGCCAATCTGGCCGAGCAGCTCGGCGCCGACATCGAGGAGGTGCGTAAGGGCATCGGCAGCGATCCGCGCATCGGCTACCACTTCATCTATCCGGGTCTCGGCTATGGCGGCTCGTGCTTTCCCAAGGACGTCCGCGCCCTGATCAAGACCGCCGAGGGCGTCAAGTTCGACGCCAAGCTGCTGCGCGCCGTCGAGGAGCGCAACAATGATCAGAAATCAGTGCTGTTCGACAAGGTAAACCGCTATTTCAAGGGCAGTCTCAAGGGCAAGACCTTTGCGCTGTGGGGCCTGGCCTTCAAGCCCAACACCGACGATATGCGCGAGGCGCCGGCGCGCGTCCTGATGGAAGCGCTGTGGAAGGCCGGCGCGACCGTACAGGCTTATGATCCGGAGGCGATGCAGGAATGCCAGGCCATTTACGGCCTACGCGACGACCTGCTGCTGTGCGGCACCAAGGAGGCGGCCTTGCGCGGCGCCGATGCGCTGCTCATCGCCACCGAATGGAAGAGTTTTCGCGCGCCGTCCTTCGATGCGTTGAAGGACGCGCTGACCACGCCGGTCATTTTCGACGGCCGCAACCTCTATGACCCCAAGGTCGTGGCGCGCCACGGCATCGAATATCACTCGATCGGCAGAATGGCGGCATGAGAGCGAGCGCGGGAAGCAAGCGGAATTTGGCACACGCGCCCGGCGCGGAAAGGAGTTGCGGCTGATGGTGCTGGACGTAAAGCCAGAGCAAATCACCAAGGATCATTTCGATCTTATCGCGATCGGTTCCGGTTTCGGTTCGGCCTTCTTCCTGCACGAATTCGCCAAGCGGCGTAAGGCGCGCATCCTGATCCTGGAATGGGGTCGGCACAACACGCATGAATGGCAGCTCGGCCAGAACGTCAACACCGACATCGACGACGAGTCGACCTACAAGACCAACTCCGACAAGCCGTGGAATTACACGATCGGACTGGGTGGCGGGACCAACTGCTGGTTCGCCCAGACGCCGAGGTTCCATCCCAACGACTTCAGGCTGAAAAGCACCTATGGCATCGGCAATGACTGGCCGATCAGCTATGACGATGTCGAGCCGTTCTACTGCGATGCCGAAGAGATCATGTCGATCTCCGGCGATCCCGACATGGCGGCGATGCTGCCGCGCTCGAAACCGTTTCCGCAGCCGCCGCATCGCATGTCGACCCCGGACAAGATGATGAAGGCGGCCCAGCCCGGCCAGCATTTCGTCATGCCGACCGCCCGCGCCCGGGTGCCGACCGCGCAGCGCACCTCATGCTGTGCCAATCTGCGCTGCTGGCTGTGCCCGGTCGACGCGAAATTCACCGCCAACAATGGCCTGATGCATATCTTCGAGCATCCCGACGTTTCGGTCTGCCTCGGCGCGGAAGTGCGCAGGCTCGATCAGGTCGGCGGCACGGTCCGTTCGGTCACCTTCGTTCATGACGGCAAGGAGTATCAGGTCAGCGGCGACCTCTTCATTCTCGGCGCCAACGCCATCCAGAGCGCGGCGATCATGTTGCGCTCCGGCCTGGGAGACGAATTCGTCGGGCGCGGTCTGCATGAATCCTATGGCTGGAATTTCGAGGTCTATCTCGACGGCGTCGACAATTTCGACGGCAGCACCATCACCACCGGCCTGAATTTTGGCCTCTATGACGGTCCGCACCGGTCCGAGCATGCGGCGGCACTGGTCTATTTCGAAAACCGCTGGCAGCACGGGATGCGCGCCGAGCAGGGGCGGTTGCGCCAGACGCTGCCGCTGGTCGTGGTCACCGAAAACCTGCTCGATCACGAGAATTTCGTCACCCTCGACGAGCACGACAATGCCTTCGTCTCCTTCAAGGCGCCGTCGGACTATGCGGTCAAGGGCATGGCCCGGGCGCTGGACAAATTGCCGGAGCTGCTTGCGCCGCTGCCGGTCGAGCGGCTCTTCGACCGCGGCATCCGGCCGACGGAATCGCATGTCCAGGGCACGCTGAGGATGGGTACCGGCCCGGCTGATTCGGTGATCGACAGCGACATGATCCATCACCGGCTGAGAAACCTGGTTGTCGTCGGCACCAGCACCTATCCGAGCTGCTCCTGCGCCAACCCAAGCCTGACCGCGGCGGCTTTGTCCCTGCGGGCGGCGAGCCGGATCGCGTGAGAGGAGCGGGCCGATGATCGAAGTCACACGGCGCTCCGCACTGGCCATCCTGGCGGGTGGCGTTGCCGCGACGGGCGTTGCCTACGCCGCCGTCTCCTCGTTTTCGGACGAGGATCTGGTTCGCGTCACGCTCGAAAAATATCTCGGCAGGCTGAATATGCGCATCGAGCACCTGCAGCAGTTCGTGCTGGAGTTCCGCAACCGCAATCCCTGGATATTTCCGAGCGAGAAATTGAGCGACGCAGTCACTCTGGTCGAGGAGCTCAAATTGGGTGCCGTCCGCCGTCTGCTGCCCCATGAAAAGCGGGAGGATCTGATACATTTCGACCGCTGGGTCATCGCCGAATTCCATATGCTGACGGACTACGCCTGGCGCAGTTCGCCTGACGATCCGATCCGGTTCACCGGATGGCACCCATGTACCAATCCGTTCGCGACGCTTGATACGCCAAAGAGCGCGTGAGGCGCCTTCGACACGGCTGATCATCGGTCGCAGGGAATCAAACGCGAAAAGACAGGAGCCACGACCATGAAAGTGCTTTTTGCAGGCGGCAACGGCTACCCGCCGGAGTTCAGCGGCGGCGTTCAGTCGAGCACGCATCATCTGGCCGAACAGCTGATCGAACACGGACACGAGGCCGCGGTGCTTGCCGCCCTCTTCGGCGACGGCGTCTTCGGCTTGAAGGCGCGTGCCAAGATGAAGCTGTTGCGCCAGCCTGCGGTCGTCGACAGTTTTCCCGGCTACCCGGTGATCCGGGCGTGGTTTCCCTGGCAAGCAGCGGGTTTTGCCGTCAAGAAACTGCGGCCGGATGTGGCGGTGGTTCAGTGCCACAAATCGGTGCCCCTCGGCAAAGCGCTGAAGGCCGCGGGCGTGCCGCTGGTCGTCTATCTCAGAAATGTCGAGTTCCACGAGTTGGGCGGCGATTTGCGCGAACTGGGTTCCGCACTCTACATCGCCAATTCGGAGTTCACCGCGCGCACCTACAAGAGGGAATTCGGCATCGAGGCGACAGTGATCCCGCCGACCATCAACCCGACGCAGTACAGCACGCCGACCACGGGCCAGTTCGTCACGCTGATCAACCCCTATGAGGAAAAGGGCTTCGAACTGGCGGTCCGCATCGCCGGCGCCTGCCCGGAAATCCCGTTCCTGTTCGTCGAAAGCTGGAAGCTGGACGATGACCACCGCGCGCGCATCGAGGAAACGATCGCGCCGCTCGGCAATGTCACGCTGGAGAGCCGCACCAACGATATGAAGACGATCTATGGCCGCACCAGGATCCTGCTTGCGCCCTCGAAATGGGAGGAGGCCTGGGGCCGTGTCGCGTCCGAGGCCCATTGCAGCGGCATCCCTGTGGTCGGTTCGCGGCGTGGTGGCCTGCCCGAAGCCATCGGCCCCGGCGGCACGGTACTCGACTACGATGCTCCGCTAATCGACTGGGTCGCGGCTGTCAGGCAGCTGTGGAACGACAACAAGGAATATGAACGGGTTTCAAGCCTCGCGCGCGGCTTCGCGGCGCGTCCGGAGCTCGATCCGGACCGCCAGTTCGTCACCTTCTTCTCTATCCTTGACAGGGCGGTTCAGCAGCGGGCGCGCCAGGCGGCGTAGCCAGCGCTCAGGAAGCCAGCCGATCAGGCCGGGCGCTTGACCCGGCTTTTCAGCGTCTCGTAGCCGCGGGCGCCGAGCAGGGCGCGGGCCAGCGCCTTGGCGGCGCCCTTGCGGCCTTGCTGCGAGTTGATCTGCCTGAGCCTGGCCGGCAGGTTGCGCGCGGCCTGGCCGAGCGCCGGCAGCGACAGCGCATCGGGGAAGCTCACCATATGGGTTTCGACGCACAGCACCGGCTTGCCCGACAACTCCGTGATCTTCAGCGCCTGCGCATGCTCGCTTTCGATGAACAGGATGGCGTTGGATTTGCGGTAGAAATCGGCCTTGAAACTGCCATGCGCGCCGAGCCGCTGGCGCTCCGCCTTGCTCGGCAGGTCGAGCATGATCAGCTGGCCGTACACGATCCCATTCTTGGCCAGCCACGCCTCGGTCAGCGCACGGTATTTCTCCAGCCGGCTGGTGACCAGCCATCCGATCCTGTGGGTCGGGGCATGCAGCGGCCGCGCTTCACTGAGGAATTTCTCATAGGCCGGACCATCGTCGTTTTCCGCCTCGGTCGGATCGAGGCACAATACGCCGTCAATGTCGACGCAGCATTGCGCCAGGAATTTGTGATGCATGAAATTCCACTGGAACATGCGCGGATGCGGCACGACTTCGAAGACGACGTCGGTTTCCCGATGCTTCGGCTCCAGGCCGAATACTGCGGCATAGATGAAATCACCCTCGATGCCGGCAGCCTCGATACGGGCACGGGCATCGCGCATGGCGTTGCCGCCGGCGATGCTGTCGTCGATCACCAGCACCTTGCGCATGTCCGAGACCTTGCGGTCGAGCGCGGCGCGCCGCTTGGTAATGCCGGACGTATAGACCCGGCCGTCCAGGAAGGAATCCAGGTCGGTCATCGGAATGTTCGCCGCAAGACTGACCAGCGTCGCCGCCAGCACGCCGCTCCTGGGCACGCCGACCACGAGGTCGATGTCGCGTGGCAGCCGGCGAAGGTTGCCGACAATCGTGTCGTTCATGTCGGAGATCGATCGGTAGTGCATGGATCAGACCTGATGTTCGTGTGGATATTGGGTAGCCGGCAAAGGCGCCGAAATTATTGGGCCTCGCGCGGCGTTGCCGCCGGCTGTCTTGCCGGCAGCATCTTCAGGGCCTCGCGCAAGGCCTCGCGGCCGGATGCGAAGGCCAGCGCGACGACAATAGTGATGAGATAGGCAAGCATGGCGCCGCTGGCCAGGGCGACGACATGCTGCTGCGGCAGCATCGGCTTGATCAGCCAGACCGCCGCCAGTGCCAGATGCGCGCCGAGCACGAACGGCGTCGCCGCGCGCAGCACATGGCTGGCCCGCAGCGGTCCGCTCTTGCCGACATAGAGCCACAGGAACGGCGTGCGCAGATATTCGCTGACCGCGTAGGCGATCGCCACGCCGAGCGCGCCATAGGGCAGGCCGAGCGCGAAGGCGAGCACCGAGGTCACCGCGGTGATGATGCCCCAGCGCATGAAGTCGCCGGAACGGCCCTGGCTGACGAAAAGCCAGCCCGCCGGGTTGTTGAGCGGCTGCAGGAGCCCGGCAAAGCCGAGCGCCAGGAAGATCGAGGCGCTTGCGCGCCACTGTTCGCCGAGCACGAAGGGGATCAGCACATCCGACATTGCGGTGGCGAAGGCGACGCCGGGCAGCGCCACCAAAAGGATCAGCGGCATGACGCGCAAATAGGCGCTGCGGTAGCGGTCCGGCTCGTCCTTCAGCCTGGACAGCGCCGGCACCATGACTTTCGACAGCGGATTGGTGATCTGGCTGAGCGGGAACAGAAGCAGCTTGTACGCGCGGTCATAGAGGCCGAGTTGCTGCTCGCCCCAGTATTTGCCGATCAGCACATTGTCGAGATTGCGGGCAAAGAAATTGGCGAAGTTGAAGCCGGTGATGCCGGCGCCGAAATTGATCAGCTCGCCGATGCCCGCGACCTTGCGCGGCAGGCCGGGCCGCCAGCGCGAGCTTGCCCAGTAGCACAGCGTCGGCAGCACCGCGCCGGTCAGCGTGCCGGCAAACAGCGCCCAGTAGGAACGGTCGATGAAGGTCCAGGCGATCGACGCCACCAGCCCGGCAACCGCGCTGGCGACATCGATGACAGCCAGGCGCCCGAACTGCATACGTCGTGTCAAAAGCGCCAGATGCTGGGCGCCGAGCCCATAGGCCATGATCTGCAGCCCGAACGCGGCGACCAGTCCGGCCACGCGCGGCTCGCCATAGAAGGCGGCGACAAGCGGCGCCGCACCCGCGAGCACGCAGGCCAGGATGGCACTGACCGCGACATTGATCCAGAACAGGTAGTTCACCTCCTCATGGCGGATGCCCGATTTCTGGATCGTCGCCTGGGTCAGGCCGAAATCCTGGAACAGCGCGATGAAGGCCAGCACCGGCGCGCACATCGCCACGACGCCGAAATCCTGCGGCGACAAGAGCCGCGACAGCACGATGACGGATATGATCTGTGTCGCGACCCGCACCGATTGCGACATGGCGGTCACCACCGCGCCGCGCCCGACCGATTTACGCAGCGAGCCTTCCGGCGGATCGAATGGGTTGGCTTCCAAATTCAGGATTCCTGATTTTTTGCGCGGATTTCCGAACCCTGAAAACCCACGACCGCCGCCATCCCCAAACTACGGCAATAATTTTGCAGTGCAACAGAAAATGTCCATTGCTGCGCCAAAAATGTTGCGATGCAGCAAGAGCTGTACTAGCATCCCTTTGGGTGGGTCAAACAGCGGTCGAGTTTTCATGCTGCATGTCTTGTACCTGGTGCACGATGTTTCCGATCCGGCGGTTCGCCGACGGATCACAATGCTCAGGACAGGCGGGGCCCGAGTTACTCTGGCGGGCTTTCGCCGCACCGCAGCCCCGATTGCCGATATCGAAGGATTGCAGCCGGTCGACCTCGGCGCGACGCGCGACGGCCGATTCGGCCAGCGCCTGGCGGCGGTGGCGAAGGCCGCGGTTTCGATAGGCTCGAAGCTGAAGGGCGCGCCGCGGCCCGATCTCATCATCGCGCGCAATCTGGAAATGCTGGCGCTGGCGCGCCGCGCCAAGTCGGCCTTCGGCGCGACGGTGCCGATTGTCTATGAATGCCTCGACATCCACCGCCTGGTGCTTCGCGACGACATCTTCGGCAAGGCGCTGCGCGCCACCGAGCGCCATCTGGCGCGCGACGTGAAGCTGCTGGTGACCAGCTCGCCCGCCTTCATCGCCAATTATTTCAAGCCCTTCCGCCAGGTCGCCGCACCCGTCGAGCTGATCGAGAACAAATATTTCGAGGCAGCGGCGATCCTGCCCGGCGCGCGTGAGACGGTCGAAGCGCCTGCCGCCCCGCCGTGGCGGATCGGCTGGTTCGGAGCGCTGCGCTGCCGGCGCTCGCTCAAGCTTCTGGCTGATTTCACCCGCCGCATGGATGGACGTTTCGAAATCGTGCTGCGCGGCCGTCCGGCGCTCTCCGAATTCCCCGATTTCCACGCCTTCGTCGATGCCGAACCCTATCTGTCGTTTCATGGACCCTACCGCAATCCGGAGGACATGGCGGCGATCTACCAGGACGTGCATTTTTCCTGGGCGATCGATTTCTTCGAGGAGGGACAAAATTCGGAATGGCTGCTGCCCAACCGTCTCTATGAAGGCTGCCGCTTCGGGGCGGTGCCGATCTCGATGGGCCATACGGAAACCGGACGGTTCCTCAATCAGCAGGACATCGGCATCCTGCTGCCCAAGGCGACGTCCGAGGCGCTCGAAACCGCACTCGGCACGATGGAGGAGCAGCGCTTCGGCAGACTGAAGGCGCGCGTGCTTGCCCGCAATCCGAGGACGTGGAGCTACGATCGCAGCGACTGCAGCGCGCTGGTCGAGAAACTGCGCCGCCTGACCACCGTGCGCGAGCCCCTCGCGGCCGAAGCCCTGGCATAGGATGGACATCTCCCGATGACGCAAGCGCTTCCCTCCAGCCTGATCGTGATCCCTTGCCTGAACGAGGCAGCCCATATCAGCGCCCTGCTCGACCAGCTTTGCCCGGCGGCGGCAAGGCTTGGCGCCCGGATCGTCGTTGCCGATGGCGGCAGCACCGACGGCACGCTGGCCATTGTCGAGCAGATCGCCGCGAAGGACCCGCGCGTTGTCCTGCTTCACAACAGGCGGCGCATCCAGAGCGCGGCGATCAATCTTGCCGTCGGCACTTTTGGCGAAGGTGCGGAATATCTCATCCGCATCGACGCGCATGGCGGCTATCCCGACGATTACTGCGACCGGCTGCTGGAGGAAGCGCTCGCCACATCAGCCGATTCGGTCGTGGTTTCGATGCTGACCAGCGGCAGCGGCGCCGTGCAGAAGTCGGTTGCGGCGGCGCAGAATTCGAAACTCGGCACCGGTGGTTCCAAGCATCGTCACCTCTCGGCCGGAGAATGGGTCGACCACGGCCATCACGCGCTGATGCGGATATCGGCTTTCGGCGCTGTCGGCGGCTATGACGAGACCTTCAGCCACAATGAGGATGCCGAACTCGACTACCGGCTGCGGCAAGCCGGCTACAGAATCTGGATGAGCGGCAAGACGCAGATGGTCTACTATCCGCGCGCCTCGCTCAAAGGCCTCTATTTCCAGTATCTCGGCTATGGCCGCGGCCGCGCCAAGAATGTGCTGAAGCACCGCGTCATCCCGAAGGTCCGGCAGATGGTGCCGCTGGCGGTCTTCCCGGTGGTTCTTCTGGCGGCCTTCTCCTTCGTGCAATGGATCGCGGCTGTGCCGCTGCTGGTCTGGGCTTCGGTCTGCCTCGGCTACGGTCTGGTGACGGCCATTCGCCAGCGCAATGCCGACATCGCACTGGCCGGCGTTTCGGCCATGGTCATGCATTTCGGCTGGTCCGTCGGCTTCTGGCTGCAGCTTCTGGGCCTCGGCGCGCGACGCGGGGTGGCGTGATGGTGGCTCAGGCCAAGAACCGCAGCATCGACATCGGCGTGTGCACGTTCCGCCGGCCGGAGCTGGCCGACACGCTGCGCTCGCTTGCCGCCATGGAGATGCCCGAGGGCTTCGACGTCGGCGTCATTGTCGCCGACAATGACGACACGCCGAGCGCGCAGGCATTGGTGACGGCGCTGTCGCAGGAATTGGCGCTGCCGGTCCGCTACCGGCATGCCCCGGCGCGCAACATCTCGGTCGCCCGCAACGCTTGCCTCGATGCCAGCGAGGCGGATTTCCTCGCCTTCATCGACGACGATGAGACTGCCTCCGCCCGTTGGCTGGCCGAATTGGTGGCGACGGCCGAGGACAGCGGTGCGACAGCCGTGCTCGGTCCGGTGCGGGCGCTCTACCGCCCGGATGCACCCGAATGGATGCGCCGGGGCGATTTCCATTCGACCTTGCCGGTCTGGGTGCGCGGCGAGATCCGCACCGGCTACACCTGCAACGTCTTGCTGCGCATGCGGTCGGACAGCCTGCGCGGCCGTCGCTTCAGCCTGGCGCGCGGCCAGACCGGCGGCGAGGACACCGAACTCTTCGATCAGATGGTCAAGGCCGGCGGTCGCATCGCCTTCGCTCGAGAGGCCTGGGTTGACGAGGTGGTGCCGCGCTCGAGGGCCGCGCTCGATTGGCTCGGCCGCCGCCGTTTTCGCGTCGGCCAGACGCATGGTCACCTCTTGGGCAGCAATGCGCGCGGCATCGGGCTGATCAAGCATGTCGGCCTTGCCGCCGCAAAGGCAGCGTTTTGTTTCGCCGCGGCCCTTCCCGTGGTCGCCAGCCCGATGCGCAGGAACCGCAGCGTGCTGCGCGGCATCATGCATGTCGGCGTCGTCAGCGGCCTTGTCGGCGTCCGCGAACTCCGGCTCTACGGCCAATCGTCATCCCCGGAAGGAGGCAAGCGTGCAGCCTGACGTTTCCTTCGCCCCGGATGTTTCCTTTGTCATCGCCGCCTACAATGCCGAGGCGACGCTCGACCGCGCGATTGCCAGCGCCATTGCGCAGAAGGGTGTCAGCATCGAGATCATCGTCGTCGATGACCAATCGCGCGACGCCACGCTCGATGTGGCGCGGGCCTATCCCGGGGACATCGTGCGCGTCGTCGCGCTGGCCAAGAATCGCGGTCCCGGCGGCGCCCGAAATGCCGGGCTCGACGTCGCCCGCGGCAGGTGGGTCGCGGTGCTCGATTCCGATGATGCCGTCTTCCCCGGCCGCATCGCCGCCATGATCGGCCGCGCCGAAAAAGCGGATGCCCAGATCGCCGTCGACAATCTCCAGGTCATCCGCGAGGACGGCGTCGTCGAGGACGCGATGTTCCCAAGGCAGTATCTGGAAGGCCTGCGCGAGATTTCGCTGGCCACCTACATCGCCGGCAACGTCGTCTTCGAATCGAAGTTCAACCTCGGCTACCTCAAGCCGATCTTCCAGCGCCGGTTCCTGGACGAAAACCGGCTTCGCTATGACGAGAAACTGAGGATCGGCGAAGACTACGTCCTGTTTGCCGAGGCGCTCGCCAAGGGCGGCAGATGCGTGGTCGAGCCGGAGATCGGCTACGCCTACCATATTCGCAGCGGCTCCATCTCGCGTGTGCTCGAGCTTCACCATGTCGAAGCGATGCGCAAGGCGGATGCCGTATTCGCTCAAACCCATCGGATGGACGAGGCGGCCCAGGCGGCCTTTGCCCGGCGCGGCCGCAGCCTGCGCAAGGCAGCCTCCTTCCTGGCGATGGTCCAGCACATCAAGGCGCGGTCCCCGCTCAAGGCGATCCGGACGGCGCTCAGCGACCCGGCGGCGGTCAGGCATATGGGCATGCCGATCGCCGTGCGGTTGCGACGAGTAGCGGCACAATTTGCCGTGGGGGCGGGGAGGTGAAGATGCAGGCACATGGAGGGATTTTTCGTGGCCTGTGAATGGACTGAAGTCGATCTCCTCAGAAGGAATTTGCGATGAAGAAAATCAGGAAGGCCGTGATACCGGTGGCGGGGCTTGGAACACGGTTCCTGCCGGCGACCAAGTCGATGCCGAAGGAAATGCTTCCCGTGGTCGACAGGCCTGTCGTGCAATATGCGGTGGACGAGGCCTTTGAAGCCGGCATCGAGCACATCGTGTTCGTGACCGGCCGCAACAAGGCGGTCATCGAGGACTATTTCGACCTGCATCCGGAATTGATCGGAACCCTGGAGCAGACCGGCAAGAAGACCCAGCTGGAGGCGCTCGAAAGCATGCTGCCCGTGGCCGGCGCAACCTCCTTCATCCGCCAGCAGTCGCCGCAAGGTCTCGGTCACGCCGTCTGGTGCGCCCGCGAGGTCATCGGCAACGAGCCCTTCGCCCTGCTTTTGCCAGACATGGTCTCCTTCGGCGGGCGCGGTTGTCTTGCCGAAACCGTCGACCTCTACGAGCGCACCGGCGGCAATGTCATCGCCGTCGAACGCTGCGATCCGAGCGAGACCAACAAATACGGCATTGTCGGCCGCGGCGCCGAAATCGCCGGCGGTTTCGCGGTGACCGCCATGGTCGAAAAGCCGGCCCCGGCCAACGCGCCGTCAAATTTCTACATCAACGGGCGCTATATCCTGCAGCCCGAGATCTTCGCGCTGCTGGGCAATCAGCAGCGTGGCGCCGGCAACGAGATCCAGCTGACGGACGCCATGGTCCGCCTGTCGAAGGACCAGCCGTTCTTTGCCCAGCCTTTCCTGGGCCGCATGTTCGACTGCGGATCCAAGGAAGGCTTCATCCAGGCCAACATCGCCTTCGCGCTGGCGCGCAACGACATGAAGGGCCCGGTCTTCGAGATGCTTCAGGAGTTCGTCCAGTCGCATGAACGCCAGGAAGAAGCCGCATAATGCCCATCTTTCGGGAGTATTGCCGGATGGCTGGCGGCGAGGGGCCGACAGGCCCCGTCGTCTGGCATGAAGCTTGCGTTGCTTCTCGGCAATGCTCCCGACCGTTGGGGCGCCTGCAAGTCCAAGCATGATCCCGGAAAGCGGCTCCCGGTTTCCGCAAAGGCCATGCTTAAAACTGAGACAGGTCATGATTCCCGAAGTTTTCGGAAAAGATCATGCCCAAACAAAGAGATAGAGCCTCAACCCGATTATCGGGAACGCAACGGGCTCTGGGATTGGACCGACGATGAATTATGCCAACTTTCCTCTCGACAAGAGGATGCCATTGCCGAATTCGGACGCAGGAAACGGCGAAGACTTCATCGATGTCGAGCGGCTGCTTGGCATGGCTGCCCGGCAGGCCAAGGTGGTTGCCGTGTGCGCCGCCATCGGTCTTTTCCTGGGCATGCTCTATCTGCAGACAACCCCGCCCAAATATGTGTCGGTCTCGAGCGTGCTGATCGACGAGGGCCTGAACAAGATCGTCGACGACATTTCAGCGGCGTCGACGACCATGCAGACCGACTCCGCCATTCTGAGCCAGATCGAGATCCTGACCTCGACGCGGCTTGCCGCGGTGGTCGTCGACAAGCTCAAGCTCGACCAGAACGATGCTTTCATGAACCCGCCGCAGTCCGCCCTTGCCCAGGGCGTCGGCCTGATCCGCGGCCTGATCCAGTATGTCCGCCCCAGCCCGCCTATCCCGGGCATGGGTGACATCAGCAAGCTCGACCCTGCCACCCGCAATGCGCTGATCGCCACGTCAAGCCGCGACTATGCGATCCTCAAGCTGCAGAACGAGATCCAGGCGGATCGTGTCGGACGAAGCTACGTCATCGCGCTTGGCTATCAGGCGACCGATCCGGGCCTGGCGAAAGCGATCACCAAGGCCTATGCCGACGCCTATCTGGCCGATCAGCTCGATGCCAGCTTCGACGCCACCGAGCGCGCGGCGGTCTGGCTGCAGGGCCGGCTGACGGAACTGCGCGAGAGCTCGCAGCAGGCATCGCTGGCGGTCGAAAAATTCAGGGCCGAACACGGCCTGTCCGCCAACAGCGATGGCCAGCTGTTGAGCGACAAGCAGCTTGCCGACCTCAACGCCCAGCTCATCGTGGCGCAGGCCGACACGGCGCGCGCCAGCGCCCGCTACCAGCAGTACAAGTCGATCGTCGACAGCGGCTCGGACAACGCTTTCAAGGATGCTGCCATTTCGAGCGATCAGCCGAGCAGCTCGGTCATTTCGGCGCTCAAGACCCGCTACCTCACCGTCGCCAAGCGTCAGCAGGATGTCGAGGCGAATTTCGGTCCTCAACATCCGCAGGCCGTGGCGCTTGCCAAGGAAAAGGCCGACATATCGGCGCAGATTTTCGGCGAGCTGAAGCAGCTCACCGAAAGCTATCGCAACGAGTATGAGGTGGCGCTGGCGCGCGAGACCGCGCTCAGGGCCAATGTTGCCGCCGCTCAGGGCAAGAGCTCCACCGACAACCAGTCGCAGGTCCAGTTGCGCGACCTCGACCAGAAGGCGACGGCGCTCACCACGCTCTATCAGACATTCCTTGGCCGCTACGAGGAAGCCGCGCAGCAGCAATCCTTCCCGGTCGGCAAGATCCGCATCATCTCGGATGCCTCGACGCCGCTCTCCGCTTCGAGCCCGCGCAGCATCATCGTGCTCGGACTCTCGCTCGTGCTCGGCGTGCTGATGGGCGCCGGCTTCGGCGGCCTCAATGAGTTCAATGAGCGGTTCTTCCGGACCGGCGAGGAGGTCCGCGACCGCGTCGGCCTCAAATTCCTCGGCTATCTGCCGACCATCGGCAGCAGGCCCGCCAAGGAGGACAAGCAGGCCGAGGCTCAGCCGGATGCCAAGGCAGCGAGGTCGCCGGCGGCCATCGAAAGGCGCGCGCGCATGCGGGTGAGCATCGACGCGCCGGCATCGATGTTCTCCGAAACGCTGCGCAGCGCCAAGATCGCCTTTGATGTCGTGATGGAAGGACAGGGCAGCCGCGTTATCGGCGTCATCTCGGTGCTTCCCGGCGAAGGCAAGTCGACGGTCGCGGCCAATCTTGCCGGACTGCTGGCCGCCAACGGCGCCAAGACGCTGCTCATCGACGGTGACTTGCGCAATCCGGGCTTAAGCCGCAGTCTCGGCATGGAAGCCGAGCAGGGTCTCATGGAAGCCGTGGTCAATGGCCAGACCTGGCAATCGGTCGGCAAGATCGACCGGCAGACCAAGCTCGCCATCATTCCCGCCGTGCTGCGCGGCAACTTCTCGCACACCAGCGAGCTGTTGTCCTCGGCCGGCATGCGGCGCTTCATCGAGAACGCCAAGGAGACCTTCGAATACATCGTCGTCGATCTGCCGCCGCTCGGTCCGGTGGTCGACGCCAAGGCCTTCGCGCCGTTGGTCGACGGCTTCGTGCTGGTCACCGAATGGGGCCGCACGCCGCGTGCCATGGTCAGGTCGATGCTGGAATCCGAACCCTATGTCGCCAACAAGATCGTCGGCGCGGTGCTGAACAAGGTCGACCTGAAGAAGCTCGCCAAATACGGATCGTTCGGCGCGTCGGAAAAATTCTTCGACAAATATTCGAGCTACTATCTCGACAAGTCCGAAGTGCGCAGCAAGGCGACGGTGTGATTGATCCCGCCGTCTCTGGTGAGGCCAGCCGTGTCACCACGGCTGGTGCCGGCATTGGCTACGCTGCCTTGAGCCGGTAGCGGAATACCGTGTGGTCGAGCAGCAGCCTTATGCGCGGTTCGGCTTCCGTCGCCACCAGCCAGCTTGCCGCGATCATGGTCGCGCCGACCGCCGCCATCGACAGGAGATAAGGCATCCCGGCACGGACCATCACCCCGAGCATCGCCGCGCCGACGACGTCGTGGATCAGGTAGAGCGGATAGGTCATCAGGCCGATCCGGCGCCAGCCGCTCCAGCTGAGGTCGAGCCGCAGCGACCACGCCATCAGCCCGATGGCGACGAGGAAGATCAGGACCGGCGGCGCATAGGGCATCACGGCATTGACCTTGATGCTGTGGACGTCGACTGAACTGGCGATCTGCAGCACGCCCCCGCCGAGAAACAGCAGGCAGAAGCCAAGGCGAGGCACCGTCAGCGCCTTGAACCGGATCAGCCACAGCAGCACGCCGACGGCGAAGAAGCAGCCGTGATGTACCAAAGTGAGCTGGAGCAGCCGCGTCTCGGCGAAGTCGGCCCAGCCGAGCGGATAATAGAGGCACCAGAACAGCGTGCTGACCAGGCCGATGACGATGGCGACCGCCTCCATCAGATCGAAGCGGCCAAGCCGCAGCAGGATCCAGACGATGGCGTAGAAGGCGATCTCGATGCCGAGTGTCCAGTAGACGCTGTCCACCCAGGGACCATAGGGCACGAACAGCCCGGTGCGAACCAGCCTGACCACCGCGTCGGTCGGCCAGCTCAGGCCGATGGCAAGAAGCAGCACGGCGGTGACCGGCGCGCAGATCCAGACCGCCGGCGCCAGCCGCTTCACCCTGGCCTCGAAGAACCGCAGCGGCGTCGACTTCTCGGCGCTGAAGGCGATGACGAAACCGCTGATGACGAAGAAGATCTCGACGCCGACCCAGCCGGATCCGATCCAGGCGCCTATGTCAGGCTGCGCCGGCACGCCGCCCGTGGCCTGAGCCGAGATGCCATCGGGATAGGCCCACACCCAGAAGCCATAGTGGTAGACCATGACCAGAACGGCGGCGAGAAACCGCAGGATGTCGACGCCGCCAAAGGTAATTTTTTGCTGAGCCATACCGCACCGTCGGATGGCCCCCCAGGAGACACAGTAGGGTGGCTTGCTGCATTGCACAATAAAAGATTGGACGGGGAGAGGAAGGACGCGTGTCCGAACCGGATAGATAGGTAACAGAATGAACCGATAGCATGGGTGACAATCTTCTTGTCCGCCGGAGGACCGGCGATGGCCTATGCGATTGGCTGCCCCTAAACCCCGATCCCGCGCGCCTTCATCGCAGCGGTGATCTCGTCGAGGATGGCCGGATCATCGATGGTTGCCGGCATCGTCCATTCTTCCTTGTCGGCGATCTTCTGCATGGTGCCGCGCAGGATCTTTCCCGACCGCGTCTTGGGCAGGCGCTTGATCGTCACCACGGTCTTGAAGGCGGCGACCGGCCCGATCCGCTCGCGCACCAGCGCCACGACCTCCTTCTCGATGGCGCCGCCGTCGCGCACGACACCGGCGTTCAGCACCACGAAGCCGAGCGGAATTTGCCCCTTCATCGCGTCGGCAATGCCGACGACGGCGCATTCGGCGACATCGGGATGGGCGGCCAGCACCTCTTCCATGGCGCCGGTCGACAGCCGGTGGCCTGCAACATTGATGATGTCATCGGTGCGGGCCATCACGTAGAGATAGCCGTCCTCGTCGATCATGCCGGCATCCGCGGTCTTGTAGTAGCCGGGAAACTCCTCGAGATAGGCCTGGCGGAAGCGGGCGTCGGCGTTCCATAGCGTCGGCAGGCAGCCGGCCGGCAGCGGCAGCTTGACCACGACATTGCCGAGCGTTCCGCGCGGCACTTCGTGGCCGGCATCGTCGAGTACGCGGATGTCGTAGCCGGGCATCGGCACGCCGGGCGAGCCGTATTTCACCGGCAGCAGGCCGAGCCCCGCCGGGTTGATGGTCATCGGCGAGCCGGTCTCGGTCTGCCACCAATGGTCGACCACTGGCACGTTCAGCTTCTGCTCCGCCCATTTGATGGTTTCGGGGTCGGCGCGCTCGCCGGCGAGGAACAGCGTGCGGAATTTCGACAGATCGTATCTGGCAACGAACTCACCCCGCGGGTCCTGGCCCTTGATCGCCCGGAACGCCGTTGGCGCGGTGAACAGCGCGACCACGCCATGGTCCGAGATGACCCGCCAGTAAGTGCCGGCATCGGGCGTCCCGATCGGCTTGCCTTCGAACAGGACACTGGTGCTGCCATGCAGCAGCGGTCCGTAGACGATGTAGGAATGGCCGACGACCCAGCCGACATCGGACGCCGCCCAGAACACTTCGCCCGGCTTGACGCCGAACTCGTTTTCCATCGTCCATTTCAGCGCGACCATGTGGCCGCCATTGTCGCGCACGATTCCCTTGGGCTGGCCGGTCGTGCCTGACGTGTAGATGATGTAGAGCGGATCGGTGGCCAGCACCGGCACGCAGTCGACATTGGCGCCGGCCGCTCGTTCGCGCGCGACGGCGTCGGCATAGTCGATGTCGAAATGCTCCTTCAGGTCGCAGCGCAACTGGTCGCGCTGCAGGATCAGGCAGGCGTCCGGCTTGTGGCGGGACATCTCGATAGCCTTGTCGAGCAGCGGCTTGTAGGCGACGATCCGGCCCGGCTCCAGGCCGCAGGAGGCCGAAATGATCAGCTTCGGCTTGGCATCGTCGATGCGGGTGGCCAGTTCATGCGAGGCAAAGCCGCCGAACACGACCGAGTGCACGGCGCCAATGCGGGCGCAGGCAAGCATGGCGATGGCCGCCTCCGCCACCATCGGCATGTAGATGATGATGCGGTCGCCCCTGCCGATGCCCCGGTTCTTCAGCACCGAGGTCAGCGCCACCACTTCGCGCTTGAGTTCGGCGTAGGTGAATTTTTTCACCGTTCCGGTGATGGCGCTGTCATAGATCAGCGCGATCTGGTCGGCGCGTCCGCCGGCGACATGCCGGTCGACGGCGTTGTAGCAGGTGTTACAGGTCGCGCCGGTAAACCAGCGGCCATAGACGCCGGCGGTGGCGTCGAACACCTTATCCCAGGGCGAATACCAGTCGATGGCGCCGGCTGCGTCGGCCCAGAATTGTTCCGGGTCGCGTTTCCAGCCGTCATAGACCTCATGATAGCGTGAAGCCATCCGTAACCTCCCCAGGAACCATTTGACGTCTTTGCCAACAGCCTATGCTGTTTTTTCCGGCGCTGTCTTCCCTGATTTTCGTATGAACCGGTCCTGTCTTGACCCATTGCGCGTCGATCGTGACAAAACCGGTGTTTGCGCTGGCGATCGGCTCGGTGCTCGCGACCTCAACGGCAACCGCCCTGGCCGGAGATGCCGCGGCCAGGCGCGTCATCGGCTTTTCGCCCGATGGCCGCTATTTCGCCATCGAGCAGTACGGCCAGCACCTTCCAGCAAACCGGCGGCGATTGTCATGCTGGTGCAACGCTTCAGCCTGGGCTTTGAAGGGCGCGACCACGGCTTCGTCGCAGGGACTGGCTGCTTCGTTGAGAAGCCGGCCGATAGCCGTCTAACAAACGGTATTCATGGGACGAAATGTCGACCGCACTAGATCGGCAGGGCCGCAAGCATGAGGCCCACGCCGCCGAAGATCAAAATGGCTGCCGCCAGCGCTTTCCGATGACGTTCGAAAGTCGTCGGAGCCCGCTCCCAGTTGTAACGCATACGCTATCTCCCCAAAAACCCGGGAGTGCTTACCTTACTTAGGGGAAGAAAAGCAACCGCCGGTCGAGTCAACGCACTTACCGGAGGCTTCATGGTGACGACTATTTCTGGGGTGATTTCCGCTGAGAGCAGGTGATGGCGCATAGACCGCCATTCCCAACGGAAGCGCTATGGCTCTTTCCAGGGAAAATCGCCGCGCACTCGAATTTCTACATGCCCCAACGCAGCGCCGCCGTATGGACAGGCGCGTCCCACCAGCCGGTCATCTCGTCATCGAGCATGGTGAGCGTGATCGAGCAGCCGGCCATGTCGAGCGAGGTGACATAGCTGCCGACCAGCGAGCGGATGACCGTCACGCCGCGCGTCTCGAAAATTCTCCGCGCGCTGTTGTACATCAGATAGAGCTCCATCAGCGGCGTGCCGCCGAAGCCGTTGACGAACAGCAGCGCGGGGCCTTTCGCTTTGTCGCCGAGATCGCCCAGAATGGCGGTACAGATCTCCTCGGCGATCGCGTCGGCGGTCTTCAAAGTGTCGCGCCGGCGGCCGGGCTCGCCATGGATGCCGACGCCGAATTCCATCTCGCCGTCGCCGATGTCGAAGGTCGGCTTGCCCGCCGCTGGCACGGTGCCGCTGGTCAGCGCCACGCCCATCGAGCGGGTGGCCGCGTTGACGCGCTCGCCCAGCGTCTTCAGCACTGGCAGTGCCAGGCCATGCTCGGCCGCCGCGCCGACGATCTTCTCCACCACCAGCGTGCCCGCCACGCCGCGCCGGCCGGTCGTATAGGACGAATTCTCGACGGCTACATCGTCATTGGTCACCACCTGCTGGACGCCATCGGACATTTCGGCAGCCATGTCGAAATTCATCACATCGCCCTCGTAGTTCTTGACGATGAACAGGCAGCCGGCGCCGGTGTCGACGGCCTGCGCCGCCGCCAGCATCTGGTCCGGCGTCGGCGAGGTGAACACCTGGCCGGGGCAGGCCGCGTCCAGCATGCCATGGCCGACAAAGCCGCCATGCAGCGGCTCGTGGCCCGAGCCGCCGCCGGAGATCAGCGCCACCTTGCCCGGCCGCAACGTCCTGCGGCGGACGAATTTGTGCTCCTCGCCAAGCACGAGGATGTCGGCGTGGGCGGCCACGAAACCGTCGAGGCTCTCGGTCAAAATCGTGTCCACCGCGTTCACAAATTTCTTCATGGCGTCCTCCCAAACAGCCCGGCAAGAATGGTCAGCTGCCACCCTTGCCGGCGATGCTGGTGATCTTCTGGATGAATTCGTTGATCGCCCGATCGAGCGCCGCATTCTGCTTGTCGTCGCCGAAATCCGGCACGACGAGCGACACATGCCGCGTCTTGCGCATGCCCGCGGCGATCGACATTTTTCCCGGATGCGCCTGATGGTAGGCGGCGAGAAACTGATCCCGCTCGGCTGGACTGAAATGGCAGACGGAAAAAATAGCCGGCAAATGCTTCGACGGAATCGGCACCGTATAGGCAGGACTTGAAATCTGCGTCACGAAGCTGCGGTGCTTGCCGAGCGCGTCGGCCAGGCGCTGGCGCATGCCGGATGGCCGCTGGTCGATGACCTGCGACAGGATCGTCTTGTAGGCGCGGATCGCCTCGTCGGAGCCGGATTCGGGTTTGATGTCAACCATGCCGGCCGCGCCTAGACCGAGACATCGGATATGGCCGCCTTGGCCATGGCGAGTTGCGCCGGTGCGACCGACAGATCGCGCAAACCAGCCTCCAGAAGCGAAGGAATCGACGCGGGATCGCCGCCGGCATCGCCGCACAGGCTGACGGGAATGCCGTTTTCCCGTCCGAAGGCCGTGACCGAGCCGATCAACCGCAGCACAGCGGGATGACGGACCGAATTGAGATGCGCGACCGCGGCATTGTCGCGCGCCGCCGCCATCACATATTGCGTCAAATCGTTGGAGCCGATCGAGAAGAAGGCGACGCCGGCGAATGCCTCCGGCGCGATGGCCACCGACGGCACCTCGACCATGATGCCCAACGGCGGCATCCTGTGGGCGACGCCGCGCGCGGCAAGGGCTGCCTGCTCCTCGGCGAACAGGGTGGCTGCGCGCTCATACTCATCGGCCATGGCGATCATCGGAAACATCACCTTGAGAGTGCCGTGTGGCGCGGCGCGCAGCAATGCCCTGATCTGTACGCGAAAAATATCGAGCCGCGCCAGCGACAGCCTGATGCCGCGCAGGCCGAGGAACGGATTGCCCTCCTCGACGGTGAAGCCCGGCACCGGCTTGTCGCCGCCGGCGTCGACAGTACGGATCGTCACCGGTTTTTCCCCGGCCCATTCCAGCACCTTGCGATAGGCGCGATACTGCGTCTCCTCATCCGGCAAATTCTTGCCGAACAGGAACTCTGTGCGCATCAGCCCGACACCGTCGCAGGTCGCGATATCGATGCCGTCGACATCGGACGGATCGGCGATGTTGACCTGCACGCGCACCGCCGTGCCGGCCTTGGTCACCGCCGGCCGCGCCAGAAAACGCCGGGCCGCGCCCTGGCGGGCGACGAAGGAAGCGGATGACTGCCGGAACGCGCCGATCTCCGCCGGCGAGGGCGCCAGCACGATGCTGCCATGCTCGGCATCGAGCAGTGCCATGCCGGCAAGATCGGCAAACGGTTCGCGCAGCCCCACCACCATCGGCACGCCACGCGAGCGCGCCAGCATGGCGACATGGCTGGCGGTGCTGCCCGCCTTCAGCGCGATGCCGCCGCCATGGCTCCAGTCGGTTTCGAGAAAGCGCGTCGGCGCGATGTCCTCGCCGCAGAGGATGGCGCCGGACGGTGCCGTGCTGTCGCCGTCCTCGGTCAGGGCACGCAGCACCTGGTCCCTGATGTCGCGCAGGTCCATGGCACGCGCACGGAAATAGTCCTGGTCGGAGGACTCGTAACCGGCGATCTCGGCATCGAGCGCCACTCGCCATGCCACGTCGGCGGTCTGTCCGGAAGCGATCGACGCGAAGGCCGGCCCGCTCAAAGCGTTGTCTTCCAGCATGGCAATGTGGAATTCGAGTATGCCGGCGGCGTCGCTGTCGGCGGCCTCCGCCATGGCGGCAAGCCGGCTCACTGCCGTGCCGATCGCGGCTTGCAGCGACGTCTTCTCTTCCATAGCGGTGGCTTTGCCCGCGTAGACGGCCGGCGGCCGGTCGAGGTCGAACAGCGGCCCCTCGGCATAGCCGGCCGAGGCCGGAACGCCCTCAATCCGCATGGCCCGCATTCCCCGCGGGCCGGCGAAGAAGCGCGCCAGCCTCACGCCGAGCGGACATGACCGGCGTCCTCGTCGAAGTCGCGCTGCACCAGCTCGATCAGTGCGCGCACCGCATCATCGGCGCCGCTGCCGCTGGCCCTGATGTGCAGCACCGTGCCCTTCGGCGCCTTGGCCGCCATCACCTTGACGATGCTCTTGGCGTCGAACCACGGCCCGTTGGCGGCCAGCGCGATTTCCACGTCGGCGGCAAAGGTCTTGGCCAGCTTGGTGAACTTCACCGACGGGCGCGCGTGCAGCCCCACATCGTGGGTGATCAGGACGGTCGCTTCGGCGGCTGCGGACATTTTTCAGAAATCCCGTTCACTCACGACGGCGACAATTCGTGCGCCGTCGCCACCACTTCCTTCAGCGAGGCGCCGCCGGAGGATTCGGTCGCGGCCATCACCGCGCCCTCGACGATCGGCGCGTTGCACACGATGATCTTCTGCGCACGCGGCTCGCCGATCATCTCCACCGCCATTTCCGAGTTGGTCTCGGCGCCGCCGAGATCGACAAGGATGGCGACGCCGGCTTCCGACCAGGCCTTGTCGATGGCACCCATGATCGCCTCGACATTGGTGCCGAGCCCGCCATGACCGTTTCCGCCGCACCATGCAAGCGGCACTTCGTCGCCCACCATCTGGCGTACCATGTCGGCCGTGCCCTCCGCGACCAGCGGTGAATGCGACACGATCACGATCCCGACATTGCTCATGCACTTTCCCCGATCGCTTGCCCAACCGAGCGCACCAGCAGCGCGGTCGAGCGCGCGCCGGCATCCATATGGCCGATCGAGCGCTCGCCAAGGAACGAGGCGCGACCGCGCAGCGCCTTCATAGGCACGGTCGCTTCGGCGGCGGCGTCGGCGATATCGGCGATCTCAGCCGCCGTCTTGTCCCCGGCCAAGGCGTCATGCACCGGCTGCAGCACATCGAGCATGGTTTTTTGTCCGATCTGCGACTTGCCGCGCGCGGCCACGGCTTCGACCGCCTTGCCGAAGGCAGCGGCCAGGTTGTTGCGATCGGGGTCCGCCGCAATCTCCTTGCCCAGCGCCATGAACAGCGTGCCGAACAAGGGACCCGAAGCGCCGCCCACCGTCATCACCAGCTTGGTGCCGATCGCTTTCAGGGCGTCAGGCAGCGGCTTTGCGGCGAACGCATCGGCCTCGGCTCGCACGGCCTCGAAGCCGCGCTTCATGTTCAGCCCATGGTCGCCGTCGCCGATCGCCTGGTCGAGCGCCGTCAATTCCTCGGCGTGAGCGGCAATCGTATCGGCGGCCACCGCGATCAGCCTGGCAAGGTGCAACGCCGCCATATCGCCCAAAATCCCGGTTTCCACTTTGCCGGCAGTAGCGAAAGAACGGTCATTAGACAACTGGTGCATGCGTTAGGCCGTGACGAGCAGCGTGGCGGCGGCCGAAAACACCTCGGCCACCGCATGGGCACCGGGGTCCACCACACCTTGCAATTTGGTGCCGACATAGGCCGACCGTCCGGCCTTCGCCTTTTCCATGGCGGCCGTGGCCTCGGCACCGCGCCTCGCCGCCGTTGCTGCCTCCTCCGGGCCATCGGCATCAAGCGCCTTCAGCGCCGGCTCCAGCGCATCGACCATGGTGCGATCACCCGGTCTGGCGCCGCCGTAGAAGGTCATCCGCTCAAGTCCGGCAAGCAGCGCCTTGGACAAGCTGTCCCCGCCGCCGAGCGCCTGCGCCGCCGCCGTGAAGAAGATCGACAGCAGCACCCCGCTGGAACCACCCATCGACGCGCTCAATATGTCGCCTATCGCGCCAAGCGTCGCAGCGGGGTTGGCCAACGGCAGCGTGTCGAGCCGAGCGAGGACGCTGCGCGCGCCGGTCGCCACCGTCGAGCCGGTGTCGCCGTCGCCCGCCTTGGCGTCGAGCCCGTTCAATGTCGCTTCGAGCGAGATCAGTCTTTCGCAGACCGTGACGATCAGGCGCCTGGTGCCGGCATGCTGGCTGGCCTCGTGCGCAGCACTTTGTCCGGCTGCTTTCGCCATCGGCACGATGACAGGCGCCGCGACCGGCTTGGCCGGCATCCAGGCTTGCGGGCCGACCGGCGCCAGCAGGGCGGCTTCACGCGCCGCATCGAGCCGGATCAGCGACAGCGAGAAGCCGTTCATGTTGAGCGCCGTCATCAGCGGCCCGGGGCCGATCGTCAGCTTGACCGTCTTGGCCAGCGGCGAGGCCAGCACCGCATTGGCAACCAGCGACATTTCGAGCGGTGGCACCGAGCCGAGATTGTTGATCAGCAAGGCATGGCTTGCCTTCGTGTCGAGCCTTGCCGAGAGGCGCTCCGCCATGATCGCGACCAGCCTGTCGACGCTTTGCAAGGCAATCCGCTCGACGCCCGGCTCGCCATGAATGCCCAGGCCAAGTTCGCCGTCGTCCGCGCCAAACCTGTCTTCATGCGGCTGCCCGGGGATCGAGCAGGACGACAGCGACATGCCGAGCGAAACGATATCCTTTGCCGCCGCCCGCGCCTTTGCCGCGATGTCGGCCAGATCATGGCCGGCCTCCGACAAATGGCCTGAAATCTTGTGCACGAACAGCGTGCCGGCGACACCACGCGGCTGGTTGATGTCAGGCAAAGCTATGTCGTCGGCAACGATCACCATCTCGACGCGAAAGCCCTCGGCGCGCGCCTTCTCCGCCGCCAGGCCGAAATTGAGCCGGTCGCCGGTGTAATTCTTGACGATCAGCAGGCAGCCGGCCGGGCCGGTGACCGCGCGGATGGCCGCCAGCACCGCTTCGACGCTCGGCGAGGCGAAGATCTCGCCGGAGACCGCCGCCGTCAGCATGCCCTTGCCGACAAAGCCGGCATGCGAAGGCTCATGCCCGGCGCCGCCGCCGGAGACGACGCTGACTTTCGACTTGTCCCAGTCGGCGCGCAGCACGACCTTGATCTCGGGATAGCCGTCGAGGCGTGCGAGGTCGCCCGAGCCGATGGTGCGCAACAGGCCGTCCAGCGCCTCAGAGACGATCGTTTCCCTGCGGTTGAAAAAGTGCTTCATCGAATTCGTCCCGTATTCGCGATCGTCAATCGGAGGCGGCCTTGCCCTTTGGCGGGCAAGCACCGAAACCGTTCACATCAATCTTTGTCCATCGGCGCCGAAATAGAGCGGCGAGCGGTAGCGGATCACCACCTTGTCGCCTTGCGACAGATCGGTGTCGGGGTCGGTCAGCGTCACCAGCTTCTTCGGCCCGACCGTCACATGCAGATGATTCTGGTCGCCGAGATGCTCGACCCAGTCGACGACGCCGTCGGCATGGCCATTCATTGCTTTCTCGATCGTCAGATGTTCGGTGCGCGCGCCGATCGTCCTGGTGCCGGCCGGCGCGCCGCCATCGGGCAGCAGGCCGGTCGGCAGAAGATTGATCGCCGGCTGGCCGAGCCTTGCCGCGACATGCAGGTTTGCCGGCTCCGAATAGATGGTTCGCGGCGAGCCGATCTGTACCAGCACCCCGTCGGCAAGGATGCCGATGCGGTCGGCCATGGTCATCGCCTCGATCTGGTCGTGCGTGACATAGAGCATGGTGGCGCCGAGTTCGGACTGGATGCGTTTCAGCTCCAGCCGCAGATCCGCACGCAGCTTGGCGTCGAGCGACGACAGCGGCTCGTCCATCAGATAGATGGCGGGCTTGCGCACCAAGGCGCGGCCGATGGCGACGCGCTGCATTTCGCCGCCCGACAGCTTGGTCGAGCGGTTGGCGAGCTTGTGATGGATGCGCACCATCTTTGCCACGTCCTCGACCCGTCGGCGGATCTGGTCCTCGGGGATTTTCCGCGCCGGCGAGCGCAGCGGGAAGGCGAGATTGTCGTAGACCGACAGATGCGGATAGAGCGAGTACTGCTGGAACACGAAGGCTGTGTCGCGCTCGGCCGGCGACAGCATCGTCGCATTATGGCCGCCGATTTCGATCCTGCCGGCATCCGGCCGTTCCAGCCCAGCGATCAGCCGCAGCGTCGTCGTCTTGCCGGCCCCGGTCGGCCCGAGCAGCACGACGAATTCGCCGTCTGCTATGTGCAGGTCGAGACCGTTGACGGCGACATGCTCGCCAAAGCTCTTGGTCACGTTCTTGATGTGCACGTCAGCCATGCTGCGCTCTCCCCTGAGAGGCGGAGTCGTGGACCGCGGTTCTCACCGCGCGGCCCGATCCCTTGTCGAACAGCGACAGCCGGGCGCTGTTCAGGGCCAGGCCGACATGATCGCCGGCATTGAGCCGGATTTCAGCCGGCACCCGCGCCTTGATGATGCCGTCGGCCGTTTCCACCGCGACGATCTGCGTGGTGCCGAGATATTCGGTGCCGTAGATGGCGCCGCGCAGCTTGGAAGTGTCGTCGAAACGGATATGTTCGGGCCGGATGCCGAGCGCCATGTCGGCCGGCGCGATATCCTCGCGCACCTCCGGCACCGCGACCTTCGCGCCCTGGACGACGATTTCCTTCGCGCCTTTAGCGAGCCCGCCGCCGAAGCCCAGAAAATTCATCGGCGGCGAGCCGATGAAGTCGGCGACGAACATGGTCGCCGGGCGGTCGTAGATTTCGCGCGGTGTGCCGAACTGCTCGATGACGCCGTGGTTCATTACGGCGATCTTGTCGGCCATCGACATCGCCTCCATCTGGTCATGCGTGACGTAGACGGTGGTGGCGTGGATGCGGTTGTGCAGTTCGCGCAGTTCATGGACCATGAGGTCGCGGAATTCGGTGTCCAAGGTGCCGAGCGGCTCGTCCATCAAAAAACATTTCGGCCGCCGTACGATGGCGCGCCCAAGCGCCACGCGCTGACGGTCGCCGCCGGCAAGCCCCGAGACCGACTTGTTGAGCAGATGGTCGATGCGCAGGAGTTTCGCCGTCTCTTCGACACGCGCGCGGATTTCGGCCGACGGCATGCCCTGCGCCAGCAGCGGAAAGCCTATGTTCTTGCGCACATTCATGTGCGGATAGAGCGCGAACAGCTGGAAGACGAAAGCGATGTCGCGCTCGCGTGCCCGCAGCATGGTGACGTCCTCGCCGCCGAGCAGGATCTGGCCGCCGGTCGGCAGTTCAAGCCCGGCGATCATGCGCAATGTCGTCGTCTTGCCGCAGCCCGACGGCCCGAGCATGACGAAGAACTCGCCATCCTCGACGACGAAGTTGGAGTCCTGCACGGCGACGAAATCGCCGAAGGCCTTTCTCAGGTGCTGAACGCGGATCTCGGCCATGATTATTCCGGGAACTTCGAGACGATGATGAACATCACGGTGCCGGCGAGCATGGTGATGAAGGAATAGGTGTAGAGCGACAGCGCGAAAGGCTGGAACAGCATCAGGAAACCGATGGCGATCAGTGCGGTCGCGATGTTTTCCATCAGGCCGCGCCGGGCCCAGGCCGGCCAGCGCGACTTGCGTTTAACGGGATTGGTCATGCTCATTTGCGCACCGCGCCAAAGGTGATGCCGCGCAGCAATTGCTTGCGAAGCAGGATGGTGAAAACCAGGATCGGCACCAGGAAGATCGTCGTGCCGGCCGCCACGGCCGGCCAGTCCTGGCCGCCTTCGCCGATGATGGTCGGGATGAAGGGCGGCGCGGTCTGCGCCGTGCCCGAGGTCAGGAGTGCCGCGAAGGCATATTCGTTCCAGGCGAAGATCAGGCAGAAGATCGCGGTCGCGGCAATGCCGGTGGTCGCCTGCGGCAGCACTGTGCGCCAGAAGGCCTGCAGCCGCGTGTAGCCGTCAATCATCGCCGCTTCCTCATATTCGCGCGGGATCTCGTCGATGAAGCCTTTCAAGAGCCACACCGCCAGCGACACGTTGACCGCCGTGTAGAGCAGGATCATGCCGAGCGCGGTGTCCGACAGGCCAAGCTCGCGGTACATCAGGTAGATCGGAATGGCGACCGCGATCGGTGGCATGAAGCGCGTCGACAGGATGAAGAACAGAAGGTCGTCGGCGAGCGGCACCTTGAAGCGCGAGAAACCGTAGGCCGACAGCGTGCCGAGAAAGACCGCGCAGAAGGTCGAGCCGAAGGCGATGATCAGCGAGTTGAGGAAGCGCGGCAGGAAGTTGGACGGCCCGGCGATCACCATGTTGCGCTTGCGCACGGTCTCGTCGCAGAAGCCGGTCGCCGGCCCCAGCGAGTTGATGTATTCCGGCGTCTGCCGCGTCCGCGTCGTGAACAGGTTGCAATAGCCTTCGATGCTCGGCTGGAACAGGATTTTTGGCGGATAGGCGATCGAATCCGGTGGCGTCTTGAAGCTGGTGGCGAAGATCCACAACAGCGGCACGATCGAGATCAGCGCATAGGCGATGATGATCGCGCCGGCGATGCGCTTCGAATTCGCTGACGGAGCGACGACCGAATGGGCAGTGGTCAGGCTCATCTCTGCTTCACCTTGTTGAGCGCCTTGACGTAGATGTTGGCCAGCCCGAACACCGCCACGAACAGGATGATGGCGAAGGCCGAGGAATAGCCGGTGCGCCAGCTCTCGAAAGCCTGCCGCTTCAGCGTGATCGAGGCGACCTCGGTGGTCGAGCCCGGTCCGCCGCCGGTCAGGAGGTTCACCATGTCGAACATCTTGAAGTTCTCGATGCCGCGAAACAGCACCGCCAGCATGATGAAGGGCAGCGCCATCGGCAGCGTGATCGACCAGAATTGCCGCCAGTTGGAAGCGCGGTCGACCTCGGCCGCCTCATAGATGTATTCGGGGATGGAGCGCAGTCCGGCGAGGCAGATAAGCATCACGTAGGGCGTCCACATCCAGGTGTCGACGATGATGATCGACCATGGCGCCAGCGACACGTTGGAAAGCATCTGGATGCTTGTCGGTGGAATGCCGCTGACGAACGAGATGACATAGGAGAACAGGCCGATCTGCGGCTCGTAGAGGAAGCGCCAGAAATTGCCGACCACCGCCGGCGACAGCATCATCGGCACCAGGATCAGCGTCGTCCAGAAAGCGTGGCCGCGGAATTTCCGGTCGATCAGCCAGGCCAGGGTGAAGCCGATCAGCGTCTGCAACAGGATGGTCCAGAACACGAAATGCGCCGTCGTCTGCATGGCGATCCAGATGTCCTGGTCGCCGAGGATGCGCTGATAGTTGGCAAAGCCGAGATTCTTCACCACTTCGTTCGGCCGGTTGGCCCGGAAGTTGGTGAAGGACAGGTAGATCGCCCAGAACAGCGGGAAGATGTTGATGGCCAGCAGCAACAGGATCGTCGGCGAAATGAACAGCCAGGCGAGGCCCTTGTCGCTGATGCCCCGGACCTTGCGGGCCAACGGTTCCGGGGTCGCCCGGGCAACGTTCTCCGCGGTCCGATTGAGCATGGTCAGTCCTGCTTCGGTCACTTGGGTCGTCTCTGTGATGGAATTTATCTGAACTGCGTCCCGTGCCAAGGGTGGCACGGGACGCGTCGGTCTGGCTCGGGAGGAGCCGGTTACATCTTGCCCCGGTTACATCTTGCCCCGGTTACATCTTGCCATCGTCCTGGAACACCTGGGTCCAGTCCTTGACCAGGCCGTCGAGTGCATCCTTGGCCGAACCCTGGCCGGCGACGACATAGTCATGGAAGCGCTTCTGCGAGGCCTGCAGCAAAGGCGCGTAGCTCGGCTCGGCCCAGAAGTCCTTCACGATGGCCATCGAGTCGAGGAAGGCCTGCGCGTAGGGCTGGCTGGCCGGGAATTTCGGGTCCTTCACCACGGCGTTTAGGCAGGAATAGCCGCCGAGCGACCACCACTTGGCCTGCACGTCCTTGTTGGCGAACCACTTGATGTATTTCAGCGCCGATTCATGCTTGTCGGAATAGGACACCACCGAGATGCCCTGGCCGCCGAGCTGGGCGAACTGCTCGCCGTCGGGCCCCTTCGGGTTGACGAAATAACCGATCTTGTCGCCGCCGACATTCTCGTCCTTCTGCAGGCCGGGCCAGGTAAAGGCGAAGTTCATGTGCATCGCCACCTGTCCGGATTTGAAGGCATCGACGCCTTCGCCCATATAGCTGTTGGAGGCACCGGGCGGCGTGCAGCAGTCATAGAGCGCCTTGTAGAATTCCAGCCCCTTCACTGATTTCTCGGAATTGACGAAGCCTTCCATCTCGTAGGGCTTCTTCGGGTTTTCATATTGGAAGCCGTAGCTGTAGAGCACGTCCATGGCGCCCATGGTGATGCCTTCCGAGCCGCGCTCGGTGTAAATCGAGGCGCCATAGACCGTCTTGCCGTCGATCTGCCGCTTCTGGAAGAATTCGGCGATCTGCTTCAGCTGGTCGAAGGTGGCCGGCGGGCCGAGGTCCCAGCCATACTTTTCCTTGAATTCCTTCTGCAGCTCGGGCTTGGAGAACCAGTCCTTGCGATAGGTCCAGCCGACGACGTCGCCCATGGCCGGCAGCGCCCAGTAGTTCGGCGTGTTCTTCGGCCATTCGGAATAGCCGACGACGGTCGCCGGCACGAAGTCGTCCATGCTGATCTTCTCCTTATCGAAGAAGTCGTTCAGCTTGACGTAGTGGCCGTTCTCGGCCGCGCCGCCGATCCACTGGCTGTCGCCGATGATCAGGTCGCATAATTTGCCGTGCGAGTTCAGTTCGTTGAGAAAACGGTCGGCATAGTTCGTCCACGGCACGAACTCGAATTTCATGCCTATGCCGGTTTCCTTGGTAAAATCCTTGGACAGTTCGACGAGTGCGTTGGCCGGGTCCCACGCGGCCCAGCAAAGCGTCAGGTCTTCAGCGTGTGCGGCGTTTGAGACGGCTGTCGACGCTGCAATCGCCGAGGCCAGTCCCAACGCCAGTTTCAAGCTCGATTTCATGCCTTCCTCCCATTTGCGAAACGCGCCCGGATGACGGTTTCAAGAGCCCTCAACCTCTCTCCTCAGAGGCCCAAACATGGCGGCGCCGGGGCGCGGCAGATGTTTAGTAATTTGTTTAGTGATGCAATTTTTACTAAACAACGCAAGCGAATTCGTTGCTGCGTCGCAACATGACGAAACGGATGATTGAAATTGTTGGGAAATGGTCGCCGGATGTTTCTCCGGCAGCGGCTCAGCCGGCCTCGCTGATGACGTTCGTCTGTGGCGTCACCGGCCGGACCGGCGGCGCGGGCGGCAGCAGGGCGCGGATGTCGGCGAAGGGAAATGTAGGCTCGAAGCGAAAAGCCTCGACCAGGGAACCGGGAACAGCGTTGCATTGGCCGGCGCGAAATTCATTCTGGATGCGCGCCCGGTCGACATATTGCTCCGGCCGCTGTGACCGGTGCATGCGGATCGCCTGGGTCTTGATATCCCGGTAGGCGGAAATATCGACATAGTGCGTCGGCGAGAACCCGGTGCCGCCCATCGTATCGGCGTGCAGCACCGGGACCGCGAACGAGGCCGCGATGCGCACGCCGTCCGACAGCGCGCGGTGGTCGGCGTGATAGTCGTTGGGCGCGTGCGTGATCACCAGCTCAGGCCCGGTCTCGCGGATCAGCGTTTTCAGCGCGCCGATCAGCGCGGCATCGGCCACCAGCTCGCCGTCGGGAAAGTCGAGAAAGCGTGGCGCGGCGCCAAGTAGTGCCGCCGCCGCCGTTGCCTCCTCGCGGCGGACACGGGCAAGGACCGTGGCATCACCCTTGCCGCCCTTGGCCCCATCCGTGGCCACGGCAAAAGTCAGTTCTGCGCCTTGCGCCGCATAGGCGGCCAGCGTACCGAACATGAAGATCTCGATGTCGTCCGGATGCGCACCGAGCGCCAATATTTTCAAGCCACTCTCTCCCGGAAATGGAAAAACGTGCCGAACGGAATCCTGCTCGCCCTGATCGCCTATGCAAGCTATTCGGGCAGCGATGCCGTTATCAAGAGCCTGGGCGGACAGTTCACCGTCTTCGAGATCGGCTTCTTCGCCACTTTGTTTGCCGGCTTTTTCCTGTTCTTCACCCGCCCGGCGGGCGAGCGCTGGCGCGATTTCTGGCGCATGAAGCGGCCATGGGCAGTGCAGGCGCGCGCCTGGGCCGGCATCGCCTCCGGTGTGCTCAGCGTCTATGCCTTCACCCACATTCCGCTCGCCGAAGTCTACGCGCTGATCTTCCTGGCGCCCTTGCTGGTCACCATCCTGTCCACCGTCGTCCTGAAGGAAAAGGTCGGCCCATGGCGATGGCTGGCGGTGGTGGCCGGCTTTGCCGGGGTGATGCTGGTGGTGCGGCCGGGTTTTCGCGAATTGAACCTCGGCCACCTGGCCGCCTTCGTGAACGCCTTCCTCGCCGCGGCCAGTGTCATCCTGCTGCGCTCGCTCGCCCAGCAGGAAAAGCGCACCTCGATGCTGGGCGTGCTTGTCGGCTATGGTCTGCTGTTCAACGGGGCCGGCGCTGCGGCCACCTCCTTCACCTTGCCGAATGCCATGCAGCTCGTCTGGCTGGCGATGGCCGGCGCCTTCACCGCGGGCGGGCAATTCATGCAGCTGCTCGCCGCCAAATACGCTCCCGCAAACCGGATCGCGCCGACGCACTATTCGCAGATCGTCTGGGCGGTGATCCTCGGCGCGCTGTTCTTCCGGGAATACCCGGACTGGCTGTCGCTGGTCGGCCTCGCGGTCGTCGGCGGGGCCGGCCTGCTGACCATGGTGCGCGAGGAGGTGCGGCTGGGCACCGTGCGCTGGAACCCGTTTGCGCGCACCCGGCTTTGAGCCGGCGCCGGTTGCACGGTGACCGTGACCGCTGATATGCGGACGCGATGACGACAAGATCCCTGCCGGAGCTTCCGGTATCCGCCGTGCTGCCGGCTTTGGATGCGGCGCTGGCCGAACGCAACAGCGCCGTGCTGGTGGCGCCGCCCGGCGCCGGCAAGACGACGCTGGTGCCGCTGGCGCTGCTCGATGCGCCATGGCTTGGGACCGGCAAGATCGTTCTGCTCGAACCGCGCCGGCTCGCCGCCCGCGCCGCCGCGCGTCGCATGGCGCAATTGCTGGATGAGGAGCCCGGCGCGACGGTCGGCTATGCCATGCGCATGGAAAGCCGCATCTCGGCCAAGACCAGGATACTGGTCGTCACCGAGGGCGTGCTGGCGCGCATGATCCTCGACGATCCCGAACTGCCCGGCGTCTCGGCGGTCATCTTCGATGAATTCCACGAGCGCTCGCTCGACGGCGATTTCGGCCTGGCGCTGGCGCTCGACGTGCAGGGCGCGCTGCGGCCGGACCTGCGGCTGCTGGTGATGTCGGCGACACTGGATGGCGCGCGCGTGGCAAAACTCCTGTCGGGCGCGCCGGTGATCGAAAGCGAGGGCCGCGCCTTCCCAGTCGACATAGGCTACGACGAACGGCCGGCCGGTGTCCCGATCGAGGATGCGATGGCCAAGGCGATCCGCGCCGCCCTTGCCGACGAGAGCGGCAGCGTGCTTGCCTTCCTGCCCGGCCAGCGCGAGATCGAGCGCACCTCCGAACGGCTGGCCGGCAAGGTCGGCGCCGACACCGACATCGTCCCGCTCTATGGCCAGCTCGACGGCAAGGCGCAGGACGCCGCGATCAAGCCGGCGCCGCCGGGCCGCCGCAAGGTGGTGCTGGCGACGTCGATTGCCGAGACCTCCATCACCATCGACGGCGTGCGTGTCGTCATCGATTCCGGCCTGTCGCGGTTGCCGCGCTATGAGCCGGCGAGCGGCCTGACGCGGCTGGAGACGGTGCGTGTCAGCAAGGCCTCCGCCGACCAGCGCGCCGGCCGTGCCGGGCGCACGCAGGCCGGTGTCGCCATCCGGCTCTGGCGCGCCGAACAGACGGCGGCACTTCCCGCCTTCACGCCGCCGGAAATCCTCGAAGCGGACCTTTCGGGCCTGCTGCTCGACTGTGCCGCCTTCGGCGTCGCCAATCCGACCGGTCTCGCCTTCCTCGATCCGCCGCCGGCGCCGGCGCTCAACGAGGCAAGGGTGCTGCTACGCGCGCTGCATGCCATCGACGAGGCAGGGCGTTTGACGGAAGCGGGCGCTTCGATGCGCAAGCTCGCTCTGCCGGTGCGGCTGGCGCATATGGTTGCCGAGGCCGCCAGGAGCGGCCATGCGGGCGAGGCGGCCATGCTGGCCGTACTGCTCACCGAACGCGGCCTTGGCGGCGACGGCGCCGATCTGGAGCGACGGCTGATGCGCTTTCGCGGGGAAAGATCGCCCCGCGCCACCGCCGCGCGGCAACTCGCGGAGAGGCTGGCCAAGCAGGTGGGCGGGACGAAAAACAGCGAAGCCGCGCACGCGGGTTCTCTTCTCGTCAACGCCTGGCCGGACCGCGTCGCCAAGGCGCGTGGCGAGCGAGGCCGCTTCGTGCTGGCCAATGGCTCCGGCGCCATGCTCGATGCCGCCGACCCGCTAGCCGGCGAGCCGTTTCTGGTCGTCGCCGACCTGCAGGGCAAGGCGCAGAACGCCCGCATCGCGGCTGCCGCGGCAATAAGCGAGGACGACATCCGCGCTACGCTGGCCGACCGGATCGAAACGCGTCGGCAGACCAGCTTCGATCGCGAGCGCCGCGCCGTGCGTGTGCGTGAAACCGTTCGCCTCGGCGCCATCACGCTCGCCGAACGGATGCTGCCGGCTCCTTCAGGCGCCGATGCCGACCGCGCCATAATAGATGCGCTGCGCGAGCACGGCCTGTCGCTGCTCGGCTGGAGCAAGGAGACCGAGACGCTGCGCCAGCGGCTGTCCTGGCTGCATCGTGGCCTCGGCGCACCCTGGCCCGACATGTCGGATGAAGCGCTGGTCGAACGCCTCGACGACTGGCTGCTGCCCTTCCTGTCGGGGGCGGCTTCCCTGGCCGCCATCGATCCCGGAGTTGTCTCGGCCGCCCTGGCCTCGCTCGTGCCGCACGAGCTGCAGCGCAAGGTCGATGCGCTGGCGCCGACGCATTTCGATGCGCCGTCCGGCAGCCATGTGCCGATCCGCTATGACGGCGAATGGCCAGTTCTGGCGGTGCGCGTGCAGGAGCTGTTCGGCCTCGACCGCCACCCCTCGATTGCCAACGGCACCGTGCCGCTGACACTCGAGTTGCTGTCGCCGGCGCACCGGCCGATCCAGACGACACGCGACCTGCCCGGCTTCTGGCGCGGCTCCTGGGCCGATGTGCGCGCCGACATGCGCGGGCGCTATCCCAAGCATGTCTGGCCGGAAAATCCGCTGCTTGCCGCCGCTACTGCCCGTGCCAAGCCACGCGGGAGCTAGCGCTCCTGCTTTCCCGGCTGTAATCCATGGCCATGATCAACATCCTGAACGCGCCCGATTTTCAGCAGAGCCAAAGGCTGCGCCTCAACACGCTGATCCGGCTGCGCTGGCTGGCCATTGTCGGCCAGAGCGTGGCGGTGCTCGTCGTCGCCTATGGATTGAAATTCCCGCTCCCCGTCAGCCTGTGCTTCGCGCTGATCGCCTGTTCGGCCTGGATGAACCTGTTCCTGGCCTTCCGCTTTCCGGCGGCGCACCGGCTCACTCCGTTTGCCGCCTTCGGCATCCTGATCTTCGACAGCCTGCAGCTTGCCGGGCTGCTTTATATGACCGGCGGCCTGACCAATCCGTTTTCGCTGCTGATGACCGTGCCTGTCGTCATTTCGGCGACGTCGCTGCCGCTACGCCTCACCGCCATCCTCGGCGGGCTGGTGATGCTGGCGGCTACTTTGCTGGTGTTCTTCCATCTGCCTTTGCCCTGGTATGAAGGCGCGCCGCTGGCCATGCCTTTCATCTATGTCGCCGGCATGTGGATGGCGGTGCTGTCCTCGATCGCCTTCACCGCCATGTATGCCTTCCGGGTGGCCGCCGAAGCGCGGCTTTTGGCCAATGCGCTTGCCGCTACCGAGCTGGTGCTGCAGCGCGAACAGCACCTTTCGGCGCTCGACGGCCTGGCGGCGGCGGCCGCGCATGAGCTCGGCACGCCACTCGCCACCATCACGCTCGTTGCCAAGGAGATGGAAAAGGCGCTCGGCAGCGACCCGAAATACGGGGAAGACGTGAAGCTGCTGCGCTCGCAAAGCGAACGCTGCCGCGAAATCCTCAAGCGCCTGACCAGCCTTTCGTCGGAGGGCGAGGCGCATCTGTCCCGCTTGCCGCTGACCTCGCTGGTCGAGGAGGTCACCGCGCCGCATCGCGACTTCGGCATCTCAATCAAGCTTCGCCCGGGCGAGCGCACCGGCCCGGAGCCGGTCGGGCGCCGCAATCCGGGCGTCATCTACGGCCTCGGCAATCTGGTCGAGAACGCCGTCGACTTCGCCCGCAAGAGCGTCACCGTGCGCTGGAGCTGGGACGAGGCGACCGTCACCTTCTCGATCATCGATGACGGGCCTGGTTTCCCGCCCGAAATCATCGACCGCATCGGCGAGCCCTATATGTCGACGCGCCAGGGCACCGAGGCCGGCGGCGGCCTGGGACTCGGCCTGTTCATCGCCAAGACTCTGCTCGAACGCTCGGGCGCCACGCTGGATTTCCGCAATTCGAGCGGCCTGGGCGAGGGCGCCGTGGTGCAGATTTCGTGGCCGAGATCGGTCTACCTGAACCCGGAAACGGCCCCGGCCACCATGTTTGACACTGCGTAAATTGGACAATAGCGGCGCAAAACTATATCTGCGTAAAATTAAGGCAGCAGGAATTCTTACGACAATGACAGGCGATGAAAATATTGGCGCAATGGTTGAAGGCGAGGACACCTCGCTTCTGATCGTCGATGACGACAAGCCGTTCCTCACGCGTCTCGCCCGCGCCATGGAAACCAGGGGTTTTGTGGTCGAGACCGCCGAGAGCGTCGAGGAGGCCGTGGGCAAGGCCCGCGCCAATCCGCCGGCCTACGCCGTGGTCGACATGCGGCTCGGCGACGGCAACGGCCTCGATGTCGTCGCCGCCATCCGCGAGAAGCGCGAGGATTCCCGCACCATCATCCTGACCGGCTACGGCAACATCGCCACCGCGGTGACCGCGGTGAAGCTTGGCGCCGTCGATTATCTGTCGAAGCCTGCCGACGCTGACGACATCTTCGCCGCCCTCACCCGCACCTCGGGCGAGCGCGCCGCACCGCCGGAAAACCCGATGTCGGCCGACCGCGTGCGTTGGGAGCATATCCAGCGCGTCTACGAAATGTGCGAGCGCAACGTTTCCGAAACAGCGCGCCGGCTCAACATGCACCGCCGCACGCTGCAGCGGATACTGGCCAAGCGCGCGCCGCGCTGAACGAGCGTCGTCATCCTTGGGCGTAGCGACGCAAAGCGGCGCGAAGACCCAAGGATCCATGCCGCGACCTCGGCCGAAGGATGCGGCGGGGCGGAATCCGCACCGTTGCGACGCTTCAAAGCCATGGCATGGGAGCGATGGGCGTGTCGGCCAATTTTCGAGGCTTGGATTACCGGTGTGAACTTGTACGCCTTGCTTCGCCAGTGATGTTGCGCATCATTGGGTCACAGATTTCCGGCCAATAGGCAGGGCGGCTTAACGGAGGCGACATGCAGGATTTGAAGCAGCGACCGGGTTCCGTCTTCCGCGAATTCCTCGACAGTGAGGCGGCCGGCGGCATCATCCTGATGGTGGCGGCGGCACTCGCCTTGATCGTCGCCAACTCACCGCTCGCCGAAACCTATTTCTCCGTTCTCCATGCCTATCTCGGCCCGCTCAGCGTCTCGCACTGGGTCAATGACGGGCTGATGGCGGTGTTCTTCCTGCTCGTCGGGCTGGAGATCAAACGCGAGATGCTGGACGGCCAGCTGTCGACCTGGCCGCGCCGCGTCCTGCCCGGCATCGCGGCGGCCGGCGGCATGGTGGTCCCGGCGCTGGTCTATGTCTTGATCAACCGCAACAATTCGGCGGCACTCTCCGGCTGGGCGATCCCGACCGCCACCGACATCGCCTTCGCGCTTGGCGTGCTGTCGCTGCTCGGCAGCCGTGTGCCGGCTTCGCTGAAAGTCTTCCTGACCGCGCTCGCCATCATCGACGACCTCGGCGCCGTCATCATCATCGCCATCTTCTATACGAGCGGCCTGTCGCTTATCTATCTCGGCGCCGCCTTCGCAGTCATTGCGGTGCTTGTCGTGCTCAACCGCATGCGGGTGGTGACGCTGGTGCCCTATCTCGTGCTCGGCGCAATCCTGTGGGTATTGGTGCTGAAATCGGGCATCCACGCCACGCTTGCCGGCGTTGCGCTGGCGCTGACCATTCCGCTCGAGCGCTCCGCCGGGATCGGCCACGATCTCGACCATTCGCCGCTGCACCGGCTCGAGCATGGCCTGCACAAAATCGTGCCCTTTTTCGTCATCCCGATCTTCGGCTTCGCCAATGCCGGCGTTTCGCTCGCCGGCCTGAGTTTTGGCGCACTGATCGAGCCGCTGACGCTGGGCGTCGCCGCCGGCCTGGTGGTCGGCAAGCTGGTCGGCGTGTTCGGCTCCTCGGCACTCGCCATAAGGCTCGGCCTGGCCGACCTGCCGGCCCATGCCGGCTGGTCGCATATGATCGGCATCTCGCTGCTCTGCGGCATCGGCTTCACCATGAGCCTGTTCATCGGCCTGCTCGCCTTTGCCAGCGACGTGGCCCTGCAGGATGCGGTCAAGGTCGGCATCCTCGCCGGCTCCTTCATCGCCGCCATCCTCGGCGCCGCCGTGCTGCTGATGGCGCCGGCCGCGAGTGGTGTGGAAGAAGAGACGGAGTAGCGGCACGGTTCGCGGTTCCGCGAACTATTCGCTCTCCCCCTCCAGCGCCGGCACCGAGACGCCGGCCAGTTCCGCCGCCAGCAGCCGAGCCGCACCGGCGCGCGCGATGCGCAGCATCAGCGCCTTGCGCGTTGCCGCCGCCATGCGGTGCTCTGGCGCCTCGCGCAGGATCTCGGCGCCATAGCCGTCGGAGAGGATGAAGCCGCACTCTTCGGGAAAGATCTCCGAGGGCACGCCGGGATGGGTGGCGAAGAAGAAGCGGTCGGAGTGCAGCCGGTAGTCGGGCCATTTGCGGTCGACCCGGAAATCCTCGATCGAGGATTTGATCTCGATGATCCAGATGTCGCCCTGGCGGGTCAGCGCCACGAGGTCGGCGCGGCGGCCGGTGGCCAGCGACAGTTCAGGCAGCACATGCGCGCCCATCGCCATGAGCAGACGTTGCACGCCACGCCGCACCAGCATGGCGCGTTCGGACTGGCGACCGTCGATGAGGGGGTTGATTGCGATGGGGGAAATGATCGGCATGGCAGGCACCATGCCAGATTTTGTTCACGGTTTGAACCCTTTTGTGACGGGCGATTATGTATTTGACAGACCTACGACCGAATGGCGCCGGCAGGAGGAAAGTCGAGTTTATCCAGTGGAACACTACAGGACCGATGCAGATCCCTGCGGCTGGGAATCAGTTCGATTCGCGCTGACGAACGCGTTGTTTTTCGAGGAACCGCTTGGCATGTTCCCCCCACTCCGCCGCCGTGGTTTTGTGCTCTTGAACGTAGGTGTCGAAAGCCTTGCGCAGAGCGTCCAGGTCCAAAGCCCAAAACTGCTTGTCTTTTTCGTCGTTCAACATTGTGTCACCAAGCCCATTGGGCTGACGGTATGCCCTTCAAATCAAGCCTTCAAGAACCGATCCTGACTTCTTTTGGGTGTATAGGCCCTAAATATTCATCCGTGAAAAAGTGCGGAACAGGTTCTGCTCTCTGAAGCTGGGCAGTCCGTGGGCGGGACTTCAGTCTTAATTGAGCTGAAGCTAATAGGCATATAGCTTAGGCAGTGCGGAGACGATCCCAAAAGCCTGACCCGCAACGACCCGGCACGACCCCATGTCCCCCCGACTGCGAGTGTGCCGGGTCGTTCCTGCGGTGCGTGGCAAGCGGCGCATCCAAGGCGCGATCGCTCGCGGAACAATGGTCTGTCGATTATGCAATCGCTCTATGCCGGCCAATTGGGTTGGCGAACCCCAGCCCTAGGGGCCCTTCCGTGATCGCGCAATATCCGGCTGGGGGCAGTCTGGTATTCATCTCTGCGGAGCCCTATGTCGTAGCGATCATAAGGGCTGGCGTAAGGAATATGCCTGGCGGGATGGCCGGCGCAGTTTGGCTTTGGGTCTATAGGGGGCTGCACCGGCCATTGCGGGTTTGGGCTTTGGGTGTGATTGTCCCCGCGCTGATTAACCTATATGTATATTAGCAATCGCGCAAATAAGACTGAAGTCCCTGGTTCCACCGGACCTGGCCGGACTTCCTCATAATCTTCTGGCGCGCCTTCGCCAGCGGTCGGAACGATTGTCGTAGCGAGACTTATCCACCCCCCTCCGGAGGGGAGAATGCCGCCGCTCTGGCGATGAGTCTATAAGCATTGTCTAACGTAATGGCGCGCCGTCCCGGCCGGCAGAGGGCGAACAACGGCACCCAATGCGGTGCATGACGGAAAGCCATCTCAGTCGGTCTGCCCGAAATCCCTTGCTAGGGTCTGCTATGGTCTCGCTGAGACGGCCTTGTCGCCAGGCGCCGCGGCCCCTGCCATGTCATCCAGGATCGGGCAATCCGGCCGCTCGTCGCCATGGCAGGCGTGGATCAGTTTCTGCAGGGTCGAGCGCATCGACTGCAGCTCGCGCACCTTCTCCTCGATGGCCGTGACATGGGCGGCGGCGATCTCGCGCACGTCGGCGCTGGCGCGGCCGCGATCCTGGTAAAGCGCCATCAGCTGGCGGCAATCGTCGATGGAAAAGCCGAGGTTGCGCGCGCGGCGCAGGAAGGTCAGCCGATGGATGTCGTCACCGGAATAATCGCGGTAACCGTTGGCGGCGCGCGCCGGCGCGATCAGGCCGATCTCCTCATAGTAGCGGATGGTCTTGGCCGGCAGGCCTGAACGATGGGCGGCGTCGCCGACATTCATGGCGTTGTCCTCGATTTTGCCGGGCCTGCGAGTCAGGCCCATTGAATTTCCTTCACAATCCGGTGAAGGCTGTTGCCGAAATGCCATACCGATACGCTGACCGGCACGTAAGTCCCAGCATATAGGCATCGTGCGCTTGGCAAGCAAAGCAAATGCCAGCATGAATGAAGGCAAGAAAGCGGCCGACTCGTGCCGCTGACGTTTGGGCAGGGCACCGGATCATCTCATGCGCATGAAGTCGCTTGCAATAATTGCCGCATTGGCGCTGTCCACGGCCATCGCCGGCTGCAGCACCATCGGCGGGCAGATCTTTTCCAACGACTACGGCGCAGTGACCGATGCTGGCTACCAACTGCCGCGCATCCCGATCGAAAAGGTGCCCAGGCAGTATCACCGGCAGGAAGTGAACTACGACACCAAGGAAAAGCCGGGCACCATCATCGTCGATACGCAGAACAAGTACCTCTACTTCGTCGAGGCTGACGGCCTCGCGATCCGCTACGGCATCGGCGTTGGTCGCGAAGGCTTCGAGTGGCACGGCACCGCCCATATCGCGCTGAAGCGCGAATGGCCGACCTGGACGCCGCCCCGCGAAATGATCAGGCGCCAGCCGGAACTTACGAAGTTCGCCAATGGCATGGAGCCGGGCCTGAAGAACCCGCTTGGCGCGCGCGCCATGTATCTCTTCAACAAGGGCGGCGACATGGGCTACCGCCTGCACGGCAGCCCGGAATGGAATTCGATCGGCAAGGCGATGTCGTCCGGCTGCATCAGGCTGATGAACCAGGACATCATCGATCTCTATGACCGCGCCTCGGTCGGCGCCAAGGTCATCGTGATGTAAGGACCATGATCCCTCGCGGGATCACGAGAAGACAAGTTCATACGCGGACCGTCTAGGCAACAACGGACGTCCCAAACAGAAAACCGGGCAATTCGGCCCGGTTTTTTGTTTTTTACGACTGAAGTCGTGCTGGCAATGGGGCGGTCAGGCGACCTGTTCGACCTGCTGCACTTCCGGCACGAAATGCCGGAGCAGGTTCTGGATGCCGTGCTTCAGCGTCGCCGTCGATGACGGGCAGCCAGCGCAGGCGCCCTTCATATGCAGGAACACCGTGCCGTTCTCGAAGCCGCGGAAGGTGATGTCGCCGCCATCCTGGGCCACCGCCGGGCGCACCCTGGTGTCGAGCAGTTCCTTGATGGTAATGACCAGTTCCTCGTCCGCCTTGTCGTAGAACTCGCCGGTCTGGCTGGTCTCCGCGGCCGGGCCGCTATTCGCCATGACAGGCGCGCCAGACATGAAATGCTCCATGATGGCGCCGAGGATCGCCGGCTTCAGGTGCTGCCAGTCGGGACCGTCCTTGGTCACCGTGATGAAATCGTAACCGAAGAAGACGCCGGTGACGCCGGGGATTTCAAACAGCCGACCGGCCAGCGGCGAGGCTGTTGCCGCGCTGTCGGCATCGCGGAAATCGGCAGTACCTTCCACCAGCACTTCCTTGCCGGGCAGGAATTTCAGCGTCGCCGGATTGGGCGTCGATTCGGTCTGGATGAACATGGCCGTCTCCGTGCCCGTTACGGGCATATAGTTTGGAATAGTTCTAAATAGGCTTTATCGGCTGGACATTCAAGCGAAACGCGTCGCCCGAACGGTTGGCTGGCGGAATGTTTTTGCTGGCTGGGGGACAGAATCCTGGGCGGGCTTCAAGCGAGGCTGTCGATCTCCTCGTCGGACAGATTCTGCGGCACCACCGTGACCGGAATGGGGAAGGCGGCGCCTTTGCCGGCCACGGCACCGACCAGCGGCCCGGGACCCTCCTTGCCGGCGCCGGCCGCCAGCACCAGGATGGCGATGTCCTGGTCCTCCTCGATCAGTTTGTGGATCTCTTCCGTCGGCTTGCCTTCACGCACCACCATCTCCGGCTCGATGCCGAGCTTCTGGCGTACCTTGTTGGCGTAGCCATCGAGAGCCGCGCGCGCCGTGGCGTTCGCCTCCTCGCGCATGATCTTCTCGACGCCCAGCCAATGCTGGAAATCGTCCGGTACGATGACATAGAGCAGCACCAGCGTGCCGCTGGTGCTCTGCGCCCGCTTCGAGGCGTAGGCGACGGCGCGCTCGCACTCGGGCGTATCGTCGATGATCGTCAGGAATTTCCTGCGATGACCGGCTTCGCGGCTGAGGCGTTTGGAGACCATGTCTATCTACTCGGTGCGTTTTCGGCCGCAATCTGCCACCGCCGCCGACCGGCGGCAAGCCGCCGACCTTAGGCCAGTATGTCTTGCGCCGGAATGGTGCGCTGCACTGACGATGCGGATCAGTTCTGAAGCAGCCCGATGATGTCGCGCACCGTCTTCATCGTCGCTTCGGCGAGCACGCCGGCGCGTTCGCCGCCGTCCCTGAGTACCGCGTCGACATAGGCGCGGTCGCCTTCGATGCGGCGCATCTCGCCGGCGATCGGCGCCAGCTTCTCCACCGCAAGATCGGCCAGTGCCGGCTTGAACACGGAAAACTGCTGGCCGCCGAATTTCTTCAGCACGTCGGCCTTCGACATCTCGGCCAGCCCGGCATAGATGCCGACCAGGTTTTCCGCTTCCGGCCGGCTTTCCAGTCCGTCGACTTCGCTCGGCAACGCCTCGGGATCGGTCTTGGCCTTGCGGATCTTTTTCGAGATGGTGTCGGCATCGTCGGTCAGGTTGATGCGCGACAGGTCCGACGGGTCCGACTTCGACATCTTCTTCGAACCGTCGCGCAGGCTCATGATGCGCGCCGCCGGGCCGCCGATCACCGGTTCGGTGATCGGGAAGAAGCCGTTCACCGTCTCCTCCCCGACCTGCATCTCGACGCCGACGCCAAGCCGGGCGATGCGGTCGGAAAAATCATTGTTGAATTTCTGGGCGATGTCGCGGGTCAGCTCCAGATGCTGCTTCTGGTCCTCGCCCACCGGCACATGCGTGGCGCGGTAGAGCAGGATGTCGGCAGTCATCAGCGAGGGATAGGCGAGCAGGCCCAGCGAAGCATTTTCGCGGTCCTTGCCGGCCTTGTCCTTGAACTGCGTCATCTTGTTCATCCAGCCGATGCGCGCGACGCAATTGAAGATCCAGGCAAGCTCGGCGTGCTGCATCACCCGCGACTGGTTGAAGACGATATGCTTCTTCGGGTCGATGCCGGAGGCAAGGAAGGCGGCGGTGATCGAGCGTGTCTGGTCGGCAAGGTCGTCATAAACGAGTTGCGCGGTCAGCGAATGCAGGTCGACGACGCAGTAGATGCAATCGGACGTGGCCTGCAGGGCGACGAATTTCTTGATGGCGCCGAGATAGTTCCCGAGATGCAGATTGCCGGTCGGCTGGACGCCGGAGAAGACGAGTGGCTTGAAGGCGGACATGGGTTTCCTCATGGCTTGTGGAGGGCCGTTTCGCGCGCGGCGAAAGTCTTGCGACGGCGCGCTTATGGACGAAGACGCAGCCGCGATCAAGATGGTGCTACAGGGTCGATTGAGCTCTAATCGTCGATGCCGGTCTTTGCGGCCGGCGGTCCCCCGCGCCCAATATTGCGCCGGATCATGCCGAAATCGGCGCCGCCGGTGGCAAAGGCGGTGACGAAGTAGAGCAACGCCCCGCCGGCCACCAACGCCAGCACTGTCGTCGCCTTGACGACCAGCGGCGAGCCGGGACCGAGCCTGACGGCCAGCCAGTGCTCGGCGAAATACAGCGCCACCGCCATCACCGCCGCCGACAGCACCAGTCGGGGAATGCGCTTCAGCAGCGGCACGTCGCGGCCCCAATGGCCGCGCCGGATCAAGACCGCAAGCAGCATCAGCGCGTTGACCCAGCCGGCCACGGCCGAGGCCACCGCAATGCCGGGCGCGCCCATCCTGGGAAACAGCGTCAGCGCGGTGGCGACGTTCACCGCCACCGAGATGGCGGCGAAGATCATCGGCGTGCGCGTGTCCTCGCGGGCGAAATAGCCCGGGGTGAAGGCCTTGATCAGCACGAAAGCCGGCAGCCCAAGGCCGAAGATCGCCAGGATCGCCGCCACGGTCGGGGTCGAATGGTTGGCGGCAAACGCGCCGCGCTCATAGACCAGCCGCACGATCGGCTCCGACATCACCCAGAGCGCCGCCGCCGCCGGCAGCGTCATGAACAGGGTGAATTCGACGGAGCGGTTCTGCAGATTGGCCGCCTCGACGAGATTGCCCGATTTCAGCGCCCGCGACAGTTCCGGCAACAGCACGATCGCCACCGCCACGCCGACGACACCGAGCGGCAGCTGGTAGACGCGGTCGGCATAGGCGAGCGAGGACACCGCACTGTCCTGCGCCGACGCGATCGCCGTGCCGATCAGCTGGTTGATCTGGGTGATGCCGCCGGTGATCGCCGCCGGCAGGGCCAGGATCAGCAGGCGCTTGACGTTCGGCGTCATCTTCGGCCGGCGGAAGCCGATCGAGATGCCGGCATTGCGCACCGCCACCCAGACGATGGCGAGCTGCACGAGCCCCGCCGCCAGCACGCCCCAGGACAGGCTGAAGCCTACGGCATGCGCGTCCAGCCCGTGATACCAGGCATAGCCGAGCACGCTGATCAGGATGATGTTGAGGAACGCGGGCGCGATCGCCGCCGCGAAATAGCGGCGCAGCGAATTCAGCATGCCGGCCATCATGGCCGCGAGCGACATGCAGATGAGATAGGGGAACATGATCGTCGCCAGCAGGACGGTCGTCTCGAACTTGCCCGGCGTGTCGGCAAAGCCAGGCGCCACCAGGTAGCGCACGATCAGCGGCATCGCCAGTTCCATGGCGATGGTCAGCGTCAGCAGCGCCGAGAACAGCACCCCGAACACTTCCTCGGAAAAACGCTTGGCGCCGTCGGTGCCGTGCGTCTCGATCTCCTTGGCAAACAGCGGCACGAAGGCGGCGTTGAAAGCGCCTTCGGCGAACAGCCGGCGAAAGGTGTTGGGGAATTGGAACGCGGCGTTGAAGGCGTCGGCCACCGGTCCGGTGCCGAGCGCCGCCGCCATCAGCATCTCGCGGCCGAAACCGAGCGCGCGGCTCATCAGCGTGCCGGAAGCGACGGTAGCGAATTTCTTGACGAGGCTCATGCGTTCGAAGACTGCCTTAGAGCGGTTTTCCCGTGAAAAGCGCGTCGCGCTTTCCCTTGGGAATTGCGTTGGAACAAAAAGTTAGAGCGGTTCGCCGTTTCCATGAAACGGTGAACTGCTCTGGAGAGTGGGACAAGGTGGGGATGGCAGTCACTCGGCGGCCGCCTTGGCCTTGCCGCCGCGTTCGGGCGAGATGCCTTCGAGCGTTGCCATCAGCCGGTTGCGGATGGTGGCGATGCGGGTCGGACTGTCGATCTTCTGGCCGGTGAGGTCCGTGACATAGAAGGTGTCGATGACCTTTTCGCCGAAAGTGGTGATGTGTGCCGATGCGATGTCGAGCGACAGGTCGGACAGCGTGCCGGTGATCTCCGACAGCAGGCCCGGGCGGTCGAGCCCCTCGACCTCGATGACCGAAAACCGGTTTGAGAGCGTATTGCGGATTTCGGCGCGTGGCGGGATCTTGAACACCTTGGCGCCGCGCTTTGGCTTGGTGCGCTTCTCGATCATCTCCGGCAGCCAGCTCTTGCCCGACAGCACGTCCTCGATCAGCCGGCCGACACGCTCGGCGCGCCGGCGTTCGTCCTCGTCACGGTCGAATTCCCTCGAAATCAGGATGGTGTCGAGGGCGCGGCCGTCGGCGGTGGTGAAGATCTGCGCGTCGACGATATTGCCGCCGGCGCCGACGCATGCCCCGGCAATGACCGAGAGGAGACGGGGATGGTCCTGCGCCAGCACGGTGATTTCGGTCACCGCCTCGAACTGATGGGTCTTGACCATGGTGGCGAGCTTCTTGCCGGCGGCGTCGGCCTCGCGGACGAATTCGGCGTGGCGCAGCTGATCCGGCAGGTCGACGGTCAGCAGGTAGTTCTCGTAATGCAGCCCGACATAGCGCTTGCGGTCCTTGTCGGACCAGTCGGCGAGGGCCTCGGCCAGGCGTTCGCGTGCCGCCGCCGTGCGCTGGGCGCGCGACACTTCCGAGAAACCGCCGGTTAGCAGCAGTTCGGTCTCGTAATAGAGCGTGCGCAGCAACTGGCCCTTCCAGCCGTTCCACACACCCGGTCCGACGCCCCTGATGTCGCATACGGTGAGGATCAACAGCAGCTTCAGCCGCTCGACCGACTGCACGATCGAGGCGAAATCCTCGATGGTCTTGCGGTCGTTGAGGTCGCGGGTCTGCGCCGTCATCGACATGACGAGGTGGTTCTCGACCAGCCAGGCGACGGTTTCCGTGTCCGCCACCGACAGGCCCATATGCGGGCAGATGCGCCGTGCGATGCGGGCACCGGCCTCGGAATGATCTTCCGGCCTGCCCTTGGCGATGTCGTGCAGCAAGACGGCGACATAAAGCGCCTCGCGGCTCTTCTTCAGGCCGGGCATCAGCGAATGCGACAGCGGATGCACCTTTTCGCCATCGCCGCGCTCGATCTCGGCCAGCACGCCGATGCAGCGGATCAGGTGCTCGTCGACCGTGTAGTGGTGGTACATGGAGAACTGCATCATGGCGACGATCTTGCCGAAATCGGGGATCAGCCTGCCCAGCAGCCCGGCCTCGTTCATGCGTCGCAGATTGAGTTCGGCATTGCGGTCCGAGGTCAATATGTCGAGGAACAGCCGGTTGGCCTCTTCGTCGCGCCGCAGCGATTTGTTGACCAGGCCGAGCGAGCGGGTGAGCAGCTTCAGCGCATCGGGATGGAATTCCAGCCCGTGCTTGTCGGCGAACCAGAACAATCTGAGCAGATTGACCGGATCGCGCTCGAACACCTGATCGTCGGCGATGTTGATGCGGTGGTTGTCGACAATGAAATCGGAAGTGCCGGCAAGCTTGCGCTTGCGCCGCTGGAAGGTGAGGAAGATGCGGTTGAAGCCGGGAACGTGCTTGGCCTGTTCCTCCTCGAGCGCTGCGCAGAAGATGCGGGTCAGGTCGCCGACATCCTTGGCGACGAGGAAATAGTGCTTCATGAAGCGCTCGACCGCCGACAGGCCGGGATGGGTGGTGTAGCCGAGCCGCTCGGCGATCTCGCGCTGGATGTCGAAATGCAGCCGCTCCTCCGCCTTGCCGGTGAGGAAATGCATGTGGCAGCGCACCGCCCACAGGAAGTCCTCGGCCTTCTGGAACTCGCGATACTCGGCCTCGGTGAAGACGCCCTTTTCGACCAGTTCCTCGCCGGTACGCACGCGGTAGAAATATTTGGCGATCCAGAACAGCGTCTGCAGGTCGCGCAGGCCGCCCTTGCCATCCTTGACGTTGGGTTCGACCAGATAGCGGCTTTCGCCGGCCTTGGCATGGCGATCGTCGCGTTCGGCAAGCTTGGCCTGGACATATTCCGGGCCGGTCGTGCGCACCACCTCATGGTCGAAGCGCAGCATCAGCTCGTCATAGAGCTTGCGTTCGCCCCACAGGAACCGCGCTTCCAGGATCGAGGTGCGGATGGTGATGTCGGTGCGCGACAGCCGCAGGCACTCATCGATGTTGCGGGTGGCGTGGCCGACCTTCAAGCCGAGATCCCACAGCATGTAGAGCATGTATTCGACGGTCTGTTCGCCCCATGGCGTCTGCTTGTAGGGCAAGAGGAACAGAAGATCGATGTCGGATCCCGGCGCCAGCGTGCCGCGGCCATAGCCGCCGACCGCCACGACGGCCATGCGTTCGGCCGACGAACGGTTCTTCACGCGGTACACATGCGTCGCCGCGAAATCGTAGAGCGCCCGGATCAGCTCATCCATCAGATGCGACAATCGCTCGGCGCAGGCATTGCCGCCGCCATCCTGCTTCAGCAGGGCCTCGGCAATCTTTCGGCCTTCGGCGAGCCGGGCCTTGAGAAGCTGCAGCACGCCGGCGCGGGCGGCGGGTCCCGAACCGTCACCCGCCGTGGTCGTCGTCAGCGCGGTCATCTCGCGGCGCAAGGCTTCGCCGTCGATCAGTTCACCGAGCTTCAGGGAGATTTTCGCCATAGGTATCAGTCGGCCTTGCCATTTGGGCGGCGTCTATAGCGTGTTTTCGCGGCGCTGGGTATGGGGCCCGCTGGTTCGGCAAGCGACCTAGTCCGATGCCTCGACCGGATCGAGGGGAACGACGATCCGTTGCCGGAATCTGCAGAAATCGGCGATCCACCGTGCGGTTCGCCCGGCCTCTCTGCTGATTCTCACGGCCATCGGCTTCCTCTGCCTTGCCATAAGCCCGCTCGATGTCCGCGCGGCATCGCGTTCCTGGTCAAGCAGGCTTGGCAGCCTTCCGTCGACGAATTGATCCTGTGCGCAGAGCGCCGGAACAAGTTGGTAGATGGTCTTGCCGGCCGACATGATGGGGTTGAAGATGAGATCATCGACAGCAATGCTGGCCTGCGCCGTTGCCTCCAGGAAATCGCGTGCCGTTCGCCGCGACAGCAGATAGCCGCCGGACCCCGGATGGCTCTTGCGGAGCCGGAACAGGGAAAAACCATTCCCGGCAGAGGTCCTTCTCCTCTGGATCACGGTTCTGGAGAAGAACGTTTCCAGCTTCACGACATCGGCGTCCGCCGGCACCCAACTCGTATCGCCCAGCAACGCCCCGGCCTTACAGGAGAAGACCATGTCGTCCTCGAACACGGCGCCGTATGGGGCCTCGTCCTGCGCAATGATCGTCCAGCAGGCTCGATGACTGTGCAGGCAGGCGATTTCACTGCCGGAGAGCGGCCGGGTGGCGTGTATTGCGTGCTGCGGCTGCAGCATCAGGTCGGGATGTTCCTTGCCATCGATCCCCGCGACCCGCTCGAACCCAATGCCGATGCGGGCGAATTCCCTCGACATGTGAGCAAGCCGCTCGGGAGATCGATCGAGGTTGATGACCAGACGCTTCATTTTCACGAGCTATTTTTTCGAAACCCTTGCTTCCACGGAACCGGCGTGAACCGCCAAGCACCGCGGGAGCCTTCTAGCACGGGTGACGCTATGGTTTGTTGATCTTTCTGGCGTGAATATCATGACGCAAGGGGAGAGCCAACAGAGAGCCAAGCTCTCAAGGCCAGCCTGATTTCCCGGGAGATTGGGCCCGATGTCGGGAACGCCGGATTGAAGACGAGATCATCGGCTACGCGCAGGCCGCTGCGGTAGCGTCGAGGACGTCGTGTGCCATTTGCCTCGACATGATGTAGCCGCCGGTTACGGGGCGAGCGGCCAACGCCGGGCTGGAAACGAAAAAATCGGAACAGCCCTTGACCTTCCAGTTACTGGAAGCACTACCTCCGCTATCAGGCAGAGGCATTAGAGGCATTTTGGAATGACGCACCCAGACCATGACCATCGCGGCGATCACCACGCACATGGCCCGCACGGCAGCTGTTGCGCGCCGAAGGGGGCCGATGCGGCGACCGTTCTGCGCGATCCGGTCTGCGGCATGACCGTGGATCCGGCCGCCGGCAAGCCGACATCGCGGCGTGGCGGCCGCCTCTATCATTTCTGCAGCGAGCGCTGCCGTTCGAAATTCCAGGCCGAGCCGGAACAATACCTGACGGCCACCGACCCCGTCTGTGGCATGAGCGTCGACCGTGCCACAGCCAGGCACTTCGTGCGCCATGAAGGCCAAGGCTTCTATTTCTGTTCCGCCGGCTGCAAGGCGAAATTCGAGGCGGCACCGCAGACTTATCTCGGCGACAGGCCGGCACCGCCGCCCGCGCCCAAGGGCACGCAGTACACCTGCCCGATGCATCCCGAAATCGTCCGCGACAAGCCCGGCTCCTGCCCGATCTGCGGCATGGCGCTTGAGCCGATGGGCGTGCCATCGGGCGATGAAGGGCCAAATCCCGAACTGGTCGATTTCACCAGGCGGTTCCGGGTCAGCGCGGTCCTGTCGATCCCGCTTCTGATCGTCGCGATGGCGCCGATGATTGGTGTGTCGTTCGAAGGCTGGGTCGATGATCGCACGAAGGTCTGGATAGAATTGCTCCTGGCAAGCCCGGTGGTGATCTGGGCCGCTTTTCCCTTCTTCCACCGTGGCTGGGAGTCTGTCCTCAACCGCAGCCCCAACATGTGGACGCTGATTTCGCTGGGCGTCGGCGCGGCCTACCTCTACAGCGTCGTCGCCACCCTGTTTCCGGACATCTTCCCGCATCAGTTCCGCGGCCATGGCGGTGCTGTGCCGGTCTATTTCGAGCCCGCCGCCGTCATTGTCGCGCTGGTTTTCCTTGGCCAAGTGCTGGAACTGCGTGCCCGCGAAAAGACCGGCTCGGCAATCCGCGCCTTGCTCGATCTGGCGCCGAAGACCGCGCGGCGTATGGCCGAAGACGGTTCGGAGACCGATGTGCCGCTGGACAGCGTCAAGGCTGGCGATCGCCTGCGTATCCGGCCCGGTGATGCGGTGCCGGTCGACGGCACGGTTCTCGAAGGCCGCTCCTCCATCGACGAATCGATGATCACGGGCGAGCCGCTGCCGGTCGAAAAGGCCGAGGGCGACGCTCTCACCGGCGGCACGCTCAACAGGCAGGGTTCGCTGATCATGCGCGCCGAACGGATCGGCGCCGAGACCACGCTGGCGCGCATCGTCGAACTCGTCGCCAAGGCACAGCGCTCGCGCGCGCCGATCCAGGGATTGGCCGACCGCGTTTCCTTCTACTTTGTCCCGGCCGTCGTCCTTGTCGCCGTCGTGGCCTTCATCGCCTGGGCCGTCTTCGGTCCCGAGCCCAGCCTGATCTTCGCCATCGTCTCGGCGGTCTCGGTGCTGATCATCGCCTGTCCCTGTGCGCTTGGTCTCGCCACGCCGATGTCGATCATGACCGCCACCGGGCGCGGGGCGCATGCCGGCGTGCTGATCAAGGAAGCCGCCGCGCTCGAACGCTTCGCCTCCGTCGACACGCTGATCGTCGACAAGACCGGCACGCTGACCGAGGGGCGGCCGAAACTGACGGACGTCGTCGCGGCATACGGCTTTTCCGAAGACGATTTGCTGGGGCACGCCGCGAGCCTGGAGAAGGGCTCGGAACATCCGCTGGCCGAGGCCATCGTCGAGGGCGCCGCGGCGCGCGGAGCGAACGTCACCGACGCCGGCGATTTCGAGGCGGTTACCGGCAAGGGTGTTTCCGGCACGGTGTCGGGCAAGGCCGTGGCGCTCGGCAATGCCGCGATGATGGGCGATCTCGGCGTCGATGTCTCTTTCCTTGCGGCCAGCGCAGAAGCGCTGCAGGGCGACGGCAAGACGGCGATGTTCGTCGCTGTCGGCGGCAGACTGGCCGGCATCGTCGCCGTCGCCGATCCCATCAAGGCGACCACCGCCGAGGCGATCAAGGCGCTGCATGACAGCGGCCTCAGGATCATCATGGCGACCGGCGACAATGAGCGCACGGCCAACGCAATCGCCAAAAGCCTTGGCATCGACGAGGTTCGCGCCGGCCTGTTGCCGGAACAGAAGGCAGCCCTGGTCGAGGAACTGCGCGGCAGGGGCGCCGGCGTCGCCATGGCCGGCGACGGCGTCAACGATGCCCCGGCCTTGGCCGGCGCCGATGTCGGCATCGCCATGGGCACCGGCGCCGATGTCGCGGTCGAAAGCGCCGGCATCACCTTGGTCAAGGGCGACCTCAACGGCATCGTCCGCGCCCGCACCTTGGCCCAGGCGACGATCGGCAACATCCGCCAGAACCTGTTCTTCGCCTTCCTCTACAATGTGCTTGGCGTGCCGGTCGCCGCGGGCGTGCTGTATCCGATCACCGGCATGCTTTTGTCGCCGATGCTCGCGGCGGCGGCGATGAGCCTGTCCTCCGTCTCGGTCATTGCCAACGCATTGCGGCTGCGGACGTTGAAACTCTGATCCAAGCCCCCAAATACGAAACCCCCAGATACCGAACCAAAGCAACAGGAGACCATGAATGACCTTGGCCAAGAAACTCGTGCTTTTGCTGATGGCGGCCGGAATGCTGCTCGCCGTCTTCCTCGAAAGCGTTCCGGCGCAGAGCGAAGAGATGAAACACGACATGGCCGGCATGTCGATGGGCGCGACCGGCCCTTCGACCGAAGGCTACAAGGCGGCGATGGACAAGATGCATGCCGACATGATGGCGTCGCAATACACCGGCAATGCCGATGTCGATTTTGTCCGCGGCATGATCCCGCACCACCAGGGCGCCATCGACATGGCCAAGGTCGAGCTTGCCAACGGCAAGGACCCGGAAATCCGCAAGCTCGCCGAAGGCGTCATCGCCGCGCAGGAAGCCGAGATCAAGCAGATGCAGGACTGGCTTGCCGCGCATCCGGTCAAGTGAGCCTTTCGCGACGGTGAGATTTGGGCGAGAAACGCCTCTGGATTTTCTCGCTCGCCCTGTGATGCGATTCAGCCTCGAACGGAGCCTGCCATGCCATCGACCATCAGAACCACCACGCTGCCCTCTGGCGAAGCCGTTCAGGTGCTCGGCCAGGGCACGTGGAAGATGGGTGAGGATTCGCGCCGCCGTGCCGATGAGGTCAACGCTCTCAAACTCGGCCTCGACCTTGGCCTCACGCTGATCGACACCGCGGAAATGTATGCCAGCGGCGGCGCCGAGGAAGTGGTGGCGCAAGCCATTGCCGGGCGCCGCGCCGAGGTCTTCGTGGTCTCGAAGGTTCTACCGTCGAACGCATCGCGCGCGGGCGTTCGGCGCGCCTGCGAGAACAGCCTGAAGCGCCTGCGCACCGACCGCATCGATCTCTACCTCCTGCATTGGCCGGGCAGCGTGCCTTTGGCCGAAACGGTCGAGGCCTTCGAGGCCTTGAAGAAGGCCGGCAAGATCCGCCATTGGGGCGTCAGCAATTTCGACACCGAGGACATGGAGGGCCTGGCCGGCTTGCCCGGCGGCGGCAACGTCCAGACCAACCAGGTGCTTTACAATCTGGTCCGGCGCGGCCCCGAATTCGATCTGGCGCCCTGGAGCCGCAAGCGCGGCATTCCCCTGATGGCCTATTCGCCGGTCGAGCAGGGCGCGCTGGCGCGCAATGCCAGGCTCGATGCCGTCGCCGCCCGCCACAATGCGACCGCGGCACAAATCGCCCTGGCCTGGGTGATGCATCAGGAGGGCGTCATCGCCATTCCGAAGGCCAGCAGCCAGGAGCACGTCCGCCAGAATTTCGCGGCGCTCGACATCGAGCTTACGGGCGAGGATCTCGCCGACCTCGACCGCGCCTTTCCGCCGCCAACACGCAGGCGCGGCCTGGAGATGATCTGACTACTTCCCCGCCAGTCCCTTCAGCCGGTAAAGCGCTTCCAGCGCTTCCCTCGGCGTCATCTCGTCTGGATTGATGTCGCCGAGGGCGGCGCCGAGCGCGTCGCTCTTCACCGGCTTCGGCGCCTCCCGCTTCACCGCCACGGAAAACAGCGGCAGGTCGTCGACCAGCCGGTTGGCCTTGCCGGAAACCTCGCCTTCCTCCAGCTGGTGCAGCACCTGCTTGGCCCGGTCGACCACCGCCTCCGGCAGGCCGGCGAGCCGCGCCACCTGGACGCCGTAGGAGCGGTCGGCGGCACCCTTGCCGACCTCGTGCAAAAAGACGACGTCGCCTTCCCATTCCTTGACCCGCATGGTGACGTTGTGGAGCCGCGCCAGCTTGCCGGCCAGCGAGGTCATTTCGTGGAAATGGGTGGCGAAGATCGCCCGGCAGCGGTTCTTCTCATGCAGATATTCCACTGCCGCCCATGCGATCGACAGGCCGTCGAAGGTGGCGGTGCCGCGGCCGATCTCGTCGAGGATCACCAGCGCCCGTTCGCCGGCCTGGTTGAGGATCGCCGCCGTCTCGACCATCTCGACCATGAAGGTCGAGCGGCCGCGCGCCAGATCGTCCGAAGCGCCGACGCGCGAGAACAGCCGATCGACGACGCCGATATGGGCCGATGCCGCCGGCACAAAGGAGCCGGTCTGGGCCAGGATGGCGATCAGCGCGTTTTGCCGCAGAAACGTCGATTTACCGCCCATGTTGGGGCCGGTCAGCAGCCAGATCGCGCCGTTCTTGGCGTTCCCTTCCGGCGACAGGTCGCAATCATTGGCGACGAACGGTCCCTCGCCCGAACGGCGCAAGGCCTGCTCGACCACCGGATGACGGCCACCTGATATCTCGAAGGCAAGGCTCGAATCCACCACCGGCCGGCACCAGGCTTCGCTTTCCGAAAGCAACGCAAGTGCCGCCGAGACATCGATCGCTGCCAGCGCATCGGCGCCGGCACGGATCTTTTCCGCCTCGCCGACGACTTGCGCCGTCAGCGCATCGAACGCTGCCAGTTCGATGCTGAGCGCCCGGTCTGCCGCGTTGGCGATCTTGGTCTCGAGTTCGGCAAGCTCCGTCGTGGTGAAGCGCATGGCATTGGCCATGGTCTGGCGGTGGATGAAGCGCGCCTTGGCGCCATCGCTGCCGGTCATGACCGCATGATGGTTGGCGGTCACTTCGATGTAGTAACCCAGCACATTGTTGTGCCGGATTTTCAGCGAACGGATGCCGGTCTCCTCGATCAGCGAGCGCTCCAGCCCGGCGATCACTTTTCGCGATGCGTCGCGCAGCGCCCGCATCTCGTCGAGTTCCGGGTGATAGCCGCCGCGCAGGAAGCCGCCGTCACGCTTGAGCAGCGGCAGTTCCTCGCCGAGCGCCTGGGTCAGATGCTGGGCAAGCGCCTGCGGCAGCGCCTGGATGGCGGCCATCGCGTCCGCCATTTCCTGGGGCAGGGCGGTCGCGGCGAAGATTTCGACGATTGCGCCGGCCGCCTCGAAACCGGCGCGCAGTGCGCCGAGGTCGCGCGGGCCGCCGCGGTTGAGCGCCAGTCGCGACAGCGCGCGCGGCATGTCGGCGACGCTTTTCAGGCTCGTCCGCACCGCCTGGCAAAGCCGGGTTTCGGAGCGGAAGAACGACACCGAATCCAGGCGCGCGCCGATCGCCGCCGGGTCGGTCAGCGGCGCCATCAGCCGGTCGGCGAGCAGCCTTGCGCCGCCGCCGGTCACCGTGCGGTCGATCGCCTTGAACAGCGAGCCCTCGCGACTGCCCGAGAGCGTGCGTAAGAGCTCGAGATTGCCGCGCGTCGCCGGATCGATGAACAGGGTCGAGCCCTGCTCCTCGCGCTCCGGCCGCGACAAAGGCGGGCGCTCGGCTTTCTGCGTCTTCTCGACATAGGCGATGGCGCCGGAGATCGCCGACAGTTCGGCGCGCGAAAACGTGCCGAAACTGTCCGGTGTCGCCACCTCGAAGAAGCGGGCGATGCGCCCGGTGGCCGAGGCCGAATCGAACAGCGATGGCGGCTGCGGGTTGGCGACGCGGCCGAGCACGTCGAACACCGGCCTCAGCTCGGGATCATGGAACACCGGCTCGGCGACGATCAGCTCGCGCGGATCGACGCGGAAGATGTCGGCCAGCAGCCGGTCGGCGGTGGTCTCGGCAACGCGGAAGGCGCCGGTCGAGATGTCGATCCAGGCAATTGCGAAGGAATGGTCGCTGCCGCCCTTCACCCGCCCCAGCGCCATCAGGAAGCTCGATTCCGACGGCGCCAGCAATTTGTCCTCGGTGATGGTGCCCGGCGTCACCAGCCGCACCACGTCGCGGCGCACCACCGATTTGGAGCCGCGCTTCTTCGCTTCGGCCGGATCCTCGATCTGCTCGCAGACGGCGACGCGGAATCCCTGGCCGATCAGCTTCTGCAGATAGTCGTCGGCCGCATGCACCGGCACGCCGCACATCGGGATATCGTGGCCCTGGTGCTTGCCGCGCTTGGTCAAGACGATGCCCAGCGCCCGGCTCGCCTTTTCGGCGTCGTCGAAGAACAGTTCGTAGAAATCGCCCATGCGGTAGAACAAGAGCGAATCCGGGTTCGCCGCCTTGATCTCGATGAACTGCTCCATCATCGGCGTGACGGCGACCGTGCCGGGATGGGGCGCCGTCATCACTTCGGGGGCGTCGGGCTCATTGGCTATGTGCATGTTCATGGCGCGGCACGCTAGCAGATGTGGTGGCCGGGTTTAATGCCGGGGCTTCGAAAAGCAGGGGAAGACCGAGGCGATGGTTTGCAAGCAATTGTCCTTCAGCCTGCGATTCCCGCGCGCTGGCGGTTTACACGCGGCGGCGCGTGGTCTTAATTCGGACCGAAACAATGCACCCGCATCAAGGAGGTGCTGCACCCGGTGAGGAAATCAAAAGCATCATGGCCAGGAAAACCGAGAACAACGGTCCGTCCGTCAGCGCGCAGGAAGCGCTCGAATTTCACGCGATGGGCCGGCCCGGCAAGCTGGAGATCGTCGCCACCAAGCCGATGACGACGCAGCGCGATCTGAGCCTCGCCTATTCGCCGGGCGTCGCCGTGCCGGTACGCGCCATCGCCGAGGACCCCAGCCGCGCCTTCGACTATACGACGCGCGGCAACATGGTGGCCGTCATCTCCAACGGCACCGCCATCCTTGGCCTCGGCAATCTCGGTGCACTGGCCTCCAAGCCGGTGATGGAAGGCAAGGCGGTGCTGTTCAAGCGCTTCGCCGATGTCGATTCCATCGATCTCGAGGTCGACACCGAGGATGCCGACGAGTTCATCAACTGCGTGCGCTTCCTCGGACCCTCCTTCGGCGGCATCAACCTGGAAGACATCAAGGCGCCGGAATGCTTCATCATCGAGCAGCGCCTGCGCGAACTTATGGACATCCCGGTCTTCCACGACGACCAGCACGGCACCGCCATCATCTCGTCCGCCGGACTGATCAACGCGCTGGAGATCACCGGCCGCGACATGAAGACCACGAAGATGGTCTGCAACGGCGCCGGCGCGGCCGGCATCGCCTGCATCGAGTTGATGAAGGCGATGGGCTTCGCGCCTGAAAACATCATCCTGTGCGACACCAAGGGCGTGGTCTTCCAAGGCCGCACCGAAGGCATGAACCAGTGGAAATCGGCGCACGCGGTCAAGACCGAGGCACGCAGCCTTGCCGAGGCGCTCGACGGCGCCGACGTCTTCCTCGGCCTCTCTGCCAAGGGGGCGCTGACAACCGCCATGGTGCAGTCGATGGCCAAGAACCCGATCATCTTCGCCATGGCCAATCCCGATCCGGAAATCACGCCGGAGGAAGTGGCCGAGTTCCGCACCGACGCCATCATGGCGACGGGCCGTTCGGACTATCCGAACCAGGTCAACAACGTCCTCGGCTTCCCCTACATCTTCCGCGGCGCGCTGGATGTGCGGGCCACCACCATCAATGACGACATGAAGATCGCCGCGGCACGCGCGCTCGCCGAGCTGGCGCGCCAGGACGTGCCCGACGACGTCGCCGCCGCCTATCAGGGCAACCGGCCGAGATTCGGCCCCAACTACATCATCCCCGTGCCGTTTGACCCACGGCTGATCTCGGCCATTCCGCTGGCGGTGGCCAAGGCGGCGATGGAATCGGGCGTCGCCCGCAAGCCGATCCTCGATCTCGACCGCTATGCGCAGGAACTGTCGGCCCGCCGCGACCCGATCGCCTCGACCCTGCAGCGCATCTACGACCGCGTGCGCCGCCAGCCCAAGCGCATCGTCTTCGCCGAGGGCGAGGAGGAGCAGGTGATGCGCGCCGCCGTCTCCTACGTGAACCAGCGCCTTGGTACCGCCATCCTGCTTGGCCGCGACGATGTCATCAAGGAAAACGCCAAGCACGCCGGCATCGACCTCAACAAGCAAGGCATCGAGATCATCAATGCAAGGCTGTCGCGCCGCAACGGCATCTACACCGACTATCTCTACGAGCGCATGCAGCGCAAAGGCTTCCTGTTCCGCGATTGCCAGCGGCTGATCAACAATGACCGCAACCATTTCGCCGCCTGCATGGTGGCGCTTGGCGACGCCGACGGCATCGTCACCGGCGTCACCCGCAACTATTCCACCGCGCTCGACGACATCCGCCGCGTCATCGACGCCAAGCCCGGCCACCGCGTCATCGGCGTCTCGATCGTGCTGGCGCGGGGCAAAACCGTCCTCGTCGCCGACACCGCCGTGCACGACATGCCCAATGCCGAGCAGATCGCCGACATCGCCGAGGAGGCGGCGGGCTTTGCCCGCCGCATGGGCTATGAGCCGAGGCTCGCCATGCTCGCTTATTCCACCTTCGGCCACCCGCAGGGCGAGCGGTCCGAGCGTGTCCAGGAGGCCGTGCGCATCCTCGACAAGCGCCGCGTCGATTTCGAATATGACGGCGAAATGGCCGCCGATGTCGCGCTGAATGGCCGGGCGATGGCGCAATACCCGTTCATCCGCCTCACCGGCCCGGCCAATGTGCTGATCATGCCGGCCTTCCACTCGGCCTCGATCTCCACCAAGATGCTGCAGGAACTCGGCGGCTCGACGGTCATTGGTCCGCTGCTGGTCGGGCTGAACAAGCCGGTGCAGATCGTCTCGCTGAACGCCAAGGACAGCGATATCGTCAACATGGCGGTGATCGCGGCCTACACGGCGGGGACTTGAGGGGCGGTCTGTGTGGAAGGCGGATGCCAACGATCTGGTTCTTCGAATCCGGCGGCTCGAAACGCCGCCGGCTCCCCATAACAGATTGATAAGATTCAGCTGATATACGGAAACTCTTGCCGCATGCCGTAACGGCATCCACGGCGCGCTCAGACCGCTAAATGGGGGTGCGGCCATGAAGCATGACGGAGTTTCCGTATCCACGGTCGGCCCAGTGGTCAACCACGACGAGCGGCTGGACGCCTTGCTCAGCATCACCGGCCGCATGGACGGTTATCTCTATCGCTGCCGCAACGACGCGTCCTACACCATGCTCTATATCAGCGACGGCATCTTCACCGTCAGCGGTTATCGGCCGAGCGATTTCATCCACAATGCGGTGCGCGACTATGTCTCGGCCATCCACCCGGATGACCTCCCGTCGGTCTATGCCGCCGTCGACGCCGCGCTCGAGGCGCGCCGCAATTGGAACGTCGACTATCGCATTGTGCCGAGGGCCGGCGAACCGCTCTGGGTCCGCGAGATCGGCGGCGGTGTCTGGGACAAAGCCGGCGAACTCGAATTTCTGGAGGGCTTCGTCGTCGACATCAGCGACCGCAAGGTCGTCGAGGACCTGAACGCCCAGTTGGTCCTGGATCTGAAGATCGCCAATGAGGAACTCTCGGCGCAAAAGCGCGAGATCGAGGTGGCGAAGCAGCAGAGCGACCATTCGGCCAACCACGATGCCTTGACCGACCTGCCCAACCGGCGTGCCTTCCACAACGAGCTCAGATCGGTCGTCGCCCGCTGCGGCGCCACAGGCGAGGCGGCCGGGCTGCTGTTCATCGACCTCGACCGGTTCAAGGAAGTCAATGACACGCTCGGCCACGAGGCCGGCGATGCGCTGCTGCAGCGGGTGTCGAGCCAGCTTCGCTCGATCCTGCGCAGCGCCGATTTCGTCGCCCGGCTCGGCGGCGACGAGTTCGCCTTCCTGTTCTCGGCCGACACCGAGCTGGCACGGCAGAAGGCCGTGCGCGTCGCCGAACGCATCCTGGAAAGGTTGCGGATCAAGGTTCCCACGCCCAATGGCGCCATCCAGATCGGCTGCACCGTCGGCGTGGCCATGTATCCGGCGGAGGCCGCCGATTGCGACGCGCTGATCGCGCTCGCCGACCGGCTGATGTACATCGGCAAGAAGAGCGGCCGCAACCGGCTGGTCACCGCCAGCGAAATGGCGCCGCAACAGCCGTCATCCAGGCCTCGCCTTCGCAAGACGGCGTAGCTATCGCCGCGAACTGTGCCGGCTCCAAAAATCCAAGGGATGACCGCGCCGGCTTCAGCCCGGCGCGAACGCCCGTGCCGCTTCGATGACGTCCTCGATCTGGTCCTGCCGCAGCAGGTCGATCGGAATGCGGCCGTCGAGTTGTGCTGCGGGGCGCGTCAGCCACAGCCAGGCGAGCCTCGGATTGCCGATCAGCGACTGCACGTCGCTTATGCCCGCGACCGGCCTGCCGTCGACGAATTGCGCCAGCGGGAAAACGTGCTTGCGGCCGCCCTTGCGCAAGGCGATGACATCGCCGCGCCTTTGCCAGCGGTGCAGGGTCGAGCGGGCGATGCGCAGATTCTCTTCCAGATAGGTCGAGCCGGCGACACGGCCGGCCCAGTCCTCGATCAGCATCGATCCCAGGTCGTCGGACCGTGGCGGCGCGGCAAGCATTTCATCGGCCGGCAAAGCCGTCGGCATATCGGTAGCGCCGGCCTCGCTGCGGCGCGCGGCTTCCGCCGCCAGCGCGCGCACGAATTTCGAGGCAAGGCCGGGAAGGTCGGCATGGATGGCGTCGATGGCGCGCTGATGCTTCGGCGACAGCAAGGTGACGGCGGATGCTATGCTGCCGGCGATCTTGCCGACCGAGACCACGGTGGACTGGTTTATGGCCTCGTCATAATGGGCAAGCGCGCGTTCGACGTCCTCCGCGACCATCTCCGCGAAGTCGTCCTGTCCAAGACCGGTTGTCTGAAATCTGCTCATGCACATGTCTTCCGGCCGCGCGCTCCTCCCTCAGCCGCGGCCGATTGCTGAATTTCTACTGCGGAGAATGGAAATCATGGCGGCAACGGGTCACGCCGCCCGACAGCTTGCTGTCTTGCATCTTTTCAACATCCCATCTGGCTGCGGGCGCCCCGAAATGTCAGTCACGGGAACGCTCTCGATTTCATGTAGGAGCGATGTGTGACAACTGCGCGACGGTGAGAAGCGGCTGCTACAGCAACCCAGCCAGTTCCGCCTCGCGGCGCAGGTTCTGCCTCGGCCTTGGGCCGATCTGCTGGATCACAAGACCGGCCGCCAGTGAGCCAAGGTCACCGCAAGTCTTGAGGTCGCGGCCTTGCGTATAGCCGTGCAGGAAACCGGCGGCATAGAGATCGCCGGCGCCCGTCGTGTCGACCAGTTCCCGGATCGCCGTCGCCTGGATCACCACGGTCTCGTCGCCGCGCACGATGACCGAGCCTTTTTCCGACCGCGTGACGGCGGCTATTCTGCAATCCTCGCGGATCTTGGCCAGCGCCTCGTCGAAGGACGATGTCTGGTAGAGCGACTTGATCTCGTGACTGTTGGCAAAGACGATGTCGACCGTGCCCGACCGCATCAGCTCGAGGAATTCGTCGCGGTAGCGGTCGACGCAGAACGAATCCGACAGCGTCATGGAGACTTCGCGGCCTGCCGCGTGCGCCAGCCTGGCCGTCTGCCGGATCGCCTCCTTGGCGCGCGGCGGGTCCCACAGATAGCCTTCGAAATAGGTGACCTTGGCCCCAGAGGCCTTGTCGGCCTCGACATCCTCCGGCCCAAGCTCGACGCAGGCGCCGAGATAGGTGTTCATCGAGCGTTCGCCGTCGGGCGTGACGAAGATCATCGAGCGTGCCGTCGGCGGCTCGCCCTGGAGCGGCTTGGTGTCGAAGGCGACGCCCTGCGCGCGAATGTCGTGGGCGTAGATTCCGCCCAGCGCATCGTTGGAGACCTTGCCGAAGAAGGCGGCGCGTCCGCCGAAGGAGGCAACACCAGCCGCCGTGTTGCCGGCGCTGCCGCCGGAGGCTTCGATCGCCGGACCCATCCGGCTGTAGAGCAGTTCGGCGCGGTGGGTGTCGATGAGGTTCATCGCGCCCTTGATGATGCCGTTGGTTTCGAGGAATGCCTCCTCGCACTGGGCGATGATGTCGACAATGGCATTGCCGATGCAAAGCACGTCATAATCCGGCATCAATGTCTCCGCCAAAAACCCGAGCCGGCTTCTTGCCACGCTGGCCGGGCGCGGGTTTAGCGATTCGCGGCGGCTTTGCCTAGGGTGTGTCGCTATTCAGGTGCTGCCGGCCAGACCTGCATTGCAACGAACCCTGGAGCGCGACAGGCCCAGGCGCTACGACAATTCGACCGTGGACGAAGCATTTCGTCTGGCCGTCGCTTACAAGCTGGCTCTGCCGATCACCCATCAAAGGCGAGCCAGTCTCCATGTCTGCAAAGAACGACACGACCACCGACCTGGCCTTGCTCGGCGTGCTGGCTGTGCTGTGGGGCGCCTCCTACACGTTCATCAAGATCGGCGTCGAGACCATCCCGCCCGTCACCTTCATCGCCGCGCGCACCTTGATCGCCGGCGGCATCCTGTTCGCCATCATCCGCTGGCGCGGACTTGCCATGCCACGCGACGTAGCCACCTGGCGCCGCTTCGCCTTCCAGGCCTGCCTCAACAGCGTCATACCGTTCACGCTGATCGCCGCGGCCGAGCGCTCGGTCGATGCCGGCCTCGCCACCATTCTCAACGCCACCTCGCCGATCTTCACCTTCCTGCTCACCGCTCTGATCACTCGCCATGAGCCGGTCACGGTGCGCAAGTCGATCGGTGTCGGCACCGGCATAGCCGGCATATGCCTCATCGTCGGCACCGAGGCGCTGGGTGGCATCGGCCACGAATTGTGGGCGCAAGTCGCCATCGTCGCGGCAACGATCTGCTATGCCGGCGCCGCCATTTTCGGCCGTGGTTTCAAGGGCCTCGATCCGATGCTGCCGGCGGCAGGCTCGATGCTGTGCGGCGCCGTCATGCTGGTGCCGCTCAGCCTGGTGGTCGACCAGCCCTGGACGCTCTCGCCATCGACGGCGTCGATCCTGGCCCTGCTCGGCCTGTCGGTGTTTTCGACCGCACTGGCCTTCGTCATCTATTTCCGCCTCATCCACACGCTGGGTTCGGTCGGCACGACGTCACAGGCCTATCTGCGCGTGCCGATCGGTGTCGGCATCGGCGCCGTCTTCCTCGGCGAAAGCCTGGGGCCGACGGCATGGCTGGGCATGGCTTTTGTCGTGGCCGGCGTCGCGGCCATGACCATCCCGGTTAGAAAGTCGGCCTTTGCCCGATAGCGATATGCTTGTGCTCGCGGCCCGCGCTGCCTATCTCGGAAGCGTCCCGCCTTCCGGCGGTGTCCTGCGCCCCGGGGGTTGAAGCACGGTGATTTTCGACGCTGCCCGCATCGCGGTCCTCGAACTGCTTTCGCCGCCGTTTCGTGCCGTGTTCATCAAGACGCTCGGCCTGACCGTGCTGGCGCTGGTCGCCTTGTGGTTCGGCCTGACCAGTCTTGTCGAGTGGCTGGCTTTGCCATGGCTCCAGACATTGCTGCCGGGCATACCGTCCTGGGCCGGCTGGCTTGGCGGCATCATCGCGGCCATCGCCCTTGCCTTCGGCATGGCCTTGCTCGTCGCGCCGGTCACGGCGGTGATCGCCGGCCTGTTCCTCGACGATGTCGCCGAAGTGGTCGAGCGCACCGACTATCCCCGCGACCCGGTCGGGCGCGCCATGCCGGCTTGGCGCTCGCTGGTGCTGGCGATAAAATTCCTCGGCGTCGTCATCCTCGGCAACATCGTGGCGCTGATGCTCCTGCTGGTGCCTGGTATCAACATCGCCGCCTTCTTCATCGTCAACGGCTATCTGCTCGGCCGCGAATTCTTCGAATTCGCCGCGATGCGCTTTCGCCCCGAGGACGAAGCCAGGGCCTTGCGCCGGCAGTATGCCGGCACGGTGTTTCTCGCCGGGCTGGTTATAGCGGCCTTCCTTGCCGTGCCGCTGCTCAATTTGCTGACGCCGCTCTTCGCCGCCGCCATGATGGTGCATCTGCACAAGGCGGTCTCGGCGCGGGAAAGCCGCAGGTGACCGCGGTCGCATATGACGGCCGCCGTTTAATCGGCGGATTTGCCGAACAGCGCCTGCAATTTGCCGAACGGCATGGCGGCGCGGGTGAAGCCGAACGTGCCGTCCTGCTGGATTTCGCGCGTCGCCGTCTCCAGCATGCCATAGGCGAAATTGGTCAGCCACGGCCCGAGCGAAATGCGCTTCACTCCAGCCTTTGAGAGATCGGCGATGGTGAAGCCCGGTTTCGCCATGACGTTGACCGGCTTGCTGACCGCCGAACACAACGTTCGCACCATCTCGACATCGCCGATCCCGGGCGCATAGAGCACGTCGGCGCCGGCCTTCTCGAAGGCCTGCAGCCGCTTGATGGTGTCGTCGAGATCGGGCTTGCCCCACAGAAAATTCTCGGCCCGCGCGGTGAAGACGAAATCGCGTTTCAAGGCCCGAGCCGCCTCCACCGCCGCCGCGACGCGCTCAACCGCGTGGGAGAAATCATAGATCGGCCTGTCGGGATCGCCGGTGTGGTCCTCGATCGAGCAGCCGGCAAGGCCGGCCGCTTCCGCCGCGAAGATGGTTTCGGCGGCCCGCTCGGCGCTGTCGCCCTTGCCCTTCTCGAGATCGGCCGAGACCGGCAGGTCGGTCGCCGCCGTCACCTCGCGGCAGTGATGGATCATCTGCTCGAAGGTCACCGCGCCGTCCGGCAGGCCGCGCGAAAAGGCAAAGCCGGCGCTGGTCGTCGCCAGCGCCTTGAAGCCGAAGGATCCCAGCAGCTTGGTCGTGCCCGGATCCCAGGGATTGGGCATGACGAAGGTCGAGGCATGCAGGTCGCGAAAGATCTTGCCCTTGTCCATGAATGCTCCCCATCAGAAATGTCGGGGCGGATGCTATCGCGCCGTCTTCGGCCGGGCAAATAAATGCGCTTGGTTCAGAAGCGTTTCTCGTTCTCTGCTGCCAATTTCTCGAATGCGTCGGAATCCTCGAGGTAGCGCGATGTCTTCTTGTCCCAATGATAGGTGACGGAAATGTCGCGCGACGACGCTTCGGGCGGCGCGTCATCGCAGCTTTCATCGCTTGGCACGGTGCTGTCGGTGACCGTCGCCTTGACGGCGGCATAGGGTTGGCCGTCAGCGATGGTCTGAAAGGCCACATCCTGCTTGCGGCTGTAGGCGCAGAGCCTTTCGTCGAACGTGTAGATCATGTCGATCAGCTCGAATTTGTCGTCGCGGACCATGATCAGCGGCGTGATCACATAGCCCTGGCTCGAATTGAAATGCGTGCTCATGGTGATGAGCATGTCGTCGCCGGCGCCGATCGAAAGCTTGTTCGGCTCGCGGAAATAAGTGCTGCGGTCGACCGCTACATTGGCCGCATCGAGCAGTTTCGGCTTGGCGGTGACGTCGTAGAGCGCCAGCACCGCATAGCCCTCTGCGCTGTCGGGAGAATCGCCGAGGTCGAACAGCATGGCCAGCCGGTCCTTGCCGCCGGCCTTGACGGGAAGCACCGCGGCATTGGGGAAGCTGGATGTCTCGGGCGGCGAACCGCCGCTATCCGGCTCCTCGATGTGGCGCATCTCGATCGGCAGTCCGCCCTTGTAGAAACCGTTTCCGTCCGCGGCGAGGCTCGGGATGACCATTCTGGCAAGGTCGAGATAGGTTGCATCGCTGCGGCCGGGCAGCGCGCTGCCGAGATCCGGGAAGCTGACCGTTTGAGCGCCGGCCGCGGTCCACAGGAACGGCAGCAGCATCACGGCGAGGATGAAGCGGAAAAGGTTCGTTGGCATGAGAGCCCCCAAGATCAGGCCATTCACGCTAGCACGGGTTCCAGTATCACGCAGCCATGCTGGACCGGGATCAGTGGATCGGCACAAGCCCGGCCAGTTCGCGCATGTCGTCGAACAGGATGCCGCCGGCCTCGATCAGGCCGTCGCGGTCGGAATAGGGATCGCCATGATAGGAAAACACCCGCATGCCGGCGGCGATACCGGCCTGCGTCCCGGCGACGCTGTCCTCGATGACGATGCAGTCTGCCGGCGCGAAGCCCATGGTCTTGGCCGCATGCAGGAACAGGTCGGGGAACGGCTTGCCGCGCCCGACCATGGTCGAGGAAAACATCGCATGTTCGAACAGCGGCAACAGCCCGGTCTGGCCCAGCGTGATGTGCATCTTCGAAATCCGGGCCGAGGTGGCGACGCAATAGGGGATGCCGGCCGCGCGGACCGCCTCGATGAACTCCCGCACGTAGGGGATCGCTTCGACGCCATGGGAAAACAGGTCCGGCAGGCCGGCATTCCAGCGGTCGACGAAATCGGCGCCGAGACGAACCTCGGTCCGCTCTTCGATGTCCTTCTGCACCGAGGCCATGCTGCGGCCGGAGAAATTCCTGCGGCAATATTCGAAGCTCGTCGGATAGCCCGCCGCGATCAACCATTCGGCCAGGCACCGGTTGGCGAGATTCTCCGTGTCGACGAGAATGCCGTCGCAGTCGAAGATGACCAGCTTTGGTATTTGCATCAGGCGGTGCCGGTCGATCCGAACCCGCCCGAACCACGCGCCGTGCCGCCGGCCAGCGAACGCTCTTCGACGGCCACCTGCGTCACCGCGGCGAAAACGATCTGGGCGATGCGCATGCCGCGCGTCACGGCAAAATCCTCGTCGCCGAGATTGATCAAAAGCACCTTCAGCTCGCCGCGATAGTCGCTGTCGACCGTGCCCGGTGAATTGAGGACGGTGAGGCCATGCTTGAAAGCGAGGCCGGAGCGCGGCCGCACCTGGCCTTCCATGCCTTCGGGGATTTCCAGGATCAGCCCGGTCGGCACCAAGGCGCGTTTCCCAGGCAGGATCAGCAGGGGCCGGTCGTCGGGTACCGCCGCGCGAAAATCCATGCCGGCCGCGCTGGCGCTTTCGTAGGCGGGGAGGGGAAGTCCTTCAGCATGCGGCAATCTGACGAAGCCGACGGTCGGACCGATGACGGAGGAGTTCTGGAAGGCTGCGCGCATAAAATCGATCCTATCGGCGCGATTGCCGATTCGGTCAATTCGCCCGCGCCGCTATCAACGGCTTTCTTTCAGGCATCACTATGGCCTGAGCACGCTTTAGCGCACTTCCATTGGAACAACCGTCGTCTCCTTGATCTCCTCCATGACGAAGGAGGCGGACACATCGGACAGCGCCACCTTGGCGATCAGCCGCTGGTAGAGCCGGTCGTAGGCCTTCACGTCGGCAACGCGGGCACGCAGGACATAGTCGAGGTCGCCGGACATGCGATAGACGCCGGTGATCTCGGGAAGGCTGGTCACCGCCGCCCGAAACTTTTGCAACCAGTCGGGATCATGGTTGGACGTACGGACCAGGATGAACACCGAAAGGCCAAGCCCGAGCTTGTCGGCATCGACCAGCGCCACGCGGCCGGTGATGACGCCATCCTCCTCCAGCCGCTTGACGCGCCGCCAACAGGCATTGCGCGACAACGCCACCCGTTCCGACAGCTGGTCGACCGACAGCGTGCCGTCGCGTTGCAATTCGGCAAGCAGTTTTCGGTCTATTTCATCGATATCGAGCGCCATGTTGGTATGTGTGTCCCACAAAGTAGCAAAATACAAGGACATTTTGAGACCGATGAACCGGCAAATCGTGTCAGGATACTCATATCTGAACGCAAGCGCTGAAGGGGACCTCAATGTCGGTTGCAAGGATCTTCACTTCCCATCCCGCCAAGGTCGGCGAAACCTATTTCGGCCATATGGCCTTTGCCGCCTGGTTCTCCTCGCGCCTGCTGCTGGCGGCCGGCGCCGCCCTCGTTCACGCTTTCTTGCCATTTCTTTTCGAGACTACCGCCAGCCGAATCGTCCGCGAGCTTTACGAACGGACGCACAACAGAGGCACACACGCGACCAAGGAGCCGGCGGCTCTCATGGATCGCGCCTAGAGGACGACAGAAGCGATGTGCCGGTGGGCGGCCTATCTCGGGGAAGCGGTCTTTCTTGAAGACATTCTCACGGCGCCCTGCCACTCGCTGATCGCCCAGAGCCATTGCGCCCAGGAAGCCAAGTCGCCGACCAATGGCGACGGTTTCGGCCTCGCCTGGTATGGCGACCGGCCGGAGCCTGGCCTCTACCGCGACATCCTGCCGGCCTGGTCCGATCCCAATCTGAAGAGCCTGTGCCGGCAGATCAGATCCGGCCTGTTCCTCGCCCATGTGCGGGCCTCGACCGGCGGCGCCACCAGCCGCATGAACTGCCATCCCTTCATCTCCGGTTCCTGGTCGTTCATGCACAATGGCCAGATCGGCGGTTTCGAGAAAATCCGCCGCGCGTTGGAGAATTCGCTGTCCGACGCCGTCTTCGACCAGCGCGAAGGCACCACCGATTCCGAATTGTTCTTTCTCCTGATGATCGACGAGGGCTTGGCCGGCGACCCGCAAGGCGCGGTCTCGCGCGCCACTGCCCGCGTGCTCGAAGCCTCGCGCCGCGCCGGCCTCGAACCGGCGCTGAAACTCACCGCCGCCTTCTCGGACGGGCAGGCGCTGCACGCGGTGCGCTATGCCACCGACGCCCATGCGCCGACGCTCTACACCTCCTCCTTGCGCAAAGGCGGCGGCCGCTGCATCGTCTCCGAACCTTTCGATCGCGAGGGCGGCGACTGGCAGGCGATCCCGCCATCGAGTTTCGTCACCATGACTGGGGACGGGATCAGCATTCGGCCCTTTGCTCCGATGGCGGCGAAGTTGGCCTTGGCCGGGTAAATCCTTCTCTAAGTCGGAACCGCCGCAGGACAGGGGGCGCCGTAGAGCGCAGACCTCAACGGGCGGTCGGCGCAATTTCGATCAAGCACCACCAGGCTGCGAATGCTCAACTCTGCTTGAAGCCGCGCCGCTCTCCGCCATTTTGATCTGATGAGCGCGGCCAAGCCGGAGCATTCGCCATGGACATCGTCTTCTCCTCGACCGTCGAACTCGCCGCCGCCATCGCCCGTCGCAACATCTCCGCCGTCGAAGCCCTCGATGCCCATCTGGCGCAGATCGACCGGCACAATGAAGGCGTCAACGCCGTCATCTCGCTCGACCGGGAGGGCGCGTACGAACGCGCCGGGAAGGCCGACGCGGCACTCGCGCGCCGCGCCACACCCGGGCTGTTGCATGGCGTTCCCTTCACGCTGAAGGACATGCACGAAACCATCGGCATGAAAACCACGGTCGGCTTCCCGCCCTTCGCCGACTATGTCGCGCGCCGCGACAGCCCGGTCGTTGCGAGACTGAAGGCGGCCGGCGGCGTGCTGATGGCCAAGACCAATGTCGCCACCATGCTGTCGGGCTGGCAGTCCAACAATCCGTTGTTCGGGCGCACGAGCAATCCATGGAACCTTGAGCGCACGGCGGGCGGCTCCAGCGGCGGCGCCGCAGCCGCGGTGGCGGCCGGCATGACGCCGTTCGATGTCGGCACCGACATGCAGGATTCCATCCGGCTGCCGGCCGCCTTCTGTGGCGTCTACGGCCTGAAGCCGACCGAACACCGCGTCTCGCTGGCTGGCGCCTTCCCAAATCCAGGCAATGCCGCGCGCAGCGTGCGGCTGATGTCCTGCCTCGGCCCGCTGGCGCGCTGCGTGGACGATCTGTCGCTGATTCACCGAATCATCGCCGGGCCGGATGGGTGTGACACCGATCTGGCGCCGGTGCCGGTCGAGATCACGCCGAAGCTCGACCTGAAGACCCTGCGCATTGCCTTCGCGCCGTCCTTGCCCGGCTTCCCGGTGGCCGGCGCTATCGGCGCCGCGGCCGAAAACCTCGCAAGGCAGTTGCAATCGGCGGGGGCGATCGTGGAGCAGGCGAAGCTGCCTGAGCTCGATCTGCGCGACGATCTCGCGCAGGGCGGCGCGCTGATCGGCATGATGATGGAGGCAGCTCAACCCCAGCCGCCGGAGCGGCCGACGTCGGTCTCGCGCTGGTTCGAGGCGCTTGCCCGCCGCGACAAATCCATTCTCGGCTGGGACCGGTTCTTTGACGACTGGGACGCGCTGCTCTGCCCGGTCGCGATGACCATGGCCTTTCCGCATTGCGAGCCGGGCACGCCGATCAAGGTCGATGGCAAGGATCAAGACTATTGGACGCTGCCGGCCTATGGCGCCGTCTTCAACTACAGCGGCCATCCTGCACTTTCGATGCCGTGCGGAGAAGATCGCGACGGCCTGCCGGTCGGCCTGCAATTGGTCGGCAAACGCTGGTCGGAGGCGCGGCTGCTTGGTATCGCGGCGGCCATTGAGCCGCTTACCGGTGGCTTTCGCCGCCCGCCGGCTTACTGAGCAAAGCGCCCCAACCCATAGGGGGCCAGCAGCGGGTCGCGCCCGCCGTCGAGGATTTCCCGGGTCGCAAACAGGCCGACGGCCGGGGCCAGTGTGATGCCCGAATGCATCACCGCGACATAGAGCCCGTCCATGCCCTCGGCGCGGCCGATGATCGGAAAGCCGTCGATCGGATGGGGGCGGTAGCCGATGGTGTGGAAATCAAGCTCCAGCCCTTCGGCGCCGCGCAATGCCGCCTTCGTCACCGCGAACAGGTCGCGCGCCGTCGCTTCGGGGTTTTGGCCGGGATCGCCGCCGGCGAAATCCGAGCCGGCGATGATGCGGCCCTCCGCCGTCTGGCGCATATGCAGTCTCTCGACGTGCACCAGACCGTTGAGCAGCTTCTCGTATGGCCGCGAATGGACGATCAGGCCAGGCGGCGTTTCGATCGGCAGCTTGATGCCGGCCGTCGCGGCAATGTCGGGCGAGCCGACGCCAGCGGCGATCACCACTTCGTCGGCGGCAATCAGCCCATGCGATGTGTCCACGCCGGTCGTCCTGCCGTTGGTCTGGGCCAGCGCCGAGACCGTGCTGGCAATGATCCGCGCGCCACGCCGTCCGGCATCCGACAGCAAGGCCCTAGCCGTCGCAACCGGCTCGGCCACACCTTCCTCCGCGACATGAACAGCGAATTCAGGAGGCTCGACGAGGCTGGGTTCGATTTGCGCCGCCCGCTCGCGGCCAACGCGTTCGATGCCGTAGCCCCATGAAGAATGTTCGGCCGCGTAGGCTTCGAGCCGGTCGGCCGGCAGGTCCCAGCACAGCCCGCCGCACCAGGCGAGCGGCAGCCCAGGCAGTTCGTTCGCCAGGCGCCTCCACTCGGCCATGGCGCGGGTGCGCAGCCGGAAATAGATTTCGGGGTTACCCCAGCTGGCGTTGATCCAGGCAAAGGAATTGGGCGTCGCGACGCCACCCGCGCCGCTTTCGGAAACGACCGTGACCTGCGCGCCTGCCCTGGTCAGATGCCAGGCGATCGAGGCGCCGATGATGCCGGCGCCGATGACGATCACTTGTTTCGCCGCAGCCATGTTCGCTCCTTTACCTGGTTGCCCGCCGAGGACGCTCTTGCAGTGCCACCCCGTTCGCCACTTGCCAACATCGGACACGGCAAAAATATGCGCTTGACTTCAATACGTACGTACGTATTATTTGACCATGGCTAGACAATCAGTCCGTGAAAAACTTCTCGACGCCGGTTTCCGGACCATCTGGAATTCAGGCTATGCCGCCGCCGGCGTGCGAGACATCGTTGCTGCCGCCGACGCCCGGCCGGGATCCTTCACCAATCATTTCGCCTCCAAGGAGGCGTTCGTAGGCGAAGTGCTGGACCGCTACTTCACCTATGTCAGTGGGCTGGTCGAGGCTGCGCTGGCGCAGGACGGCACGCCGCCCACGGGCAGGCTGCGCCGCTACCTCGACGTCATCACTTCGAAGCTCGAGGCGCATGACTGGGCGCGCGGCTGCATGATCGGCAATCTCAGCCTCGAGACAACCGTGCACAGCGAGCCGTTGCGCTTGCAACTCGTCGCCATCTTCGAGCGCTGGCGCCAGCCATTCGCCGTCTGCATCGCCGAAGGCCAGGCGGCTGGCGACATCGCCAAGACCTTCGAGGCCGAGGACCTCGCCGACTTCCTGCTGTCGTCCTGGCAGGGCGCCATGCTGCGCATGAAGGTCGAGCGCAGCCCTGAACCGCTCGAGCGGTTCAAGAAAGTCATCTTCAGCACAGTGTTTGCAAAGGAGCCGACCCCATGAGTTCGAAAGCCAACCCGCCTCAGCCCGTCGCCACCGCGCCGAGACGCTTGCAGATTCCCGTACTCGATTCGACCATGTCCTATGTCGAGGCGGGAGCGTCCGGCCCGACCGTGCTGTTCCTGCACGGCAACCCGACCTCGTCCCACATCTGGCGCAACATCATCCCGCATGTCGCGCCGTTCGGCCGCTGCATCGCGCCCGACCTGATCGGCTATGGCCAGTCCGGCAAGCCCGATATCGACTATCGCTTCTTCGACCAGGTCCGCTATCTCGATGCCTTCCTCGACGCCCTCGACATCAGCGATGTGGTGCTGGTCGCGCAGGATTGGGGCACGGCCCTTGCCTTCCATCTCGCGGCAAGGCGGCCGCAGCGCATCCTCGGTCTCGCCTTCATGGAATTCATCCGCCCCTTCGAGCGCTGGGAGGATTTTCACCAGCGCCCGCAAGCCCGCGAAATGTTCAAGGCGCTCCGCACGCCCGGCGTCGGCGAAAAGCTGGTTCTGGAGGACAATGTCTTCGTCGAGAAAGTGCTGCCGGTCTCGGTGCTGCGCACGATGAGCGACGAGGAAATGGCCGCCTATCGGGCGCCGTTCCCGACGCCGCAGTCGCGCAAGCCGGTGCTGCGCCTGCCCCGGGAGATGCCCATCGAAGGCCAGCCCGCCGACGTCGCCGCCATCAGCGCGCACGACCATCGCGCGCTGCGGCTGTCCACCTATCCGAAACTGCTGTTCGCGGGTGATCCGGGCGCGCTGATCGGGCCGCAGGCCGCGCGCGAATTCGCGGCCGGTTTGAAGAACTGCAGTTTCATCAATCTTGGGCCTGGTGCGCACTATCTTCAGGAGGATCATGCCGACGCGATTGGCGGCGCCATAGCCAGCTGGCTTCCGGAGGTCGTTTGGGCGAACCGGATGGGCGAGATGGCCTGAGGCAAGCCATGGCATCCGGCGGCGTCCGCGCCGCCGGACCGGTCGACAGCCCGGCACTACGCTGCTAGAAGCCCGGCCTGTCACACGGAAATCCCAGAGAATGCCCGAAACAATACCAGAGGAAGTGGCGCGCCGCCGCACCTTCGCGATCATCGCGCACCCCGACGCCGGCAAGACGACGCTCACCGAAAAGCTGCTGCTGTTCGGCGGCGCCATCCAGCTTGCCGGCGAGGTCAAGGCCAAGAAGGACAAGATCCAGACGCGCTCCGACTGGATGAAGATCGAGCGCGAGCGCGGCATTTCGGTCGTCACATCGGTGATGACCTTCGAGTATGAAGACAACGTCTTCAACCTGCTCGACACGCCCGGCCACGAGGATTTCGCCGACGACACCTACCGCACGCTGTCGGCGGTCGACTCGGCCGTCATGGTCATCGACGCCGCCAAGGGCATCGAGCCGCGCACCCTGAAACTGTTCGAAGTCTGCCGGCTGCGCGACATCCCGATCATCACCTTCGTCAACAAGATGGACCGCGAAAGCCGCGATCCGTTCGAGATCCTGGACGAGATCGAGCAGAAGCTGGCGCTGGATACCGCACCCATCACCTGGCCGATCGGCCGCGGCAGGACGTTTTCCGGCACCTATCACCTGGCGTTGAACGCGGTGCGCAAGGGCGACGACGAGAAGGAACGCACGCCGGTCAACGGTCCCGATTCCAACCGCGTCGCCGGGTTGCTGCCGGAAAACGAGCGCGAGGCCTTCATCGAGGAACTGGAACTCGCGCGCGAAGCCTGCCGGCCGCTCGACATCGACGCCTTTCGCGAGGGCCATCTGACGCCGGTCTATTTCGGATCCGCACTGCGCAATTATGGCGTGCGCGACCTGATCGAGGCGCTCGGCGCCTTCGGGCCTCCGCCGCGCGCGCAGGAGGCCGACACCCGCAAGGTCGAGGCGACCGAGGACAAGATGACCTCCTTCGTCTTCAAGATCCAGGCCAATATGGATCCCAACCACCGCGACCGTATCGCTTTCGTGCGCGTCTGCTCGGGCAAGCTCGAGCGCGGCATGAAGGCCAAGCTGGTGCGAACGGGAAAGCCGATGAGCCTGTCGGCGCCGCAGTTCTTCTTCGCCCGCACCCGCGTCACGGCGGATGAGGCCTTTGCCGGCGACGTCGTCGGCATTCCCAACCATGGCACGCTGCGCATCGGCGACACGCTGACCGAGGGCGAGGAGATTCTTTTCAGGGGCGTGCCGAACTTCGCCCCGGAAATCCTGCGCCGCGTGCGCCTCGGGGACGCCATGAAGGCCAAGAAACTCAAGGAAGCGCTGCACCAGATGGCCGAGGAAGGCGTCGTGCAGCTGTTCTCGCCCGAGGATGGCTCACCGGCCATCGTCGGCGTCGTCGGCGCTCTGCAGCTCGATGTGTTGAAGGAGCGGCTGAACTTCGAATACACGCTGCCGGTCGAATTCGAAATGCCGCGCTTTTCCGTCTGCCGCTGGATTTCGGCCGACGACAAGGCCGAGACGCTTCGCTTCATCGAGGCGCATCGCGGCGACATCGCCAGGGACCTCGACAACGACCCGGTGTTTCTGGCCCAGCACGCTTTCTCGCTGAACTACGAAGCCGAACGCTGGAAAGCGATCCGCTTCGCCACGATCAAGGACTACCAGGTCCGCGACAAGGCGGCGTGAGCCAGCCACTTTCCTTCTCCACGTTCATGGGGGTGAGGAGTGGTCCGCGCAGCGGACGAAAAGCCAATTGCTTGGCTTTTCGAACGACGAACGCCCGACGGCGACGGATGAGGGGTGGCGCCGACATCGAAGGCTAATACTCACCCTTTCGCCGCCTCTTCTAGCTTGGCGATGTCGATCTTGCCCATCTGCATCATCGCATCCATCACCCGGCCGGCCTTGGCCCGGTCCGCATCCCCGAGCAGGCGCGGCAGTTGCTCCGGCACGACCTGCCAGGAGACGCCGAACTTGTCCTTCAACCAACTGCATTGCGATGGTTCGCCGCCGCCTTCGATGAGCCTGTCCCAGAAATAATCCACCTCTTCCTGCGTCTTGCAGTCGATCGACTGTGACATCGCTTCGTTGAACTTGAATTGCGGTCCGCCGTTCAGCGCCTGGAACTGCACGCCGTCGAGCTCGAACGTGGTCACCAGCACCTTGCCTTCATCGGCGTGCCCTTCGGGCCAACGCATCACGCTCAGCACCTTCGAATTCTTGAAGATGGAGACGTAGAAATTCATCGCCTCTTCGGCCTGGCCGTCAAACCACAGGCAGGTGGTGATCTTTTGCATGTCGTGCTCCTCGGTTGCTTTTTGCTGTTACGATGAAACGGTTGGCTCCGAGAATGGTGCCATCTCCGTGCCGTCCGCCCAAGGACGGCCGTGCGCGACGCGATCCGACAGCCGCATGTAATTTTTTTGGAAGCTCGCGTTTTTCGCGAGACTCTGGCGCATTGCAAAAATGTGGCCAGACCATACTTGCGCGTCTATAAAGCCTGCGATCCGAATTCAGCTCCGCCGCGTCATTCCCGGGCCGAGGCCAGCCACCAAGGAAAAAACATGCCTGCCTATCGCTCCCGCACCACCACCCATGGCCGCAATATGGCCGGCGCCCGCGGCCTTTGGCGCGCCACCGGCATGAAGGATTCGGATTTCGGCAAGCCGATTATCGCGGTGGTCAATTCCTTTACCCAGTTCGTGCCGGGCCATGTGCATTTGAAGGACCTCGGCCAACTGGTGGCACGCGAAATCGAGAAGGCCGGCGGCGTTGCCAAGGAATTCAACACCATCGCCGTCGATGACGGCATCGCCATGGGCCATGACGGCATGCTCTATTCGCTGCCGTCGCGCGAGCTGATTGCCGATTCCGTCGAATACATGGTCAACGCCCACTGCGCCGACGCCATGGTCTGCATCTCCAATTGCGACAAGATCACCCCTGGCATGCTGATGGCCTCGCTGCGCCTCAACATCCCGACCGTCTTCGTCTCCGGCGGGCCGATGGAAGCCGGCAAGGTGGTGCTGGCCGGCAAGACGCAGGCGCTCGACCTGGTCGACGCCATGGTCGCGGCCGCCGACGACAAGATCTCCGACGAGGACGTCAAGGTCATCGAGCGCTCGGCCTGCCCGACCTGCGGCTCCTGCTCGGGCATGTTCACCGCCAATTCCATGAACTGCCTGACCGAGGCGCTCGGACTGTCGCTGCCGGGCAACGGCTCGACACTGGCCACGCATGCCGACCGCAAGCGGCTGTTCGTCGAGGCCGGCCATCTCGTCGTCGATCTCGCCCAGCGCTATTACGAGCAGGATGACGAGACGGCGCTGCCGCGGACCATCGCCTCGAAGGGCGCCTTCGAAAACGCCATGACGCTCGACATTGCCATGGGCGGCTCGACCAACACCGTGCTGCACATTTTGGCCGCCGCCCATGAGGGCGAGGTCGACTTCACCATGGAGGATATCGACCGGCTGTCACGGCGGGTTCCGGTGCTCTGCAAGGTGGCGCCGGCCAAGTCCGACGTCCACATGGAAGACGTTCATCGCGCCGGCGGCATCATGGCCATCCTGGGCCAGCTCGACAATGCCGGGCTGATCAACCGCGACCTGCCGACCGTGCACACATCAAGCCTCGGCGAGGCGCTCGACCATTGGGATGTTTCCCGCACCTCCAGCCAGAATGTCCGCGGCTTCTTCCTCGCCGCCCCCGGCGGCGTGCCGACGCAGGTCGCCTTCAGCCAGGACCGCCGCTGGGACGAGCTCGATCTCGATCGTGAAAAGGGTGTCATCCGTTCGGCGGAAACGCCATTCTCGAAAGATGGCGGTCTTGCCGTGCTGAAAGGCAATCTGGCGCTCGACGGCTGCATCGTGAAGACGGCCGGCGTCGACGAGTCGATCCTGAAATTCACCGGCCCGGCGCGGGTGTTCGAAAGCCAGGACGCTTCGGTCAAGGCAATCCTGTCCAACGAGATCAAGGCCGGCGACGTCGTCGTCATCCGTTATGAGGGGCCGCGCGGCGGCCCCGGCATGCAGGAAATGCTCTATCCGACCAGCTATCTGAAGTCGAAGGGCCTGGGCAAGGCCTGCGCACTGGTCACCGACGGCCGCTTCTCCGGCGGCACGTCTGGCCTGTCGATCGGTCATGCGTCGCCGGAAGCCGCCGAAGGCGGCACGATCGGACTGGTGCAGGAAGGCGACACGATCGAGATCGACATCCCCAACCGCACCATCCGCCTCGCTGTCAGCGACGCCGAACTTGAAGCGCGCCGGGCGGTGATGGAAGCCAAGGGCGCCCTGGCCTGGAAGCCGGAGGAAAAGCGCAAGCGCAAGGTGACGACCGCGCTGCGCGCCTACGCCGCCTTCGCCACCAGCGCCGACAAGGGGGCCGTGCGGAAAGTGCCGGAGTGACCTGCCGAGGCTAGTGGTACTGGCCGTACCAAGGCCATTCCGCATTGGGAAGATAGGGCCAATCCGCTCGGGTTGGCAGCGATCGCTTTGCGTCCTCCGCCTGTGACGGTGTCAAGAAGATGCCGAAGAGATCGTTTCCGCCGTTAAGCGCATAGAAGCGCACGTCCGAACTAGCGAGTTGGTCGTTGATGATTTTGAAGAATACGTAAGTGGCGGTGCCCCAGCTTTTGCGCTCGCTATCCGGAACATCTGGGGCATATATCACGAATTCTTGGGCTGCTGCACGCACTACATATCGGGTCGCGTGCGCGTCGATGCTCTCCTCGATAGCGATCGGGTTTTTCAGATACTGTCGAAGCTTTGGGAAAACCTGATAGTACGCCTTAGCTATTCCTTGCTCAGCCAGGTTCTCCGCATCGAGCATGTGCGCCTTGTCGTAGTCGATAGCCATGGCCGGAGATTGCACGGCAAAGGTGCCGAACAAAACGCACCGTAGAAAGGACACGAGTCGAGCACAGCGCATAACCGAACTCCGCTACGGCATCAGCTGATATTCATAAAGCTTCTGGTAAAGCCCGCCCTGCGTGAGCAGAGCACGATGCGGCCCGCTCTCCACCAGCTTGCCGCCTTCCAGCACGACGATCGTGTCGGCCTGGTGCACGGTCGACAGGCGGTGCGCGATGACGATCGTCGTGCGGCCTTCGGTCAGCTGCTGCAGCGCGTCGCGGAACAGCGCTTCGGATTCGGCGTCGAGCGCGCTGGTCGCCTCGTCCAGCAGCAGGATTTCGGCGTTGCGCAGCATGGCGCGCGCGATCGAGATGCGTTGGCGCTGGCCGCCCGACAAGAGGCCGCCATTCTCGCCGACATCGGTCTCGTAGCCTTTCGCCTGCGCCATGATGAATTCATGCGCGTTGGCGGCCTTTGCGGCGCCGATCACCTCCTCGTCGGTCGCGTCCTGCCGCCCAAGCCGGATGTTGTGCATGATGGTGCCGGCAAACAGGAACGTGTCCTGGCTGACATAGGCGATCTTTTCCCGCAGCGAGGCGAGGGTGGCATGGGAAATGTCCTGGCCGTCGAGCAGCACCTTGCCGCTCTTCGGGTCATACATGCGCATGATCAGGTTCAGGATCGTCGACTTGCCGCCGCCGGAGGGCCCGACCAGCGCTGTCATCTTTCCCGGCGCAAGGGTGAGGTCGAACCGGTCGAGCACCGGCGGCCCATTCTGGTAGGCGAAGCTGACGGCGTCGAACCGGATCTCGCCCGGTCCGGCCGTAAGCGGCTTTGCATCGGGCTCCTCGGCCAGCGTCAGCGGCTCGTCGGCGAGTTGGAACATCATGCGCACGCCGACAATGCCGCTTTCCAGTGAGATCCGCACGCGCGCCAGGCGCTTTGCCGGTTCATAGGCGAGCAGCAGCGCCGCGATAAACGCCATGATGTTGCCGGGCATCTGGCCGCCCTGCAGAACCAGGAGGCCGCTGACCATGACGGCGCCGGCGATCGCCAGCCCGGCCAGCGTCTCCATCACCGGGCTGGTCACCGCTTCCAGCGCGGCAATGTTGTTGGCCCGATCCTCGACGTCTGCCACCGCCTTGTACATGCGCTTGCGCATCAAGCTTTCGAGGTTGAAGGATTTGACCACGCGCACGCCGATAGCGGTTTCCTGCATCACCTGAATGATCTGGCCAACCGAGCGGAACTCCATGGCGGCGAACTTGCGCACGCGCTTCAGGATGCGGTTGACGCCATAGATGGCCACAGGCCCGGCGACGAAGCAGATCAGCGACAGCACCGGCTGCTGCCAGACCATGACACCAACCAAGGCAAGCAGGGTCACCAGATCGCGCACATAGGAGGTGACGATCAGGTCGAGCACGTTGCGTGCCGCCTGGGCATTGTTGGTCATGCGGGTGATCAGGTCGGATGAGGAGGTCGAATGGTAGAATTCGATGCCTTGCGCCAGGATGCGGTCGTAGATCTTGCGCTGCCGGTCGGCGATGATGGCATTGCCGACCCGGCTCATGAAATAGGCCTGGACGAAATTGGCGAGGCCCTTGAGGATGAAGATCCCGGCGACCGCCGCGGCAATCATGTTGACGCGGTCGACCCGCTTGTCGATCACGAATTCATTGGTGATTTCGCGCAGGATCCAGGCGCTGGCGGCGGTCATGCCGGCCACCACCAGCATCGAAAGAATGGCCGCGCCATATCCGAACATATGCTCCCGGAACGATTCCTTGACCAGCCTTGCCACGAGGCGCTGGTTTTCCGTCGAGCGGAAGAAACGAAACAAAGGCTGATCCTTGGTGGCGCAATGACGAAGGCGGCTTATAGAGGGTGTTGTCGCCGGATGGAACCATTGGCGGCTTCTGGAAAGAAACCGCTGCGTCATGCTGTCTTTTGCGACACGATGGCAAAGTGATTCTTCAGGCGAGATGACGACAGATGGATTTCGACCTTATCGTTCGTGGTGGCACGCTGCCGGATGGCAGGATTGCCGATATCGGCATCAGCGGCGAGACAATCGCCGCGATCGAGCCCAAATTGCAGGGTTCCGCCCGGGCCGAGGTCGATGCCGGCGGGAATCTGGTCTCGCCCCCCTTTGTCGATCCGCATTTCCATATGGATGCCACGCTGTCCTACGGCATTCCGCGCATCAACGCCTCGGGCACGCTGCTGGAAGGCATTGCGCTATGGGGTGAGCTGAAGCCGCTTTTGACGCACGAGGCGGTGCGCGACCGGGCGCTCGCCTATTGCGACTGGGCGGTGTCGATGGGCCTGCTCGCCATCCGCACCCATGTCGACGTCTGCGACGACAGGCTGCTGGCGGTCGAGGCCCTGCTCGACGTCAAGAAAGCGATCGCGCCCTACATCGACCTGCAACTCGTGGCCTTTCCGCAGGACGGGTTCTACCGCTCGCCGAAGGCGCGTGAAAACACCATCCGTGCGCTGGACATGGGCGTCGACATCGTCGGCGGCATTCCGCATTTCGAGCGCACCATGGCCGACGGCACGCGCTCGGTGACGGAACTGTGCGAGATCGCGGCCAAACGTGGCCTGATGGTCGACCTGCATTGCGACGAGACCGACGACCCGCTGTCGCGCCACATCGAGCAACTGGCTTATGAAACGCAGCGCCTTGGCCTGCAGGGCAAGGTGGCCGGCTCGCACCTCACCTCCATGCATTCGATGGACAATTACTATGTCTCGAAGATTCTGCCGCTGATCGCCGAGGCCGGCGTTTCAGCTATCCCCAATCCGCTGATCAACATCATGCTTCAGGGTCGCCACGACACATTTCCAAAGCGCCGCGGCCTGACCCGGGTCAAGGAGATGCAGGCGCTCGGCATCCGTGTCGGCTGGGGTCAGGATTGCGTGCTCGATCCCTGGTATTCGCTGGGCACCGCCGACATGCTCGACGTCGCCTTCATGGGCCTGCACGTCGCGCAGATGTCGAGCCCCGCCGACATGGCGCGCTGCTTCGACATGGTCACCAACGTCAACGCCGCCATCATGGGTCTGGACCATCTCGGTCTCGCCGTCGGCAAGCGCGCCAGCCTCGTCGTCCTCGACGCCGGCAATCCGATCGAGGCCCTGCGCCTGCGCGCCGAGCGCATCTGCGTCATCGCCAGGGGCAAGGTCGTGGCGCAACGGACGCGGCAGGATACAAGGCTTTCCATCCCGGGCAGGCCGGCACTGGTCAACCGCAGGCACAAAGCCACGTAGGCCCAGCCGATTCCCGGTCCTGGTCTGGCGATTTCCCGGATTCTTCTCGTCAAAGCCGCCGCTTCCGTCTACGACGCGACTTGAGCGAGGGAGGAATCGGGATTGGCATGACGCAACCCGTTGCGCAGAATTCCACAATCAGGAACGTGCTTCTGGCCGGCATTCTGCTGATGCTGGCCGGCGACTTCCTGTTTGCGCTGAACGATGCGATGGGCAAGTGGCTGGTCGCCAGCTTCTCCGTCGGCCAGGTGGTGCTGATCCGCTCCATCGGCGCCTTCTTCGTTCTCGCGCCGATGATCGCGCATCAGGGCCCCGCCAGGCTGTTTCGCATGGAACGCCCTGAACTGCAGATCTTGCGTGTCGTCATGACCACGCTCGACACCGCACTCTTCTATGCCGCGGTCGTCTATCTGCCGCTTGCCGACGTCATGAGTTTCTACATGGCGGGGCCGATCTATGTCGCGGCGCTCTCGCACCTGCTGCTCGGCGAAAAGGTCGGCTGGCGCCGCTGGGTGGCGATCCTGCTCGGCTTCTGCGGCGTGGTGATCATGCTGAAGCCCTCCTCGGCCGCGTTCTCGCTGTCGTCGAGCTTCGCGCTTGCCGGCAGCATCGCCTTTGCCTTCGCCATCATCCTCAACCGGCGGCTGCGCGGCACCAGCGACACCAATCTGGTGACATGGCAGACGATAGGCACGCTGCTGGTCGGCGGCGTGCTGACCATTGGCGCCTGGCAAACCCCCTCGGCGCTCGATTTCGGCGCCATGCTGCTGCTCGGCATCGTTTCCTGCAGCGCCCATCTGATGATCACGCGGGCGCTCAAGCTGGCGCCGGCCTCGACGCTGGCGCCGCTGCACTACACGCTGCTCCTGTGGGCCGTGGTGTTCGGGCTGGTGTTCTTCGGCGACGTCCCCGGTCCGCGCATCCTGATCGGCTCCGGCATCATCGTGCTGGCGGGCCTGTTCATTTTCCATCGCCAAAAGGTGGTCGACGCCACTGTGCCGCCCGAAAACGTGCCGAAGGGCGTGAATTAAGGCGGTTCCAGGAAAGTGTAAGAAGGCTTTCCGTCCGCGATTGCGTCGAAACAAAGCATACGGCACGTCACAGGCTGCCGTTTCGAAGCTCCGCATCCAGCGGCCGAAGGCTATCATGCGGAATTGTTGGAGTCTCTGGCCAGAAAGTCCGATATTTACATCGATACTTTGCGGTGTACGTTGCCATTCGGGCGCAATACGGGATTGATTCTTGCCTGGGAGAGGCAGGATCGACATCTCAAAAAAACGCGGCGACAGAGGGGGTGATGATGGGAAGTTTTTCCATATGGCATTGGCTGATCGTTTTGATCCTAATCGGCTTGCCGCTGGTGTTTGTTCTAAGAGCAGCAACCGGTGCGAACCGGTTCGGAGAAATGCCGCCTTCGATGAATTTCGGTGAAGCCGTTTCAAGCTTCTTTCGAAATTATGTGAATTTTTCCGGCAGGGCCAGCCGCTCGGAGTTCTGGTATTCCTATCTCTTCATTTTCATTGCCGGCGTCGTTCTTGTCATAGTCGATGCCATCGTGAAGAATGAAATCGTCTCATCGATCTGGAATCTTGCCATCCTTCTGCCGACCCTTGCCATGACCGCTCGCCGGCTGCATGACATCAACAGAAGCGGTTGGCATCAACTCCTTGCGGGATTGGTCCCCATCGGTCCCATCGCGCTGATCATTTGGTATTGCAAAAAATCCGACGACACGGTGACTTTGACCGAAATAGAGAGGGTTTTCAGGTAGGCTGGAGCCCCTGCCATATGGATTTGCTTTAACCCATACGCACAGCCGCCAGATGCCTTGAAAATTCCGGCGTCTCCATCAACGCCTTGCAGCGGGCGAAGCGGCCGTCGGCATAGGCGCGGAAATCGTCGACGGGATTTTCGTTGGCAAGCTGGATCAGCCCCCACAGCGTCCAGAGCAGATCGCACATCGCCTTGTAGATGACGACGCGGCCGCGTTCCGCCGGCCTCGCCTCGCCGCCGAAATAGGCGCGCATCAACTCTTCGTCCTGGTCGGCATCGAACTTGCCTTCCACGCTGAGGTCGCCGAGATCCCAGAGCGGGTCGTTCATCCCCGAATATTCCCAGTCGACGATCCACATCCGCTCGCCCGTATCGAGGAAGTTCTCGCAAAGCGGATCGCAATGGCAGGCGACGAGCGGAAGCGGATGAGCTGCAAGCGCCGAGCGCACGCTGCCGGCCTCGCGCACCACGTCGTGATAGCCGGCAGGCAGGGTCACGTCCTTGGTCGACAGCACCTTGAGATAGTCGTCGATCATCGCGAAAAGTTCGAAGCGGAAGGGGAACACCGCACCGGACGCGTGCAGCTTGCGGAAGGCTTCGCCGGCCCGGGCGGGACTGCCCGGTCTCTCCCTGAATTTCTCCGGCGACATGGTCTGCGCGCCCGCGATGAAACGCGTCACCATCACACCGGTATCGGCGTCGGCCTGCAGCACTTCGGGGCTGACGCCGGCTTTGGCCGCTTCGCGCGCGGCCACCGCTTCGTTGGCGCGGTTGATGTATTCCTCGGTGCCCTTGCCTGGAATGCGCAGGCAGAGATCGCCGGCTCTGAAGACGAGATTGGTAAGGCCGCCGAGCCGCTCCAGTGGCCCGGTATAGCCGGCCAGCATGGGAATGGCAGCCAGTTTTGCCCGCGCCTCGTCTGTCACCATGCCCGCGCCCCCACGCCGTTATTTCTCACCGCAACGGTTCCACAATTTTCGCCGTTTGGCTATCATCCCCTGTGAGACCCATGGATTGGTGGACAGGACAAAAGTGGCGGACAACAGACATCAAGGCGCGCTTGGCGCGGCCTACGCAGCCAAGCGCCCTGAAGAGGTGGCCGCACTCTATGACCGCTGGTCACAGACCTATGACGCCGACATGTCGGCCGCCGGTTATCGTCATCCGACGATCTGCCTTGCCCTGCTGGCCCGCCATTTGCCGCGCGGCGCGGCGCCGTTGCTCGATGCCGGCGCGGGCACCGGGCTCATCGGCGAATGGCTCGATATTGCCGGCTATCCTGAAGTCGAGGCGTTGGACATCTCGCAAGGCATGCTGGACCAGGCCGCCCGCAAGGGCGTCTATTCCGCGCTGCATTGCCTCGCGCTCGGCGGCACGCTGCCCTTTGCCGACGATGCCTATGCCGGGATCGTCTCGGCCGGTGTCTTCACTTCAGGCCATGTCGGCGTCGAAGGGCTGGATGAGCTGATCCGCATCTGCCGGCCCGGCGGGGTGATCGTGCTGACGGTCAAGAACACGCTGTGGGATCAGGGTTTTGCCGCACGCATCGCCGAACTGGAGGCGCAAGGCGCCGTCACCCGTGTCGAGGAGACGCGCCCTTACGTCTCGATGCCGGGCGAGGCCGACACCGTGCCCAGCCGCGGCCTCGCCTTGCGGGTGAACTAGGCCTTTACCCTCTCCGCTGTCGGGTCGAACATCGGCTCAAGATGGATTCTGGCCGGCGTCCGCTCCATTGCGACAACCAGTTCGTAGTCGCCGGCGGCGAGGAAATCGTCGCTCACCCCGTCGCCGTTGCGCACATAGCCGTAGCCGATGTTCTTGCCCAGCGTGTAGCCATAGCCGCCGCTGGTCAGATAGCCCACCGGCTCGCCATTGCGCAGAATGGTCTCTCGGCCGAGCAGCACGATCTCCGGATTGTCGACCGTGAAACCGGCAAAGCGCTTCTTCAACGGCGCGCCGACCACTTTCTCCAGTGCGCGCCGTCCGACGAAATCGGTGTTCTTCCTAAGCTTGACCGCCCAGCCGAGGCCGGCTTCCTGCGGCGTGTCGTTGGGTGTGATGTCGGAACCCCAGGCGCGGTAGCCCTTTTCCAGCCGCAGCGATTCCAGCGCCCGGTAGCCGACCGGGCGGATGCCGTGCGTCTTGCCGGCCGCCATCAGCGCGTCGAAGACTTCGCCTGTCGCTGCGATCGGAACATGCAGTTCCCAGCCGAGTTCGCCGACATAGGTGACACGCAGCGCCCGAATCGTGTGGCCGGCGATGGTGACCTCGCGCACATGGCCGAACGGGAACGAAGCATTCGACACATCGGCATCGGTGACAGCGGAGAGCACGTCGCGCGCCCGCGGACCCATCAGCGACAGCGTGCCGAAATCCTCTGTGACATCGGTCAACTCCGCATCATGAGCCTCGCCTATATGGTCGCTGATCCACGAGGCATCATGCGTGCGGAAGCCGGTGCCTGTGACGATGTAGAATTTCTCCTCGGCCAGCCGCGCCACGGTCAGGTCTGCCTCGATGCCGCCGCGCGTGTTGAGAAGCTGCGTGTAAGTCAGCCTTCCGACCGGCTTGCTGGCGTCGTTGGCGCAAATCCAGTCGAGCGCCTTGGCCGCGTCGGGTCCGCTCAATTCGTACTTGGCGAAGGACGACTGATCGAAGATGCCGACCTTCTCGCGCACATGCCGGTGCTCGTCGCCGACCGCCGAAAACCAGTTCTGCCGGCCCATGGAATAGATGTCCCGCGGCTCGACGCCTTCCGGTGCGAACCAGTTCGGCCGCTCCCAGCCGAGCTTCGAGCCGAACACGGCGCGCTGCTGCTTCAGCCTGTCGTAAAGCGGCGAGACGATGCGCGGCCGGCCGCTGGCATACTCCTCGTGCGGGAAGCCGATCGTGTAATGCTTGCCATAGGCTTCCAGCGTGCGCTCGCGTACCCATTGCCGGTCGCGGTGCAGGTTGGAGAAGCGCCTGATGTCGACCACCCACAGGTCGAGCGGCGCCTCGCCGTCGACCACCCATTGCGCCAGCACCCAGCCGGCGCCGCCGCCAGAGGCGATGCCGAAAGCGTTGAAGCCGGCGCCGACGAACATGTTGGCGCATTCTGGAGCCGTGCCGAGAATGAAATTGCCGTCCGGCGTGAAGCTTTCCGGCCCGTTGATCATCTGCTTGACGCCGACGGTTTCCAGCGCCGGCACCCGCGCGATCGCCTGTGTCATATGCTGCTCGAAATGGTCGTAGTCGTCGTCGAACAGCCGGAACTCCCAGTCGTTGGGCACGTCGCCGCCGGGGAGATCGGTCGCCCAGGCCTGCGGGTTCGGCTCATAGCCGCCCATCACCAGTCCACCGACCTCCTCCTTGAAATAGGTGCGCCGGTCGGGGTCGCGCAGCGTCGGCGCGTCGGTCGCCAGGCCATCGATCTTCTCGGTGATGATGTATTGGTGCTTCACCGGCTGCAGCGGCACGTTGATGCCGACCATGGCGCCAACCTGCCGCGCCCATTGTCCGGCGCAGTTCACCACCTTGTCGCAGGCGATGCCGCCTTGATCGGTCTTCACCGCCGTGATGCGGCCGCCCTTCATCTCGAAGCCGGTGACGCGGACATTCTCATAAAGCCTGGCGCCATGCATCCGCGCGCCCTTGGCCAGCGACTGCGTGATGTCGGAGGGGCTGGCCTGGCCGTCGGTCGGCAGCCAGGAGGCGCCGACGAGATCGCCGGTTTCCATCAGCGGCCACATCGCCTTGACCTCGGCCGGGGACAAAAGATGCATGTCCATGCCGAAACTCTTCGCCGTGGTCGCCAGTCTCTTGTACTCGGTCCAGCGGTCGGCATTGGTGGCGAGCCGCAGGCAGCCGGTCATTTTCCAGCCGGTGGCAAGGCCGGTTTCGGCCTCCAGCCCCTTGTAGAGGTCGACCGAATATTTGAGCACGCGGGTGATCGAGGCGGACGAGCGCAATTGCCCGACCAGGCCGGCGGCGTGCCATGTCGAGCCCGAGGTCAGCTTGCCCTGTTCGAGCAGCACGACGTCGGCCTTGTGGTCGCGCGCCAGATGATAGGCCGTCGAGCAGCCGATGATGCCGCCGCCGATGACGACGATGGCGGCCTGGCTGGGCAAGGTCATGGTTTCAGGATCCCGTATTTTGTCCGGTAGTTTTCCAGCGCCGCGTCGAGCCGCACCAAATTTTCCTCGGTGTAGGCGACGTAGTCGATGTCGGGCGCGTCGAGATAGAGTTCCGAAACCATGCTCCACATCGCCTCGCGCAACAGCGAGGCGCATTGCATGGCGGCGTGCGAGCGGCGGATCGCCTCGTCCGGTTCCTTCATGAAATAGGCGGTCAGGAAGGCGAAGGATTCCGCGTCGCTCATGCCGGCGTTCGAGGCGACGCCGGCGAGGTCGAACATTGCCGTGTTGAAGCCGGCATATTCGAAATCGATCAGCCACAGCCTGTTGCCGTCGTCGAGAATATTCGCCGGCAAAAGATCGTTGTGACCGAAGACGATCGGCAGCAATTTCTGCGCCCGCTCCAGCTCGTCGGCCAGCGTCAGCAGACGCGGCAAGTCGTTGCGCTTGCGGCTGTTGCCTTCCTCGAGCGTGCGCGCATAGTCGCGGATGACGTGGAACACCCAGAACATGAAGCCGGCGCCGGAGACATGGTTCGGCATCTCGCGATGGAAGGATCGCAGCAGAGCCGCCACGCGGCCGAGATTGGCGCGCACGTCCTCGGCGAGGAAGGTCCTGGCGCCGAGAAACTGCGTCACCAGGATGCCGGGTTCGGAATAGCGCACGGCCGGCGCGAAGCCGGCGGCATGGGCCGCCCGCGCGGTCATCACCTCGCGCTCGCGGAAGACATGGTGGAAGGGATAGTCCTGGCCGAAGCGCACGACATGTTTGCCGGCGGCGTCGCTGACCACATAATTGGCGTTGCTCAGGCCGCCGGGCAGGGGGGCGATCTCGATGGCGCCGGTCCAGCACGGCAGGGCGCGGATGCGATCTTCGGCAATCACGGGATCATCCCTGGTTTGCTGGGCTTCGACAAGGCGCCATGGACAACGCGATGAGGGCGGGGAAAAACGCAAATAGTCTCGTCGGTGCGGGACGCCAGGATCGGTATCCCGCACCGCACCGACGAGCCCCTTGGCCAGGATTCTGATCCCGGCATCCGCCCCCGCGGATCTGAAAATTCCTTACCCCAGACACGTTCAAGACCGCCCGGCCAGTGAGTTGCGGCTCTGCCATCGCCCTCCCGTTGCAGCTCCGAACCCCTGCTGGTGCGTTAGATTTCACGCCAAGGTTGCCCGGTTGTCAATAAAATGATGTGACTTTTTTTGGGTGTTTTGCCCGAAAGCAAGGGGCGATATCTTTAAAACTGCTTGAATTACCTTAAAACCGGTCAAAAGGCGAAGTCCGGGAAACCCAATGGTCCATTCCAAACGCCACGGCGACATCCTGCGGCTGCTGCAGGAAGAAGGAACCGTCACCATCGCCAGCCTGGCCGATCGGCTGGGTGTTTCGCTGGAAACCGTGCGCCGCGACGTCAAGCCACTCACCAGCGACGGCTCGGTTCTGAAGATGCATGGCGCCATCGGCCTGCCGTCCATGGTCGGCGAGGCGCCGTTCGAACGGCGCATGCGCGAGAATGCCGATGCCAAGCGCATCATTGCCCGCATGGTCGCCGCCACCATCCGCGACGGGGAATCGGTCATGCTCGACACCGGCACCACCACCTCGTTCCTGGCCCGGGAACTGCTCGGCCACCGGCGCCTGACGGTCGTCACCAATTCTTCCGACATCGCCCGCACGCTCGCCACCATCAACGGCAACAAGGTCTATATGGCCGGCGGCGAATTGCGCAGCGATTCAGGTGCCGCGTTCGGCACTTCGGCCATCGAGTTCGTCGGCCGCTTCTCGGTCAGCCATGCCATCATATCCACCGGCGCCGTCGATGCGGTGACGGGTGTCATGGACTACGATCTGGAAGAGGCCGAATTCGCCCGCATGGTGCTGTCGCGCGGCCAGCGCTCACTCGTCATCACCGACCACACCAAGTTCGGCCGTCAGGGCCTGGTCCAGGTCTGCGGCTTCGACGGCTTTTCCGAACTCGCCACCGACCGTTCGCCGCCGCACGACATCGCCGCGGCGCTGGCGCAGGCCGGCGCGCGGCTCAGCATTGCCGGCGGCGAAGCCGGATTCTAACTGAACACCAGCGATTGGTGGGCGCACACGCCCGCGAAGGTGCCACCCGATACCGCGAAGGCGATGTTATGCATCGCGCGTGCGGCGTCTCCGGCGGCATAGACGCCGGGAATTGTCGTCTGCTGCCGATCGTCGACGGATATTACCGGACCGAGCAAGCCATCCGTGAAGCCGCAGCCGAGCTGCTCGGCCAGCGGGCTCGCCATCGTGTTGCGCGGCGCGGTGAACATCGCCCTGACGCCAGCTTTTCGGCCGCCCTCGAGATGGACGATCAGGCCGCCGGAGCCGTCTTCCCTGAGTTCGCTGACGATCGCGGGTTCGAACGTGATAGTCTTGCTTTCCAGGGCGAGCATCTGCTCGGCGTCGGGTTCGATCTGGCCGTTGCCGAACAACGTGACGTCGCCCCAGTCGGCGATCAGCTGCGCCTGATGCATGGACATCGGGCCGGTCGCCAGCACGCCAAGCGGCCCGCCGGAAACCTCGTAGCCGTGGCAATAGGGGCAGTGCAACACCGTCTTGCCCCATTGCTCGGCAAGCCCGGGCACCTCCGGCAGGATGTCGCGCACCCCGGTAGCCAGCACCAGCCGCGCGGCGCCGAATGTCTCGCCGCCATCGGTGGTGATCTCGAAATCGCTGCTGCTGTTGGCGACGGCTCTGTCCGCACGGGCATTGACAAGCCTGGCTGTGGGATAGGCCAGCAATTGCCGCCTTGCATCATCGAGGATGGCGCCGGGCGTGCGCCCGTCCTGGCCGAGAAAGCCATGCGAATGCGCGGCAAAGCGGTTGCGCGGCTGGCCGGCGTCGATCACCAGCACGTTGCGCCGGGCCCGCGCCGCCTGGATGGCGGCGGACAGGCCGGCAAAGCTGCCGCCGATGACGGCAAGATCATACTGCATGGCTGGAGACTCCAATGAGGTCGTAACGGCGGCGGAAATCGGCGGTCAGGTCGGCCAGCGTGATGCGGCTGAGCTTCTCCGCCAGCAGCCTTTCGGCCGCGACGCGAAAATCGTCGAGCACGGCGATCACCGCTTGCTCGACAAGGCACCCCGGGCTTTCCGGCTCGGTGCCGAACGGCAGCAGCGTCTCGCCAAGCGCGGCGCTGATCTCGGCCAGCGAGATGTTTTCGGGCGCCCGCCCGAGCAGCCAGCCGCCACCATGCCCGCGCGACGAAGTGACGATGCCGGCGTCTCGCAAGCCGGCGATGGTGCGGCGCACCACCACCGGGTTGGTGTGAATGAAGGTGGCAAGCTGCTCGGAGGTCAGCGCGTGCTCTGGCTTCTCGGCCATGTGGACGAGAATGTGCAAGGTGGAGGACAGTCGGCTGTTCCGCTTCATGTAACTTATTTAGTTACGATTTCGGCGATGTCAAACACGCCAGCGCAATTTTGTCGTTGAGGCCGGTGCTATGCCGGCAAGGCACGAAAACTCATCCTGAAGCACGCGCCGCTCGGCTTGCCGTCGAGGATCTCGATGCGCCCGCCATGCAACTGCATGATTTCCTGCACGAGGTTGAGCCCGAGCCCGGCGCCGTGATCCTGCGGGCGCAGCCGGTAGAAGGGCTCGAAGATGCGTTCGCGCTCGGCTGGCGGCACGCCGTCGCCTTCGTCCCGCACCTCGATGACGGCCGGAGCGGTGACACTGACGGTGATCTTGCCCGCGCGCCCGCCATGCTCGATGGCGTTCTGGACGATGTTGGTCACGGCGCGCTCGATCGCGGTGCGATCGCCGACGGCGAAAACCGCTTCCCGTTCCGGCTCGAACGACATCTCGTATCCGGCCGAAAACGCCATCGGCGCGAGGTCGACGATGACGCCGCGCGCGATCGCCACGAGATCGACTTTCTCGAACGGCGAGGTCTGCCGGTCGAGGCGTTGCAGGTCGAGCAACTGGTCGGTCAGCGTCGAAAGCCGCGCTGCGTCCTGCAGCAGCCGGGCTCGCTCCAGTGTCGCCGGCAGCGAGGCCAGGCGCGTGTTGAGGATGGCCACCGGCGTCCTCAGTTCATGGGCGGCATCGGTCAGGAAGCGCTTGTGGCGCTCGTAGCCCTTGTCCAGGCGTGCAAGGGCGGCGTTCACCGCCTTGACCAGCGGCGTGACCTCCTTTGGCACATCCTTCAGCGGCAGTTGCACGCCGCGCTGGTCGATGTCGATGCGTTCGGCTTCGGCGGCCGCATGGCCAAGACCCGACAGCGCGCCGCGCACCACCCACGGCGTCGCGAACAGCGTGGCCAGCGCCATCAGGCCGGCGAGCGGCAATATGCCTTGCAGGAAGAATTGCGGCGCCTGTCCGAGCAGCCGCAGCAGCGAAAGCCCGCCCTTGGTGCCGGTGAATATCTGGAGGTTGCCCGCGGCCGTTTCGGTCCAGCGGATCTTCGCATCCGGCGGCGCGCTCTCGCCTATGGAATGGTCGATACGCGCGTCGCTGATCGTGTCCAGCAGTCCGGCGAAAGGCTGGAAGATGGCCGGCACCGTGCCTTCCTGCAACCGCTGCCCCTGTCTGTCGCGGATGATGAACCAGAGGTCGGGGACTTCGGATCGCAGCCTCGTCAGATCCGAGGTCTCGCGCAGCGCAAGCTTGCCGCCAGCGTCACGCGCGACCGCATCCGCCAGCACGTCCATCGTGCCGTCCTCATAGTCGTGCGGAATGAGGCCGGTGGCGAGCAACGCACCGAGAATGCCGACGATGATCAGCGTCAGCATCGCGCATTGCAGCAAGGCGATGCGCAGCACCAGGCTCCATTTGAGCGAACGCGGGCGTTTGAGGCTCATCGATCGAGGCTCACGTCGTTTCGCGCAGCAGATAGCCGACGCCGCGAATGCCGTTGATCGTCACCCCGGCATCGGCGTCGGCGAGCTTGCGGCGCAGGCGCGAGACATGGGTGTCGAGCGCATTGGACTGGATCTCGTCGTCGAGGCCGAACACGGCTTCCATCAGCGCCTCGCGCTGCACCATGCGGCCGGTACGCCGCATCAGCGCCTCCAGCACCAGGAGTTCGCGGCGCGGCAGGCTGAGCGGCTCGCCGCGGATCGCAGCCTCGCGGTGTCCGACATCGAGCACCAGATGGCCGGCGCGGATGAATTGTGACTGCATCGGCGCCGGCCGCCTGAGCAGGGCGCGCAAGCGGGCCAGCAATTCCTCGAAGGCGAACGGCTTTGCCAGATAGTCGTCCGCGCCCATGTCCAGCCCATCGACCTTGTCGGACGTGTCGCCCTTGGCCGTCAGCACCAGCACGGGCGTGGTGTTCGCCGCCGAGCGCAATCTCGGCACCAGCGACAGCCCGTCGCCGTCAGGCAACTGGCGGTCGAGCAGGATGGCGTCGTAGCTGTCGACGGCAACGAAGCCTTCCGCCTCAAGCAATGTACCGGCGTGATCGACCACCATGTCGTGGCGCTTCAGCGCGGCACGCAGCGCCGAGACCATCTCGGGCTCGTCTTCGACCAGCAAGATACGCATCCACACCCCCGGCAACGAGCACATCGCATCGGGCGCTACCGCGCCAACATTGCGTGGACATGGCAAAGCCGAATGGCCGGCGGTCGGCAAGTTCTTTCTTTGCGTCCAAGCTATTGCGCAATGTCTATGCAATCCAGCCACGGCAAACAGCGCCGGTCGGCGGGAACCGCCCATGCCGGCGTCAAGGCGTCGGGCCCGACGATGCAACAGGTTCGGGTCCGACGCCGAAACGAAATCAAGCGGCCGCGCCAAATGGTTGGCGTGCCGTTGTTCGGGATTGAGGTTGGTTATGCCTGCACATGATGCCCTGTCTTTTCTCATGGCGTGGACCGTGGCGCCGTTCAGGGTCGGCTCCGTCACGCCGTCCAGTTCCAGCCTGGCGGCCTTGATGACACGCGACATCGGTCCCGAGACCGGCCCCGTGCTGGAGCTCGGTCCCGGAACCGGCCCGTTCACGCGGGCGCTGCTGTCACGCAGGGTGCGGGAAGAGGATCTGACGCTGATCGAGTCCGATCCGGATTTTGCGGCACTTCTCATGCGGCGCTTTCCCGCCGCCCGCATTTTCGAGATGGATGCCGCCGGCCTACGCCATCTGTCGCTATTTCCCGGGCCGGTGGTTGGCGCCGCCGTCAGCGGGCTGCCCTTCCGCCTGATTTCGCCGCGCAAGACGCTTGCCATTCTCGAAGGTGTTTTCGCAAACCTTCGCCCGGGCGGAGCGCTGTATCAGTTCACGCTCGGCCGGCGCTGCCCGTTCGACCAGTCGCTGCTCGACCGGCTCGATCTCGAGGTCACGCGGGTCGGCCATACCTTTCGCAATTTCCCGCCGGCGACGGTCTATCGCATCGCCAGGATCAAGACGCTCGGAACCTATGATTGGCGCTTTGCATGACCGGTCCGTTGTCGGCCATTCTCGGCTTCGGCCTGTTCGGCGTCTTCTGCCTCGCCTTCACCGAAAAGATATTGCCGGTTCCGCCGTCGCATGTGCTGCTGCTGTTCCTCGGCATGACGGCGGCGCCGGATAGTTCGATGCTGGCTAACCTGCTGGCGGTGACGACGGCCGCTTCTTTCGCCGGCTGCCTTGTCTGGTATGGGGTTGGCCGCCGGATCGGATTTGACCGTGCCGACCGGCTGATCGAACGGATCGGCAGATATGTCTTCCTGCGCCCGGCAACCTACCGCAAGCTTGGCCAAGCCTACCGCCGCAATCATATCCGGGTGTCGCTGCTGGCGCAATTCATCCCGACGGTGCGCAACTATCTGCCGATCGCGGCCGGCGCGCTTTGTCTGCCGGCGCTGCCCTTCGCGATGGCGACGCTGCTCGGCGCCACTATCTGGAATGCGGGCTTCCTCCTGACCGGCTATCTCCTGCGCGGCAGCGGCCAGGATTCCTTCACCGTGGGCTTGCGCATCATCGTCATTGTCGTGGCGCTGGAGACGGCCTTCATGCTTGCATTGCGCTATGGCCCCGCATGGCGGCGGCGCATCAGGCTGGCGCTCGGCTGAGCACCAGTCTCCAGCCATGGGATAAGTACCGACGTCGGCTTTCCTTCGCCCGGCCGCCGGTGTTTAGTCCGGCCATGGCCTTCACAATCCGCCAGCTGCAGTTCTTCATCGCCGTCGCCGAACAAGGCACGGTGTCCGGCGCCGCACAGAACCTCTCCATCTCGCAATCGTCCGTCACCGGAGCGATCAAGGAGCTCGAAAGCGATCTCGGCGTCGAACTGTTCGAACGCCATCCGCGCGGCCTCAACATCACGCATAAGGGCCACCAGTTCCTGCGCCACGCGACCAAGATCCTGGCCGACGTGTCCGACGCCCGCCGCTCTTTTTCCGGCGAACAGGCGGTGGGGGGAGGGCGGCTGCAGCTTGGCGTCACCTCGCTGGTCGCCGGCTATGTGCTGTCGGATCTGCTTGCCCGCTATCGCCGCGCCTATCCGGGCGTCGAGGTCTCGGCCATCGAGGACAATGGCGACTACCTCGAACATCTCCTGATCGGCGGCAAGCTCGATATCGCCGTCATGGTGACCTCCAATCTGCGCGACCGCACGGCGCTGCAATCGGAAATCCTCGAGGTCTCGGCCTACCGCCTGTGGCTGCCGCTCGGCCATTCTCTCGTCGGCGCCGACATCATCAGCATTGGCGATATCGCCGGCGAGCCTCTGATCATGCTCACCGTCGACGAGATCGAGGAGAACACGGGAAAACTGCTGGCGGCGATCGGCGCCAAGCCGCATGTCGCCTTCCGCACCCGTTCGGTGGAAGCGGTGCGCAGCCTGGTCGCTACCGGTGCCGGCGTGGCGCTGCTGCCCGACCTCGTCTACCGGCCATGGTCGCTGGAAGGCGACCGCATCGAATCGCGCGATATTTCGGGCTCCTTGCCAGTTGTGCAGGTCGGCATGGTCTGGCGGCGCGGTTCCAGCTTGCCGCAGGCGGCGCGCGACTTCATCGGCCTTGCCCAGTCGCAGCGGACAGTCCGTCGCTAGTGGCCTACTCCAGGCTGACGCGGCCAGTCTCGCGCTTGCGCCTTGTGACGGAAACCGCCTCCGCCTTGAACGGCGCGAGCGGAGCAACCTCGAAGCGGCCAGCACCGGCAAGCCTGACGGCGCGGCGGAACGTCGGACACTCCATCGGCCGGGCGGCCGGACATTTAGCGGCGTGACGCAAAGCCGCTCGGATCGCCGTCAGGCGTTGGATGATTTGGTCCAGTTCGTTCGCCTTGGCATCCATGCGCCCTCGATCCATTTTAGGCAGGCCGTCGGGCGTTAGCATCGAGGAAATCTCGTCCAGTGCGAATCCACCGGCGCGTCCGAGCGCGATCAAGGCGAGTCGGTCCAGGACGGCAGGGTCGAACAGCCGGCGCTGGCCGCGACGTCCGATCGAGGCGACGAGGCCTCTCTCCTCGTAGTAGCGAAGTGTGGAGGCGGGCACGCCGGTGCGGCGCGACACTTCGGCAATGTCCATGTCTTTCATGCTTGACCTCAAGTCGGCTTGAACTCGTAGAGTGCTCGCGACGATCAGCGAGAGCAATACGAAAGCGAGGTCCGTTATGCCGCAATCCGCGCCGCCAAACACACTCCAAGCCGCGCTCTGGAACGATGTCAGCGGAAAGACCTGGGTCGAGATGCAGCCGATCCTCGACGAGATACTGGCGCCGTTCGAGCGGCTGGTGGTCGATGCCGGCTATCCCCGGGAAGGGGGCAATGTCCTGGACGTCGGCTGCGGTGCCGGCGCCACGACTCTGGCGATGGCGCGCCGCGTGGGCAACGACGGAAATTGTGTGGGGCTCGACATCTCGCAGCCGCTTGTCGCCCTGGCGACGGAGCGCACCAAGGTGGCAGGGGTAGCAAACGCAAGTTTTGAAGTGGGCGATGCCCAGGCACATGCGTTCGAATCGGGGTACTTTGACGCTGTTATCTCGCGCTTCGGTGTCATGTTCTTCGATGATCCCGTGGCCGCGTTCACCAACATAAGAAAGGCCGCGAGGCGCGGTGGCAAACTCGCCTTTGTTGCCTGGCGCAGTCCGCTCGAGAATGATTTCATGACGACCGCCGCGCGAGCGGCGGCGCCCTTCCTGCCGCCCGCACCCACGCCGGACCCCGATGCGCCGGGTCAGTTTGCCTTTGCCGACGGCGCCAAGGTGAAGCGGATCCTGGAAGCGAGCGGCTGGGCTTCAATCGCAGTCGAACAGGCAGACGTCGCGTGTCGGATCGCCCAACGCGATCTGATGACGTTCGTCACCCGGCTAGGGCCAGTCGGCGCCGCGCTGCGCGAGGTTGACCGGGCGACGGCCGAAAAAATCACCACGGTGTTGCCGGCTGCGTTCGCGCCTTTCGTCGAGGACGGCGAGGCTCGCTTCAATGCCGCCTGCTGGCTGGTGACGGCGCTTGCTTGAAACGGTGGCTGCCTATCGGAAAAACCGATACCGTCTTTCTGATAAATGAATTTGCGAAACCGGAATTTTCAAAGCACCTTCGGTTCCACGGACCAAAGCCGCCAGCAGAGCGACATCAAGTCCACAGGACGAACTGATACGTTTTTCAGTCCGCGCGTGATCTGGCGAAAACCGGAGCGGTTTCGGGGGCATGCGCCAAAATGGGAGATCGATGATGAATTCATTCCTGAAGTCTTGCACTGCGCTGACCGTCGCGCTGACCTTCTCCGGTCAGGCCATCGCCCAGGTCAAGGAACTCGGCAAGGGCGAGGGCCAGGTCAACATCGTTGCCTGGCCGGGCTATATCGAGCGCGGTGAGACCGACAAGGGCTATGACTGGGTCACCGCCTTCGAGAAGGAGAGCGGCTGCAAGGTCAACGTCAAGACCGCCAACACGTCGGATGAGATGGTCTCGCTGATGAACGAGGGTGGCTTCGACCTCGTCACGGCTTCGGGTGATGCCTCGCTGCGCCTCGTCGCCGGCAAGCGCGTGCAGCCGATCAACACCGATCTGATCCCGAGCTGGAAGACGGTCGACGACCGGCTCAAGGACGCGCCCTGGTTCACCGTCGACAAGGTGCATTACGGCGTTCCTTACCAGTGGGGACCGAACATCCTGATGTACAACACCGAGGTGTTCAAGGAAGCGCCCAAGAGCTGGAACGTCGTCTTCGAGGAGATGAAGCTGCCGGACGGCAAGTCCAACAAAGGCCGCGTCCAGGCCTATGACGGGCCGATCCATATCGCCGACGCCGCCAACTATCTGATGTTCCACAAGCCGGAACTCGGCATCAAGGATCCCTACGAACTGAACGAGGACCAGTACAAGGCAGCCCTCGAACTGCTGCGCGTCCAGCGCACGCTGGTCGGCCGCTACTGGCATGACGCCGCCATCCAAGTCGACGATTTCCAGAATGAAGGCGTCGTCGCCTCCGGTTCATGGCCGTATCAGGTCAACACGCTGGTCGCCGCCAAGAAGCCGGTTGCCTCGACCGTGCCGGAAGAAGGCGTCACCGGCTGGGCCGACACCACCATGATGGAAGCCGACGCGGCTCACCCGAACTGCGCCTATATGTGGCTCGAACATTCGCTGTCGCCGAAAGTGCAGGGCGATGTCTCGGCCTGGTTCGGATCGCTCCCCGTGGTGCCCGCGGCCTGCAAGGGCAACGAGCTCTTGACCGATGAAGGCTGCAAGACCAACGGCTACGACAATTTCGACAAGATCAAGTTCTGGAAGACGCCGGTCTCGAAATGCGCCACCCAGAACGACCAGTGCGTGCCTTACTACCGCTGGGTGTCGGACTATATCGGCGTCATCGGCGGACGGTGATTTCGCTTACCCTCCCCTGTGGGGAGGGTCGATGCGCAGCGTCGGCGTGGGGACTGCCCGAAACGTCGGCGCCGTCACCCCCACCCGCGGCTTCGCCGCGACTTCCCCCATCGAGGGGGAGGTGGACTGCCGCGCCGGTCCTAATCGGGCGGCAAGAGCCATTTCGACCAAAGACAAACCGGCAACAGACTGACAGCCAATGACATCAGCCGTCTCCTTCCAGAAAGTCTCGCGCCATTTCGGCAGCGTGCGGGCCGTCGACGCGGTCGATCTCGACATTGTGCCGGGCGAGTTCTTCGCCATGCTCGGGCCGTCAGGGTCCGGCAAGACGACATGCCTGCGCCTCATCGCCGGCTTCGAGCAGCCGACTTCGGGTTCGATCTCGATCTTCGGCGAGCGCGCCGAAGGCGTACCGCCCTATCGCCGCAACGTCAACACGGTGTTCCAGGACTACGCGCTGTTCCCGCATCTCAATGTGCTCGACAACGTCGCCTACGGGCTGATGGTCAAGGGCGTCGGCAAGGCCGGACGGCACAAGGCTGCCGAGGAAGCCCTGTCGCTGGTGCGGCTGCCAGGCTACGGCGCTCGCCGCCCCGGACAGCTTTCCGGCGGCCAGCGCCAGCGCGTCGCGCTCGCCCGCGCTCTGGTCAACCAGCCCAAGGTGCTGCTGCTCGACGAGCCGCTCGGCGCGCTTGACCTGAAGCTGCGCGAGAACATGCAGGAGGAGCTGAAATCGCTGCAGAAGGCGCTCGGTATCACCTTCGTCTTCGTCACCCACGACCAGGGCGAAGCGCTGTCGATGGCCGACCGCGTCGCCGTCTTCAATGACGGCAGGATCATGCAGATCGGCACGCCGGAGGATATCTACCAGCGGCCCCGCACCCGCTTCGTCGCCGATTTCGTCGGCTCCTCCAACGTGCTGCCGCCCGATTTCGTCCAGCGTTATTCCGGTCAGCACCGCTGGGGCAGTCTGCGCCCCGAATCCATTCGCGTCGGCCGCGCCGCAAGCGGCGAAGGCGTCGCCGCCCGCCTCGTCTCGACCAACTATCTCGGCGCCACCACCAGGCTAGCGCTCGATGCCGACGGACTGAAGCTGCACGCCGTGGTCCCGGCTGGCACGGTGCTGCCTGCCGAGGGCGAAGCGGTGGTGCTCACCTTCAATCGCGAGCACCTGCATCTGATGGATGAGCCGGCATGAGCGTCTACGTCACCATGCCGCGCGCCACGGCCCCCGCCATCCTGCCCGGCAGCGGCGGCATGCGCGGCGCGCTGTCGGACCTGTTCTGGCGCCGGCCGCAACTGCTTCTGCTGCTCATGCTTTTGCCGCCGGTGCTGTGGCTCGGCATCGTCTATATCGGCTCGCTCTTCGCGCTGCTGGCACAGAGCTTCTTCTCCATCGATGAGTTCTCAGGCCTCGTCAACCGCCAGTTCACGCTGAAGACCTATGGCGACCTGCTGCAGGCCGCCAATCTCGACATCATCCTGCGCACCGTCACCATGGCGGCCCTGGTCACGCTGGCCTCGGCCATTGTCGCCTTTCCGATCGCCTACTATGCCGCGCGCTATGCCCGTGGCCGCTGGAAGGCGCTGTTCTATCTCGGCGTCATGCTGCCGCTATGGTCGAGCTACCTGGTCAAGATCTACGCCTGGAAGCTGATCCTGGCCAAGGAAGGCATCCTCACCTGGCTCTTCGCCAAGCTGCATTTGCTGTGGCTGCTCGATGCCTGGCTGGCGTTGCCGGTCGTCGGCGGCAACTCGCTGTCGGTGTCGTTCACCGGCACCTTCATCGTCTTCGTCTATGTCTGGCTGCCCTTCATGATCCTCCCGGTACAGGCGGCCCTCGAGCGCGTGCCCGGCAATCTGGTCGAAGCCTCCTCCGATCTCGGCGCTTCGCCCGGCCAGACCTTCCGCAACGTGCTGTTTCCGCTGGCGCTGCCCGGCATTGTCGCCGGCTCGATCTTCACCTTCTCGCTGACATTGGGCGATTACATCATCCCGCAGATCATCGGCACGTCGCGCCTGTTCATCGGCCAGGCCGTTTATTCGCAGCAAGGCACCGCCGGCAACATCCCGCTCGCCGCCGCTTTCACCGTGGTGCCCATCGTCATCATGGGTTTCTACCTCTGGGGCGCCAAGCGCATGGGGGCTTTCGATGCGCTCTGACCGTGGTCAATCGGCTCCGCTCGGCTTGAGGATCGCGGCCGCCTGCGGCCTGCTCTTCCTGCATTTGCCGATCCTGCTGATCTTCGTCTACGCCTTCACCACCGAGGAGAAGAGTTTCGTCTGGCCGCCGCCGGGGCTGACCACGCAGTGGTTCGCCGTCACATGGAACCGGCCTGACGTATGGGAAGCGCTGTCGCTGTCGGTGCGCGTCGCCGCCATCTCGACGGCGATCGCGCTGGTGCTCGGCACGCTGTGCGCCGCCGCTGTGTCACGGACGAAATTCTTCGGCCGCGAAACCATCTCGCTGCTGGTCATCCTGCCGATCGCGCTGCCCGGCATCATCACCGGCATCGCGCTCCGCTCGGCCTTTTCGCTCGCCGACATTCCTTTCTCGTTCTGGACGATCGTGCTCGGCCACGCCACTTTCTGCGTGGTCGTCGTCTACAACAATGCGGTCGCCCGTTTCCGCCGCACATCCGGTTCGATGATCGAGGCCTCGATGGATCTCGGCGCCGACGGTTTTCAGACCTTCCGCCATGTCGTGCTGCCCAACATCGCGACCGCGCTGCTTGCAGGCGGCATGCTGGCCTTCGCTTTGTCTTTCGACGAAGTCATCGTCACCACCTTCACCGCCGGCCAGCAGCAGACCGTGCCGATCTGGATGCTGGAGGAACTGATCCGCCCGCGCCAGCGCCCGGTCACCAATGTCGTGGCCATGGTCGTCGTGCTGGTGACGCTGCTGCCCATCCTGTTTGCCTATTACCTCACCCGCGACGGCGACCAGATCGCCGGTTCGGGCAAATAATGTCAGTTCGTAAGGGAGAGACGCCCATGGACACCCAGATGCTGATCGGCTCGAAATTCGAGAACGGCGCCGAGACCGAGGAGCCGATCCTCAATCCGAAGACCGGGGCGACCATTCTCAACCTGCCCGAGGCCAGCCAGGCGCAGATCGAGGCGGCGGTGGCGGCCGCCGAACAAGCGTTCGTCCTGTGGTCGCGCACGACGCCGGCGCAGCGCTCTGGTTATCTCCTCAAGATCGCCGACCGCATCGAGGCCGAGGCCAAGGACTTCGCCGCTCTCGAGGCGCTGAACTGCGGCAAGCCGATCAATTCCGTGCTCAATGACGAGATTCCGGCCATCGTCGACTGCTACCGCTTTTTTGCCGGCGCGGTCCGTACGATGCCGGGCGTTGTCGCCGGCGAATATCTGCCCGGCCACACCTCGATGGTGCGGCGCGACCCGATCGGCATCGTCGCCTCGATCGCGCCCTGGAACTACCCGCTGATGATGATGGCCTGGAAGCTGGCGCCGGCGATCGGCGGCGGCAACACCGTTGTCTTCAAGCCATCGGAGCAGACGCCGCTGACGGCGCTGAAGCTGGCCAGGATCCTGGCCGAAATTCTGCCCAAAGGCGTGGTCAATGTCGTGCTCGGCCGCGGCGACAGCGTCGGCAATGCGCTGATCAACCATCCCAAGGTCAACATGATCTCGATCACCGGCGATGTCGCCACCGGCAAGAAGGTGCTGCAGGCGGCCGCCAAATCGGTCAAGCGCACGCATCTCGAACTTGGCGGCAAGGCCCCGGTCATCGTCTTCGACGATGCCGACCTTGGCGCGGTGGTCAACGGTCTGCGCGCCTTCGGCTACTACAATGCCGGCCAGGACTGCACCGCCGCCTGTCGCATCTATGCCGGCAAGAAGGTCTACGACAAGCTCGTCGCCGACCTTTCTTCCGCCGTCTCGACCATCAGGTACAACCAGCCGGACGACACCGAAAACGAGATCGGCCCGCTGATCTCGCGCCGCCAGCGCGACCGCGTGTCGAGCTTCGTCGAACGCGCCTCCGAGCTGAAGCACATCGAGATCACCACCGGCGGCAAGCCGGGCGAGGGCACCGGCTTCTACTATCAGCCGACCGTCGTCGCCGGCGCGCTGCAGGAGGACGAAATCGTGCGCCGCGAAGTGTTCGGCCCGGTCGTCTCGATCACCCGTTTCACGGAAGTCGACGAGGCGGTGAACTGGGCCAATGACAGCGACTACGGTCTGGCGTCATCGGTTTGGACCAAGGACGTCTCGCGCGCCATGGCGACGGCGGCCCGCCTGCAATATGGCTGCACATGGATCAACACCCATTTCATGCTGACCAACGAGATGCCGCACGGCGGGTTGAAACAGTCCGGCTACGGCAAGGACATGTCGCTCTATGCACTGGAAGACTACACCGCCGTGCGGCATGTGATGGTGGCGCATGGGTAGAGTCCGGTCGCTTCAGATGCGGGCGGGACTATCGCAGTGCTGACGACCCCTTGTTGGGAGGGTCGTCAGCGTGGCGTTCCACTTTGCGGTATGCATTTGGCGCCCGAAGCAGCACCTACGCGGCTGTCCTGCCTTGCACACCCGATGCCGCGGGCTTGATGTTCTGGTTGACCCGGAAGACGTTGGAGGGGTCATAGGTGCGCTTCACCTGGCTCAGCCGCTCGTAGTTTGCGCCATAGCTCGCCCGCACGCGCGCGTCTCCTTCGTCCTCCATCATGAAATTCACGTAACCGCCTTCGCCGTTATGAGGATGGATGCTCGCCCAGTAGTTCTTGGCCCACTTGGTGAGGTCGGCGGCCTTGCCCGGATCGGGATCGATGGCGGCGATAACCATTGACCAGGTTGCGTCGCGCGCGTTCCAGGCGGTCTCGTTCTTGCCGACGCGGCGAACAGCGCCGTCGATCGGGTAAAGATGCATAAGCGACAATTCGCTCGGCGCCTCGGCCGCCTGCGCGATATGGGTCGCGATGGCTTCATCGGGAAGCGACTTGACGAAATCGCCCTTCCAATACCATTGCAGACCTTTCGGAAGCAGCGGGTCGAATAGCGCCTGCAGCGCAGGATACGGCATCACGCCCATCCAGTTGAAGATCGGCGGCGGCAAATTGTCCAGCAATGGTGCCATCGCTTTGCGCCCGTCCGCCTCTGTGCCGTTGTAGCAGGAGATGATAGCGCAGGCGCGCTTGCCCCAGTAATCGCGCGGAAACGGATCGGTCGAGGGAACGGACTTCAGGCCGACAAAGGCGCCGAGGTCTTCCGGCGCCGCCGGCAGGTAGTCACGATAGGCACTCATGACGGCCGCAGCGTCCTTGGCCTCCCAGAACACCGGCCCGCCGAAGATCATGTTCACGGGATGGGCCTGGAACAGGAAGCTGGTTACGACGCCGAAATTACCGCCACCGCCCCGGAGCGCCCAGAACAAGTCGGGGTTCTCAGCTTTGCTGGCTCTCACCACGCTGCCGTCGGCCAGCACCAGATCGGCTTCGACCAGATTGTCGATGGTCAGACCGTATCTGCGCGTGAGATAGCCCGTCCCTCCGCCGAGCGTAAGACCGGCAACGCCCGTGGTCGAGACGATACCGAACGGAACTGCGAGCCCGAAAGGATGCGTGGCATGGTCCACGTCACCCGACGTGCAGCCGGGCGCGACCCTCACGGTGCGTGTTTTCGGGTCGACATGGACACCCTTCATCATCGATAGGTCGATGACGAGGCCGTTGTCGCAAATCCCCAACCCGGCTCCATTATGCCCTCCGCCGCGCACGGCGATCAGGAGGTCGTTGTCGCGTGCGTATTTCACGGCGGTGATCACGTCGGCGACATCGGCGCATCTTGCAATCAGCAGCGGCCGCTTTTCGATCATGCCGTTGTAGATCTTGCGTGCCTCGTCATAGCCGCCATCGTCGCGCAGGATCACCTCGCCGCGCAGGCTTTCACGCAGTTTTGCATGGGTTTCGTCAGTCATCGTTCTTGCTCCCTTGATTGCGCCACTGCCATGCGGCGTCGACGCGACGCACTTGTTGCTTTGTTATGCCGCCTCCACGGGCGGGTGCGTTGGATGGTGCAGAAGGGCACATTGCATCAAACCGATCTGCGCCGCTTCGCCCGAAAGGACCAGCGGGGAATGGCCCGGGAGAGCCATGCCATGGCGGCCAAAGCTGCCGCCGGGAATGGACGTGCGGGGATGCTCGGCTCCTGGCTCTTGGGTCGATCTCATGATGAGGAGTGGCCGCGCAGTGTCGCAGCCACTCTTGCCATCGTGCTTGCCGCTGCCTCTCAGCCCTGGCTATTCGACGATGCAGCTATTCCACGATCCGGAAGATCTGCCACAGGCTGGTACCCGACACTACATAGGGCTCCAACTCCTTGCCCCACTTGGCGTGTGCGTCGATCTTGCTGATCTTGGCGAACATCGCCTCCAACTGGGCCAGGTTTTCGACCTGATGGTGCGACTCGACTGTCGCTTCGCGTGCGCCGATCGATCCGGTCATGATCTGGAACTTCAGCTCGGCGAGGCCGACCTGCGAGCCAATCTCGCGTTCCCATTTCTTCAACAGGTCGAGCACGGTCTGTTTATGCCCGAACTTCGCGTCGATCTGCCATCTAGCGCTGAACATGCTGGTTCCTCCCAAGGTTGAGTTGGCGGCTGTTTGCCTATTCGTCCCAGGCTTGCACGACGGTCTGCCGCGCGATCCGCCCGTTCTTCAACTCCAGCATCGCGGCGGCGAACACTTTCGTACCGTCCGGATAGGCGCAGGCCTGGGTGAAGGCGAGGCTGTCGCCGTCGGCGATCGTGGTGTCGACCTTGTGGGTCATCGCCCGGCTGCAGATGTCGTCCCAGAAGGTGGCGATCGCCGCGCGCCCGCGGACTTCCCGCGGCTTGCTCGGCGGGTTGTTGCGGTCGATCACCCGCACCAACGCGTCGTCGGCATAGAAACTAGACAGCATCTTGCCATCGCGGCTCTCGATCGCCTTCTTGATCGCCGCGCCATCCACGACTTGAGTCTTGGTCAGCATCTTATCCTCCATATGCCCGTCTTCACGATCGGGCGGTTGATATTCAATAGGGGCTGCCCGACGCTCGCCGCCAGGCAGGGGTTCTCACTGCGACTTCGCCTTGACGGCCGCGAAGACGTCGTCGGTCTGCTTCTTGAAAGTGGCGAGATCGACCTGGCTGCCATTGAGCATCGTCGACCAATGGCGCACGATCGCCGCCATCGCGATCGTCTCCTTGATCTCCTCGTCGCTCGCGCCGTTGAGCTTGGCGGCCTCGGTATGGAAATAAATGCAGTACTGGCAAGGTATCTGCGAGGCCACCGCAAGGCCCATCAGTTCCTTGGTCTTGCCGTCCAGAGCGGTTTTCGGGTTGAGCTGGACGCCCTTGATCTCGGCCCAGGCGCCGGCGACCGCCACGTCAGGCAGTGTCTTGAACATGTCCGGCACTGAGCCGAGCGTCGCCTGGATGTCCTTGTAGGCGGCTGTCGCCGACGCATCCTCGGCCTTTGCGGGAGAGAGCGTGAACAGCGCGCCAATCCCTGCCGCGATCACAAGTGATCTCACATTCAGTTTTGACTCGAGCATTTCATCCTCCGTTCGCAGTGCCCTTCCGGCGATATCCGCCTGGCCTGCATGGGGGAATTGATAGCGCTTACATCCGCCTGGCCGCTTCGCCCGAAAGCGCCATGGCTCTCATGGCCCGTCCGGGCCAGTGTGCCGGACCGAGAATACCGCCGCCGCCGCTCGCGACGGCAGGTCGAGCTTGAGCAATATGTTGGCGACGTGGCGCTTGACCGTGTGTTCGCTCAGCCTGAGCTCGGCTGCAATCGCGGCATTGCTCTTGCCGTCGGCAATCAGGCTCACCACCTCGCTTTCCCTCGCCGTCAGCACGGCCGGTTCGGTCGCTTTGGTCCTGGCGCGGCAGTCAGGCTCCAGATGCTGTTCCGACATTGCCCGCACCAGCGCCATCGGCTCGTCCAGATCGTCCGGCGTGACCCGGCTGGCGTCTTCGAAATGCAGGCCTGAGCCGGTTGCCAGATCAGCGACCAGCCGCGACGCCAGGATATCGCCCCGGCTGGCGTGCGCCGCGATCTGCATCGTCACGCGGGCCGTCAGCCCCACTGGCGGCCCGCGCAGTTCGATCTCCCCGACATGCGCGCCCTGCGCGCTGGCCACGCCGATGCCTTGCGCTGCCTCGCGCAGCGCCGCTGCACAGCGTATGGCGCGCGCCGGTCCATCGAAGCGCGAAATCATCATCTCGCCCTGCCTACCCAGGGCTCGGCCGCCATGGCGCCCGACCAGCAACCGCCAGGTTTCCTGGAAGCGCTCGCTGCGCTCGCTCCACATACGGTCGCCCATCCGCGTCGTATCGTAGATGCGCGTCACCAGAAGTGCCGCCAGCACGCGGTCCGCTTCGGCGACGGCGCGCTCGCCGGTCAGGAATTCCTCGATCAGGTCGGCGACCCGGTCGACATCGCCGGTCCAGATCGGATGGTCGCGCCCCGGAATCTCGACCAGCCGCGCATTCGGGATTTTCTTGGCCAGGAAGCGGCTGGCGTCGGGATCGACCCGCGCATCGTTGCGGCGATGGATCAGCAGGGTCGGCGCGCAGATCGTCGCCAGCACACCACGTACGTCGATTTCCGCATTCATTCGCGCCAGTGCCGCCGCTGCCGTCGGGCTTGCCGACAGCCGCTCGAAACGCGCCCACCACTGGGTAAAATGCGCGTCGTCGACCCGGCCCGGCGCGAAATTCGGCAAGGTCGCACCGGTGCCCCAGGCCGTCTCGGCCGTGGCGATGAAGGCATTGAGGCGTTCGGGTGGCATCACCCATTTGTGGAAGTGCGCATAGCCGCCATAGAGCGCCAGCGCGCGCGTCCGTTCTGGATAGGTGGCGGCGAACAGCATTGCCATCGGCGCGCCTTCTGAAGCGCCAAGCAGGGCGGCGCGACCGCTGCCGGCGGCGTCCATCACCGCGCGCACATCGTCCATACGCGTTTCAAGACTGGGCAGGTTGTGCGCATCGACACGGTCGGAAAGGCCGGTGCCGCGCTTGTCGAACAGGATCAGCCGCGAGAACGCCGAAAGCCGCCTCAGGAGTCTTGCATAGCCCTCGTCTTCCCAATGCAGGTCGAGATTGGAAATGAAGCCCGGGACGAAGACAAGATCAAGCGAGCCCTGGCCGACCACCTGATAGGCGATCCGCGCCTCGCCACTGAGGGCATATCGGGTCTCGATCGGCCTCACGAGTTTCTTCCGCCCGGCCTGACGATTTCTGATCGGCAACCATAGCAGAGCCGCGTCGATAGCGGCAGCTCAAACTTTAGTGGAAATGAATATAAGCTCGCGCAGCCGGCTTGCGGCTACTTTTGCGACGCGGCGGCGTCGGCCGGGAAGGGTTCGAGCCCGAGCTTGAGATCGGCCTCGGCTGGCGTGATCGGCCGCTTGATCCTGGCCGATGCCGCCACGACGAGTTCGTCGAAGCCTTCGCCGCTGTCCAGCAGTTCGAAGAACTGCCGCCGCATCCTCGGTTCCCAGAATTTGTTGATGTGCTCGGCGATGCCGGCAACACCTTCCTCGCGCGACTTGGAATGGAAGAAGGCCGCGATCTGGTTGGCCATGCGCACCAGCTTTTCGCTGGTGCTCGTGATGTGGTCTTCGTCATGCGACATGCTGGGCAACTCCCAAAACCACCCGGTCGGGGTGGGTGAAAACATCGAAATCCTCGCCGCGCACCAGCGCCACCAGCGTCATGCCGGCCTCATCGGCCGTGCGGATGGCAAGCGCGGTCGGCGCCGAGACGGCGATGATGAAGGCCGAGCCGATCGCCGCCGTCTTCTGCACCATTTCGACCGACACGCGCGACGTCACCACAACGGCGCCCGAGGCGCCGTCAATACCGGCTTTGGCCAACGCGCCTGCGAGCTTGTCCAGGGCATTGTGGCGGCCGACATCCTCGCGCGCCATGACGACGCCCTTGCCGGGAATATAGAAGCCGGCGGCATGCACGGCTCCGGTTTCCTGATGCAGCGGCTGCACCTTCGACAGCAGCTTGACGGAGCGGACGATGTCGTCGGCATCAAGCGTAAGTTTTGACGCACCAACGGCGTCGACGGACCGCATCGCTTCCTCGATGGATTCAATGCCGCACAGCCCGCAGCCAACCGGCCCGGCAAGCCTGCGCCGCCGCGCCTCAAAGCGTGTATTGGCCTGATCCTTCAGCCGGATCTGGATATCGATGCCGGCGCCATGATCCTCGACTTCGATCGCCTCGATCTCTTGCGGGTCGGCAATGATGCCTTCCGTCAGCGAGAAGCCGAGCGCGAAATCCTCGAAGTCGGCGGGGCTCGCCATCATCACCGCATGCGTGGTTCCGGCAAAGGAAAACGCCACCGGGGTCTCCTCCGGCACCATGCGGTTGGCAACAGCCGTGCCGCTGGCGCGGTGCGCCAGCCGCGATATCTCAGTCGTTGCTTTGCGGCGCGCGGCCACGGCTACTCCGCCGCCTGCAGCGAGGCGATGCGGCGGCTGTTCCTGGCCTGCTCGTCATACTCGCGTTGCCAGTCCGACGGGCCGTTCGAGGCGCCGACCTGCACCGCCGTCACCTTGTACTCCGGACAGTTGGTCGCCCAGTCCGAGAAGTCGGTGGTGATGACGTTGGCCTGCGTGTCCGGATGGTGGAAGGTGGTGTAGACCACACCCGGCGACACCCGGTCGGTGATCAGCGCCCGCAGCGTCGTCTCGCCGGAGCGGCTGGTCAGCCGCACCCAGTCGCCATCGCGCAGGCCGCGGTTCTCGGCATCGTGCGGGTGGATCTCCAGCCGGTCCTCCGAGTGCCACATGACGTTGTCGGTGCGCCGCGTCTGCGCGCCGACATTGTACTGGCTGAGGATGCGGCCGGTGGTCAAAAGCAGCGGGAAGCGCGGCCCGGTCCTCTCGTCCGTCGCGACATATTCGGTGCGGATGAACTTGCCCTTGCCGCGCACGAAACCGTCTATGTGCATGATCGGCGTTCCGAGCGGCGCCTTCTCGTTGCACGGCCACTGCACCGATCCGACGCGGTCGAGCAACTCGAAGGAGACATTGGCGAAGCTCGGCGTCGTCTGGGCGATCTCGTCCATGATCTGCGACGGATGCGTGTAGTTCCAGTCGAGCCCGATCGCGCGGGCAAGCTCCTGCGTCGCCTCCCAGTCGGCATAGCGCGCCTTCGGTTCCAGCACCTTGCGCACCATGTTGATGCGCCGCTCGGCATTGGTGAAGGTGCCGTCCTTTTCCAGGAAGGTCGAGCCCGGCAGGAAGACATGCGCGTAATTCGCCGTCTCGTTGAGGAAGAGATCGTGCACGACGACGCATTCCATGGCGGCGAGACCGCCCGCGACATGCTTGGTGTCGGGATCGGACTGCAAGATGTCCTCGCCCTGGATGTAGATGCCCTTGAAGGAGCCGTCGACGGCGGCATCCAACATGTTGGGAATGCGCAGGCCGGGTTCGTCGTCCAGCTTCACGCCCCAAAGGCTCTCATAGATATCGCGCACGGCTTCGCCGGAGATATGGCGATAGCCGGGCAGTTCGTGCGGGAAGGAGCCCATGTCGCACGAGCCCTGCACATTGTTCTGGCCACGCAGCGGATTCACGCCGACGCCCGGGCGGCCGATATTGCCGGTGGCCATGGCGAGGTTGGCGATCGCCATCACCGTGGTCGAGCCCTGGCTGTGCTCGGTGACCCCGAGGCCGTAATAGATCGCACCATTGCCGCCCTTGGCGTAGAGCCGTGCGGCACCCCGGATCAGTTCCGGGTCGACGCCGGAAAGCTTGCCGACGGTCTCAGGGCTGTTCTCCGGCAAGGCGACGAAGGAGGCCCAGTCCTGGAACTCCGTCCAGTCGCAGCGTTCGCGGATGAAGGTTTCGTCGAAAAGCCCTTCGGTAACGATGACATGCGCCAGTGACGTCAGCACCGCCACGTTGGTGCCGGGCTTCAGCGGCAAGTGATAGTCGGCCTCGATATGCGCCGACTTGACCATCTCGGTGCGGCGCGGATCGAGCACGATCAGCTTGGCGCCCTGGCGCAGCCGCTTCTTCAGCCGCGAGGCGAACACCGGATGGGCGGAAACCGGATTGGCGCCGATGACGACCGCGACGTCGGTGAATTCGACGGAGTCGAAATCCTGCGTGCCGGCCGAGGTGCCGTAGGTCTGGCCGAGCCCGTAGCCGGTCGGCGAATGGCAGACGCGGGCGCAGGTGTCGACATTGTTGTTGCGGAAACCCTGCCGCACCAGCTTCTGCACGAGATAGGTCTCCTCATTCGTGCAGCGCGAGGACGTGATGCCGCCGATCGAGGTGCGGCCGTATTGATACTGGATCCGGCGGAATTCCTTGGCCGTGTGGGCGATCGCCTCTTCCCAGCTCACCTCCCGCCACGGATCGCTGATCCTCTCGCGGATCATCGGCGACAGGATGCGGTCCTTGTGGGTGGCGTAGCCATAGGCGAAGCGGCCCTTGACGCAGCTATGGCCATGGTTCGCCTTGCCGTCCTTGTAGGGCATCATGCGGATGACTTCGTCGTCCTTCACCTCGGCCTTGAACGAGCAGCCGACGCCGCAATAGGCGCAGGTGGTAACGGCCGAGCGTTCCGGCATGCCCTTCTCGAGCACCGTCTTCTCGCGCAGCGCGTCGGTCGGGCAGGCCTGCACGCAGGCGCCGCAGGACACGCATTCGGAAGCGATGAAATCCTCATGCATGCCGGCGACCATGCGCGATTCGAAACCGCGGCCCTCGATGGTCAGCGCGAAGGTGCCCTGCACCTCCTCGCACGCCCGCACGCAGCGCGAGCAGACAATGCACTGCGCCGGATCATAGGTGAAATAAGGATTGGATTCGTCGCGGGCGATGTAGTCGACCGCCAGCGAGCCATGGCCGGGCGCCACGCCGTCTTCCTGCTTGACGTGGTTGCGGCCCTCGACGCCGTAGCGGTTCTCGGTCAGACCGACCGATTTCGCCACCGTGTCGAATTCGCTGGCGCCGGTGCCGGCCTTCTCGTTCCAGCCGGTCGGATGGTCGGAGACGTAAAGCTCCATGACGCCGCGGCGGATGGCGTCGAGCCGGTCGGACTGCGTGCGCACCACCATGCCTTCGCCGACCGGCGTCGTGCAGGACGCCGGCGTGCCGCCGCGCCCTTCGATCTCGACCAGGCAGACGCGGCACGAGCCGAACGAGTCCAGCATGTCGGTGGCACAGAGCTTCGGGATCTCGACACCACCTTCCATAGCGGCGCGCATGATCGAGGTGCCTTCCGGAACCGTGATGCTGCGGCCGTCGACGCTGAGCGTGATCTGCTTTTGCGCCCGCGATTCCGGGGTTCCGTAGTCGATCTCTTCGATCAGTGTTGGGAAGTCGGCCTTGATGTTCATCTGCCAGCTCCTACTCAGCGGCCACGCGCGCCGGCGCGGGCTTGAAATCTTCGGGGAAATGCGTGATCGAACTCATCACCGGGTAGGGCGTGAAGCCGCCCAGCGCGCACAGCGAACCGAACTTCATCGTGTTGCAGAGGTCGGTGACCAAAGCGAGATTCTTTTCCGGCTCGATCCCGGCGGCAAGCCTGTCGATGGTCTCGATGCCGCGCGTCGAGCCGATGCGGCAAGGCGTGCACTTGCCGCAGCTTTCGATGGCGCAGAACTCCATGGCAAAGCGCGCCTGCTTCAGCATGTCGGCCGTGTCGTCGAACACGGTGATGCCGGCATGGCCGATCAGCCCGTCGCGCTTGGCGAATTCTTCATAGTCGAACGGCGTGTCGAACAGGGCGCGCGGGAAATAAGCGCCGAGCGGGCCGCCGACCTGTACTGCCTTCACCGGACGGCCAGTGGCCGTGCCGCCGCCGATGTCATCGACGATCTCGCCCAGCGTCAGGCCGAAGGCGGTCTCGAACAGGCCGCCATTCCTGACATTGCCGGCGATCTGGATCGGGATGGTGCCGCGCGAGCGGCCCATGCCGAAATCCTTGTAGAAGGCCGCACCCTTGTCCATGATGATCGGCACCGAGGCCAGGCTGATGACGTTGTTGATCACCGTCGGCTTGCCAAACAGGCCCTGGATGGCCGGCAGCGGCGGCTTGGCGCGCACCACGCCGCGCTTGCCTTCGAGGCTGTTCAGCAGCGAGGTTTCCTCGCCGCAGACATAGGCGCCGGCGCCGACGCGGATTTCCATGTCGAAGGCGTTGGGCGAACCCAGCACATTGACGCCGAGGACGCCGGCCTTGCGGGCGATTTCGACGGCCTTGTTCATTGTCGCCACCGCATGCGGATATTCCGAGCGGATATAGACAAAGCCCTTGGTCGCTCCGGTGGCGATGCCGGCGATCGTCATCCCCTCGATCAGCACGAAGGGGTCGCCCTCCATGATCATGCGGTCGGCGAAAGTCGCGCTGTCGCCCTCGTCGGCGTTGCAGACGATGTATTTGCGCTCGGATGTCGTATCCAGCACCGTCTTCCACTTGATCCCGGTCGGGAAGCCTGCGCCGCCACGGCCACGCAGGCCTGAGTCGGTAACCTGCTTGACAATATCGGCCGGCGCCATGGCCACGGCGTTCTGCAAACCCTTGAGCCCGCCAAGCGATTTGTATGCGTCGAGCGACAGCGGGTCGTTGATGCCGCAGCGGGCAAAGGTCAGCCGGGTCTGCTTGGCCAGGAACGGGATCTTGTCGGGCGCGCCGAGCCAGCGCTTGTGGTGGCCACCGGTGAGGAAGCCGCTGTCGAACAGGCTCTTGACGTCGGAAGGCTTGACCGGTCCGTAGGCGACGCGGCCGTTGGCGGTCGCCACTTCGACCATCGGCTCGAGGAAATAGGCGCCGCGCGAGCCGTTGCGGACGATCTTGGCCTCGATGCCACGCTCGGCGAGTTCCGCGCGAACAGCCTTGGCGACCTTCTCGGCGCCGAGCGCCAGCGCGCCGGAATCGCCGGGAATGTAGATGCGGGGGATCATGAGCGCACCTCGGCAAGGATCTCGTCGATCTTCTCGTCATCGAGCCGCCCGATCACCTCGCCGTCGAGCATCGCCGACGGCGAACAGGCGCAAAGCCCGAGGCAATAGACCGGCTCGAGTGTAACCGATCCGTCGCTTGTGGTCTCGTGGAAACCGATGCCCAGCAACTCTTTGACCTTGGCGGCGACGGCATCCGAGCCCATCGACTGGCAGGCTTCCGCCTGGCACAGCTTGAGGACATGCCGCCCGGCCGGGCGGGCACGGAAATCATGGTAGAAGGTGACGACGCCGTGCACCTCGGCCCTGGAGAGATTGAGCCCATCGGCGATAACGGGCAGGGCCGCCTGCGGCACATGGCCGAATTCCTCCTGGATCTCGTGCAGGATCGGCAGCAATGGGCCTTCGAGGCCCTTCATCTCTTGGATAATCGCCGCCGTGCGCGATGCGATCTCGGTACTTGCAGGCTGCATCGTCATGCAGCGCCCTCCCTGGTCGGTAGCGCTCTAGCGCTAAGTCGTTACAAAAACAGAGGAAACCAGCGAAATCAATAAAGCTGATCCGTCGCTTGATAGAAATCTTCTATCAAATGCGCTCAGCCGCCATTCTCTACCCTAGCGATGGGCGCGGAAATCGTCTGCCAGCGCCATTGCCTCGTCCAGCAGCGCCTGCACCAGCGGCGTGTGCGGCTCGCGCGGCGCGGCCACCAGGCCGACCGTGTGGCTGGCGTCGGGCTCGACGATCGGAATGGCCCGGATCGGCTCTGAAAAGCCGAATGTTTCCGCAAGGTTGAGCGGCATGACCGACGACCATTTGCCGGTGTGGATGTGCGAGAACAGCACGATCATCGAGTTGGATTCAAGCGTCGGCCGTACCTCCACGCCGGCCTCGGCCAGATGCTGGTCGATGATGCGGCGGTTCTGCATATCCGGCGTCAGCAGGCACAGCGGCAACCGGCTGATCTCGGCCCATGTCACTTTGTCGCGGTCAAAATAGGGGTTTCCGACCGCCGTGATCAGCTGATAGCGCTCGTCATACAGCGGCACGCTGGTGACCCGCCCGAGCGGCTCGTTGTCGAGATAGGTGATACCGGCATCGATGTCGAAATTGCCGAGCAGCGACAAGACTTCGATCGAGGTGCGCGACAGCACCGAAAAGGTGACGCCCGGGTGCTTTTCGCGAAACGGCGTCGTCAGCCGCGCCACCATGGCAAGTGCGGTCGGGATGGCGGCAATGCGGATGCGTCCGGAAAGGCCGTGGCGCGCCGCGCGCATCTCCTCGCGCATGCTCCTTGAATCACCGACGATGCGACGCGCCCAGACCAGCACCTGCTTGCCTTCCGGCGTCAGCCCCTGGAACCGCGACCCGCGATTGACCAGCATGACGCCGAGTTGCCCCTCCAATTGCTTGATGCCGGCCGACAAGGTCGGCTGGGTGACCCCACAGGCCTCCGCCGCCCGGCCGAAATGCTCTTCCTTGGCCAATGCGATGAAGAATTCGAGTTTGTCGATCATGCCATCCTTCCGGTCATCATGCGCAGGCTCGGGGAAATTCGCCTTTGCCGCAAGTGCCATGCGTAATCGTTCCGCATCCTGGGCTGGGCTGGTTCTGCAAGCTGCTGCCGCGCGAAGATCGTTTCTTCGAGCTGTTCGAGCGGCATTCCCGCACGGTGGTCGGCGGCGCGGAAGCGCTGCAGCACCTGCTTCAGGCAAGGACATCGATCGCTGGTGCCAGAAGATCGCTGAAACCGGCGGCGCCATCACGCTGTTCGCCGCCACCTGGCTTGGTGTTCCCGTATCGACCACGCATATGATTACCGGCGCCATCATCGGCGTCGGGGCCGCCCGCCGCGTCTCGGCGGTGCGCTGGGGCATCGCCGGCAACATCGTCATTGCCTGGATCGTCACCTTGCCGGCGACGGCGGCGGCTCTCACTTATTTCGTCTTCCGTCACGAACCTGGCAGGCTGACGCGGAGCCCCGAAGCCTATTTGTCGACGAGGTTCAGGATGTTGCCGTCCGGGTCCTTGAACCATGCGACCTTCATGCCTTGGCCGACATGGATGTCGCCCTTGATCGTCAGGCCGGGCATTTCGTAATGCTCGAAGACAACGCCTTTCGATTTCAATGATTTGACGACAGTCTCGATCCGATCGCCCACCGTCCACGTCACCGCCGTCGCCTTGTTGGTACCTGCGAATTGGGAATGGTAGACATTGATGAGCGTGTCGCCGCTTTTGTAGACGACAAGCTCGCCGCCCATGTCGTCGACCTGCTTGAGGCCTAGCGTGCCTTCATAGAAGGCCTTTGCCTTTGCCAGGTCCTTGACCGCCAGATTGGCCGTTGCGTTGCTGTTTTCGAGCATGACCGTCTCCTTCCTGGATTGTCGTGTCCTCGCTCAGGCAACCGAAATAGGGCACGCGGCCCGTTTGGCCATCGGCAATCGGCCGGAAGCGTCATCCGGCAAAAATCCGACAGCATCGGTCGTTTTCCGAGGCACGCCGGGCAAGCCTTTGCGTCACGGCTTGGTTCTCGCTGGAAACTGCACTATCTGGATTGCCAAACGCCGAGGAAAGATCATGTCCGTCACCAAGGAAATCGTCACCGAGCGCCTGAAGACGGTCAACGGGCCGGACTTCACCGGCAACATCGTCGATCTCGGCATGGTTTCCGAGATTTTCATCGCCGATTCGAAAGTCTTCTTCTCGATCACCGTTCCCGCCGCCAGGGCGCAGGAAATGGAACCGCTGCGCGCCGCCGCGGAGCGCGTGGTCAAGGCAATTCCAGGGGTTGCCGGCGCCGTGGTGGCGCTGACTGCAGAGAAGAAAGGCGGCGGCATGGAGGCGCCGGTGCCAGCGCGCCCCGCGACCAGACCGGCACCACCAGCCGCTGCCGCCCCGCGCCCCGCGCCGCATGCTCCCGCCTCGCACAGTTCGGGCAAGCGCGGCGTGCCCGGTATCGAAGCGATCATCGCGGTTGCTTCCGGCAAGGGCGGCGTCGGCAAGTCGACCACCGCCGTCAATCTGGCGCTTGGCCTTGCCGCCAACGGCTTGCGGGTCGGCGTGCTCGATGCCGACATCTACGGCCCGTCCATGCCGAAGCTGCTCAACATCCATGGCCGGCCACAGACGGTTGACGGCAAGATCCTGAAGCCGATGGAGAATTACGGCCTCAAGGTGATGTCGATGGGCTTCCTCGTCGATGAGGAGACGCCGATGATCTGGCGCGGGCCGATGGTGATGTCGGCGCTGACGCAGATGCTGCGCGAGGTCGAATGGGGCCGGCTCGACGTGCTTGTCGTCGACATGCCGCCCGGAACCGGCGACGCGCAGCTGACCATGGCGCAGCAGGTGCCGCTGGCCGGCGCCGTCATCGTCTCGACGCCGCAGGACCTGGCGTTGATCGATGCCCGCAAGGGGCTGAACATGTTCAAGAAGGTCGACGTACCGCTGCTCGGCATCGTCGAGAACATGAGCTATTTCATCGCGCCCGATACCGGCAAGCGCTACGACATTTTCGGCCATGGCGGCGCGCGTCGCGAGGCCGAACGCCTCGGCGTCACCTTCCTCGGCGAGGTGCCGCTGGAAATGGGCATCCGCGAAAGCTCGGATGCCGGGGCGCCGGTGGTTGTCTCGAAGCCCGATGGCGCCGAAGCGAAAACCTATCGCGATATCGCCGCCAAGGTCTGGGACAGGGTCAATGAAGAGCGCGGCGCGGCCGAAGCGGCGGTGCCGAGCATCGTCTTCGAGTGACCTCTTTTTGGTTTTGACGCAAATCCCAAGGGAAAGCCCTACGCGCTTTCCCCGGGAAGACCGTTTCACACTTTTCCTGGCATTGCTCTGGCGGGAGGGTCAGCCGCCGACCTTCTCGCCAAAACTCGAAAAGAACTGCCCCGCCAGTTTCTTCGACGTCGATTCGATCAGCCGGCTGCCGAGCTGGGCAATCTTGCCGCCGACATCGGCCTTGGCCGCGTATTTGAGCACCGTGGCATCCGGCCCATCCTCGGTCAGCGTCACGTCGGCGCCGCCCTTGGCAAAGCCGGCAATGCCGCCCTTGCCTTCGCCCTGGATGGTGTAGGAATGCGGCGGCTTGAGATTTTTCAGCATCACTTCGCCGTTGAAGGTCGCCTTGATCGGCCCAATCTTCAGCACCACCGTCGCGGCCATCTCGGTCGGCGACTTCATGTCGAGGCTCTGGCAACCGGGAATGGTCGCCTTCAAAACCTCGGGATCGTTCAGCGCTTCCCAGACTTTTTGCAGGGGTGCGGCAATGCGTTCCTCGCCTTCGATCACCAAAGCCATCAAGAACCTCCCGGAAACAATGGTTTGAAGCCCTAGCGCAGAGGTGCTGTTGTGTCTATCGCACCAAAGTGCGGGTTGGGAACGCGCGTGCCCCTTGCTTGCATTGACGCGTTGTCATATCGATTTGTCATACAAATACGGAGACCGTGATGGCCGGCGCCCCCACCAAGAAGAAAAAATTCCGCTCGCAGGAGTGGTTCGACAACCCCGACAACCCCGGCATGACGGCGCTCTATCTCGAGCGCTACCTGAATTACGGGCTGACGCGCGCCGAACTGATGTCGGGCAAGCCACTGATCGGCATCGCCCAGACCGGCTCGGATCTGTCGCCGTGCAACCGCCACCATATCGAGCTCGCCAAGCGCGTGCGCGAAGGCATCGTCTCGATGGGCGGCATTCCCTTCGAATTCCCATGCCATCCGATCCAGGAGACCGGCAAGCGCCCGACCGCTGCCCTTGACCGCAACCTTGCCTATCTCAGCCTCGTCGAGGTGCTCTACGGCTACCCGCTCGACGGCGTCGTGCTGACCATCGGTTGCGACAAGACGACGCCGGCGCTGCTCATGGCGGCAGCCACGGTCAACATCCCGGCCATCGCGCTGTCGGTCGGTCCTATGCTCAACGGCTGGCACAAGGGCAAGCGCACCGGCTCCGGCACCATCGTCTGGGAATCGCGCCAGCGCCTGTCGGCCGGCGAGATCGACTATGATGAGTTCATGGATATCGTCGCCTCCTCGGCGCCCTCGACCGGCTACTGCAACACGATGGGCACCGCCACCACGATGAATTCGCTGGCCGAGGCGCTCGGCATGCAATTGCCGGGTTCAGCCGCTATCCCCGCCCCCTATCGCGAGCGCGGCCAGATTTCCTATGAGACGGGAAAACGCATTGTCGAGATGGTACATGAGGATTTGAAGCCGTCCGACATCATGACGAGAGAGGCTTTCGAGAACGCCATTGTGGTCAATTCGGCCATTGGCGGCTCGACCAACGCGCCTATCCATCTCAACGCCATCGCCCGCCACCTCGGCGTCAAGCTCGACAATGACGACTGGCAGACGGTCGGCCTCAATGTGCCGCTGCTGGTTAATTTGCAGCCGACAGGCGAATATCTGGGCGAGGATTATCATCACGCCGGCGGCGTGCCGGCGGTCATCGCCGAACTGATGAAGGGCGGGCTGTTGCCGCATCCCGGCGCGCGCACGGTCAACGGCAAGTCGATCGGTGAGAATAGCGAGGGCGTCGCCAATGAAAACACCGACGTCATCCGCAGCGTCGACAAGCCGCTGAAGGTCAATGCCGGCTTCATCAACCTCAGCGGCAATCTGTTCGATTCGGCGATCATGAAGACCAGCGGCATCTCACCGGAATTCCGCGAGCGCTACCTCTCCAATCCGAAGGACCCGGAAGCCTTCGAAGGCAACGCCATGGTCTTTGACGGGCCGGAGGATTACCACGCCCGCATCGACGATCCGGCGCAAGGCATCGACGAGCACACGATCCTGTTCATGCGCGGCGCCGGCCCGGTCGGCTATCCCGGCGGTGCCGAGGTCGTCAACATGCAGCCGCCGGCATACCTCATCAAGAAGGGCATTCATGCGCTGGCCTGTATCGGCGACGGCCGCCAGTCGGGCACGTCGGGCTCGCCGTCGATCCTCAACGCCTCGCCGGAAGCCGCCATTGGCGGCGGGCTGGCGCTGCTCAAGACAGGCGACCGCGTCCGCATCGACCTGAACAAGGGCACCGCCAACATTCTGGTCAGCGACGAAGAGATCGCCAAGCGGCGCGCGGCGCTGCAGGGCAATGGCGGCTACCACTATCCGCAGCACCAGACGCCATGGCAGGAAATCCAGCGCGGCATGGTCGACCAGTTCGACCAGGGCATGGTGCTGAAGCCGGCGGTGAAATACCAGGATGTCGCTCACACGAAGGGCATTCCGCGGGACAACCATTGATTGCTCCGGGGGACAATCACAGACGCTGAATCGGCGGCGGCCTTGTCAATCGGGCGGCCGTCGTTTTCCGTTCAGCGTGGTTCGTTCCGGTCGAGGCCGGTCACCATCCTTGACAAGCGCTCGCAACAATTCCACCATTGTAGCCAAGGGGTGCATCGCGACGACCCCGTGAGGCGTCAGCCCAACGTTCGCGTCCAGGCTTCTCTATCAGGAGGTGGACGCCATGCCGTCAACAACCGCTATCACCGTATCGCAACTGTCCCGTCTGGTCGGCCTGCCGGGAGCCCCGGCAATCATCGATGTTCGCATCGATGAGGATTTCGACGCCGATCCGCGCCTGCTGCCGGCCTCGATCCGGCGTGGCTTCAAAACCGTTTCGACCTGGGCGCCCGATTTCGCCGGCAAGCCTGTGGTGGTCGTCTGCCAGAAAGGCCTGAAGCTTTCGCACGGTGTCGCCGCATGGCTGCGCCATGAGGGGATTCCCGCCGAATCCCTCGAAGGCGGGTTCGAAGCCTGGCGCGAGGCAGACGGGCTCTTGGTCAGCACCGACAAATTGCCACCGCGCGACGAAAAGGGCCGCACTGTGTGGGTGACGCGGGCACGCCCGAAGGTCGACCGCATCGCCTGCCCCTGGCTGATCCGACGTTTCGTCGATCCTCATGCGGTCTTCCTGTTTGTTGAGGCAGCCGAAGTGCCTGCTGTCGCCGACCGCTTTCAGGCCGTGCCTTTCGACATAGACGATGTGTTCTGGAGCCATCGCGGTGAACGCTGCACCTTCGATACGATGATCGAGGAATTCGGGCTGGAATCCACCGCACTCGACCGCCTCGCCGCGATCGTGCGCGCGGCCGACACCGCAAGGCTCGATCTGGTGCCCCAGGCGTCCGGCTTTCTGGCTGCCTCGCTTGGCCTGTCGCGGATGTTTCGCGACGACCTGGAACAATTGGAAGCAGGCATGCTGCTCTACGATGCGTTCTTCCGCTGGTGTCGAGACGCCACCGAGGAAACGCACAACTGGCCCAGCGCGGGTAAACCGTCATGAGCGCCGTTGTGCCTGCGCACGGGTCCGGGAACGTCGAGGCGCCGGCTGTGCCGACCTTTGCCGAAGCCGTGAAGGTCTGGGCGAAGATCGGACTGCTCAGCTTTGGCGGGCCGGCCGGGCAGATCGCCCTCATGCACAGGGAACTGGTCGAGGAGCGGCGCTGGGTCGGCGAGCAGCGTTTCCTGCATGCGCTGAACTACTGCATGCTGTTGCCTGGCCCGGAAGCCCAGCAACTCGCCATCTATATTGGCTGGCTGCTGCACAGGACGATCGGCGGCCTTGTCGCCGGCATCCTGTTCGTCGTGCCCGGCGCGCTCGTCATGCTGATCCTGAGCAGCCTCTACGTGCTTTATGGCGACATGCCGCTCGTCGAGGCGCTTTTCCTCGGGGTGAAGGCGGCGGTGCTTGCCATCGTCATCGAGGCGGTGATCCGGATCGGACGGCGCGCCCTGAAAAACCCGGCCATGGTGTCGATCGCGGTCGCGGCCTTCGTCGCCATCTACGCGTTGAGTGTGCGGTTCCCGCTGATCATCCTGCTCGCCGGCCTGACAGGATGGCTGGGGGACCGCCTCGCTCCTGGTCTCTTCTCCGGTTCGGCGCACGGCAAGGATGATGGTCCCGATATCAAGGGAGCGGTCGACCTGATGTTCGAGCGCGGCGAACTGACCCATGTCAAACCGACCAGATGGCATGCGCCGCGCACTCTCGCGATCTGGCTGCCGATATGGCTCGGACCGGTTCTCCTGATCTGGTTGTTCACCGGCTCTGCCAGTGTGTGGACCGAGATAGGCCGGTTCTTCAGCCTGATGGCGGTCGTCACCTTCGGTGGCGCCTATGCGGTGCTGGCCTATGTCGCGCAGGCAGCCGTCCAGTCCTTCGGCTGGCTGGCTCCCGGTGAAATGGTCGATGGGCTTGGGCTCGCCGAGACCACGCCTGGCCCGCTCATCCTGGTGCTGCAGTTTGTCGGCTTCATCGCTGCGTTCCGTCACTCCGGGTCGCTGAACCCATTGCTCGCCGGATCGCTCGGAGCGCTGCTGACGCTGTGGGCGACCTTCACGCCGTGTTTCTTCTGGATATTCCTTGGCGCGCCCTATATCGAGGCCCTGCGCGGCAACAGGACCTTGTCGGCGGCGCTCGGTGCGATCACCGCCGCCGTTGTCGGCGTCGTCATGAATCTCGCTTTGTGGTTTGCCTTGCACGTCGTTTTCCGTGAAGTGCACGCAATAAGCCTCGGCATGAATGTGCCGGTGCTTTCGTCGATCGACTGGCGTGCTGCGCTGCTTTCCTTGGCCGCGATGATCGCCATCCTGAAGCTGAAGATCGGCATGCTGCCGACGCTCGCCGGATCGGCCCTTGCCGGTGTCTTGCTGCTGCTGGCGGCCAGCGGCTAGACGCCCGCCGCCTTTGTATTCCGCTTTCCAACCACCTAAGTGGTTGGAAACGGATTGGAACATCATGGCGCAACGACGCTCTTCCCTCGGCTTCCTCGGCATGTTCGGCCGCTCGGGCGACCTGAGGCAGCTCGATACCGCCTTGCGCGGCGCCGACCTGCATCCAGCCCTCGTGCCGGAGGGCGTGAAGCTCACAATCGTCAATCTGATGAAGGATCGCTGGCCCGACGAGCCACCGCCACAGGCCTATCCGGACGTGGCGCGGCTGTTCAGCTATTGTATCGCCGGTCCGGAAACCTTCGAAAGCGCGCATGGCTTGCAGCAGCGGCAGGACGTCGAACGCCGGATCGAGGCCGCGGTGGAAGCCGGCGGCAGTTTCGACGCCCAGATCGTGCTGATGGCTCTGCACGCCAAGCTGATCAATGCAGAGGTCGTCGAGCGCTTTGGGCTGGGCGCCGACTAGGGCATTGATCATCAGGCGATGATGCCGGTCCGCAAACCGGCTATCCACCCATATTGGCGCGCGGCAGCTTGATCATGTCGCCGAAGCGGGCGCGCAGTTTGTCGTCGAGCAGTTTTGCGACATGGCGCGGGAAACGCTCGGCCAGGATGCGCTTCTTCTCGATGATCGCGCGCTGCAATATGTCGGGACGGCCCTTCTCGTTCCATTCCTTCGGCGAAAACCGGTCGCCGACGGCCGGGTAGAAATACTCCGTCTGCATCAGCCGCAGCGTCTGCTCGTTGCCGAGATAGTGGCCTGGCCCTTTCAGGCAGACTTCGGCGATGGTATCGATCGACAGCGCTTCGTCGGTCACCTCGATGCCGCGCACGCAGCGCAGGCAATGGCCGAGCATGTCATTGTCGATGATCAGGCTTTCCAGGCAGAAGCCGAGCAGCGAGGCATGCATGCCGGCAGATTCATAGACGAGGTTGAGCCCGGCAAGGCCGGCCATCACGTCGGTGATGCCCTTTTCGTAGCCTGACTGGATGTCGGGCAGTTTCGAATCCGTCATGCCGGCGGCCGAACCGCCCGGCAGATCGTAGAACTGCGCCATCTGCGCGCAGGCCGCAGTCAGCACCGCCTGTTCGGCCGAGCCGCCCGACATGGCGCCGGTCCGCAGGTCCGACACGAACGGCCAGGTGCCGAAGATTGCCGGATGCCCCGGCTTGATCGCGTTGACATAGACCAGGCCGGCCAGCACTTCGGCCACGGCCTGCACCACGGCACCGGCAATCGCCGCCGGAGCGGTCGCACCCGCCTGGCCGGCTGACAAAAGCAGGATCGGGATGCCGCCTTCGACGCAGGCCTCGAGCACGCCGCAGGCGTCCTCGGCGAATTTCATCGGCGGCACGACGAAGCAGTTGGAGTTCGACACGAACGGTCGGGCGCGGAAATTCTCCTCGCCGCCGGCAATGGCATAGAGCATTTCCAGCGCCGGCTGCACGTTCTCGCGCACCGTGAACGAGGTGCCGACATGCTTGGACGTGCCCATCACGCAGGCATAGAGCGTGTTGAAGTCCATTTCGAGCGGATCGGGAATATCGCGCGGCACCATCGGCCGCTGGAAGAAATGGATGTTGTCGAGCCCGTCGACGATGCGGGCGGCGTCATAGATGTCCTGCAGCAGCGATTCGCGGTATTCGCGCTTCTCGACATCGACCAGATGCACGGCGGCGCCGGCCGTGCCGTAGTGCACGCGCTTGCGCTGGATCACCATGTCGTGTTTCGGGTCCTGGCCGTGCAAGGTGAAATTGCGTGCCGCTTTTTTGATGGTATCGAGCACCAGAGCGCGCGGGAAACGGATACGGCCATCATCGCCATAGGTGGCGCCGGCCTTGGTCAGCGCCTCGATGCAAGAGGGGATGGCATTGGCGAAGCCGACCGTCTCCAGCAGCGTCAGCACTGCCTCGTGGATGCGCTCCTGGTCGTTGCCGCGCAACGGTCCGTAGCTGCCGCCCTCGAGACCGGCGCGTACCGGCCTGATGTCGTCGGCGAGCGGCGCTGCCCGCATCGCGCGGCGCGCTTCGCGTCCACCGGAGCGGCGCGAGCGCTGATCCGCCGCCGCTTCCTGCTTTTCAAGAACCACTGACATGGAGGCACTCCACCTTTTCTCGGAAACAGGGCGGCGGTTGGTCCACCATCGGCTGCTTCTTCCCCTTTGTGCCACGACTATGCCGCCGGCATTGGCACAGACCATGAGCCAGCCGGTCTGGTTGCATATGCCAGCGCTAAAGGAAACGGGGCCGCGATTGGGCGGCCCCGGTCAAAGGATCAGATAAGTGGATCAGGCGGCGGCGGGCCTGCGTCCGGCGGCCGTGGCCAGTTCCCGGATGCCTGGCTCGATGTGCTGCAGCGCGATCGAGGAAATGCCCAACCGCATGAAACGCGAAGGCTTTTCGGTGCGGTCGAAGAAGCGGTCTCCCGGCTCGATGATGACGCTGCGCGAGGCCGCAGCCTCGGCCAAACCGCGGGAATCGGTGCCGCGCGGGCCTTCGAGCCAGAGCGACGTGCCGCCGGCCGAGTCGGTCGAGCGCCATTCCGGCAGGAAAGCGGAAATCGCATGGACCAGACGCTTGCGCCGCTCGTCGAAGGCGCTCGACAGACGCCGCACCAACGCCTCGTGATGGCCGAGCGACAGGAAGAGCGCCACGGCACGCTGGTTGTTGGCCGGCGGATGGCGCAGCATGAAGCGGCGCAGTGCCCTCAGCTCCGAGATTAGTCCAGCAGAGGCCACGATATAGCCAAGCCGCAGGCCGGGAGCCAGCGTCTTGGACATCGAGCCGACATAGACGACGCGGCCCGAACGATCGAGGCTCTTCAGCGCCTGCTGCGGCGCCTCGTCGAGAAGCTGGCTGTCATAGCCGTCCTCGATGATGATCTGGTTGTGCCGGTTGGCGCGCGCCAGAAGGTCCTGCCGCCGCTCGGCCGACAATGGCACCATGGTCGGGCAATGATGGCTGGGCGTGACGAAGACGAAGCCGGAATCGTTGGGGATAGAAGAGGTTACGATGCCGGATTGGTCGACCGGCACCGGCTGGATGTCGGCGCCCGCAAGCCGGAAGATCGAGCGTGCGTCGGGGTAGCCGGGGTCTTCCATCGCCACCTTCGAGCCCTTGGTCATCAGCAGCGAAGCCAGCATGTAGAGCGCGTTCTGGGCGCCAAGCGTGACGATGATCTCGTCGGGATTGGCGAAGATGCCGCGCCGGGGCAAGAGCCGCGCCTGGATCTGCTCGATCAGCAGCGGATCGTCGCGATCGACCATGTCGGACGCCCAGTTGCGGATTTCGAGCACCGCCAGCGCCATGCGGTTGCACTCGCGCCATTCGGCGGTCGGGAACAGCGCCGGGTCGAACTGGCCGTAGACGAAGGGATAGGACGACTTGATCCAGTTCTCGTGCTTGGCCGGCGGCGGCATATCGCTGGCGGCGATCTGCCGGCGTGCCTTCCAGTCGATCTCATTGGCCTGGTCGGGCGCCTTCTGGTGCGGCTTGGCCGGTGTTGCCAGCACGTCGGGATTGACGAAATGGCCGCGCCGCTCGCGCGCCACCAGGAACCCCTGGTCGACGAGCTGCTGGAAGGCCAGAACCACCGTCCCGCGCGCGACGCCCAGCTTCTCGGCCAGGATGCGGCAGGAGGGAAGCGGCATCGAGGCGGCGATCTGCCGGTCGAGAATGGCGGCCACGATGGCCTGGCGGATCTGCGCCTGCAGGGTTTGGCCGGATTCGGCCGAAATCCGGAACAGGCCGGACCATATGGCCGTGTCGTTGCGCTGTGGCATGGGAAATCTTCCTCGGATGGCCAGCCATTTTCATTTGGCTGGACCAGTCGAGTGTATGGGTGGCACAAGGGGTTGCGCCAATCAATTTTTCTGATCTTTGGGATTTATGCCAGTGATCCTTCAGCCGAAATGGAGCTCTGCTGCCGCCCGGAGTGACACATTGTGTCATCGCATCGTGATGCGATGCGGCATCGCCGCGTATTGACCGCACGGAATTCGGCTCAATAGGTTTGTCGCGACGACACGCGCCGGAAACATCCGGTCTGATAAAGTACGTCGAAAAACGCCAGGAGCTCCCCGCCATTGGATAAGTCAGCCTTCCAGAAACAGCTCGCCGCCTTGCGCGATCATCGCACCGCGGCGCCTGCCAGCATGCGCCAGGCCTTCGCCGACGATCCACGGCGTTTCCAGACATTTTCAGCCACCGACGGTGACCTTTTGCTCGACTGGTCGAAATGCGCCGTCGATGCCGTCACCATGGACTTGCTGGAGAAGCTCGCCGCTGCTGCCGATCTCGAGGGTCGCCGCGCCGCCATGTTCGCCGGCAAGAAGATCAACATCACCGAGGACCGCGCCGTGCTGCACACGGCGCTGCGCAATCTCAGCGGCAAGGGCGTCACGGTCGACGGCCAGGACGTCAAGGCCGACGTCATTTCCGTGCTCGACGCGATGGGCGCCTTCGCCGATGCCATCCGCTCCGGCAAGGCTGTTGGCGCCACCGGCAAGAAGATCACCGACATCGTCAACATCGGCATTGGCGGCTCCGACCTCGGCCCGGCCATGGCGACGCTGGCGCTGGCGCCCTATCATGACGGGCCGCGCGCGCATTATGTCTCCAACATCGACGGCGCTCACATCCATGACACGCTGAAGGGCTTGTCGGCCGAAACCACGCTGTTCATCATTGCCTCCAAGACCTTCACCACGGTCGAGACGATGACCAACGCGCAGACGGCGCGCGACTGGGTGCAGAAGGCGCTCGGCAAGCAGGCGGTCGGCAAGCATTTCGCCGCCGTTTCGACGGCGCTCGACCTGGTGGCCAAGTTCGGCATCGAGCAGGACCGCGTCTTCGGTTTCTGGGACTGGGTCGGCGGCCGCTATTCGGTCTGGGGCGCGATCGGCCTGCCCGTCATGATCGCCGTCGGTCCGCGGAATTTTCGCGCCTTCCTCGATGGCGCGCACGAGATGGACGAGCATTTCCGCACCGCCCCGATCGCCGGGAACCTGCCGGCGCTTCTCGGGCTGGTCGGCTGGTGGCATCGCGTGATCTGCGGCTATCCGGCCCGCGCGGTCATCCCCTATGACCAGCGCCTGTCCCGGCTGCCGGCCTATCTGCAGCAGCTCGACATGGAATCGAACGGCAAGGGCGTCACCCTCGACGGCACGCCGGTGGCGACGCCGACCGGGCCGCTGGTCTGGGGCGAGCCGGGCACCAATGGCCAGCACGCCTTCTTCCAGCTCCTGCACCAGGGCACCGACTTCATCCCGGTCGAGTTCCTCGCCGCGGCCGTCGGCCATGAGCCGGAGCTGAAGCACCAGCATGATCTGCTGCTTGCCAATTGCCTGGCGCAGTCGGAAGCGCTGATGAAGGGCCGCACGCTGGACGAGGCACGCGCGCAGATGCTGGCCAAGGGCATGAAGCCGGCAGACGTCGACAAAATAGCGCCGCACCGTGTCTTCTCCGGCAACCGGCCTTCGGTGACCATCCTCTATCGCAAGCTCGACCCGCGCACCTTCGGCCGGCTGATCGCGCTCTACGAGCACCGCGTCTTCGTCGAGGGCACGCTGTTCAATATCAATTCCTTCGACCAGTGGGGCGTCGAGCTCGGCAAGGAGCTGGCGACGGGCCTGCTGCCTGTCGTGGAAGGCAAGGAAAGCGCCGCAAACCGGGACGCCTCGACCAGGGGCCTTGTGGAACGCATCCACCAATTGCGCGGTTCGGAGTGACTGATTTGGCAGACATCAAGGGTATATTGTTCGACAAGGACGGGACACTTGTCGACTTCAACGCGACCTGGCTCGGCGTCGCCGATTTCATGGCCATGGATGCCGCCGATGGCGACCGCTGGAAGGCCGACAGGCTGCTTGCGGCCGCCGGCTTCGATTTCGCCAACCGGCGCTTCAAGCCCGATTCGATCTTTGCCTCGGGCACCAACATGGATGTCGTCGAGCTGTGGTTCCCGCGTCTGTCCGACGAAGACCAGATGCTGGCCGTCGCTCGCTTCAACGAGATCACCTCGGTGCAGGGCTCGACGATGGCGGTGGCGCTGCCGGGCATCGTCGATACCTTGGCGGTGCTGCACAAAAGATCCTACCGGCTTGGCGTCGCCACCAACGATTCCACCGGCGGCGCGGAAAAGACCTTGGTCACGCTGGGCGTAGCCCAGCTGTTCGACGCCGCCTATGGCTATGACGCGGTGGCCAATCCCAAACCCGCGCCCGACACCATCCAGGCCTTTTGCGACCTCACCGGCCTGAAGCCGGCGGAGATCGCCATGGTCGGCGACAACCGCCACGATCTCGAAATGGCGCGCGCCGGCAACTGCGGCCTGGCGGTGGGCGTGCTCTCCGGCACCGGCACGCGCGAATCGCTGGCCGGCATTGCCGATGTCGTCCTCGATTCCGTCGCCGACCTGCCGGACTTCCTGTCGACGCGGGTCAAGGAGACGGTTTGACCGCTCCTGCCAGCGCAGGTGCGGTCTCGGCCTCGAAACGAAAGACGCCGCTCGGCTTCAGCGCGGCGTCTTTCGCGTCGCCGAAATCCGGCACCTGATATTCGGCGAGCAGTCGCAGCCGGGACAGCGGCAGGTCATGGCGGCGGGGATCGCCGACCAGCACCTCGATACCGGCTGCCAAACAGCGATCGAGGAACGGGGTGACCCTCTGGGCAACCTCGTGGCCGTAGAACACGTCGCCTGCAAGCACGAGATCGACGGCCGGCGGCGGACCCGTGGTGATATCCTGGTGGACGATCCTGATCTCGACGCCGTTGGCGTCCGCGTTGAGGCCGATGGCGGCAACGCCGTTGCGGTCGATCTCGGCGGCGATCACCTCGCTTGCGCCGGCCATGGCGGCGGCAATGCCGACAATGCCCGAACCCGCCCCCAGGTCCAGCACGCGACGGCCCGCCACGGTCATCGAATTGTCGAGGATGTGGCGCGCCAGCACCGCGCCGCCGGCCCACGCATAGGCCCAGTAGGGCGGTTGCGGCTCTGGCGCGTCGTCGTCCGCGTCAGCATCGTTTTCAGCATCGACGAGCCGTCTCAACCCACTGCCGGGGTGCGCGGTGTAGAACCGGATTTCGGCAAGTCCTGGCACCGGCACAAGGCGCATGTTCGCCTTGATGAAGTCCGCCGGGTCGAGGCGCGGGCGGCGGCTTGGCAAATCCTTGCTCGGTCCCTCGTCGCCGGAGGGACGGCCCCTCGCTAAAGCGCGCTGCGCCTCGGCACTTTGTTTTGATGCATGTCGTTCTCCCAAAACCGAGGTCACTTTTGGGCGATGTGCATCAGGCCCGCAGTGCTCGCCGCAGGATCTTGCCGACCGGCGTCTTCGGCAATTCGGTCCTGAACTCGATATATTTGGGCCGCTTGTAGCCGGTCAGGTTCTCGCGGCAAAAAGCGGTGATGGCTTCCACGGTCAGGGCCGGATCCTTCTTGACGATGAACAGCTTCGGCACTTCGCCCGAATGCTCGTCCGGCACGCCGATCGCCGCCACTTCGAGCACGCCTGGATGCATCGCCACGACCTCCTCGAGCTCGTTCGGATAGACGTTGAAGCCCGACACCAGGATCATGTCCTTCTTGCGGTCGACGATCTTGGTGTAGCCGCGCTCGTCCATGAAGCCCATGTCGCCGGACTTGAAGTAGCCGTCCTTGGTCATCACCTTGGCGGTTTCGTCAGGCCGGTTCCAGTAGCCCGCCATCACCTGCGGTCCCCTGATGCAGATCTCGCCGACCTCGCCGAGCGGCAAATTGTTGCCGTCATCGTCGCGAATGGCGATTTCCGTTGAGGGCAGCGGCAGGCCGATCGTGCCGGTGAAGTCGCCGGAACTGAACTTGTTGGCCGTCGCCACCGGCGAGGTTTCCGACAGGCCGTAGCCTTCAGTGACAGGGCAGCCGGTCAACGCCCTCCAGCGTTCGGCAACGCCCTTCTGCACCGCCATGCCGCCGCCCAGTGTCAGCACCAGCGGCTTGAAGTCGAGTTTGCGGAAGTTCTCATTGTTGAGCAGCGCGTTGAACAGCGTGTTGAGGCCGGGGAAGATGTGGACCGGATACTTTGCCAGTTCCTTGACGAAGCCCGGAATATCGCGCGGATTGGGAATGAGCACGTTGCGAGCGCCTTGCTGCATGCCCATCAGTGCGTTCACCGTCAGCGCGAAGATATGATAGAGCGGCAGCGCGCAGATGAAGTTCGGGTGCGCGGGCTTCGGCTTGATCGTATAGGCGTCTTCCATCCACTGTGCGTTCTGCACGACATTGGAAAGCACATTGCGGTGCAGCAGCGTGGCGCCCTTCGACACGCCCGTGGTGCCGCCCGTATATTGCAGGAAGGCGACATCGTCAGCCGCGACCTTGGCCGGCTTGAAGCCAAGGCCGGCGCCGGCTTTCATCGCCGCGTTGAATTTGACATGCCCGGGCAGCGACCATGCCGGCACCATCTTCTTCACGCGGCGCACGACGAAATTGACGATCGAGCCCTTGAGGCCGCCAAGCATGTCACCCATGGCCGCCACCACGACATGCTTGACCGCGGTTCTGGCGATTACCGCCTGCAAGGTATTGGCGAAGTTTTCCAGGATGACGATGGCTTGCGCGCCGGAATCCTTAAGCTGGTGCTCCAGCTCGCGCGGCGTGTAAAGCGGATTGATGTTTACCACGACATAGCCGGCGCGCAGGATGCCCATCATCGCCACTGGATATTGCAGAACGTTAGGCATCATGATGGCGACGCGCGCACCCTTTTGCAGACCGTTCGATTGCAGATAGGCACCGAAGGCCGCCGACAACTGCTCGACATCGGCATAGCTGATGGATTTGTCCATGCAGGTGAAGGCCGGCTGGGCGGAAAACTGCTTGCAGGCGGCGATTAGGAAATCGCCGATCGAACTGTAGGGCAACGCACCGATCTCGGCCGCCACGTTCTTCGGATAGCTCTTGAGCCACGGCTTTTCGGGCAGGCCGGCGGCAAGTTCCGTAAGCGCCTTCGGCAACCGCTTGGCGACAGCCATCGCCGGTTTCGATGGCGGCGCTGCCTTTGCTGGCGATGCGGGCTTTGTTACCCCGGCCTTTGCGGGAGAAGCTTTTGCAGAAGTCTTCGTCGGCGAAGTTTTCGTCGCTGAGGGCTTTGCCGGGGCGGCTTTTGCCGCCGGCTTCGCAACGGCCTTGGCGGTGGCCGCCTGTGCCGTCTTGGCAGGCTTTGCGCCTGTGCTGGCGGTCGAGGCCTTGGCACCGGCTTTACCTTGGCCGTCGGCGGCGGCTGGTTTCGAGGCTGCCTTTGCCGACGCTTTCACCGGCGCCTTTGATGCTTTTGCCACCCGTTCCTCCTCGACAATTCCTGTTCGCCCGTTTCGGTCGCCTATGCCGCGCCCGCCTCCGAATTGACAGAGACGTCCTCCGTGCCGCCAGCATACCCATCTATGTATTGCCTCTATCGGCGGCGGTGCAAGTCTTGCCCTTGCGGCAAGGCACCGAAAGATTTGCCGTCGAAAATCTTTCCCGCCGGCGACACTTGGAACCGGCATCTTCCCGCATCGATGATCGGATGAGGGCGGACGCGGCGTCCATGTCGCCATATGCCAGATCAATAAAAAAATGCGGTCGTTAATAATCTCGTGAATGGAAAAAACTGCTAATTTTTTCTGTCATTTAGCAAAATGGCGGATTTTTTTCCTGCTTCCCGAGGGGTAGGCAAACGGGGTGTTCCAAAGCCGGAAAAACGGTGCTTATATGCGCGCTTCGCGAGCCTGATAGAGGGGCTTGGAAGAACATCAGGGAGTGCTCAATGAAAAAGAAACTCGCTTTTGCGGCCGCTCTGCTGGCCGCAAGCGTTCTCAGCGGCATGGCCAATGCAAAGACGCTCGTCTATTGCTCGGAAGCGTCGCCTGCCAATTTTGATCCGGGTACCACGACCGGCGGCAACGACTTCGATGCCTCGTCGCGTACCGTCTATTCGCGTCTGGTCGAATTCAAGCATGGCGGCACCGAAGTCGAGCCCGGCCTTGCCGACAAGTGGGAGATTTCCGACGACGGCTTGGTCTACACTTTCCACCTGCATCCGGGCGTCAAGTTCCAGACCACCGACTATTTCAAGCCGACGCGTGATCTCAACGCCGACGACGTCGTTTTCTCCTTTGATCGCCAATTCAACAAGGCGAACCCCTGGAACGGCGACAAGTATCTGCCGAACCTGACCTGGGACTACTACACCGGCATGGACATGCCGAAATACGTCGCCAAGTGGGAAAAGGTCGACGACCTGACGGTCAAGCTGACGCTGACCGAGCCGAATGCGCCGATGCTGGCGAACCTTGGCATGGACTTCGCTTCGATCGTGTCGAAGGAATATGCCGACCAGCTGGAAAAGTCCGGCAAGATGGCCGATTTCTCGACCAAGCCGATCGGCACGGGTCCGTTCCAGTTCGTCGACTACCAGCTGGATTCGGTCATCCGCTACGCGGCCCACCCGGATTATTTCAAGGGCAAGGAAAAGATCGACGATCTCGTCTTCGCCATCACGCCTGACGCCACCGCCCGCACCCAGAAGGTGCTCGCCGGGGAATGCGACATCGCGCCCTATCCGAACCCGGCCGACATCGCCACCATCAAGGCCAACAAGGACGTGACCCTGATGGATCAGGCCGGCCTGAACATCGGCTATATGAGCTACAACACCACCATCCCGCCGCTCGACAAGCCTGAGGTGCGCCATGCGCTCAACCAGGCGATCGATCGGGAATCGCTCATCAAGTCGCTGTTCCAGGATGCCGGCGCCACGCCTGCCGAAAACCTGATCCCGCCGACCATGTGGTCGTGGAACAAGGATGTGAAGACCGACGCCTACAATCCGGAAGCGGCCAAGAAGGTGCTGGCCGACGCCGGCCTGAAGGAAATCCAGCTCTGGGCATCCGACCGCGTTCGCCCGTACAATCCGAACTTCCAGCGCGCTGCCGAACTGATCCAGGCTGACTGGGCCAAGGTCGGCGTCAAGGCGGAGATCGTCAACTACGAGTGGACCAAGTATCGCTCGGAAGGCAAGAAGAAGGACCGTCCAGGCGCCTTCCAGATCGGCTGGACCGGCGACAATGGCGATCCGGACAACTTCTTCGCCACCCTGTTCGCCTGCTCGGCCATCGGCGTGTCGAACTACTCGAGCTGGTGCGACAAGGACTTCGAGGATCTGATCCAGAAGGCCAAGAAGACCAGCGACCAGGCCGAGCGCACCAAGCTCTATGAGCAGGCGCAGGTGATCTTCGCCAAGGAAGCGCCCGCCTTCCTGCTGGTCCACAGCCAAGTCTATGCGGTCGTGCGCAACAATGTCAGCGGTTTCAAGATGGATCCGCTCGGCATTCACCGCTTCGACGGCGTTGACAAGGCCGAATAAGGCTATAGAGCGGGGCGGCGCAATGAAGCGCCGCCCCCCTACATCATGCTGAAATATATCCTCCACCGAATTGCACTTTTGATCCCGACGCTTGTCGGCATCACGATCTGCGCCTTCGCCTTCGTCAGGCTGCTGCCCGGCGATCCTATTCTTGCCATGGCCGGTGAACACGGCGTGGCGCCGGCGCGTTATGAAGAGCTCAAGGAACAGTTCGGCTACAATCTGCCGATCTGGCAGCAATACACACGCTATGTCGGTGAGGTCGTGACCGGCGATTTCGGCGTCTCGATTTCGTCCAAGCGCCCGGTGCTCGAAGAGTTCAAGACGCTCTTCCCGGCGACGCTGGAACTGTCGTTCTTTGCCATGATCTTCGCCATGCTACTGGGCATTCCGGCCGGCATCTTCGCGGCGGTCAAGCGCGGCTCCTGGTTCGATCAGTCGCTGATGGGCACCGCGCTCGTCGGCTATTCCATGCCGATCTTCTGGTGGGGCCTGCTGCTGATCATCTTCTTCTCCGGTTACCTCGGCTGGACGCCGGTTAACGGGCGCATCGACCTGCAGTACTTCTTCAAGCCGATCACCGGCTTCATGACCATCGACACCTTGCTCTACGGCAAATGGGCTGCATTTCGCTCGGTATTGCGCCATCTGGTGCTGCCGACAATTGTGCTCGGCACCATTCCGTTGGCTGTGATAGCGCGCCAGACACGCTCCGCCATGCTCGAGGTGCTGGGCGAGGACTACGTGCGGACAGCCCGAGCCAAAGGGCTTTCGTCGGCCCGGGTCATCGGCGTGCATGCTCTGCGCAACGCACTCATCCCGGTGGTCACCACCATCGGCCTGCAGGTTAGTACGCTGCTCGCAGGTGCTATCCTTACCGAAACGATCTTCTCGTGGCCCGGCATCGGCAGGTGGATGGTCGAATCCATATCCAAGCGCGATTATGTCGTCGTGCAGTCTGGCCTGCTCTTGATCGCGCTTATCGTCATGGCCGTGAATCTGATCGTCGACGTGCTCTATGCCGTTATCAACCCACGCATAAGGGCGGCGTGATGAGCCAGTCGACCGAAATCGCCCCGATGGCCGCCGGCAGCCCGGATCGCCTCACCGGCCTCAGGACCTTCTGGTTTTATTTCTCGGTGAACCGGGGCGCCGTTATAGGCCTGTTCGTCTTCCTCCTTTTGGTGCTGGCGGCGCTCTTTGCGCCGCTGCTGGCTCCCTACGCGCCAGACATCCAGGACAAGACCGCATTCTTGCGGCCGCCTGCATGGCAGGCAGGCGGCAGCTCGCAATATCTGCTCGGCACCGATCCGGTCGGGCGCGACATCCTTTCACGCCTGCTCTACGGCGCGCGCTTCTCGCTGCTGATCGGCGCGGTCGTGGTCTCGCTGGCGCTCATCGGCGGCATCACGCTCGGCCTGCTGGCCGGCTATTTCCGCGGCTGGGTCGACGTGGCGATCATGCGCGTCATGGACCTCATCCTGGCCTTCCCGTCGCTGTTGCTGGCGCTGGTGATGGTCACTATCCTCGGTCCCGGCCTGTTCAATGCGATGCTGGCCATCGCGCTCGTGCTGCAGCCGCATTTCGCGCGCCTTGTGCGCGCCGCGGTGATGGCGGAGAAGAGCCGCGAATATGTCGTGGCGGCGAAGGTTGCCGGCGCCGGGCATCTCAGGCTGATGCTTCGCACCATCCTGCCCAATTGCCTGGGACCGCTGATCGTCCAGGGCACCTTGTCGTTCTCCAACGCCATCCTCGAAGCGGCCGCCCTCGGCTTCCTCGGCCTCGGTGCCCAGCCGCCGACGCCCGAATGGGGCACGATGCTCGCTTCGGCGCGTGAATTCATCCTGCGCGCCTGGTGGGTGGTGACCTTCCCAGGCCTGGCGATCCTGATCACCGTGCTTGCCATCAATCTGATCGGCGACGGTCTGCGCGATGCGCTCGACCCGAAACTGAGGAGGTCGTGATGGCGCTGCTGGACATCCAGAACCTCGTCGTCGAATTCCAGACCGCATCAGGTATGTTCCGGGCGGTCGATGGCGTTTCCTTGCATGTCGACGAGCGCGAAGTGCTGGCGATCGTCGGCGAATCCGGTTCCGGCAAGTCGGTCTCGATGCTTGCGGTGATGGGCCTTTTGCCGTGGACAGCCAAGGTCACGGCCGACCGCATGAGCTTCAATGGCCGCGATCTTCTGAAGCTGAGCCCTGCCGAGCGGCGCAAGATCGTCGGCAAGGACATGTCGATGATCTTCCAGGAGCCGATGGCCAGCCTCAATCCCTGCTTCACCGTCGGCTTCCAGATCGAGGAGGTGCTGCGTTTCCATATGGGCATGGACGGTGCGCAGCGCCGGGAGCGCGCCATCGAACTCCTCACGCAGGTCGGCATTGCCGAGCCGGCGGAACGGCTGAACTCGTTCCCGCACCAGATGTCGGGCGGCCAATGCCAGCGCGTCATGATCGCCATTGCCATCGCCTGCAATCCGAAGCTTCTGATCGCCGACGAGCCGACTACCGCGCTCGACGTCACCATCCAGAAGCAGATCCTCGATCTCCTGGTCTCGCTGCAGGCCAAATACGGCATGGGCCTGATCATGATCACCCACAATATGGGCGTGGTGGCCGAGACCGCCGACCGCGTCATCGTCCAGTACAAGGGCCGCAAGATGGAAGAGGCCGACGTGCTGTCGCTGTTTGAGCAGCCGAAGAGCAATTACACCCGCGCGCTTTTGTCGGCACTGCCGGAGAACGCCGTCGGCGACCGGCTGCCGACCGTCTCCGACATGCTGTTCGAGCCGGCGCCCTCGGGAGCCGCCGCATGAGCGTCAAGGTCGTCGAAGGCAAGAATATCGTGCGCGACTACCATGTCGGCGGCGGGCTATTTCGCGCGCAGCGCACAGTGCATGCGGTCAAGGGCGTTTCCTTCAGCGTCGACAAGGGCAAGACGCTGGCCATCGTCGGTGAAAGCGGCTGCGGCAAGTCGACGCTTGCCCGCATCATCACGCTGATCGATCCTGCGACTTCGGGGGAGCTGTTCATCGACGGCAACAAGGTCGACATCGCCAGGGGTGGATTGACCAAGGAGATGCGCCGCAAGGTGCAGATCGTCTTCCAGAACCCGTACGGCTCGCTCAACCCGCGCCAGAAGATCGGCGACGTGCTGGGGGAACCGCTGCTCATCAACACCGACAAGCCGGCCGAGGAACGGCGCGACCTCGCCATGAAGATGCTGAAGAAGGTCGGCCTTGGCCCCGAGCACTACAACCGCTACCCGCATATGTTCTCGGGCGGCCAGCGCCAGCGCATCGCCATCGCCCGCGCGCTGATGCTGAACCCCAGCCTGCTGGTGCTGGACGAGCCGGTCTCCGCGCTCGACCTCTCGGTCCAGGCGCAGGTGCTCAACCTGCTCGCCGACCTGCAGGACGAGTTCCAGCTCACCTATGTCTTCATCAGCCATGATTTGTCGGTCGTGCGCTACATCGCCGACGACGTGATGGTGATGTATTTCGGCGAGGCGGTCGAATACGGCCCGCGCGACGAGGTTTTCGCCGACCCCAGGCACAGCTACACCAAGACGCTGTTCGCCGCGACGCCGCGCGCCGACGTGGCGAGCATCAAGGCCAGGCTGGCGAAGAAGAATGCGGCCTAGACAACAAGGTCGCCATCGGAGGGCGGTAAGTCCAGAGGTCGTCATCCTAGGGTCTGCGCCGCGTCGCTTCGCTCCTTGCTTCGCCCGTGGATGACGACGCGGAGTTAGCCGTGTCCCTCGTTTCCCTGCAAAAGATGTCGGATGAACTACGACAGCCTGGCGATGATCGCGCGCAGCGCCTCGCCGAACTTATGGATTTCCTCCACCGTGTTGTAGTGGACCAGCGAGGCGCGGATGGCGCCGCTGTCCATCGACAAATTGAGGCGCTTCATCAGCCGCGGCGCGTACATGTGGCCGTCGCGGATGCCGATCTGCATCTCGGCCATCTCCTCGACGATGCGCTGCGGTGACAGTCTGCCGATGTTGAAGCAGAAAGTCGGCACGCGCTCGTTGATGCGGGCCTCGTCGGCGACGCCATAGATGGCCGCGCCGCAGCCTTTCAGCACGGCAAGCATCTCGCGCGCCAAAAGCAGCTCATAGTCGCGGATGGCGCCCATGCCGGCGACGATGTTCTCGCGCCGCGAGCGGTTGTTGGCCGGCGCAAGGTTGCGGCCGATCAGTTCCAGATACTGCACGGCGGCATCCATGCCCGAGACGTTCTCGTAGATGAAGGTGCCGGCCTCGACCTTGTAGGGCGGTTCGTCGGGGATGAAGTCCTCGCGAAAAGTCGGCAGCCGCTTGAGCGTTTCGAACCGGCCCCAGAGAAAACCCATATGCGGCGAGAAATTCTTGTAGCCGGAGCAGACGAGATAGTCGCAATCCCAGGCCTGCACGTCGATCAGCCCGTGCGGGCCGTAGTGCACGCTATCGAGGAACACTTCCGCGCCGGCCGCATGCGCGATCTCGGCCACGGATGCGACATCGACGATCGAGCCGATCGAATGCGCCGTCACCGTGCAGGCGACGAGGCGGGTGCGGTCGGAAACCAGCGGGCGCAAATCGTCGACATGCAGATTGCCGTCCTCGCGCATGCGCCACCATTTGAACTTGGCGCCGGCGGATTCCAGCGCCAGCCAGGTGGCGATGTTGGCGTCATGGTCCATGTCGGTGATGACGATCTCGTCGCGTTCCGAGAGCATCTGGCCGATGCCGAGGCTGACGAGGCGGATGAACGAGGTGGCGTTCATGCCGAAGCAGATTTCCGCCGGGCTATAGGCGTTGATCAGCAGCGCCACGCTTGTCCGGGCATCGGCGACGGACTGGTCGACGGTGACGCTGCGGCCGTAGCGGCCGCCACGCTGTACATTGTGCGAAACCAGATGGTTGGTCACCGCGTCGAGCACGCTCTGCGGGATCTGCGCGCCGGCGGCATTGTCCATGAAGATGAAATCGCCGGCCCGTCGCAGGGCGGGAAACATGGCGCGGATGGTGTCGACGGGGAACGTGGCGGCGTTCGCATTGTCGGTTTGGCGCTTGTTCACGGGCAGGCTCCTGCGAAGAATTTGGCGGGTGGAGATCGGTTGGCGAGGTCAGCGCGCCTTCTCGGTCTTGAAGCGGTCTTCAAGCAGGCTGACGAGGCGCACCATCGGCCAGAGGAAGATGAGATAGACAAGTGCGGCGCCGATCAGCGGCGAGGGGTTGGCGTAAAGCGACTGCGCGTTGGTCGCTTCCTTCAGGAGTTCCGGCAGCGCCACGGTGGAGGCGAGCGAGGTGTCCTTGAACATCGAGACGCAATTGCTGGTCATCGGCGGGATGACGACGCGGATCGCCTGCGGCAGCACCACTTTGCGCAAGGTCAAGAGGAACGGCAGGCCGAGTGCCTGCGACGCCTCGAACTGGCCTTTCGGAATGCTCTCTATGCCGGAGCGGAACACTTCCGCCGAATAGGCCGACATGATGAAGGCGAACGCCGTCACGGCGGACGCCCAGGACGACAGGCGGATGCCGAGGAAGGGCAGCGCATAGTAGATCAGGATCAGCACAACCAGCACCGGCAGCGCGCGGAAAATATCGGTGTAGCCGACCGCCAGCCAGCGCAGCGGCTTCGGCGCATAGAGCCGCACCAGGCTGATCAGCAGGCCGATGGGAATGCCTATGCCGATGCTCAAAATGCCAAGCAGCAGCGTGTTCAGGAAGCCGCGCAGCAGCGCCGGCAGGCTGGACATGATGACGTCGGGATTGAAGAAGGTGTCGATCAGCGACATGGGAGCGTTCCCGAACCCCAGAGACAGGGGTACTCAAAGTTGAAACCAATCGACCTCGCCATGGCGAGACGGTCCGCGCGGCAGCGGCGCCGGAGCAGGAAATGAATCGTGCCGGCCTGGAAAGCCGGCACGATTTCAGTGCATCTCCGCTCAGGCCTTCGGCAGCGGCATTTCCTTGACAGTCGAGGAATCGGCCGGCGCGTCGCTGCCGAACCACTTCTTGTGGATCGCGGCCAGCGTGCCGTCCTTCTTCATGGCGGTCAGCGCGTCGTTGAGCTTGCCGAGCAGCGGGTGGTCCTTGGTCATCATCAGCCCGTACTGTTCACCGGTCTTGATGCGCTGCTTGACCTTCAGATCCTTCATCTTGGTGAACGAGTATTCCATGCCCGGAATGTCGCTGACGGCGGCGTCGATGCGGCCGGCGCTGAGGTCGAGCAGCAGGTTCTGCTGCGTGTCATAGCCCTTCACATCGCTGAAGCCGTCGGCGTCCTGATGCGCCTTGACCCAGGTCTCGCCGGTCGAGCCGGAGAGCACGCCGACGATCTTGCCCTTGAGGTCGGCTTCGGCGTTAACAGCGCTGTCGGTCTTCGTCGCAATGCCCATGTCGGAATCATAGTAGGGCTGGGTGAAAGACTGCGACTTCAGCCGCTCGGCCGTGATGGTGATCGACGAGATGGCGACGTCGATGCGCTTCGACGTGGTGGCGGCGAACAGCGCCTGGAAGCCGAGATCGGCGATGTCGGTGATCATGCCGATGCGCTTGGCCGCTTCGTTGACGATGTCGACTTCAAAGCCCTCGAAGGTGCCGCTCTCGTTCTTGTACTCGAAGGGCGGATTGGTCGGATAGGCGCCGACATTGAGCACATCGGCGGCGGAAGCCGTGGCCGGGCCGGCGGCGATGCCGATGGCGGCGGCAAGCAGGATGAGATTGCGACGTGTCAGGTTCATTTGGTGTTCCCTCTGGGGTATCCCCTCTGGTTGTTGATCGGGCGGGCTCGCCCGCACGGTTTCTTGCCGTCCCACCTCCCAGCGGGGCGTCAATTCATGGCAGCGACCTGCGCGCGTGGTTGGCGATGGTCTCTGTATGCGGATCGCGGATCTGGCCGCGCACGCCGTCGAAAGCACAGCGCGCGCTGGATGATGACTGGGGCAGCATGAACGACAAGGACTGAAACCCCCGAAGCACCACGATGGACCGGCCGGCAACCCCTGCGGCACGGCCGTCGTCATCGATCTTGAATGCTTATCCAAAGTGGGACGCTTTTCAAGGCGAAAGTTTTAAGCTTAAAAAGCTTGGCGCGCGTGTTGCTCCGGCGATTCGCCTTTTGTCTGGCCGCGCCTGTCTATGCCAATTCGTCGCGCGCGGCGGCAGCGTTGGCCGCGGCGCCGGCGCCCAGAAACATCGTGTCGCTGGCCAGCACGAAGAAACTCGCGCCGATGGCTGCCCACCGGCTGATGGTCTGTGGGCTGGCGCAAAATATGCCTGATGTCTTTCCTTGCGCGATCGTCGCGCCGATGATGGTCCGGATCGCCGCATTGAGCTTGTCGGCGCCTTGCGGTCCGATCGCATCGATCGACACCGAAAGATCGCCCGGGCCGACGAAGATCACGTCGACGCCGTCGATGGCCGCGATCGCATCGACGTTGGCGAGCCCCTCCGCTGTCTCGACCTGGACCGCGACGACGGTTTTGTCGTTGGCGCCGGCAAGATATTCGGGAATGCGATAGCCATAGCCGGCGGCCCGGCCGGGTCCGACGCCACGCTCGCCCAGCGGCGGATAGCGCGAGGCTTTCACTGCTGCTTCGGCCTGCGCAGCGGTCGAGACGCGCGGCACCAGCACGCCTTGCGCGCCGCTGTCCAGCGCCGCCTGGATGGCGTCCGGCGCATGGCCGGGAACCCGCACCATCGCCGGCAGGTGATGGACGTCTGCCGCGCGGACCATGGTCTCGATCATGTCGCGCGAGATCTGCGCATGCTCCCAGTCGATACAGAGAAAGTCGAGGCCCGACAGCGCCATCACTTCGACCGCGACCGGATGGGGAATGGCGGCAAACGAACCGACGAGATGTGCCTTGCCGATGCATTTCCGGCGGAATTCGCTCATGCCGATCCCCTTTGTCGTCTGGCCCGAATTCATATCCGCAAACGGCGGCGAGGCGAAGCTATTTCAGGCTTGAAATATTTTACCGCGAGCCTAGCGTGTGGCCTCCCGCCGCGAGTTCCCGAGATGATCAAAGCACATCCCCTGCACGGCCCGAACAAACTGAAGCTCGGCGTCTTTTCGGCCAACGCCGATGGCGGGCTTGCCATCACCGATGTGGCGGAACGCTGGACGGCAAGCTGGCGGGACAATCTGACGGCGGCGCAAATTGCCGACCGCGCGGGGCTGGAATTCATGCTGCCGATCGCGCGCTGGCGCGGCTTTGGCGGTCGCAACAAGGTGCGCGAATGGTCGTTCGAAACCTTCACCTGGGCGGCAGCTCTGGCGGTGGCCACCGACCAGATCGGCCTGTTCATGACCGTACATGTGCCGTTGGTGCATCCGCTCTATGCCGCCAAGGCGCTGGCGACGGTCGACCACATCAGCCAGGGCCGCGCCGGCCTCAACATCGTCTGCGGCTGGAACCCGAAGGAATTCGGCATGTTCGGCACGCCACTGGTCGAGAAGGGCTACGACCAGGCGGCCGAGTGGATCGAGATTCTTGAGAAGCTCTATGCATCGGCCGAGCCGCTCGACTATGAAGGCAGCTACTATCAGCTGAAGGAAGCGGTGAGCCGGCCGGCCAGTGTGCAGCTTCCGCGCCCGGTGACGATGAATGCCGCTTTCGGCGGGCCGGGCCGCGACTTCGCCGCCGCCCGGTGCGATTATCTGTTCACGACCTTTTCCGAGATGAGCGATGCCGGCAAGCATGTCGCCGATATCGGCGAGCGCGCCGACAAGGTCGGCCGCGATGTCGGCGTCTACACCGTGGCTCATGTCGTCTGCCGCCCGACGATGGAGGAGGCGCAGGCCTATTACACGCGTTACGCGGTCGATCTGGCCGACCATGACGCGGTCGACGCCCATATGGCTGGCAAGAAGGAATTCTCGCAGTCGCACGACCCGCACGCCTATGACCGCTACCGCCAACGCTTCGCCGGCGGCGCCGGCACCTATCCGCTGGTCGGAACACCGGAAACGATCGCCACCGACATGGCCGCCATATCAGGGCACGGCTATCAGGGCGTCGCGCTCTCCTTCGTCAACTACACGCAGGAGCTGCCCTATTTCTGCGACCACGTGCTGCCGATTTTGAGAAAGGCGGGCCTGCGGATAACTTAGTCCGGACGAACGAGTTCGTCCGGTATCACAGCGGTGGCCTGGATCTCTACCTTGGCGCGGTCCTCGACCAGCGCCATCACCTGCATGGCGGCCATCGCCGGGAAATGTCGGCCGATCACCTCGCGATAGGCTTCGCCGAGGCCCCTGAGGTTGGCGAGGTACTCGGCCTTGTCGGTGAAATACCAGGTCATCGAGGTGATGTGCCGCGGCTCAGCACCGGCCTCGGCCAGCACAGCGACGATGTTTTGCAGCGTCTGCCGCACCTGGCCGACAAAGTCGTCGGTTTCGAACTGGCACTGACCGTTCCAGCCGACCTGTCCGCCGACGAAGATGAGCCGCCCACGCGCCGCGACGCCATTGGCGTAGCCGACCGGTTTGGCCCAGCCTTCCGGCTGCAGAATCTCATGCATTTGAAGCCTCCCGGTATTCCTGAAAACCAAGTCTCAAAATCGAGAGCCCGTCAATTTTCCCGCCGTCAGGCCGCGCCCATCACTTGCCGCGCGATGACCACTTTCTGCACGTCGGAGGCACCCTCATAGATGCGCAGCGCCCGGATCTCGCGATACAGGCTTTCGACGATGTGACCTTTGCGCACGCCGTCGCCGCCATGCAGTTGCACCGCCCTGTCGATCACCTCCTGCGCCTTGTCGGTGGCGAACAGTTTTGCCATCGCCGCCTCGCGTGTCACCCGCGCCGCGCCCATGTCCTTGGTCCAGGCGGCGCGGTAGACCAGAAGCGCCGCCGCATCGACGTCGAGGGCCATGTCGGCGATGTGACCCTGCACCATCTGCAATTCGGCCATCGGTGCGCCGAACAGTTTGCGCTCGGCCACTCTGCTGATGCTTTCTTCGAGCGCCCGGCGGGCAAAGCCGAGCGCTGCCGCACCGACGGTCGAGCGGAACACGTCGAGCACCGACATGGCGATGCGGAAGCCGTCACCTGGCTTGCCGATCAGGGCCGCGATGGGGACACGGACCTGATCGAAGGAAAGCCGCGCCAGAGGATGCGGCGCGATCACTTCGAGGCGCTCGGCGATGCCGAGGCCCGCAGTATCGCCAGGCACGATAAACGCGGAAAGCCCCTTGGCGCCCGGCGCCTCGCCGGTGCGGGCAAAGACGATGTAGAGATCGGCGATGCCGCCATTGGAGATCCAGGTCTTTTCGCCGGTGAGCACATAGCTGTCGCCGTCGCGGGTCGCCGTCATTTCGGTGTTGGCGACATCCGAACCGGAGCGCGGCTCCGACAGGGCGAAGGCCGAGATCGCCTTGCCGGCCCGCGTCTTCGCCAGCCATTGCTGCTGGTCGGCCGTGCCGAACAGGCTGAGCGCGCCGGTGCCCAGCCCCTGCATGGCGAAGGCGAAATCGGCGAGCCCGTCATGGCGCGCCAGCGTCTCGCGCGCGATGCACAAAGTGCGGACATCGAGCGGGCCGGGATTGTCGGTGTCAACAGCGGTCGACCTCAGCCAGCCGTCGCGGCCGAGTTTTTGCACCAGCTCGCGGCAGCCGGCATCGACGTCGTGGTGATCGACGGGGAGGTTTTTCTGGCACCACGCTTCCAGGCTTTCGGCCAGTTCGCGGTGGCGGTCTTCGAAGAAGGGCCAGTTGAGGAAGGAGCGATCAGGCATGTGTGCCTCCGCATTGCTTCGAACACAGCGCTCTACGCTGTCCCTCCAACATGTCGGTATTGACCGAAGAAAACATCCTCAATTCCCCTCGAACACCGGCTTTTCCTTGGCCACGAATGCCTTGTAGGCGCGCTCGAAATCGCGCGTCTGCATGCAGATCGCCTGTGCCTGCGCTTCCGCCTCGATCGCCTGGTCGAGACCCATCGACCATTCCTGGTTGAGCTGCGTCTTGGTGATGCCGTGGGCGAAGGTCGGGCCTGAGACGATGCGCGCCGCCATGTCGAGTGCGTCCGCCTCGAGGGAGGCCGCATCGACCAACCTGTTGTAGAACCCCCAGCGCTCGCCTTCGGCGGCCGTCATGGTGCGGCCGGTGTAGAGCAGTTCGGCGGCGCGACCCTGGCCGATGATGCGCGGCAGGATCGCGCAGGCGCCCATATCGCAGCCGGCAAGGCCGACGCGGGTGAACAGGAAGGCGGTCTTGGCTTCCGGCGTGGCGATGCGGATGTCGGAGCTCATGGCGATGATGGCGCCGGCGCCGACCGCCACGCCATCGACGGCGGCGATGATCGGCTTGCCGCAGTTCAGCATCGCCTTGACGAAATCGCCGGTCATGCGGGTGAAGGCGAGGAGCTGCTTCACGTCCATCTTGACCAGCGGGCCGATAATGTCGTGGACATCGCCGCCGGAGCAGAAATTGCCGCCATTGGAGAGGAACACCACGGCGTCGACATCGTCGGCATAGACGAGGTCGCGGAAGGTGTCGCGCAACTCGGCATAGCTGTCGAAGGTCAGCGGGTTCTTGCGCTCCGGCCGGTCGAGCCGGATCTTGGCGATCCTGTCTTCGACCTCCCACAGGAAATGCTTCGGCTTCAGCCCGGCCATCCCGGTCATTCGCGTCCCTCCCAGTTGCTGCGGAACGAGGTCAGCATGCCGGTCAGCCGGCGGGCATCCTCCTCGCTGACCTTGCCCAGCAATTCGCCGATCCAGCCCTCATGGGCGGCAGCGATGGTGGCAAAGGATTTGGTGCCTTCCTCGGTCAGCCGCACCATGGAGGTGCGGCGGTCGCCATTGCGGCGGGCCCGAGCGACCAGTCCTTCGGAAACCAGCCGGTCGACAATGCCGGTGACATTGCCATTAGAGACCAGCAGGAAGCGCGACAGGTCGCTCATCAGCATGCCCTCCGGCACGCGGTACAGCGCCGCCATCACGTCGAAGCGCGGCAGGGTCGTATCGAATTCTTTCTTCAGGCGTTCGCGCAGTTCGGCCTCGATCGTGCGCGAGGCGCGCAGCAGCCTGATCCACAGACGCAGTCGGTCCTTGCCGGGTCCCGACGGTGCGGGCAAGGGGCCGGCTACCATGTTTCGCCTCCTGAGATGGAAATTGCCTGTCCGGTGATCGATGACGCCGCATCGCCGCACAGCCACAGCACGGCGACGGCGACTTCCTGCGGCTGGATGAAGCGGCCTTGCGGATTGGTCGAGACAAGGCTCGCCCGCGCCTCGCCGGCCGAGCGTCCGGTCTTTTCAACGATACGCTGGATGGATTCTTCCAGCATGTCGGTCTCGACGAAGCCCGGGCACACCGCGTTGACGGTGACGCCGGATTTCGCGGTTTCCGCCGCCAGCGCCCGCATCAGCCCGACGACGCCGTGCTTGGCCGCCACGTAGGGCGCGACATAGGCATAGCCTTTCAGTCCCGCCGTCGAGGCAATGAACACGATCCGCCCCGCCTTGCGCGCGGCCATGCGGGCCAGCGCCGGCTTCACTGTCAGGAAGGCGCCGGTCAAGTTGACGTCGAGCGTCTTCTGCCAGTCGGCGAGCGTGATCTTGTGCGCTGCTGTGCTGCCGGCCATGCCGGCATTGGCGATGACGATGTCGAACGGCCCGCGCTCGGATTCCGCCGTCTGGTAGAGCGAGGCTATCGACGCCTCATTGGTGACATCGGCGGCGATGCCGAAGATACGGTCGCTTTCGCCGGCCACTTTGGCAAGCTCGGCGTCGCGCCGGCCGCAGATGGTCACGTCGATGCCGGCACCAGCCAACGCCAGCGCGATGGCCCGGCCGACACCGGAGCCACCGCCAGTGACCAGCGCATGCTTGCCTGAGATCGCTGGTGCCGCCGTCATACTTTCAGCCCCGCGACCGCATCGCGCTCGGCCAGCCGGTAGATCTGGTCGCGGCCAGGCAGGTAGGGATCCGGCCATTTCACGCCGCGGTCGCCGAGCGTCACCGCCGCGTGCAGCGTCCAATAGGGGTCGGCAAGATGCGGCCGCGCCAGCGCCACCAGATCGGCGCGTCCGGCCATCAGGATCGAATTGACATGGTCCGGCTCGTAGATGTTGCCGACCGCCATCGTCGCCATGCCGACCTCGTTGCGGATGCGGTCCGAGAACGGTGTCTGGAACATGCGGCCGTAAACGGGTTTTGCCGCCGTTGAGGTCTGCCCGGCCGAGACGTCGCATATGTCGACGCCGGCTTCATGCAGCAGCCGCGCGATCTCGACCGCGTCGGCCGGCGTGACGCCTTCGATGCCGACCCAGTCATTGGCCGAAATGCGCACCGAGATCGGCTTCTCCGCTGGCCAGGCGGCGCGCACGGCGTGGAAGATTTCCAGGGGATAGCGCATGCGGTTTTCCAGCGAGCCGCCATAGGCGTCGGTGCGCCGGTTGGTGACCGGCGTGATGAAGGACGACAGGAGATAACCATGCGCGGCATGGATCTCCAGCATGTCGAAGCCGCAACGGTCAGCCATCTCGGCCGAGGCCACGAATTGGTTGCGCACCAGATCCATGTCGGCGCGGTCCATCGCCTTCGGCATCTGGTTCTCAGGCGACCATGCGACAGCCGATGCCGCCATGACAGGCCAGTTGCCCGAGCCCAGCGGCACGTCGGTGCCTTCCCAGCCGAGCCGGGTCGAGCCCTTGGCGCCGGAATGGCCGATCTGGGCGCAGATCTTGGCCTCGGTTTCTGTGTGGACGAAGTCCACCAGCCGCTTCCAGGCCACCTCGTGCTCGGGCGCGTAGAAGCCGGGACAGCCGGGCGTAATACGGCCTTCCGGGCTGACGCAGGTCATCTCAATATAGACGAGTCCGGCGCCGCCCTTGGCGCGCTCGGCATAATGGGTGAAATGCCAGTCGGTCGGGCAGCCGTCGACGGCCTTGTACTGCGCCATCGGTGAGACGACGACGCGGTTCTGCAGCTTCATCTCGCGCAGCTTGAACGGCGCGAACATCGGCGCCCGGCGCAGCCTGTTGCCGCCGGCACCCGCCTGGCGCTGGAACCATTCTTCGGCACCCCCCAGCCATTCGGCATCGCGCAGCCGCAAATTCTCGTGGCTGATGCGCTGCGAGCGGGTCAGCAGCGAATAGTTGAATTGCACCGGATCGAGGCCAAGATAGCGCTCGACCTCCTCGAACCATTCGAGGGAATTGCGCGCCGCCGATTGCAGCTTAAGCACCTCGGTGCGCCTTGCGTCCTCATATTTGCGGAACGCGGCGTCAAGGTCCGGCTCGGTTTCCACATACTCGGCCAGCGCCACCGCGCTTTCCAGCGCCAGCTTGGTGCCGGAGCCGATCGAGAAATGCGCCGAGGCCGCCGCGTCGCCCATCAGCGCCAGGTTCTTATACGACCAGCGTTCACACAGAACGCGCGGGAAATTGATCCAGGCCGAACCCCTGATGTGGTTGGCATTGGTCATCAGCGCGTGGCCGCCGAGATGCTTGGCGAAGATGCGCTCGCACACCGCGATCGATTCCTGCTGCGTCATCGCGCCGAAGCCGAAGGCAGCCCAGGTCTGCTCGCTGCATTCGACGATGAAGGTCGCGGTCTCGCTGTCGAACTGGTAGGCGTGCGCCCACACCCAGCCATGCTCGGTCTTCTCGAAGATGAAGGTGAAGGCGTCGTCGAATTTCTGGTTGGTGCCGAGCCAGACGAACTTGCATTTGCGGGTGTCGATGTCCGGCTTGAAGATGTCGACGAAGGTGTTGCGCGCCCTGGAATTCAGCCCGTCCGCGGCGACGACCAGATCATGAGTCTCCATGTAAGGCTTGGGATCGGCGATATCGGTCTCGAACATCAGCTTGACGCCGAGCTCGCGGGCGCGGCGCTGCAGAAGGATCAGCAACCGCTTGCGGCCGATGCCGCAGAAACCGTGACCTGACGAGACCGTGCGCACGCCGTCGTGGATGACGGCAATGTCGTCCCAATAGGCAAAATGCTTCTTGATCCAGACGGCGCTGACCGGATCGTTCTTGGCGAGGTTCTCAAGCGTTTCGGCCGACAGCACGACGCCCCAGCCGAACGTGTCGTCGGCGCGGTTGCGCTCGAACACCGTCACATCGTGCGCGGCGTCCCTGAGCTTCATCGATATGGCAAAGTAGAGGCCGGCTGGACCGCCGCCGAGAACCGCAACCTTCATCTGTGCGATCTCCTCTTCGCTCGCTGCCTGGTGAGTATCGCGCCGGCGGCAAAATATTTCAAGCTTAAAGTTTTATGTCGAAATCATTGTGCCGATGCCGGGCAAAGCGCTTGCATGTCGTCCCGCAAGCGCGCCAAAGAGTCACTTTTCCGGGTTCTTCGGGCTCCACAGCACCGTCTCGGCACCTTTCTCATAGGCCATGCCGTCGGGGTAGCTGATCGCTTCCAACTGCAATCCCCAGGGCGCCTGGAAATAGAGAATGGTCTGTCCGGCGGCGGGCCCTTGCTTGACCGGCAGGGGCCCCATGCGTGTCTTGACGCCCTTGCCATCGAGATAGGCTTTGGCAGCGGCGACGTCGTCGACATAGAGGGCGATATGGAAGCCGCCAATGTCGCTGTTCTTCGGCGTCAGATCCTTCTGGTCGGGCGCGGTGTATTTGAACAGCTCGATGTTCGAGCCATAGCCGCAACGCACCATGGTGACCTGCTCGATGACGGCCTTGGGATCGACGCCCAGAAGGTCCTGCATGAAAGTGCCCTTGTCGTCGGCGAACGGGCCGAACGACATTGCCTTCTTGCAGCCGACCACCTCGGTGAAGAAGTCGACCGCCTGCTTCATGTCGGGGACGGTGATACCGGTGTGATCGTGGCCGCGCATGCCGGGGATCGAATCCGCCGAGGCCATGCCGGCGCCGCCAAGGACAGCAGCGGCAAGCGTTGCATTTCGAAGTATCGTCTTCATGTCAGCCCTCTCCATTGGCGGGATCTGGGTCTTTGCGGTCGCATGTCCGAACCCCGCTTTTCGGCATGCGTATGCATTCATGTCGGGGCCTTGGCGGCGGCCGGAATGTCCAGCCAGCCGGCGTCGATTTCGGGCAGCGGAATGGCTGCGATGAGGTCGCGCGTGTAGGCCTGCCTGGGATTGTCGAACAAGGCTTCGGTGGCGCTGGCTTCGACAATCATGCCTTCGCGCATGACGATGACTTGCCGGCACAGCCGCCGGATGACCGACAGGTCGTGGCTGATGAAGGCGACGGTCAGGCCCATCTCCGCCGCCAGCTTCTCCAGCAGGGTCAGGATCTGCGCCTGCGTCGACACGTCGAGGCCGGAGACGATCTCGTCGGCCAGCACGAATTTCGGCGACAGCGCGAGCGCGCGGGCAATGCCGACACGCTGGCGCTGGCCGCCCGACAGTTCGTGGCGGTAGCGGCTGGCAAAGCTCTGCGGCAACCCAACCCGCTGCAGCGCCTCGGCGACACGTTCCTTGAGCCTGTCGCCAAGGCCGTTCTGCTTGAGCGGCGCGGCGATGATGCTGGCGATGGTGCGGCGCGGATTGAGCGACGACATCGGATCCTGGAAGATCATCTGCAGGTTGCGGCGCAACGGCCGCAACTCCGCTTCCGGCAGATGCGTGATGTCGCGGCCGTCGAAGCTGACGCTGCCGGCGCTCGGCTCCAGCAGCCTGACCAAGGCGCGGCCAAGCGTCGACTTGCCGGACCCGGACTCGCCGACGATGCCGGTCACAGAGCCCTTCGGCAAGTCGAAGTCGAGCCCTTTCAGGATTTCAGCCAAAGGCGCACGGCCGATCAGCGGCTTGCGCGTCATGTCGGGCAAGGCGACCTTCAGCCCGCGTACTGAAAACAGCGGCTCAACCATGCGGCCGCCTCCACGCCAGGTCTGCTGCTGCGATCTCGGCGGCAAGCCCAGCCAGCACCACCTCGTCCACCGGTTTCAATGAAGCATATGGATCGGTGTAGCGCGGCGTCGCCGCCATCAGCGCCCGCGTATAGGCGTGCTGCGGGGCGGCGAAGAGCGCCGCCGTATCGGCTTCCTCCACCACCTTGCCGGCATAAAGCACCGAGACCTTCTGGCTGATCTTGGCGACGACGCCGAGATCGTGGGTGACGAACAGGATCGCCGTGCCGTGCTCGCGCTGCAACGCGGCGATCAAGCGCAGGATCTGCTTCTGAACGGTGACGTCGAGCGCCGTGGTCGGCTCATCGGCGACGATCAGCCGGGGTTCGGCTGCGAAGGCGGCGGCGATCAGCACGCGCTGGCGCATGCCGCCGGAGAGCTCATGCGGATAGCTCTTCAGCACGCGCGCGGGGTCGCGGATCTGCACCTCGTCCAGCAACTGCCGGGTGCGCGTGTCGGCCTTCTCGCCGCTCCAGCCGAGAATGCGCACCAGCCGGTCGGTCATCTGCGGGCCGATGCGGCGCGACGGATTGAGCGCGGTCAGCGGGTCCTGCGGGATCAGCGCCGTGCGGGCGCCGATCAGCGTGCGCCGTGCCTTGGGCTGAAGCCTGCCGAGGTCTTCGCCCTCGAGCAGCATGTCGCCTTCGACGACGCGCACGCTTGACGGCAACACGCCGAGCACCGCCTTGCCGATCATCGTCTTGCCGGCGCCGCTCTCGCCGACGAGCGCGCGCACCTCGCCGGGCTGGACGGAAAGCGACACCGAGCGCAGCACGCGCTGGCCGTTCGGCAGCACGGCGCTGAGATTGGCGATGTCGAGACAGGCGCTCATCGCAGCACCGGGTCGAAACGCGCCTTCAGCGCTTCGCCGAACTGGCTGAACGACAGCACGGTGAGGATCAGCGTGATCAGCGGAAACACCAGCACCCACCAGGCCTGGTGGATCGACAGCCGGCCCTCGGCAATGATGCCGCCCCAGGTCGGGTCATCGGTCGAGATCGACAGATTGACGAAGGACAGGATCGCCTCGACGATGACGGCGATGCCCATCTCGAGCGACAGCAGCGCGACGATCGACGGCACCACATTGGGCAGCACTTCGCGCAGCATGATGCCGATGCGGCCATAGCCGGCGATGCGGGCATTCTCGACATAGTCCATGCGCGACTGGCCCATCGCCTCGGCGCGGATCACCCGGCAGAAGCGCGTCCAGTCGATGATGGCAATCGCCAGGATGACGGAGCTGAGGCCGGTGCCCAGCACAGCCACCAGCAGGATGGCGAACAGCACCGGCGGAAACGCCATCCAGATATCGACGATGCGCGAGATGATGCGGTCGGCCCAGCCGCCGAAATAGCCTGCGATCAGCCCGAGCGTCGAGCCGACGAGGCAGGCGGCGATGGCCGCCGCGAAAGCGACGATGAAGGCGATACGGCCGCCGAAGATCAGCCGGGACAAAAGATCGCGGCCGAGGCTGTCTGTGCCCAGCCAATAGCCGGGCTCGGCACCATCAAGCCAGAAGGGCGGCAGCCGCTCCAGCATCAAATCCTGCGCCAGCGGGTCCTGCGGCGCTACCAGCGGCGCGAAGATCGCCGCCAGCAGCGCCAGCAGCAGCCAGCCGCCGGCGAGCCATAGCCTGGGACCCAGTCCGCGTCTTGAGGCCTTATCCATGGCGCAGCCTCGGATTGAGCAGGGCGTACATCATGTCGACCACGAGGTTGATCAACACGAACAGCAGCGCGAAGACGAGCACGATGCCCTGGATCAGCGGCAGGTCGCGGTTGATGACGGCGTCGATCGCCATGTTGCCGAGGCCTTCATAGGAGAACAGCCGTTCGACGATGACCGTGCCGCCGATCAGGAAGGAGAACTGCACGCCGACCAGTGTCAGCGTCGGCAGGGCGGCATTCTTCAGCGCCTCTCGCAGGATGACCTGCGTTTCCGAAAACCCTTTGACCCGCGCCAGCACGACATAGTCGAGGTCGAGCACTTCCTTCAGCGATTGTTTCAGCAACTGCGATATGATCGCCGCCAGCGGCAGCGCCAGCGCCACTGCCGGCATCAGCATGTGCTTCAACAGGTCCCAGGTCAGGTCGAAGCGCAGCCGCAGCAAGCTCTCGAAGAAATAGAACTGGGTGACGAAGGGCAGGTCGAGCTGCGGCGACACGCGGCCGGAAATGTCGAAGATCGGCACCAGCACGCCGAACAACAGGATCAGCACCAGGCCCCACAGGAAATCGGGAATGGAAAGTGCCGCCCCGCTGGCGATGTCGATGCCAGCCTCCACCGCCGTGCCGCGCTCGCGCGCGCCGAGAACGGCCGTCGTGCCGCCGATCACCACCGCCATGATCAGCGCGACGATGGCCAGTTCCAGCGTCGCCGGCAGCCGGTTGAAGACGAGGCCGAGCACGTCCTGCCGCAGCGAAATCGAGGTGCCGAAATCGCCCCGGACAACGCCGGACAGCCAGATGAAGAATTGCTGCACGATGGTCTTGTCGAGACCGTAGAGTGCCCGCAGCCGGGCGATATCGTCATCCGTCGCGCCGGGCGGCAGCATCATGGCGATCGGATCGCCGGGCGCGACGCGGATCACGACAAAGACGACGACGGCCACGCCGAACAGCGTGCTCAGCATCGTCAGAAGACGGATCAGAAATCGTTGCAGGAGCATGCCGGCGTAAGCCCAGTGCGTTTCGGGTGGAACGAACGGCCCCTCATCCGGCCGCTTCGCGGCCACCCTTCTCCCCGAAGGGAGAAGAGGTCGCGGAAGGCTGAGCCCGTCTCTTCTCCCCGCCGGGAGAAGCTGGCCGCGAAGCGGCCGGATGAGGAGGCCTGTGTAAGTTGGAGAAGACCCGCCGTCCTGACAGCGTGCCTTTCGTAAGTCTCAGGCCGGGGTCATCAGGGCCGGCAGCAGCGCGCCGGAAATGTGCTGCACGACATTGACCTTCTTCGAGTGCACGATCGGCTGTGCGTACTGGATGAGCGGCAGCACATAGGCCTCTTCGGCAATGTACTTGTCGACCGCTTTCCAGCCGGCGATGCGCTTGGCCTCATCCTTCTCGCCCCAGAGCGGGCCGATCTTGGCATCGAGGTCGTCGGTCTTCCAGGACGAGTGCGGCGAGGGTCCAAACATGGCGAAACCGGTCGAGGTGGTCGGATCGCCGATGGAATTGCCCCAGTTGTAGAAGGCCGCCGGCGCCAGCTTGTGAGCGGCGCGCAGTTCATAGTGCTTGGCGATCTCGTAGACCTCGATCTCGGCCTCGATGCCCACCTTGCGCCACATGCCGACGATCGCCTGCACCATCTCGTAATCCTTGGGCTTGAAGCCCTTGGTGGTCTGGATGGTGAACTTCGCCGGCTTCTTGGTCGAATAGCCGGAGGCGGCGAGCAATTCCTTGGCCTTTTCCTGATTGTGCTCGACCTTGATCGACGGATCGTAGGCCGCGTATTCCGGCGTCTCCAGCGTGTCGATCGGCTGGCCGTAGCCACGCAGCAGCCGCTTGACCAGAAGCTCCTTGTCCACGGCCATGACGGCTGCCTGGCGGACATTCTTGTCGAGCATAGCGTCCTTGTTGTTGAAGAAGATCATGCCGATGTCGGAGACATTCTTGATCGAGCCGGCAAGTCCGTCCTTGGCGATCAGGCGGTCATATTCTTCGTAGGGAATTTCGAGCGTCACCTGCGACGAGCCGGATTCGATCTCGGCGACGCGGCTCGCGGCGTCGGTGACGAACTTGATCGTCACATTCTCGAAAGCCGGCTTGCCGCCCCAGTAATTCGGATTGGCCTTCAGCCGCAGGAAGGCGTTGCGCTCGAACTTTTCCACCATGTAGGGGCCGGTGCCGATCGGCGCCTTCTCGAAGCCTTCGGCGCCGACCTTCTCGTAATAGGCCTTCGGCAGGATATAGCCGGTCAGGAACGACATCCATTTGAAATAGACCGGATCGAATTGCACAACGTCGCCCGTGATCTTGTTGCCGTCGATCTTGAAATTGCTGACGTTCTTCCAGACGAACTGGATCGGGTTGCCGGTCTTTTCGTCGCCCGCGCGCTGCAGCGACCAGACGACGTCCTCGGGCGTGAAGGGTGAGCCGTCATGCCATTTCACGCCCTCGCGCACCGTCATCATCACCTTGGTGCGGTCGTCGTTCCAGCCCCATTCGGTGAGCAGGCCGGGCGCGAAGGACAGGTCGGGCTTTTGCGGGATGAACTGGTCGAACACCGACTGGTAGAGGCCCTGGATCGTCGGGTTGACGGCCGAGGGTCCGGTTGTCGGATCCCAGGACGGCAGGTTGACATTGTAGGCGATGGTCAGTTCGCCGGCCGCCGCCTTGGCTATTTTCGGCAGGCCAACCGCGGCCACGCCGAGTGCCGCGGCACTGTATCCCAGCAATTCGCGTCTGTTGATTTTCATGGTCGTTCCCCTTGTTGGTTATTGTCTTAGCGCGGCACTATCCGTTCATTGATTCAGGCTTCGTGGGCAGCAGCGCCTTGCCTCTCGTCACCTCGATAAAATCGTCGGAGCCTACCTCCCGCCAAGCTGTTGCGCGAGCATGAAACCCGAGGCCGCACCGGTGCCGGCACCCGGCCATGTCGCGGCTCCCGTCAGATGCAGATTGCCGACCGGCGTGTTCCAGCCGGCATAGCCGCGCGCCGGGCGGAACAAGAAGTTCTGCGCCAGATGGTGGCTGCCGCAGACCTGGTCGCCGCCGACCAGGTTCGGGTTCTCGCGCTCGAGGTCGATGGGCGAGAACACGGACCGGCCGAGGATTTTGCTCCGCAGGCCGGGCGCATAGGCCTCGATGATGTCGAGCACGCGCTCGGCATAGGCGTCCTTGACCTGGTCCCAATGCGCGGGCGCAATCTTGCCGGCAGCATCGCCTGTTATCTCGGCAGGCAGCATGCGCACCTGCACCCACAGCACATGCTTGCCCTGCGGCGCGCGTGAGGGATCGATCGCGGTTGGCTGGCCGACGACCAGCACCGGTTCGTCCGGCAGCATGCCGGCCATTGCCTGCTGATAGGTGCGCGACATGGCGTCGAGCGAGGGCGACAGATGAACATAGGCGAACTGCCGCAACTCAGACCCGGCTCGCCAGTCCGGCAGGTCGTCAAGCGCCAGGTGGATCATCATCGTGCCCGGCGCATACCGAAACTTTCTCATCGCCGTGTCGAAGCCGGCATTGCCGGAACCGCCGGGCAGCAGCGTGCCGGTCAGCGCCTTTGGCGCGACGCCGGCGATGATGGCCTTGGTGGCTGTGTGGGTCTCACCGGAAGCGAGCCTAACACCGGTCGCCTTGCCGGCGGAAACGGTGATCTCGGCCACGTCCGCGCCGGTGACGATCTTGCCGCCGGCGGACGTCACCATGCCGGCCAGCGCCCGGATGATGGTGTCGCCGCCGCCCTTGCCCAGCACCATGCCGAAGCTCTGGTTGGCCATCGATTCCAGATAGGGGAACACCGCACCGCCGGCGATATCGGGGGCGAAGTCGAGATGCATGCCCCAGGTGGCGAGCGTCGCCCTCACATGGGGCGACTCGAAAGTTTCCTCCAGCCACGCGCGGGGTGAGGACAGCAACAGCCTTCCCGTGTCGAGCGCGCCGGATATGCCCTTCTTGCGCCACAGCTTCCACGCCGAGCCGGCCAGCGCGCGGGCGCTCATCGGCGAACCCAGCAGCCGGAACAGATGTTCGGCCTCCCCCGGGAAGGCGGCAACCAGCCTGCGCCATGTGGCGGCATCGGCGGTGGAGAAAGCGGCCATGCGCGTGGCGGTCTTTTCCAGGTCGTTGCTGACGCCGAACCAGCGTCCGTCCGGAAAGGCGCTGGCGAAACAGTCGGCGACCGGGGCGAATTCCAGGCCCTGCACTTTCAATTCATTTGCATATTTCCGGTGGAAGGCAGAGCCGGCAAAGAGGCTCAGATTCATCGCGCCGAAATCATGGCGGAAGCCAGGAAGAGTGAATTCGCGGGTCTGGACGGCGCCGCCAATCGTGGAATTGCGCTCGAAAATCCCGGTTTTCCAGCCTTTGAGCGCCAGATGCGCGGCGCATGCCAGACTGTTGTGGCCCGCCCCGACAAAGATGGCGTCGAACTCGCTCACGCCCCGTTCCCATTTCCTTTATGCTTAAAGATAATTGCAGATGCATATGTTTTCGTCTAGTAGGATATTAAGGGCCGAGACGAGCCTTGATCATCACTGTCAAAGAGGGAACAGAAGACCATGGACACCCAAAAACTCCTCGGCGAAGTCGCCGGCCGGCTGCTGTCAGGCGCCATCAAGGTGGTTGACCTCTCGGCGCAGCTCGGGCCGGACACACCGCTGATCAAGCTGCCGCCGGAACTCGCTGTCGACACGCCCAAGGTCGAGATCCATTCGATCTCCCGCTATGACAAGAACGGCCCTTGGTGGGCGTGGAACTGGCTGAAGCTCGGCGAGCATTCCGGCACGCATTTCGATGCGCCGCAGCATTGGATCACCGGCAAGGACTATCCGGACGGCGCCACCGACACCATTCCGGCGCAGAACTTTGTCGGCCCGGTCAATGTCATCGACTGCTCCAAGGAAGCCGCAGCCGACCACGATTTCCTGCTCACGGTCGACTACATCAAGGCGTGGGAAGCCAAGCACGGGGTCATCAACGCCGGCGAGTGGGTGGTGATGCGCACCGACTGGTACAAGCGCAATGGTTCGGAAGCCGAGTTCCTCAATGCCAACGAGACCGGCCCGCATACGCCCGGCCCGACGGCTGAGGCCATCCAGTATCTGATAGCCAAGGACATCAAGGGCTGGGGCTCGGAGACGATCGGCACCGATGCCGGCAAGGCCGGCGGCATGGAGCCGCCATTCCCGGCGCACACGCTGATGCACAAGGCCAACCGTTACGGCCTCGCCAGCCTGTGCAACCTAGACCAGCTGCCGCCGAAGGGCGCCATCCTGATCGCGGCACCGCTCAAGATCGAGCACGGCACCGGCAGCCCGATCCGCGCGCTGGCGCTGGTCTCGGGGCAGTAAGGAGATCTTCGGGAGAAGATCATGCAGGTTGGCGATAGAGTGAAGATGGGTTACGGGTGGCAGCCTTGCAGCGCTGGCGCTCACCCCCCTCTGTCCTGCCGGACATCTCCCCCTCAAGGGGGGAGATTGGCCGTAACAACGGCTTTCGCCAATCTCCAACTTTGCGGAAATGAGCAGGGCGCTGGAACTGCTAATCTCCCCGCTCGAGGGGGAGATGTCCGGCAGGACAGAGGGGGGCGCCGTAGAGCGCAATTCCACGCGATTGAACTCCACCGCCTGCCGTCTGCGAGCCCTCAATGAAAGCGCCCGATCACATCATCGTCGGCAGTGGCATCAACGCGCTGGTCTGCGCGGCGATGCTTGGCGGCAAGGGTGCCAAGGTGCTCGTCCTCGAACGCAACGACCGCATCGGCGGCTGCATGCGCACCGAGGAGATCACCGCGCCCGGCTTCGTCCATGACGTGATGGCGACGACCTTCGTGCTGTTCATCACCTCGCCGGCTTTTGCGGCATTGGGCGGCGACCTCGCCCGGCACGGGCTGGAGTTCTGCCACACCGACGCGCCGACCGGCGTGCTGCGGCCGGACGGCAGCCATGCGGTGCTGAGCACCGACCGCGCCGCCAACGTCGCCGCATTCAATGCTATCGCGGCGGGTGACGGCGACCGGCACGCCGACGATGTCGGCGGCATCGAACGCAATGCCGGCCTGCTGTTCGGCCTGCTCGGCGGCAGTCTTTGGTCCTATCCGACGGCCAAGCTTTTGGCCGGCGATGCTTGGCGGCGCGGCCCGCGCGGCCTTGCCGCCTTTCTCGGCGAGGCGCTGGCGCCGGCACGCGGCTGGCTGGAAAGCACCTACCAGTCCGAAACCATCCGCGCGCTTTGGGCGCCCTGGGTGCTGCATGCCGGGCTGGGGCCGGAAGATGCCTTCTCCGGCCAGATCGCCAAGGTAATCGCCTTCGCGCTCGAAGCCGCAGGCGCCCCGATCGTCAAGGGCGGGGCAAAGAACCTGCTGTCGGCCTTCGAGGCATTGATCATCGAGCGCGGCGGCGTCATCTCCACCGAAGCGGACGTCGCCTCCATCATCCTGGCTGGTGGGCGCGCCACCGGTGTGCGGTTGGCCTCGGGCGAAACGGTCCATGCGAAGAAGAGCATCATCTGCTCGGTGACGCCGACGCAGCTTTATGGCCGGCTGCTAGGCAGCGAGGCGCCCAAAGCCGATATCGAGGCAACGCGGAAATACCGCTACGGCAAAGGCAACTTCCAGATCCACTACGCCCTCGACAAGCCGCCGGCATGGCGCGGCGAAGGCCTGGACAAGGTGGCGCTGCTGCATCTGACGCCAGGCCTGGATGGCGTATCGAAAGCCTGTAACGAGGCGGTGCGCGGCTTGCTGCCGGAAGTGCCGACCATCTGCGTCGGCCAGCCGCACGCGCTCGACCCGTCGCGCTGCCCGCAAGGCAAGGCCATCCTCTGGCTGCAACTGCCAGAGGCGCCGCGCCACATCAAGGGCGATGCCGCCGGTAAGCTGCAGGCCCTGGCTGATGGGCAATGGACCGACGCATTGCGCGAGGCCTATGCCGACCGCGCTGAAGCGATCCTCGCCAGCCACATCGATGGCTTCAAGGACAGCGTGATTGCGCGCCGAGCCTATTCGCCAGCCGATCTCGAGGCGATGAACATCAATCTGGTCGGCGGCGATCCCTATGGCGGATCCTCGACCATCGACCAGTCCTTCCTGTGGCGGCCGTTCAAGACCAGCCGCAACCACCAGACCGGCATAAAGGGGCTTTATCATATCGGCGCCTCGACCCATCCGGGCGCGGGTCTCGGCGGCGGTTCCGGCTTTCTCCTGGCGGGGAGGCTGTGATGGAACAGAAGGTGGCGGAAAAGCGCCAGCGCATTTCGACGCTCGGCCAGATCGGCCTGCAGCAATTCGCGCCCTATCTGATGAACCGCATCATGGGCCGCTACAACGCCACCTTGCGCGATGATTTCCGCAGGCAGGGTCTGACGATCTCGCAGGTGCGCACGCTGGCCGTGCTGTCGGTCACCGATGGCGTCACCGTCAACGACCTCTCGGTCTATACGGTGATCGAGCAGTCGACCTTGAGCCGCACGCTGGACACGCTGGAGGGGCAAGGCTTCGTGCGGCGCGAGCAGGGCGTCACCGACAGCCGCATCCGCCATGTCTTCCTGACCGATGAGGGCCGCGCCGAGTTCACCCGCGCCTGGCCGGCCATGCATGACGCGTTCGAGGCGATGTTCGACGATATCGACGACGCTGAATATGCGGCACTCATCGCCACGCTTTTGAAGATGCTCAAGAACATTCGCAAGCACGACATCTAGACGTACGCGCCGGTTCGCGGCGGCAACGGAAGGAGGCAGAGATGGCCGAACGGTCTTTCGCCAAGGAAGTCGAGAAACTCAGGCTCGGTGCCGGCGAGGAGTTTGCCGGCGAGGGCATCCTCGCCATCACCAAGGCGCTGCTGCAATGCGGCGTCGGCTATGTCGGCGGCTACCAGGGCGCGCCGATCAGCCATCTGATGGATGTGCTGGCCGACGCGCAGGACATTCTGGGCGAACTCGGCGTGCATTTCGAGGCGAGTGCTTCCGAAGCCACCGCCACCGCCATGCTCGCCGCCTCGGTGCATTATCCCATCCGCGGTGCCGCGACCTTCAAATCGACCGTCGGCACGAATGTCGCCTCCGATGCGCTCGCCAATCTGGCGTCGGGCGGCGTCACCGGCGGCGCGCTGATCATCGTCGGCGAGGACTATGGCGAGGGCTCCTCGATCATGCAGGAGCGCAGCCATGCCTTCGCCATGAAGAGCCAGGTCTGGCTGCTCGATCCACGCCCCAACCTGCCGTCGATCGTCAAGGCGGTGGAGGACGGATTCGAGCTGTCGGAAGCCTCCAACACGCCGGTCATGCTGCAGGTGCGCATCCGCTGCTGCCACGTTCACGGCCATTTCACCGCCAAGGACAACAAGCGCCCGCCGATGACGGTCGCCGATGCACTGGAAGCACCGCGCCGCGACACCGGCCGCATCGTGCTTCCGCCCGCCTCCTTCCTGCATGAGAAGGAGAAGGTGGCGAAGCGCTGGCCGGCCGCCGTCGATTTCATCCGCAAGAACAGGATCAACGAATTCTTCGGTTCGGATCACGGCTCGGTCGGTATCATCATGCAGGGCGGCATGTACAATTCCGTCATCCGCGCCTTGCAGCGTCTCGGCCTTGCCGACACCTATGGCGAGACGGACGTGCCGCTCTACGTGCTCAACGCCGTCTATCCCTTGATCGACGACGAGTTCCTGTCTTTCTGCGAGGGCAAGCAGGCGGTGCTGGTCGTCGAGGAGGGCCAGCCAAACTACATCGAACAGGCCTTCGCGGCGATGCTGCACAAGGCCGGGCGTGGCTCCAGGCTGGTCGGCAAGGAATATCTGCCGATGGCCGGCGAATATACCGGCCAGGTCATGCTTGACGGCATCGGTGCCTTCCTGCGCGCCGAGGCGCCGCATCTGCTGCCCGGTGAAGTGCGCGCGCCCAACAAGGTCGGCGACGGCGTCGACACCGCGGACCTGATCAATGTCGTGCCAGGCCGTCCGCCGGGCTTCTGTATCGGCTGTCCGGAGCGGCCGATCTTCGCCGCGACAAAGCTGGTCGAGCAGGAACTCGGCAAACACCACATCGCCTCCGATATCGGCTGCCACCTGTTTTCGATCATGCCGCCCTTCGAACTCGGCGCCACCACCATGGGCTATGGTCTCGGCCCGGCCTCGGCGTCGGCGTTCAACTCGCCCGACGCCAAGCGCCGCTCGATCTCCTTCGTCGGCGATGGTGGCTTCTGGCACAACGGCCTGACCTCCTCGATCGGCAATGCCGTGTTCAACAAGAATGACGGCGTCATCGTTATCGTCGACAATTTCTACTCGGCCGCCACCGGCGGGCAGGACATCCTGTCATCCCGCGCCGGCAACAAGACCAAGTCGACAAAACATCCGATCACCGAGGCGGTGAAGGGCATGGGCGTCAAATGGCTGCGCCATGTCGACCGCACCTACGATGTCGGCAAGATGCAGGACACGTTGCGCGAGGCACTGACGACGGAGGAGAAGGGGCCGAAGGTCATCGTCGCCTCGTCAGAATGCATGCTGAACCGCCAGCGCCGCGAAAAGCCGCTGGTCGACAAGGCGATCAAGGGCGGCGAGCGCGTGATCAAACCGAAATTCGGTGTCGACGAGGACATTTGCACCGGCGACCACGCCTGCATGCGGTTGTCGGGCTGCCCGTCACTGTCGGTGAAGTCGCTCGACGATCCGCTGCGCGATGATCCGGTGGCATCGATCGACCAGAACTGCGTCGGCTGCGGCAATTGCGGCGAGGTCGCCGATGCCGCCGTGCTCTGCCCGTCCTTCTACCGCGCCGATGTCGTGCACAATCCGAGCCGCTGGGACCGCTTCCTGGAAAGCGCGCGCCGCGCCACCATCAGCCTATTGCAACGCCGCCGCGAAAGCCGGCGCCTGACCTTCGCCGATGCTTGACGCTGTTCCCCCATTCCGCGCCAAGACCAGCGAACAGGACGACGAGCGCGTCATCAAGCTGGCCGTGCTGGCGGTCGGCGGCCAGGGCGGCGGCGTGCTGGCCGACTGGATCACCGATGTTGCCGAGCGCAATGGCTATGTCGCGCAATCGACCTCGGTCGCCGGCGTCGCGCAGCGCACCGGCGCCACCATCTACTACGTCGAAATGGCCCGTGACACCGGCCGGCTGCCGGTCTTAGCGCTGTCGCCCTCGCAAGGCGATGTCGACATATTGATCGCCGCCGAGCTGATGGAAGCCGGCCGTGCCATCATCCGTGGTTTCGTCACGCCGGAGCGCACCACGCTGATAGCCTCTTCGCACCGCATAGCCGCGGTATCGGAGAAGATCGAGCCGGGCGACGGCCGGGCCTCATCTGCCAAGGTGCATGCGACGGCGGAAGCCGCATCGAAGCGCTTCATCGCCTTCGACATGGAAAAGATCGCCGCCGACAACGGCTCGATGATCTCCGCCAGCCTGCTTGGCGCGCTGGCGGGCTCGGACGCACTGCCCTTCACGCGCGAAAGCTACGAGCAGGCGATCGGTGCCGGCGGCCGTGGCGTCAAGGCCAGCCTCGCCGCCTTCGGCGTCGCCTATGACCGGGCGCGCGGCACGGCCGCACCGGCGCCGAGGCCGGCAGGGCCGGCCATTGTCGAATCCGCCCTGGGCACAGGGCGCGTGAGCGGCCCGCAAAACCTGCTGCAAGGCTGGCAGGCGCTCGGCGCCCGCATCGACCTGATGCCCGTGGCGGTGCGCGACATGGCATTGCGGGGTCTGAGGAAGGTCGTCGACTACCAGGACATCGCCTATGGCGGCGAGTATCTCGACCTGCTGGACAAGGCCGTCGCACTGGACCGCGCCGACCATGCCCATGCGCTGTCCATCGCCGCCGCCAAGCACCTCGCCAACGCGCTGTGCTATGACGACATGATCCGCGTCGCCGACCTGAAGACGCGCTCGACCCGTGACAAACGGGTGCGCAAGGAAGTCGGCGCCAACGACGGTTCGATCCTGCAGGTCACCGAATATTTTCATCCGCGCATCGAGGAGTTCTGCGGCACGATGCCGGCGGGGCTGGGCAGCTATATCGAGAGCCGGCCGAAGCTTGCCGCTTTCCTCGACCGCCGCATCAACCATGGCCGCCGCATCCGCACCGACAGCTTTGCCGGCTTTGCGGCACTCTGGTTCATCGGCGGCCTGCGCCGCTGGCGCCGCGGCCTGCTAAGGCACAAGGTCGAGACCGCGCATCTCGATCGCTGGTACGCGCTGGCGCTCGCCCATGTGCCCCAGGACTATGCGCTCGCCGTCGAAATCCTCAACTGCCGCCGGCTGATCAAGGGCTACAGCGACACCCATGTTCGCGCTCAGTCCAAATTCGACCGCGTGCTGTCGGCGCTTGCCATGCTCAAGGGCCGCGACGATGCCGCCGACTGGATCCGCCGCCTGCGCGAGGCGGCGCTGAAGGACGAAAAGGGCGACATGCTCGACGGCGCGCTGAAGACAGTGGCGACGCTCGGGCCAGGTCCGGCAACCTCGGCGCCCTAACCCCGAGATACCAGAGACGTCAGCGGTTCCGGCTCCGTTTCCAAGCGCAATGAACGCCGTTCATTTTTCGCTTGAACAATGTTCAAGATGTGATAGTGTGCGTCTATGAACGACGTTCATTTCTGGCGGACCGAAAGCCACGATATGGACATCGGGCACTGTAAGGAAGTTTAACCAGCTCATGACTATCACTGAGCTTGAAATAGCGCCTGCAACCCGCAGGACCTCCGGCGAATAGCCGCAGGGTTCCGCCAAATGGAAATCGCCATGAACACGCATCTGATGTTGTCCCGGCGCTTTGCGCCTCTGTTCTGGACGCAGTTCCTGTCCGCCTTCAACGACAACTTCCTCAAGAACACGCTGGTGTTCCTGATTCTTTTCACGCTGGCCGCCGACCAGGCGGCCTCGCTGGTCACTTTGGCGGGCGCCGTCTTCATGGCGCCTTTTCTGCTCTTGTCCGCCCTTGGCGGCGAGATCGCCGACCGCTTCGACAAGGCGCTGATCGCGCGCCGGCTCAAATTCGCCGAGATCGCCGCCGCGGGTGTCTCCGTCGCCGGCATCGCGCTGTCGTCTATTCCCGTGCTGATGACGGCGCTGCTGATGTTCGGCATCATCTCGGCGCTGTTCGGGCCGATCAAATACGGCATCCTGCCCGATCACCTCGAGCGCAAGGAACTGCCCAAGGCCAACGCCTGGATCGAGTCGGCCACGTTTGCCGCCATCCTCGGCGGCACCATCGCCGGTGGCGTCGTGTCGGCCGATGGCATCGGCGTCATGGTGTTCGGGCCGATCATGATGGCCCTGGCCGTCGGCTGCTGGTTCGTCAGCCGCTACATTCCTCCCACGGGTTCCGCGGCACCTGACCTCGTCATCGACAGGAACGTCTTTCGCTCGACCTGGCGCCAGGTCAGCGAGTTGCGGACCGACACGCGGATCTGGCGCGCCGGCCTGATGACCTCATGGTTCTGGCTGATCGGCGCCATCGTGCTTTCTATCCTGCCGACCTTGATCAAGGCTTCGCTCGGCGGCAACGAGATCGCCGTCACCGTCTATCTCGCTGTGTTCGCCGTCTCGATCGCCATCGGCTCGGCGATCGCCGCATGGATGTCGCAGGGGCGTATCGTGCTTCTGCCCGCACCGGTCGGCACGGCGCTGCTGGCGCTGTTCGGCCTGCATTTGGCCTGGACCATATGGAGCATGCAGCCTTCGCCGAAGGCGCAAACCCTTGCCTTGTTCTTTGCCGGGCCAAACACCATCCGTGTGGCGATCGACCTCGCCGGCATGGCCATCGCCAGCGCCTTCCTCGTGGTGCCGACCTTCGCCGCCGTGCAGGCCTGGTCGCCCGAGGCGCGCCGCGCCCGCGTCGTGGCTGCCGTCAGCATCGTCAATGCCGGCTTCATGACCGTCGGCGGCATCCTTGTCGCCGCGATCCAGACGAAAGTCTCCACCGGCGGCATCCTGTTCGGTCTGGCCGCGGCCAATGCCGTCGCCGCCTGGCTGATGCTGAAATTCCTGCCGACCAACGCCTTCCGCGATTTCGTCTCCATCCTGTTCCGCGCCTTCCTGCGCCTGGAGGTCGAGGGCATGGAGAACCTCAAGGCGGCCGGCAAGGCGCCGATCCTGGCGCTCAATCATGTCAGCTTCCTCGACGGCCCGCTGGCGCTGACGCTGACCGACGAGGAGCCGGTCTTCGCCATCGACCACGCCATCGCCCAGGCCTGGTGGATGAAGCCGTTCATGAAGTTCGCCCGTGCCTTGCCGCTCAATCCGGCCAAGCCGATGTCGACCCGCACGCTGATCAAGATCGTGCAGGCCGGCGATCCGCTGGTCATTTTCCCCGAAGGCCGCATCACCGTCACCGGCGGGCTGATGAAGGTCTATGATGGCGCCACCATGGTGGCGGACAAGACCGGCTCGATGGTCGTGCCGATCCGCATCGACGGGCTGGAGAAAAGCCCGTTCTCCCGGCTGACGTCGCAGCATGTGCGCCGCCGCCTGTTCCCGAAGGTCAAGGTCACCATACTGGAGCCGGTCAAGCTGCAAGTGCCGCCGGAACTGAAGGGCCGCAAGCGCCGCGCCGCGGCGGGGTCTGCACTCTATCAGGTCATGTCGGATCTCGTCTTCCGCACCCAGGACATTGACAGGACGGTGCTGGAGAAGATCATCCTGACGGCGAATGAACGCGGCATGAAACGGCTCGCCGTGCAGGATCCGGTCACCGGCTCGCTGAGCTATGGCAAGCTGCTGACAGCGGCCGCCGTGCTCGGCGAGAAATTCCAGAACCTTTACACCGATCAGCAGACGCTCGGCATTATGCTGCCCAACGCCAACGGCTCGTGCGCCACGCTGCTCGGCGTGATGTCGTCCGGCAAGGTGCCGGCGATGATCAACTTCACCGCGGGTGCCGCCAACATCCTTTCCGCCTGCAAGGCCGCTGAAGTGAAGACCGTGCTCACGTCCCGCGCCTTTGTCGAACAGGCCAAGCTTGGCGCCGTGGTCGAAGAGATCGGCCGCTCGGTCGACATCGTCTGGCTCGACGATCTGCGTGCAACCATCGGTCTCAAGGACAAGCTGCTTGGCCTGTTGCGCAAGTCGACACCGCGCGCGCCGCGCAAGCCTGACGACCCGGCGGTAATCCTGTTCACCTCAGGCTCGGAAGGCACGCCGAAGGGCGTCGTGCTCACCCATCGCAACATCCTGGCCAATGCCGCCCAGGCGGCCTCGCGCATCGACTTCCACTCGGGCGACAAGGTGTTCAACGTTTTGCCAATCTTCCATTCCTTCGGCATGACGGCCGGCACGGTGCTGCCGTTGATCTCGGGCGTGCCGGTCTATTTCTACCCGTCGCCGCTGCACTACCGCATCGTGCCGGAATTGATCTACGCATCCAACGCGACGATCATCTTCGGCACCGATACGTTCCTCAGCGGCTATGCCCGCACAGCGCACCCCTACGACTTCCGCTCGATACGCTATTGTTTTGCCGGCGCCGAACCGGTCAAGCCAGCGACGCGCATGACCTATATGGAGAAGTTCGGGGTGCGTATCCTCGAGGGCTACGGCGTGACCGAAGCGGCGCCGGTGATCGCCATCAACACACCGATGTACAACAGGTCCGGCAGCGTCGGCAAAATCATGCCCGGCATGGAATACCGCCTGGATTCGGTACCCGGCGTGGATGAAGGCGGGCGTCTCTACGTGCGCGGCCCAAATGTCATGTCGGGGTATCTGCGCGCCGAGAAGCCGGGTGTGCTGGAACCGCTGGTCGACGGCTGGCATGACACCGGCGATGTCGTCTCGGTCGACGAGGGCGGCTTCATCACCATTCGCGGCCGCGCCAAGCGTTTCGCCAAGATCGGTGGCGAGATGATTTCCCTCGCCGCCGTCGAGGCGCTGGCGGGTGAATTGTGGAAAGGCTCGTTGTCGGCGGTCGCTTCCGTGCCGGATGCGCGCAAGGGCGAGAAGCTCATTGTCATCACCGAGGCTCCCGGCGCCACACGTGCCGAGTTCCTGGCCTTCGCCAAGGCGAATGGCGCCATGGACCTGATGGTTCCCGCCGAAGTGCGCGTCGTCCCGAAAGTTCCGGTGCTCGGCTCCGGCAAGCTCGACTTCGCCGGCGTGACCAAACTGGTGCGGGGGCAGGAGGCGCCGGCCGCCAAGGTCGAGGCCGCCTGATCGAGGCGACATGCTCGACGACGCCGCGCTGAAAGTCGCGGCGTCGCTTGGCGAGCACTCTGCCCGCTTACGAATATGTGATCGGACCACTCACCCGGCATTCAGCCGGCCGAGTGGTATGTTGTCCTCGGGAACGCAACCATGGAGGACACGATCGGGCGCTTCCCCAAAGATAGCGCCCCCGTGACGCCATCGTGCTACTTCAAGCGACGAGATCCCGCATCGGCTTCACCGCCGCCGACTCGGGAAACACCTTGTCGCCGAGCACGGCGGCGGACAGGCCGAACTGGTCGGCGAGCAGGCCTTTCAGCACCGCCCTGACATCGCTGGTCGGGGCGAGGTCGCGTTGTTGGTAGAGTTGCGCCGGCTTCAATCCCGGCCAGTCCGCGATGACATTGCCGCCCTTGATCGCGCCGCCGGCGAGCAGCACCACCGTGCCGGTGCCATGATCGGTTCCGACCGTGCCATTGATCTGCGCCGTGCGCCCGAATTCGGTGACGGCGACGATCGCCGTGTCCTTCCAGCGCTCGCCGAGACCCTTCTCGAATTCCTCGAAGGCGCCGTCGAGGCCGCCGAGCAAGGTGGCGAGCCGCCCGGTCGCGCCGCCTTCGTTGACATGCGTGTCCCAGCCATCGAAGGCAAGCGCCGCAACACGCGGCCCGTCATCGGCCGCGATCAGCTTGGCCGCACCTTGTGCGGCCTGCCGCATCCCGGCGGCGCTGCCGAGACCACCCTTCGGCCTCATCGCCCCATCCTTCGGCTTAATCGCCCCATCCTTCGGCTTAATCGCGTTGCCGCCGATCTGGTCGTCGAGCGCCATGCGGTCGGCATCGAGGCCCTTTTGCAGGGACACCGCCAGCACCGGATCGCGATGCTGGTAGAGGTCGAGAACCCGCGCCGCGAGGTCGCCGGCCGGCGCCGGCAGCGATTGCGGCGCCCAGCCGAGCACGGGAGCCGCGCCGCGGATCACCAGCGGCGTCGATGGTCCGACGGCCAACCCGCCAAGCGTCGCCACGCGGTCGCCCGCCGGCAGGCTCTCCAGCGCCCGGTTGAGCCATCCGGTGGCGACGTGGCCCGGCCCGGCAAAGCCGCTTTCCAGCACGTCCTGGCCGTCGAAATGCGAGCGTTCGCGATAGCCGGTCGCGGCCGCGTGCACGACCGCCGCCTGCTTGTCCTTGAACAGCCGCGCGAAGACCGGCATCGCCGGATTGACCGCGAAGAAACCATCGAGCGGCAATGCCGCGTGCGGGCCGGTGAGCGACAAAGCGATGTCGCCATGCAGGCCGGCATAATCGGGATCGCCGATCGGACCGACCGCCGACAGGCCGTCGAGCGCGCCGCGCAGCACGATGACGATCAGCCGCGGATCGCGATTATCGGCGGCGCGGGCGAAGCGGGGCAGATAGGCCCAGGCAAACAGCGCGCCGCCGGTCATCAGCACGGCGCGGCGGGAAGGGTGAGGGATTTCACAAAGCAGGCTCATGACTTGGTCTCCATGGGAGTTGTCGGCGCCGGACCTGTCGCTCGCGCTATCGTCTCTGGAATTCGGGCGCCATCAAGAGCAGCGCCAGGCCTTGCTGCTTGGACTCGGCGCGGGCGACCGCCTGCCGCGTTTCCGGCGAGGCGGAGGGACCGATGACGGCGTCGAGCATGTCGTTGGGATTGCCGATATCCTTGACCTGGCGGGCCGCCTGCCAGGCGATGTCGAGGCGGATCTTCATGCCTTCGGCCGAGGCCCAGCTGTCCGCCTGGTCGGAAAAACCGTTCGGCCCCGGCGGTTGCCAGAGCGGCTCGCCCAGCGCATTGAGCCAATTGAGCGACTGGCCGGGATCGTTCGCCGGACCCGGACCTGCCGCCCGGCGGATGGCGGCGATATAGTCGAAAGGCGAGCGCATCTTGGCCAGCGGCGTCGACCAGGCCTCCGGCATGTCGATGAGGGTCGCCGCCAATGCCCGGAGACTGCCGTCGCTCTTGGCGAAAACCTTGGCCAGGCGCGCGACAGCCGCGGGCGGCGGGTCGTCGGCTATGAAATGACGGGCAAGTTCCGTGGCGATGTGCTGCGCCGTCGCCGGATGGCGCGCGATGTCGTTGAGCGCCGCCTCGGCCTGGCCCATGCCGCCGGCCGGATAGGTCTTGCCCAGCAGCACCGCATCGCCCGGCTCATGTGCGTTGGCGTTGAAGACGGAACTGCCGGGCTCGCCGAGCCGGCCTTCGCGCCCGGCCATCGTCCAGCCGGTCAGGATGCGTGCGAAACTGGTGACGTCGGCCTGGGTATAGCCGCTGCCGACGCCCAGCGTGTGCAGTTCCATGATCTCGCGGGCGAGGTTTTCGTTGAGGCCGCGCCGGCGGTTCTTGCCGGCGCGCGAGTCAGGGCCGATCGATTGCTGGTTGTCGAGATAGAACAGCATTGCCGGATGCCGCTCCACCGTCATCAGCATGTCGGCGAAACGGCCAAGCACGAAGGGCCGGATGGCTTCCCGCTCGAAGGCGCCGGCGCTCGCCCGCACGATGTTGTCCTTCGCCACGGAGACGCAGAAATGGTTCGACCAGAAATACACCAGGCGTTCGACGAAGCCTGCCTCGGCGCGAAAAGCCTTGTCGAGGCGCGCCTGAGCTTCAGCGCGAAACAGCGTGGCCTCGATTGGCGGCGCGGGTTTGGCCGGCGGCGCGGGCGGCGGAGCAGGTTGGGCAGGCGCACCCCGTTCCGGCGTGGCCGGGGCGCTCGCCATTGTGGGCTGCGCCGTTGCTGCGACCATGCGCTCGCGGTCGAGCTTGCGTTGGAAGTTTGCCGCCATGCTGGCCTGGATGGCCGGCGTGCTGCCCGGCAGGCGCGCATAGGCCGGATCGTCGAGCGAGATCATGGCAATGTCGGCCTGCCGCAGTTCCGCCTTCAGATAGCCGCGCGGGTCGTGGGCCACCCTGTCGCGGTCGCCGGGCCTTGCCCCGAGCCCGAAGCGGTTGAAAGCGACGAGCACTGGATCGGGCGGGGAATTGGAGGCCGGGATAGCCAAGTCAGCTCTCCATTGCTGGGGCTTCCCGCGCACCGCGCCGGAAGCCAGTTCGAGCCGTTTCGTGCCTGTTCAACTGAGGTCGTGGGGCCGGCGATATTGTCGACCCCCGAGGCCCTTACCAGCGATGCCAGCGGTGCCAGTGACGGTGCGGATGCCACCCATAGAAGGCCGGGCGATGCCAATAATGGTAACCGGGGTAGACGACCACGCGATTGGGGACGCAGCGTCCCCAGGGATTGGGATGCCAGCCAGGTCCGCAACCCCAGGCGACGTGCTCGACCAGCGCCGGGGCGGCAAGCGGCGCCAGCGGCATCGCCGAGGATGCCGCGACCGTAGCCACCGTCCCGGTCATCGCGAGAGCGGCGGTGGCCGCGTATTTTGTCAGATAGTTCATGACCATGCTCCGAAGTTGTCCGAGGTTGAAACCTGTCGGCGCCAGATGGCCCGGCAGGTCCTGCCCTTCATCTCGTTAAACGGGCGCCATCGGCATTTTCCGTCGGTCGTCACGGCGATTTTTTTGGCGGTGTCGACGGCTGCGGCCCGGCGCGCCTTGAGAGCCCTTCCGCCAGCAGGCTGCGATCCTCGGCGGAGCCTGCCGCCGCGAACTCGATGATGCGCTGCTCCAGTCGCGTGCGCACGGTGACGTCGGCATTGCGGGCCTTCTCCAGGGCGGCCGCCAGGGCCGCCGTGTCGAGGACGGGCTGCCGCAGCAGATCCGCCGCCTCGCGCCTGGCCTGCTGGCCGTCGCGAATGATTTCGCGCGACTCTTGGCGGACGTCGCGCAGCGCCTTGCGGAACAGCGTGCGCTGCTGGTCGGGAAGCCGGCCGCCGGCCGCCTCCAGCGAATAGCCCTGGGCCGGCTTGCCGCGTTTTATCCAGACGGCCCCGCCGGCAAGCGCGCCGGCCAGGAAGACATTCAGCACCACCGATGCGATGAGGAGATTACGGCCGGTGCTCATAGGTCTTCCTCGATCGTGTCGGGCCCGGCATCGCCGAACGCCGTCGCATTGGCGTCGAGCACATAATGGTCGGGCTGAACTTCGGGGGTGACGACGGTCACCAGGGCCAGTCCGGCAATGGCGCCGGCCAGCCCTATGCCGGCGAGCCCCAGCCCCAGCCACCAGAAGCGCTGATGCCGCCGCCGGACGATGTACCGGTCGGCGGTCCGCAGGATCGTGTCGTGCAGCGCCTTGCCGGGGTGCGGGACGCGATAACTGTCGAGCAGGGCGTCGAGCGTATCGGCCCGTCGCGAGATGGCCTGGCCTGTCTCGCTTGAGGCAAAGGCGGTGGCGGCGTCGCGCTCCGCTTGTGGCCAGCGCCGCAGATCGCCGCCATAGGCTTCGGCGAGCGCCGCGAAACGCCTGGCGTCCATTGCCGGTCCGTCCTCGATGTCTTCAGCCATCTGTCTTCCCCTTGCCCCTTGGTGCCGCGTGCCCACGCGGGTTGGAAACGAGGCCGACCGGCCCCCACCGGACGCCCATAAAGCGCGGTAAATGTCCGCCATTCATGGCCGCGGTCTTCTCAGTCATGGACGCCATCCCTGGCCAGGATCATCTGCAGGGCCCGCCGGCCGCGCGAGAGCAGGCTCTCCAACGCATCGACGCTGATCGCCAGGGTCGCGGCCGCCTCTATGTTGGACATCTCCTGATAGTAGACCAGGATGATCGCCTCGCGCTGGCGTGGCGCGAGCGCCTGCAAGGCCTGCTCGATCCCCTGCGGCTCTTCGCGGGCGTCGGGAAGCGGGGCAGGGTCGACCATGTCCGGCAAATCGTCGGTCACCAGTTCGCGGCGCCGGCGCAGCCGGTCGTAGCAGAGGTTGAGCGTCACCCGGTGGATCCAGCTGTCGAAGCGTGCATTGCCGCGCCGCCAGCTCGCGGCGTGGCGCCAGATGCGCACGAAGGTCTCCTGCGCGACATCCTCGGCCTCCGCCGCATCGCCCAGCATGCGCACGGCGAGCGAAAGGATGCGCGGCAATTTGCGTGCGACGAGCGTCTGCACGGCCGCCGGGTCGCCGGCACCGACCCGACGAACCAACTCCTCGTCCGGATCGGCGCTCATCGGCTGGCGCACTCCCGATTTCCATCACGCGTCATGGCCTCTTGGTCATTGCTCCGGCTTGGGAGCGGATTTGTGGCCTGGCATCTCGTCGGCCGTCAGAACGCCGTCGCCATTCTTGTCCAGCTTGGCAAAGCGCTTGGCGAAGAACGCATCGAGCTCGGCACGATCGATGAAGCCGTCATGGTTCGAATCGATGCGCGCGAAGGATTTGGCGGCATCGCCCTTGATGTTGCGCTTGGCCTGGAAAGCCTCCCACTCCAGCAGGCTGATCTTGCCGTCGCCATCCGTGTCGGCGGCCATGATCGCCTTCTCCCGCCGCTTCTGGAACTTGGCCAGCGTGATGTCGGACTTGGCCCTTGGCGCGGCCGGGGCGGCGGCTGGCGGCGTGGCGCCAGGAGACGTGACGCCAAGAGGCGTAGCAACTGGGGGCTGCGTCGCCGTCTGGGCGAGGGCCGCAACGGTCAGCAGGCTCAAGGCGGCGGCAAGGATCGAACGGCTTATCATGCTTCGGCGTCTCCGGTTGGCGCGTCGGCCACGGTCCATGCCGCGGTCACGCTTCAACCGTTAAACGCAGCGACGACGGAAATCCGTCGGTCGCCTGCGCCGATCATTCGATCCGGCGATGCCGCCTCGGTGCCGGTGCCAAAAGCAGCGGCCATGACACCCCATCCGGCGTCATACGAATGCACGCCGGTTTAGCCACCGCCCTTGGCGAACGGGCAGGAGCTATGCCGATGGGTCGGCGGCCACCAACTGGTCCGGTTTGAAACCCGCATGCTGCGGAATCCAGACATCGCCCTCGCGGTTGAACCAGTGGCACAGATACATGCCGGAAGCGGCACCGTCGCTGACCGTCATCTTCGGCCCTCCCGACTTCAGCTTGACGACGTCTCCGGTCTTGAAAGTGTTGGGCATTTTCGACCTCCCATGCTGATGCCCGCGAGTTTCCCACCAAAGCTGAGTCTCGACAATGGCGCATCTGGGAACCATTGCGCGATCCACCGCATAGGCAGCGGTCAAGTACCGATTGCGGCATAGGGAGGATAGGAAGGGAACTGGTGCCGCTTGCGTGACTCGAACACGCGACCCCCGCATTACGAATGCGGTGCTCTACCAACTGAGCTAAAGCGGCCCGGGAAGCCGAGGCCTCCAAGATGGGCTGGGTGATAGACTCAACCGGCCGCGAATTCAAGATGCCACTTGGCAAATCATGCAGGAGCGCCCGCCGCGATCGAAACCAGGGGTTTGCGCCTCCAAGCGCGCGAGAATCGCCGGCATGTTCCGATTTTGTTTGCCGGAATATCGCCAAGATGGACTTTGGACGGCCCGTCGAGGCAGAATGCGGCCGCGCGCCCGTTGATTGATTGGTCGCCTACGGCTAACCATCACGGAAGTTGGGGCAATTTGCAGAGGGATCCCGCTTGGACGCGATCGAAAAAGCGATCCGGAACGCCTTGGAGAAGGGCAATGCCGAGGACCGCGCGTTCCGCGAGAAGGTCTATCGCTCGGCCTTTGCCGCGCTTGACCGTGCGCTCCAGGCCAATCCCGGCGTGACCGTGGAAGTCGCCATCAAGCGCCGCAAGGCGATCCAGGCAACGATCACCGAAATCGAATCCGAGTTCCTGCCGGCGGTGCCGGATGTCGGCCTGGAGGTCGATGCCCCGGCGGCCGAGCCCGCGGCCACCGCGGCGCCCGCCATCGAGGTCGGCGACAAGGCGCCATCGCCCGCCGTCACCGTCGACGGCCCCGCGCAGCCCGCTTCCGATGCGCCGCGATCGCGCGTGCTGCCGGTCGTTCCCGACATCATGCCGGACGCGACGCTTCCTGGCGTGCCGGCCATCGACATGTCCGCTCCCGCCGCTTCGGGTACCGCGACGGAAGTGGCGCCCGATCGCGATGAGCGGCGCATTCGCGGGCGCCGCCTGCCGTTGACCGCCATTTTCTTCACCGTCACCCTGCTTGCGGCGATCGGCATCGGCGTGTTCTTTGCCATCCAGACCGGCGTGTTCAAGACGGCGGCGCAGCTCGATACGGCGCCGCCGGAGGCGCCGCCAACCGTCGAGGGCGACGATTTCACCCCGGCCGACGGCGCCAACGCGCCGGCCAAGCCTGGCGCCGCGGACCAGTCGCGCAACTGGATCAATGTGTTCTCGCCGACCGACCCGACGCATGTCGCAGCCCCTTCGGACGCCAAGGCCTCGGTGATGAAGGACGATACCGGTCCGTTCCTGCGCATCCAGTCCGGCCCCTCCGGTTCGGCGATCGCCTTCGATGTCGGGCAGGGCGTGCTGGAGAAGCTCGCGGGCAAGCACGCCGTGTTCGACATCATCGCGCGTGCCGAGGACGGCAAGGACACGCAGATTTCCGTCGACTGCAATTTCGGCGAGCTCGGCGATTGCGGCCGCAAGCGCTACGCGGTCGGCCAGCAGCGCAACGAATATCTGTTCGACGTGCAGTTCCCCAACAAGCATCCGGGCTCAGCCGGAACCATCGCCGTCAATTCCGATTTCGACAAGCAGGGCAAGGCGGTCGACATCTACGAGATCCGCGTCTCGATCGAGCCGTAAGAATATCGGCCGCATCTAGCGGTCGAGCAGCGCCTGCAGCGTCTCGATGCGGTCGGCCTCGTTGGCCGGCTTGTCCCAGCGCAGCCGTGAAATGCGGGGAAAGCGCATGGCGACGCCGGATTTGTGCCGGGTCGAGCGGTTGAGCCCCTCGAAGGCGACTTCCAGCACCAGCCCATTGTCACGATCCGCCCGCACCGAACGCACCGGGCCGAAACGCTCGACCGTGTTGTCCCGAACATATTTGTCGATCTGCTTCAGCTCCTCGTCGGTGAAGCCGAAATAGGCCTTGCCGACCGGCACCAATTCCTCCTCGCCCTCGGCTCCGGACCAGACGCCGAACGTGTAGTCGGAGTAGAAACTCGAGCGCTTGCCATGGCCGCGCTGGGCGTACATCAGCACCGCGTCCACCGTGTGCGGATCGCGCTTCCACTTGAACCACGGGCCTTTCGGCCGGCCGGCGACATAGGGCGAATCCCAGCGTTTCAGCATCACGCCCTCGATGATCGGATGCGGCGGCGCGCGGCGCAGGTTCTCCAGCGCCTGCCAATCCGCGAAGTCGACGAAGGGCGACAGGTCGAAACGGCTGGGGTCCAGCGTTTTCACGAAGGCTTCGAGGCGGCCACGCCGCTCGCGGAACGGCAATACGCGAAGGTCTTCGTCGCCGAGCTGAAGCAGGTCGTAACAGCGCATGAAGGCCGGATATTGCTGCTGCATCTTCGGCGTCACCGTCTTGCGGTTCAGCCGCTGCTGCAGGTCCGAGAAGGTCCCCGTCGCCTCTCGCGGGTCGCCGACAAGCAATTCGCCATCGAGCGTCGCGGAAAAGTGCATGGCATCGGCGAGGTCGGGAAAGGCGCCGGAGACATCGTCGCCAGTGCGTGAATAGAGCCGGCGGACGCCACCTTCCGCCACCGCCTGGACGCGGATGCCGTCCCATTTCCATTCGGCGGCGTAGTCCGCCGGATCGAGTTTTTCGAGATCGCCGTCGCCGACCGGGTTCGACAGCATCACCGGACGGAACAAAGCCATCGCCGTGTTGCGGGGTTTTTCGGCCTTGCCTTCCAGCCAGGCGAACAGCGGCGTATAGGGCGGCGACAGTCCGTGCCAGAGCTCCTCGATCTCGGAGACGTCGACCTTGCCGAAATCCGCCAGCGCCTGTTTGGCCAGCCGCGCCGAGACGCCGATGCGCAGGCCGCCGGTGACCAGCTTGATGATGGCAAAGCGCGCTGAGATGCCGGCGCTGTCGAGCAAGCTCGCCAGAACCTTCGGCCCGTCGGAGCGGCTTGCCGACTGCAGTTTGGCCACGACCTCGCCAAGCGTCGGCTCGCGGTTGGGGATATTGCCCGGCGTCTGCGGCCAGACCAGCGACACGGTTTCGGCGAGATCGCCGACATAGTCGTAGGAATAGCCGAACAGCACAGGGTCCATGCGTTCGGTGACCAGCATGCGCAGCATCGCCGGCTTGACCGCGGCTATAGTAAGGTCGCCGGTGATGGCCGCCAGCGCCAGCCCGCGATCCGGATCCTCGACGGTTCGGAAGTAATCGACCAGCAGCGTCAGCTTGCCGTTGCGCGACGGCGTCAGCACCAGGCGGTCGAGCAGTTCGGCGAAGCGGTTCATGCCTTCAATCGCCCTCGTCCTCATAGCCCACCAGATGCAGCGGCCGGGCGACGATGCCTTCGAGCTCGCACCAGCGGACCAGCGCTTCCTCGCGGCCATGCGTCACCCAGATCTCCTCGGCGCCGGTCTCCTTGATGGTGGCGGTAAGTTCGTCCCAATCGGCATGGTCCGAAATGATCAGCGGCAGTTCGACGCCACCTTGCTTGGCGCGCTGGCGGATCCGCATCCAGCCAGACGCGAAGCACGAGATCGGATCGGGAAAGCGCCGCGCCCAGCGATCGGCGAAGGCCGATGGCGGGCCGACGACGATGGCGCCAGTGAAGTCGTCCTTGCCGTCCTCGACCGTTGCCGGCTCGAGGATACCCAGGTCGATACCCTGGCTCTGATAATATTCGCTGAGCCTGGCCAGCGCGCCATGGATGTAGAGCGGCTTGTCATAGCCGGCATCGCGCAACAGCCGCATCACCCGCTGCGCCTTGCCCAGCGCATAGGCGCCGATCAGATGCGAGCGTTCGGGAAACTGCGCCGCCGATTTCAACAGGCGGGCGATCTCCTCCGTATCAGGCGGATGGCGAAACACCGGCAGGCCGAAGGTCGCTTCGGTGATGAACACGTCGCAGCGGATCGGCTCGAACGGCGCGCAGGTCGCATCCCCTTGCCGTTTGTAATCGCCGGAGGCGACGATGCGCGTGCCCTGATGCTCGACCGATATCTGCGCCGAACCCAGCACATGGCCGGCCGGATGGAAGCTGACGCTGACGCCGTTCAGCGCGATCGTCTCGCCGAGCCGTGCGGCTTGCGTCGTTGCGGCAAAGTCCTCGCCGTAGCGCAGACCCATAATGTCGAGCGTCTGCTGCGTCGCCAGCACCGAGCGGTGGCCGGAGCGTGCATGGTCGGAATGGCCGTGCGTGATCAGCGCCCGGCCCACTGGCCGCACTGGGTCGATGAAGAAATCGCCCGGTGGACAGTAAAGGCCTTCGGGCTGGGGATGAAGCAGGTCGGCGGCGCGCATGGTCCCCAAGATAGGATATAATTCCGCTGCGGGAAGCCGTTTGTCGGAGACTGCTGACTCTCAGGCCAGCTTTGCTCTACAGAGATGGCGGCCCGGCTGCCATCCGCCGGCGGAACCATCATCATGAAACCGCTTCAGACATCGTCCGGCGATTTGAACGCCGATCGCCGTGCCGACTATGCCGAGATGCTCTTTGCCTCCGGCGATACCACGGCGGCGGCCGAGCTGCTGCTCGGCGCATTGGATCTGGCGCCGCAATGGGCAATGGGCTGGTTCCGCCTTGGCGAAATGCACGAGGCATCGGGCAGGCTCGACCTGGCGGCGCAGGCCTGGGCGATGTCGCTGAAACTGGATGGGGCCGATCGCCAGGGCGCCGCCCTCAAATTGCAGCTGATCGGCAAGGGGCCGGTTGCCGCAGCGCCGCCCAGCGCCTTTGTCGAAGCGCTGTTTGACCACTATGCCGAGACATTCGAGGAGATGCTGGTCGGCAAGCTCGACTACCGGCTCCCCGAATTCATCGAGCAGATGATTCGCAAGGCAAGGCCGGGCCGCTTTCGCCTGGCGCTCGACCTGGGCTGCGGCACCGGGCTGATGGGCGAGAGGCTGAGGCCGATCGTCGACCGGCTGGAAGGGGTCGATATCTCGGCCAGGATGCTGAAGAAGGCGCGGGCGAAAGGCATCTACGACACGCTGACGAAAGCCGATCTGCAGGGATTCTCTCATTCAGGCGAAAAGCCCGATCTGGTGACATCGGCCGATGTACTGATCTACATCGGCGCGCTCGATGGTCTGGTGGGCACCATTGCCGGCCTGCTCGCCGAAGGCGGCCTGTTTGCCTTTTCCGTCGAGATCCTGGCAGACGACGGCGACTTCGCGCTGCAGCCCTCGCGGCGCTATGCCCATTCTCAACCCTATGTCAGGCGGACACTCGAGGGCAAAGGGCTTGCGATCCTGGCGCTGGAGCCAACCATCATCCGGCAGGATCGCCGCGAACCCGTCCAAGGGCTGGGCGTTGTGGCGTGGAAGCCTCACGCCGTTTGAAGTGAGCATGAACACCATCCCGCTGCTGCGAAAAAGTCCGATTTGCGTGCGCGACTGATATTTGCGATCTGGTCGCATCAATGCGGGATATCAGGAGGAGCATATCGGATGCGCTGGAACATGATGATCTTGGCATCTTGCCTGGCAACGGCCGGCTGCGTCGGCAACTCGATGTCCGAGCGGCAGGACGCTAACGTAGAATCCTCCCTGCAATACGACACCGTGCCGTGCGACCAGTTGCTGGCGCAGCGCAATGGCCTGGCGCAGCAATACAACCTTCCGGTGACCGCGAAGCCGACCTTCTCCAATCCCGCGATGGGTTTCGGTCCGTTCACGCCCGACATGCGCTCCAAGGCCAAGCGCGACAGCGACAAGGCGTCAGGCGAGATCGATGCCATGAACCGGTCGATCGAGCGCCGCGACTGCGGCAAGCCGGACAATCAGAAGAAGAAGTTCGCCCTGCCTGGCTGAAGTTAGAAGCTGCAGATGTCCGACGAGAGCGATCGTCGGCAGCATGCTTGGGTCCGCGTAGGGGACGATCAATGAAACTCTCGGACCTTGGCGACCGCATCTGCATTCTGGGGCCGTCCAACAGCGGCAAGTCGACCCTGGCCGTCGCGATTGCCCGCAAGCGTGGCCTGGAGCCCGTTCACCTCGATCTGCTTCATCATCTGCCCAACACAGACTGGGAGCCGCGTCCAAAGACCGAATTCATCGCCTTGCATGACACCGCGATCGCCGGCGAGCGCTGGGTGATGGACGGAAATTACTCGATCTGCATGCCGCAACGTTTCCGGCGGGCGACGGGAGTGATCCTGCTGGATATCTCCACGCCGGCAAGCCTGCTGCGTTACTTCAGGCGAAGCTGGTTTGAGAAGAACAGACGCGGAACCCTGGAGGGCGTACGCGACAGCGTCAAATGGGACATGATCCACCATATTGCCGTGACCACGCCGAAAAACCGCCGAAGATACCAGGCGATGTTCGAGGAGCTCGATTTGCCGAAGCTGCAGTTGTCCTCCGTGAGAGCAATCAAGCGGTGCTTCAGCCAGTGGGATCTGGCGATGTAAGAACCCTGGCTAATATCCCGCCTTGCGATCCACCAGATTCTCGAGCTTCTCGCCGCGCTCGAAGGCGTCCATCTGGCGCAGCATGGTCGGCACCAGGTGCATGGGATCGGAGGTCGCCGCGGCGTGCGGCGTCATGAACACCTTCGGATGGTTCCACAGCGGGCTGGTCTTCGGCAGCGGTTCGACCTCGAACACGTCAAGGCTCGCCTCCTTCAGCGTGCCGTCATCCAGCGCCCGCACGATATCGGCATCCTTCTGCAGGCGGCCGCGTCCGGCATTGATCAGCACCGAGCCGCCGAGGCCGTTGCGCTTGCGCAATTCCTTCAGCACGCCGTAATTGATGATGCCTTGCGTGTCCGGCGTCAGCGGCAAAAGCACGACAAGGATATCTGTCGCCTTGAGGAAGGGGATCAACCCGGCTTCGCCGGAATAGGTCGCCACCCCTTGCATCGGCCGCTCGGTGCGCGACCAGCCATTGACGGCGAAGCCGAGCGACAGCAGCACCAAGGCCGCGGCGCGGCCGAGATTGCCGAGGCCCATAATGCCGACCGATATGTCGCCGGCTGGCCGCTGCTGCGGCTCGTGCCAGGTCTTCTTTTGCTGCTGCTGCCGGTAGAGCAGGCCCTGGCGATGATGATCGAGCACCCGCCAGACGACGTATTCGGTCATGTATTGCGTGAGGTTGTCGGCGACGACCTTGACGATCGGCACGTCGGGCAGGCCTGGATCGGCGAAAATATGGTCCACGCCGGCGCCGATGGAGAAGATGGCGCGCAGATTGGGCAGCGACGACAGCAAATTGGGCTTCTGCTTCCACACAACCGCATAGGTGATCGACGGATCCTTGGCGCCGTCCGGCTCCAGCACCACCTCGCGCTCGGCCGACAAAAGCTCGCGCCAGCGCTGTGGATGAAAGCCGGTGACGGCAAGCAGGATGCGGCCTTTTTCCATCGCGGTATTCTAGTCCCTCTTTACGCAAATTACTCGCTGACGATGCCGACCGGCGCCGTCTCTATCTTGAAGGCGGCCGAGATCAGCGCCCGAGTATAGTCGGTTTGCGGATTTTCAAAAATCTGCTGGGAAGGGCCGGCTTCGACGATCTGGCCGTTGCGCATGACGATGACGTCGTTGGCAAGCGCCCGGATGACCTTGAGGTCATGGCTGATGAAGAGATAGGCGAGGTCGTGCTTGGCCTGCAGATTGCGCAGGAGGTCGACGACCTGCGCCTGCACGCTCATGTCGAGCGCCGATGTCGGCTCGTCCAGCATGACGAAGCGCGGGTTGAGCACCATGGCGCGCGCGATCGCGACACGCTGGCGCTGGCCGCCGGAAAACTCGTGCGGATAGCGGTTCCGGGTCGCCGGATCGAGGCCGACCTCCTTCAGCACGTCCGCAACCCTGTCGTCGCGTTCATCGGGCGACAGTTTCGGCTCGTGGATCTTCAGCCCTTCCTCGATGATCTCGGCGATCGACATGCGCGGGCTGAGCGAACCGAACGGATCCTGGAACACGATCTGCAATTCGCGCCTGAGCGGCCGCATGGCGTTGAAGGTGAGCTGGTTGATGTCGCGGCCGTTGAACCGGATGGTTCCCGTCGACGAGATCATGCGCGCCAAGGCCAGGCCGAGCGTCGTCTTGCCGGAACCGGATTCGCCGACCACGCCCAGCGTTTGGCCGGCGCGCACGGTGACATCGATGCCGTCGACCGCCTTCACATGGTCGACCGTGCGGCGGAAGAAGCCCTGCTTGATCGGGAACCAGACTTTTATGTCCTTGCCGGTCATCACCGGCTTGGCGTCGGCGTTGGCGGCCGGCGGCTTGCCCTTCGGCTCGGCTGCCAGCAGGTGGCGCGTATAGGGGTGCTGCGGATTGGCGAAGATGTCCTTGGTCGGTCCGGTCTCGACGATCTTGCCCTTGGTCATGACGCAGACCCGGTCGGCGATCTTGCGCACGATGCCGAGATCGTGGGTAATGAACAGCATCGACATGCCTTTGCGGCTTTTGAGGCCCGCCAGCAGTTCGAGGATCTGCGCCTGCACGGTGACGTCGAGCGCCGTCGTCGGCTCGTCGGCGATCAGCAGTTCCGGTTCGTTGGCCAGAGCCATGGCGATCATGACGCGCTGGCGCTGGCCGCCGGACAGCTGGTGCGGATAGGCGTCGAGCCGCTTCTGCGGATCGCGGATGCCGACCTCGTTGAGCAGCGCCAGCGTGCGCGCCTTGGCCGGGCGGTCGGCCATGCCCTGATGCAGCTTCAGGATCTCGACGATCTGCTGCTCGATCGTGTGCAGCGGATTGAGCGAGGTCATCGGCTCCTGGAAGATCATGGTGATCTTGTTGCCGCGCACCTGTCGCAACTGCTTCTCGCTCATCGCCAGCAGGTCGGCGCCTTGGAAAAGGATCTCCCCTGAGGGGTGGCTCGCCGTCGGATAGGGCAGGAGCTTCAGCACTGACAAGGCCGACACCGATTTGCCGGAGCCGGACTCTCCGACCAGTGCCACGGTCTCGCCCTTGGCGAGGTCGAAGGAAATGTGGTCGACCGCCGTCGACTGGTTGCCACCTTGCGCGAAGGCGACGCTGAGATCGCGGACAGAGAGCAGAATTTCGCTCATCTGAATGCCTTGCGCGGGTCGAAGGCATCGCGCGCGGCCTCACCGATGAACACCAGCAACGACAGCATCAGCGAGACGACGATGAAGCCGGAAATACCGAGCCAAGGCGCGTTCAGGTTGCTTTGCGCCTGCTTCATGAGTTCGCCTAGCGACGGGGAGCCCGGAGGCAGGCCGAAGCCGAGATAGTCGAGCGAGGTCAGCGTCGAGATCGAACCACTGGTCAGGAACGGCAGGAAGGTCAGCGTCGCCACCATGGCGTTGGGCAACAGATGCCGGAACATGATCGTGCGATTGGGCACGCCGAGCGCGCGGGCGGCGTTGACATATTCGAAGTTGCGGGCACGCAGGAACTCGGCACGTACCACCCCGACCAGCGCCACCCAGGAGAAGATCATCATCAGACCAAGCAGGATGAAGAAACCGGGCGGCAGGATGGCGGAGACGATGAGCAGCAGATAGAGCACCGGGATCGCTGACCAGATCTCGATGACGCGCTGGAACAGAAGATCGGTCCAGCCGCCGAAATAGCCCTGCATGGCGCCTGCGGCAACGCCGATCAGCGACGAGCCCGCGGTCAGGATCAGACCGAACAGCACCGAGATCCTGAAACCGTAGATAAGCCGCGCCAGCACGTCGCGCGCTTGGTCGTCTGTGCCCAGCCAGTTCCAGTTGCCGACAATGCAATCGGGATCGGCCGCCCCTTGCGGATACTGGCCGCAGCGCTTGTCCGCATCATATTGCCAGGATGGCTTTGCAGGCGCGGCATCGGGAATGGCATTGTTGACCGTGCGATAGGAGTAGCGGATCGGCGGCCAGATCATCCAGCCATTGGCGTTGATCTCGTCCCGGATGACCGGATCGCGATAATCGGTCACGGCATAGAAGCCGCCGAACTTCTCCTCGGGGTAGGCGACCAGCACTGGAAACAGGATCTCGCCCTTGTAGGAGACGAGGATCGGCTTGTCGTTGGCGATCCATTCGGAAAACAGCGACAGACCGAACAGCACAAGGAAGATCCACAGCGACCAGTAGCCGCGTCGGTTGGCCTTGAAGTTCTGCCAGCGCCGGCGGTTCAGCGGCGATAGCCAAGGCCGTTTGGCGCGTCTCGGTGTGGTCTCGACAACGGTGTTCTCGACAACGGCTTGGGACATCAGATGTCTCTCCGCTCGAAATCGATGCGCGGATCGACCCAGGTGTACATCAGGTCGGACAGCAGGCCGACGAACAGCCCAAGCAGCGAGAAGATATAGAGATTGGCGAACACCACCGGATAGTCGCGCTGCAGGACCGACTTGAAGCCGAGCAGGCCAAGACCGTCGAGTGAGAAGATGTTCTCGATCAGCAGCGAGCCGGTGAAGAAGGCCGAGATGAAGGCGCCGGGAAAGCCGGCGATGACGATCAGCATGGCATTGCGGAAGACATGGCCGTAGAGCACCTTGCGCTCCGACAGGCCCTTGGCGCGCGCCGTCACCACATACTGCTTGCGGATTTCCTCGAGGAAGGAATTCTTGGTGAGCAGCGTTGTCGTGGCGAAGGCCGACAGCACGAGCGCGGTCAGCGGCAACGTCATGTGCCAGATATAGTCGACGACCCTGTCCGGCCAGGACAACTGGTCCCAATTATCCGAAACGATGCCGCGCAACGGGAACCAGTCCCAGAACGAGCCGCCGGCAAACAGCACCATCAGCAGGATGCCGAACAGGAAGCCCGGGATCGCATAGCCGATGATGACGACGCCGCTGGTCCACATGTCGAACGCCGAGCCATCCTTGACCGCCTTGCGGATGCCGAGCGGGATCGAGATCAGGTAGGACAGGATGGTGATCCAGATGCCGAGCGAGATCGACACAGGCATCTTTTCGAGGATCAGGTTGAGCACCGATATGTCGCGGAAATAGCTATCGCCGAAATCGAACCGGATATAGTTCCACAGCATCATGCCGAAGCGTTCGAGCGGCGGCTTGTCGAAGCCGAACTGCTTTTCCAGCTTCTTGATGAACTCGGGGTCAAGACCTTGCGCACCGCGGTATTTCGAGCCGATATCGCCGGCGGCATCGACATTGCCACCGGCGCCGGCGTCGCCACCACCGCTGCCGAGGCGATCGCTGCCGCCCTGGTTGGTCAGACTGGCAATCACCTGCTCGACCGGACCGCCGGGCGCGAACTGGATCACGGCAAAGGAAATCGCCATGATGCCGAACAGCGTCGGGATCATCAGAAGGATGCGTCGCAGTATATAGGCGCCCATCAGCCCGCCAATCCTGCGCGAACGGTCATGTCAGGCTTTGCCAATTCTTGCCGCCTTGCCCTTGTCGACCCACCACAGCGCTTCGACCGGAAAGTCGAAATCGGGTTTCCGCTCGGGAAAGCCGAACATGTCCCAATAGGCGCTTCGATGATTCGCCAGGAACCAACTTGGAATCCAATCGCGCCGTGCACGCAAGACCCGGTCGAGCGCACGCATGGCGATTGTCAGGCTTTCGCGGTCCTTGGCGGCGCCGGCGGCGTCGACCAGGGCGTCGATGGCCGGGCTCGATGTTCCCGGCAGATTGCGTGTGCCCGACAAGGTTGCGGTTCGCGAGTGGAAAAAGGTTTCGAGGTCGTCACGAGTTGGCGTCGCCGGAAACCGGGCCGCAACCGAGATAAGATCGTAGTCGAACGAATTCTGCCGCAGCTGATACTGCGCGGCGTCGACCAGCCGGATAGAGGCATCGATGCCGACCGCCTTCATGTTTTCCACCCAGGGCGAGTAAACCTGCTCGAAGACCTCGTCATCGACAAGAAACTCTGCCGACAGTCGACCGCCCTTGTCGTTGACGACGAAATTGCCGGAGCGTTTCCAGCCGGCGTCAGTCAGGAGCTTGGCCGCCTTGCCAAGCAACTGGCGGTCGCGCCCGGAACCGTTCGACACGTCTTGTGTGACGGCTTCGCCAAAAGCCTCGCCCGGAATCTGGCCGCGTAGTGGCTCGAGCAAGGCTAGTTCCTGTGGCGACGGGACGCCCTCGGCACGAAAATCGGATTGCTCGAAGCAGGATTGCGAGCGCTCATAGGAGCCGTAAAAGAAATTGCGCCGCGTCCATTCGAAGTCGAAGCAGAGCCCGATCGCTTGCCGCACGCGCGGGTCGCGGAATTGCTCCCGCCGCTGATTGACGGCGGTGGCCTGCATGGAAGGCATCGTTTCGGCCGGGAATTCGCGCTTCACCACCTTGCCGGCAATGAAGGCGGGGAAGTCGTAGCCCGTCGCCCAGACTCGCGACACGAATTCTTCCTTGTAGAGGATCTCTCCCTTCTTGAACGCTTCGAAGGCAACGTTGCGATCCTGGTAGAACTCGACACGAATGCGCTGAAAATTGTTCTGGCCGCGATTGACCGGCAGGTCGTTGCCCCAATAGTCGGCCACTCGCTCATATTCGATCCAGGCCCCTGCCGACCAGCGACCGACCTTGTAGGCGCTTGACCCGAGCGGCGGATTCATCTGCGAGGAATCGAACGGGTTGGCCGTATAGAAAGCCTTCGACAGGATCGGGAACGCAACGACGTTGAGGATGGTGCGGGTTGTCTGCTTGCCGGAGAAGGCAAGCTTCAACGTGTGAGCATCGATGGCGATCGCGTCGTTCAGATGTGTCAGCGGCAGCGAATAGTCCGGATGCCCCTTGTCCTTCAACAGCTTGAAGGTGAAGGCGGCGTCCTCGGCCGTCAGCGGCGTGCCGTCATGGAAACGAGCCTGCGGACGCAGCGAGAAGGTGAACCCGTTGCGGTCGTCTGAAATCGTCACGCCGTCAGCGATCAGCCCGTAGACGGCGTCAGGTTCGTCGAACGCTCTCACCATCAGCGAATCGAAGCACATCTCCATACGCTGCGGCGAATCGCCTTTGGGAACGAACGAATTCAGCGTGTTGAAGGTCAGCGGTGTCTGGTTGGAGCCCCAGTTGCGCGGCAGGAAGTTGAACGTACCGCCTTGCGGCGCATCGACATTGACATAGTCGAAATGCGTGAAATCCGGCTTGTATTTGAGGTCGCCGAAAGCCGACAGCCCATGCAGTTTCACATCGGTCGGGCTGGCGGCGAAGGCACGGCCCGGCAGTAGCGCGGCGGTGGTTGCCGCGGCGCCAAGCGTCAGGAAGCCACGACGAGGTAGCATCGACTGCTGCCCCATCAATCGCTACCCTTGTATTTGGCCGCGAGCGCCTTTTCCTTCTCGGGGTCGATCCACCAGGAATCGATATCGGCGCCGCGGTAGCTTGGCTGCTTGTCCGGAATCCCGAACTTGTTCCAGTAGGCGAGCCACACCACCGCACGGTAGTATTGCGGCACGACATAGTAGTTCCACAGCAGCACCCGGTCGAGCGCATGGGTGACGGCCACGAGATCGTCGCGGTCGGTGGCAAAGATGATGCGGTCGACAAGGGCGTCGACGACCGGATCCTTGATGCCGGAAAAGTTGCGCGATCCCGGTGTGTCTGCGGCCTTCGAACTCCAGAAATCGCGTTGCTCGTTGCCGGGCGATTCCGATTGCTGCAGCAGGTTGGTGATGACGTCGTAATCGAAATTGTTGACGCGGTTGATGTATTGGCTCTGGTCGATGATGCGCAGCGTCGCATCGACGCCGATTTTGCGCAGATTGGCGATATAGGTGCCGGAAAGGACCTGGTCCGTTTCACTTGAGCCGATGATCTCGAACTTGAACGGCTCGCCGGTCTTGGCGTTGACCATCTTGCCGCCCTTGATCACCCAGCCGGCCTTGGCGAACAGATCGACCGCCTGCTTCAGGTATTTGCGCTCGGCTTGCGGCGTGTCATAGACCGGCAGCTTGAACGCCTGCGTGAAAAGCTCGGGCGGCAGTTTGTCGCGGTATTTTTCCAGGATTTCCAGCTCCTTGCCTTGCGGCTGGCCACTCGATGCCAGCTCCGTGCCTTGGAAGTAACTGCTGGTACGGGTGTTGAAGCCGAAGAACAACGTACGGTTCATTGTCTCGAAATCGTACGCACAGGTCAGTGCCTCGCGTACAAGGCGATCCTGGAACAGCGGCCGCCTCTGGTTGAGCATGAAGGCCTGCATCGGCTCCGGCGAGGTGGTCTTGAATTCCTGCTTGATCACGTCGCCGGCCTTGATCGCCGGGAAATCATAAAACGTCGCCCACTTCTTCGAGCTGTTTTCCGGCTTGATATCGTCGAGCCCGCCCTTCTTGAAGGCTTGCCAGACGGCATTGTCGTCAAGAATATAGGTGAAGCGCTGGGTGTCGAAATTCTCGCGCCCGATTTTCACCGGCAGCTTGGCGCCCCAGTAATCCGGCACGCGCTGCCAGACGATCTCCGAGCCCGGCTTGAAGCTGGCAATCTTGTAGGCTGCTGAGCCAAGCGGCGGCTCCAGCGTCCCCTTGGTGATGTCGCGCTTCTTGCCGTTGGGGTCGGTGCCTTCCCACCAATGCTTGGGCAGAACGACGAGGTCGCCAAGGATCTTGGGCAGTTCGCGGTTGCCCTTTTGGCTGAAATGGAATTCGACCTCGCGGTCCGAGATCGCGACGGCCTCGGTGACGTTCTCGAAATAGCGGCTATACATCGGGCTGTTCGCCTTCAGCACCTGGAACGACCAGATCACATCGTCGACGGTGATCGGCTGCCCGTCATGCCACTTCGCGCGCGGGTCCAGCCGGTAGGTCGCCGATGAATAATCGGCCGGATATTTGTAGGCGTCGGCGATCAGCGGGTGGCTGACGCTGCCTTCGTCGGTCGCCTGGTCCATCAGCGTATCGTAGAGCAGGCCGCCGCCCAACGGCTGGAAGCCGGCGGCCGGCGCTCCTTGCACGATGTAGGGATTGAAGCTGTCGAATGTCCCTTGGACGACGGAGTTGTAGGCCCCACCCTTGGGGGCGTTCGGGTTGACGTAGTCGTAGTGCTGGAAATTGTCGCCGTATTTGGATTGGCCGATCAGCGAAGAGGTGGTCCGCCACTCGTCGGCCCGGGTCGCCTGCAGTCCTGCCGCCAGAAGGGCTGCCGCCAGCAGCGACCTGAGAAGCGTTCGGCCAACCGTCATGCACTGTCCTCTTCGCGATGCGTTTCTCCGGACCATCCAGAAAAGGCAATCTAGATGATTTGGCGCTCCTGAAAACCGCCATGCGCGGCTTTGTCGCCGCATATGCGTTTTTCCTAACAAAAAAGCCGGGCAGAACCCGGCTTTTCTATGAACGCTTTGATGACAATTCGGTTATTTGGCCGGCGCGGCTGGTGCCGCCGGAGCCGCGGGCGCGGCAGGCTTGGCCGGAGCGGCGCCATCGGCCGGCTTGGCGGGCGCGCTGGCGTCGGCGGCGGCGCCCGCTGCAGGCAGCGGCTTGGGATTGTCCGACAGCGTGCGCAGATAGGCGATGACGTTGGCGCGGTCCTCGTCCTTGGGCAGGCCGGCGAAGCCCATGGCCGTGCCCTTCACGAATTTCTTCGGCGAGGTGATGAAGTGGTTGATGTTGTCGTAGGTCCACTTCTCGGTGCCGCCCTTGGAAAATTCCTTCATGCCGGCCGAGTAGGCGAAGCCTTCATGTTCGGCGACGGGACGATCGACGAGATCCCACAGATCGGGGCCGACCTTGTTGGGGCCACCCTTTTCACCGGAATGGCAGGCCTGGCATTTCTTGAAGACCGCAGCACCCGCCTCGACATTGGCGGTCGCCAGCAGGTCGGCGATCGGCTTGGCTTCGGCGGCCGGCGCGCCAGCGCCGCCTTCGGCGGGCTCCGCGGCCTCGATGGCAAAACCGGGCTTTTCCGGCGCGGGCGAGGCAAACAGCGCGTCCGACACGATGCCGACCGAGAAAACCACGAAAACGGTTCCGAGCAATCCGGCGAGCAGCTTGTTGACTTCGTTGGAATCCATACGCCCCTTGCTCCCTTTTCCGGCGGACCGAACCGTCCACTCCGTCCGTCGGTATCGAGACCTGCCCTCCAGAGCCGGTCAAATCGCGCGGAAACTAGGTCTTTTGCTCCAGCGTTGCAACACCTATAAGGGCGCTGCCAGTGAGACCTTTTGCCACTTTTCCCCTCCTCTTTTCGAACGCCTTGCCACAGCCATGTCCACCTTGATCCTGATACCGGCCCGCATGGCCTCCACCCGCCTGCCGGGCAAGCCGCTGGCCGACATATCCGGCGCGCCGATGATCGTCCATGTCGCCCGCCGCGCGGCCGAAGCCGGCCTCGGGCGGGTGGTGGTGGCGACCGACACGCAAAGCGTCGCCGAAGCGGTGCGCGCGCATGGTTTCGAGGCGGTAATGACGCGCATCGACCACGAATCCGGCTCCGACCGCATTCACGAGGCGCTTGCCGCGCTCGATCCCGGACGCAAGGTCGAAACGATCGTCAATGTACAGGGCGACCTGCCGACCATCGATCCCGACATCATCGCCGCCTCGCTCAGGCCGTTCGAGGACGCGGCGGTGGATATCGCCACGCTTGGCGTCGAGATCGTCCGCGACGAGGAAAAGACCAATCCGAACGTCGTCAAGATCGTCGGTTCGCCGCTCTCCGGCACACGGCTGAGGGCGCTCTATTTTACCCGCGCCACAGCGCCTTGGGGCGAGGGCCCGCTCTATCACCATGTCGGCCTCTACGCCTATCGCCGCTCGGCACTTGAGCGCTTCGTCGCGCTGAAACCGTCGCCGCTGGAGCGCCGCGAGCGGCTTGAGCAGTTGCGGGCGCTGGAAGCCGGCATGCGCATCGATGCCGAGATCGTCCGGTCGCTGCCGCTCGGCGTCGACACGCCGCAAGACCTTGAGCGCGCCCGAACCATCCTTTCAAACTGAGAATTCCCTTCGACACCGTGAATCGAGACCCGGCCATGCCTGAAAAGACCAACAGAATATCCTTCCAGGGCGAGCCGGGCGCCAATTCCGACACCGCCTGCCGCAACGTCTATCCCTCGATGGAGCCGTTGCCGTGCCCGACCTTCGAGGATGCCTTCAACGCGGTCGAGACCGGCAAGGCCGACCTCGCCATGATCCCGATCGAGAACACCATCGCCGGACGCGTCGCCGACATCCATCATCTGCTGCCGGAATCGCGGATGCACATCGTCGGCGAGTATTTCCTGCCGATCCATTTCCAGCTGATGGTGCTGCCCGGCGTCAAACGCGACGAGATCAAGACGGTTCACAGCCACATCCACGCGCTTGGCCAGTGCCGCAAATACATCCGCAAGAACGGCTGGAAGGCGGTCGTCGCCGGCGATACGGCCGGTGCCGCCAAGATGATCTCCGAGGTCAAGGACCGCACCATGGCCGCGCTGTCGCCGGCGCTGGCCGCGACGCTCTACGGGCTCGATATCATCGAGGAAAATGTCGAGGACACGGACTCGAACGTCACCCGTTTCGTCGTCCTGACCAAGAGCAAGCAATGGGCCGAGCGCCCGTCAGCCGACACCAAGATGATGACGACCTTCATCTTCCGCGTCCGCAACGTGCCGGCGGCGCTCTACAAAGCCATGGGCGGTTTCGCCACTAACGGCATCAACATGACCAAGCTGGAGAGCTACCAGCTAGGCGCCTTCACCGCGACGCTGTTCTACGCCGACATCGAGGGCCATCCCGACGATCCGCTGGTCAAGCTGGCGCTGGATGAGTTGCGCTTCTTCTCCCGCGAAGTGCGGATACTGGGCGTCTATCCGGCCAGCGAGTCGCGCGAGCAGTGGAAAGTGGCCGATTAGAGCAATTCCAGGAAGCCATGACTTAAAGCCTACGCCTGGATGTCCCACGGATTTACCAATGTTACTCCCGTTCCCTCGAAATCGCCAATGTTGCGCGTCACCAGCGTCATCCGCCGGGTGAAGGCCGTGGCCGCGATATAGGCATCATTGATCGGTTTGGGATTGGGCACATGCCATTGTGCCGCCTGAACGGCCGCTGCGTCGTCCAGCGGCAAGATACGACCGGAAAATGTTGTGAGAACCGCATTTTCCAACCAATTGCGCAGCACTTTGCCAGCAACGGCGTCGTTGTGTTCTACTAGTCTTACGCCAATCTCCAGTTCGTGCAGGACTACGGACGAAATGAAGGTTTCGGCAGGATCGACGGTTTCGTTCCAGAGCACGACGTTGGGATGCGCCCTACCGCTCGATACCTTGCGCAATTCGGACACGACATTGGTATCGAGCAACAGCATCAGGACAGGTCTACTGGTTGGGCATGTTCCGTGCGGGGCGGCAGCGGCAAGTCAACGTCACCCGCCTCCGGTGTGGCCAGCATGTCACCGAGCGACCGCGTTTTACCGGTGAGCCGTTTATATTCATCGAACGATAAGAGGACATGCACTGGCCGCCCTCTGTCGGTGATGATCACGGGGCCGTCCTTGGCAGCGCGTTTTGCGCGGCCTAGATCCTGATTGAGTTCGCGACCTGAAAGCGTGGTGATCATACCAATTTCCAAATGTGGTTACGTAACCACATTTAATCCGTTTGAGCGGAAATTGCAAGGTTGAGCGCACGAATGGCAACCCATCGCAGGTTCACGGATAGGGTTGCGTCGCCCTTGCCAGGAGCGCTATGGCGCTTCTGTTGTTCGACGCTGGCTGCGCTTAAATCACCGCGCCCAGCGGCACATAGTCGATCTCGAGAAATTTCTCGACCTCAGGCACCCAGCGGTCGCGCACGAAGGCGACATGGTCGGGATGATTGTTGTATCTGGTGTAGGCGGCCTGGTCGGCGAACTCCATCGAAAAGCCGAACCGGTAGTCGTTCTCGGGGCTGATCTGCCGCAACTGTTCGAAATGCGTGACGCCCCGGATCGCCGTCAGGATTTTCTTGGCGTCGACGAGGAACCGCTTTTCATCGAGCGAGTGCGGTGCATGCTTCAGCGTGAAGACGACGGTGTGACGGATCATTTTCTACTCCTGCAATGACTTTTAGTATTCGCTGTCGACCCAGGCGCGGATGAGATGGTGCGCGATCGCCCCTTTCGGCGGCGTGACAAGGTTGTCGGCATGCTCCCTGGCAAGCATGAGGCGCACCTCGTCGCGTCCGAACCAGCGGCAGTCCTCCAGCTCGTTGAGGTCGGCCTGGATGTCCTCATTGAGCGGCTCGCCGAAGCAGCCGATCATCAGCGAATAGGGAAACGGCCAGGGCTGGCTGGCGTGATAGACGACGCGGCCGAGCCGGATGCCGGCCTCCTCCAGCGTTTCGCGGCGCACCGCGGCCTCGATCGTCTCGCCCGGTTCGATGAAGCCGGCAAGCGCCGAATACATGCCCGGCGCGAAGTGTCGGCCGCGCCCGAGCAGGCATTTTTCCCGGGTCGCCGTCAGCATGATCGCCACCGGGTCGGTGCGCGGAAAATGCTCGGTGCCGCAATTCGGGCAATGGCGCTTGTAGCCGCCGGCCCGCATTTCGGATTGCGTGCCGCATTTGCTGCAGAAACGATGGCTGGCGTGCCAGGCGAGCAGGGCCGCCCCTTGCGCCATCGCCCCGGCCGCCGCTTCGTCGATCAGCCCTTGCATGTAGACAGAGCGGTAGTCGATCGCCTTGACGGTCTCGGGCAGCTGTTCGGCCTCGATTCCGACAGGCATCGCCAGCACCGGCCCCTGTTCGGAAAAGCCGAGCAGCACGCCCTGCGCGAAGAATGGATTGAAGGGTTCGCTCCCGGCGGCGTCGAACCAGGGATCGAGACTGCCGCTGTTACCAAGCTTCAGGTGGAGCCGGCCGCCATTCATCAGCAAAAGCCGCGTCGTCGGATCCGCCAGCGCCTTGTCGACCGAATCATCGGCTCGATTCTCGGATTGCCGGTCGATCGTGTTGCCGGCAAAGCCGACGAACTGGCTCGGCTCGCGCAAAGGCGCGTCAAACAGGCGGAAGCTCATGCGGACTCTGATGCTTTGGGATGGACATGTCTGGGAATGGACGTGTTTTGGAACAACACCGGGGAAGGCTTATAGCGCCGCCCTTATGGTTTCGGCAAACCGGCGCAGGTCGGCACGCTGATAGGGCTCGCGCAGGCCATACCCCCACACCGGGCCGGGCCAGCCGGGATCGCCTTCGGACCGTGCGACGATATGGATATGCAGTTGGCGCACGATATTGCCGAGCGCGCCGGTGTTGATCTTGGTGCAGCCGCTGACTTTCTTCAGCGCCTGCGCCACCATGTTGGTCTCGAAGGTCAGCATCGCCTGGTCGAGCGGCGTCATGTCGTGGATTTCTTCCGCGCCCGGCCGCTGCGGCACCAGGATCAGCCATGGCCAGCGGCGGTCGTTCATCACCCGCAATTCGCACAGCCCAAGCCACATCAACTGCTCGCTGTCCGCCTCCAGCCGGGCATCCAGCGTGAATCCGGCCTTCAGGCCCGGCAGCATCGGCGTTTCCCTTGCTTTTCTTGTTTTCCTCAAACCATGAACGCTAGAGCGGCTGCATCGGGGCTGCAAGCGAATCTCTCTTGTGATCGCGCCGATTTGCCTGCGCACTTGCATTTCGTCGCGCAATTGCCGATATGGACATCGGGAGGTTGGTGGTGGACGATCCACTCGCCAACCGGGTCAGGTCCGGAAGGAAGCAGCCCTAACGAGCCCGGAACGGGTCATTGTTCCAGCCTCCCACCTCATCGGCCCTCCTCGCGACATTGACGACGCATTGCAGCGCGGGCGAGACTATGCGCAGGAATCGGCGCCTTTGGGCGCGGCCTTTTGGAGCTTAACGGGCGAATGAGCGAAGCCGGAAATTCGGGGCCAAAAAGCCCAGAGAATGGAAAGGCCGCCGCCTACCGCGTGCTGGCGCGCAAATACCGGCCGTCGAATTTTTCCGAGCTGGTCGGCCAGGAGCCGATGGTGCGAACCCTCACCAACGCCTTTGCCACCGGCCGCATTGCCCAGGCCTGGATGCTGACCGGCGTGCGCGGCGTCGGCAAGACCACCACGGCGCGTATCCTGGCGCGGGCGCTGAACTACAAGACCGCGACCGTCGACCAGCCTTCCGTCGACCTCGCCGTGCTCGGCGAGCATTGCCAGGCGATCATGGAAGGCCGCCATGTCGACGTCATCGAGATGGACGCCGCCTCGCACACCGGCATCGACGACATCAGGGACATTATCGAACGCGTGCGCTACGCGCCGGTCTCGGCCCGCTACAAGGTCTACATCATCGACGAAGTGCACATGCTGTCGACGCAGGCCTTCAACGGTCTGCTGAAAACGCTGGAAGAGCCGCCGCCGCACGTCAAATTCATTTTCGCCACCACCGAAATCCGCAAGGTTCCGATCACCGTCCTGTCGCGCTGCCAGCGCTTTGACCTCAGGCGCATCGACGCCGGCGCGCTGGTGGCGCATCTCTCCTCGATCGCCGCCAAGGAAGGCATTTCGGTCGACGACGACGCGCTGGCGATGATCGCGCGCGCGGCCGAAGGCTCGGCTCGCGATTCGCTCTCCATCCTCGACCAGGCGATCGCGCACGGCGCCGGCGCCGTCAGCGCCGAAGCGGTGCGGGCCATGCTGGGCCTGGCCGACCGCGCCCGCATCGTCGATCTGTTCGAACATGTGATGAAGGGCGACGTGGCGGCGGCGCTCGCCGAATTCCGCGCGCAATACGACACCGGCGCCGATCCGGCCGCGGTGCTGACCGATCTTGCCGAATTCAACCATCTCGTCACCCGGTTGCGTTTCGTGCCGACCGCCATGGACGATGCATCGCTGTCGCAGGACGAGCGCCAGCGCGGCGCCGATTTCGCCAGGGCGCTGTCGGTCCGCGTGCTGTCGCGGACTTGGCAGATGCTGCTCAAGGGAATTCCCGAGGTGCAGTCCTCCAACCGGCCGGTCAGTGCCGCCGAAATGGTGCTGATCCGGCTGGCGCATGCCGCCGACCTGCCGACTCTGGACGAGGCGTTGCGATCACTGGACGGGGCAGCAACAGTTCAGAATGGCGCATCGCGCCCGAACGGAGCCCCTGCCGGCCCTGGCAATGGCGGCGCGGCCAGCGCGGTGGCGCAGGCGCGCATGCCATCCGGTTCCGGTGGCGCGCAGACCATGCGGCTGGTCGAGGCCACGCCGGCGCCGGCCGCCTTCGTCGCGCCGCCCGCGCCGGTGTCCGAGCCGCAGCAGGTGCCGGTCAGGTCGCTGGCCGACATCGTTGCGCTTGCCGACGCGCAGCGCGACATAGCCTTCAAGGTGCTGGTCAAGCGTTGCATCCGTCCTGTCCGCTTCGAGCCCGGCCGCATCGACGTCAGCCTGACCGACGATGCGCCCAAGCTGCTGCTCAACGACCTGACGACGAAACTGCGCGCCTGGACCGGCCGCAACTGGCTGGTGTCGCTGTCGAAGGAAGAGGGCGGCCAGACGCTGGCCGAAATGGAATCGACAAAGCGCGAAAACGCCTTCCTCGATGCCAAGAGCGATCCGACGGTTGCCGCCATCCTGGCGCGCTTTCCCGGCGCCAAGATCATCGACGTGCGTATTCCCGATGCGCCGGAGGCGGACGCGACCGAAGCCGAAGTGCCGGTCGAGCCGCCGGCGGATGACGACGAGACCTGATAAACCAAGACAAGGATCGGACCATGAAAGATCTTCTCGGCCTGATGGGCAAGGCGAAGGAAATGCAGGCCAAGTTCCAGGCCATGCAGGATGAGATTGCCACGGTCGAATCCGTCGGCCAGGCCGGCGGTGGCCTGGTCAGCGTCATCTTGAGCGGCAAGTTCGAGATGAAGTCGCTGAAGATCGACCCGTCCCTGTTCAAGGAGGATGAGGTCGAGATCCTCGAGGACCTGATTCTGGCCGCCCACAATGACGCCAAGGCCAAGGTCGAGCAGATCATGCAGGAAAAGACCAAGGCGCTGACATCAGGCCTGCCGATCCCGCCGGGAATGAAACTGCCGTTCTGATGCATCTCGCCCAAGACCGTGCAGCGGTTTTGGGGATGGCATGCATGAAAGTTTAACTCAGCGGCGATGCGCCCATGACCGAAGAGCCGTCCGAAAGACTGATCGAGCAGCGTATCCGCAACAGGATCTACGAGATTCTGGAAATCCTCGCCGATTGCGATGCCGGCGTCGATATTGTCGGCATCAAGGGTTACTTCTACCTGTTCGAGGATTTCGTGCACCGGCCGTCGATCGAGGCCGGCACGTCGGCGCTTTCGAAGGACGAGCGCGCTGTCGTGCTGGAGATCGCCGAATTCCTCGATGCGGCTTCGGAAACAAATCCCGATTTCACCAAGGCCGAATTCATCGACAGCGACTGGCCGGGAAAGATCGCGCCGGCGGCCAGGGACGCGCGGGCGCTGTTTCTCAGGCGCGGCCTGTTTTCGGAGAAGGTCGAGGAGTTTGAGCCCGGCCAGCCGGCGGCGATTGCGGCCGCGCGGTAGCGATTCCCGGAAAACTGCGACGAGGTTTCCCTCGGCAATTGCGGCGAAACCAAGAGAGAGCGGTCATCACTTTCGTGAAATGACGGCTCGATCTATCTGGAAAGGCTCAAAATTGTGCCTTTTCGGCAACAGTGCTTCGTTAATAACGTTTTGGCCATCATTTTGCCCGAAAGTGTCTCATTCTTGCCGCAGCCCGGGGGCGGGCATCGAAGTGAGAGGGTAGCCTGTTGATCGTCACGCGATGGAAGACGCCGCTGTTGCTTGGCGTCATCACGTCTCCCCTGTTTTTGGCCGCCTGCAGCCAGACCACTTCGCACGGCATGTCCGTTGCAGGCCTGACCGATGCCATCACGCCGAGCTTCCTGACGTCGCGCGCCTCCAGCCACTCGCAGAAGGACAGGGAGTGCCTGGAAAGGGCGATGTTCTTCGAATCCAGCCGCTCGAGCCGCGATGGCATGATCGCTGTCGGCACCGTGGTCATGAACCGGCTGCGCTCGGGCAACCACGGCAGCACCATCTGCCAGGTAGTCGGCGAGCCGGGACAATTCGCGCCGGGCGTCATGACCAGGCCGATGAATTCGCGCGCCATGCCCGATGTCGAGGAGGCGGCCGATGCCGTGCTCAAAGGCGAGCGCAAGGCCAAGCTGAAGAACACGATGTATTTCCACACCGCCGGCCTGCGCTTCCCCTACAAGAACATGCACTACACCATGGTTGCCGGCGGCAATGCCTTCTACGAGAAGCGCGGCCGCAACTGGCAGCCGCTGCCGGATGAACCGATGGTGGCGGTTGCCTCGGCCGGGTCCGAGATCGTGAAGCCGGCCGCGCCGGTGACGATGGTTGCCTCGACGGAGCCGGCGCGCCCCGCCAAAACGTCCCGAACCGCTCCGGCGCAGCAGGTCTATATGACCGCCGCCGCGGAACCGGCCCCTCAGCCCAAGACCAGGACCGCTCCGGCTCAAGAGACCCGCGTTGAAGAGACCTATGTGACCGCGGCCGCGGCGCCCACGGCCAAGTCGGCGCGCGTGACCGTGAAGCCGACAATGGTCGCGATGCAGGAGCCGATGGAAGAACCGGACGCCGCCCGTTTCGGCGGAACCTTGAACACCCGCGTCATTTCCTCGGTTCAGGGTGCTCCGCAAGAGGCGGCGATGGGGTTCCAGTCGACGCCTGAGAACACCGACGCCATCGGTGCGATGATCGCCAGCCAGTCTCGACCGCTCGAGGTCAACTGATTCGCATCGCACGGCTTCGATTGGCAGTATGGCGACCATGCGCGAACGCGGGATGTTCCAAAGCGCTCTGAAAAACCCTAGATCAGAGCAATGTCCAAGCGAATCGCCGGTCCCGAGATCGAACGCCTGATCCAGCTCCTGGCCAAGGTGCCGGGACTTGGTCCCCGTTCGGCCAGGCGCGCCGCCCTTCATCTGATCAAGAAGAAGGAACAGTTGCTGTCGCCGCTCGCCGCCGCCATGGGCGAAGCCGCCGACAAGGTGCGCATCTGTTCCACTTGCGGCAATGTCGACACATCCGACCCTTGCATGATCTGCACCGATCCGCGCCGCGACGCCGCCACGCTGATCGTTGTGGAGGACGTCTCGGATCTCTGGGCGTTGGAGCGGGCGGCGGCGATGAACGTGCGCTACCATGTGCTCGGCGGCACGCTGTCGCCGCTCGATGGTGTCGGCCCCGACCAGCTCAACATTCGCTCGTTGATCGACCGCGTCGCCGGCGGCGAGGTCAAGGAGATCATCCTCGCCGTCAACGCAACGGTCGAGGGCCAGACGACCGCGCACTACCTCACCGACCAGCTGTCCGGCTTCGACATCAAGGTGACAAGGCTGGCGCATGGCGTGCCGGTCGGCGGTGAACTCGACTATCTCGACGAGGGCACGCTCGCCGCCGCGCTTCGCTCACGGACGGCGTTTTGATGCAATTGGCGGGAAGGGTGCGGATCATGATTGCTGCGCGTCCTTCGAGGCTGGTGCCAAGCATCGACACAGAGCGCGGACGTCGCCAGCTCTGTCTTGCATTTTTCCTGGCCGCGCTTGCCTTCCTCGTCTTTTCTGCCCCCGCCTCGGCCGCCAAGATCGACGACCAATTCCGCGCCTGGCTGCAGAACGACCTCTGGCCCGAGGCCAAGGCCAAAGGCATTTCCAAGCAGACATTCGATGCCGCTTTCGACGGCATAAAGCCCAATTTGAAGCTGCCCGACCTTGTCATGCCCGGCGAGAAGCCGAAGACGCCGCAGAAGCAGCATCAGGCCGAGTTCGGCTCGCCCGGCGCCTATTTCGCCGAGAAGACGGTTCGTGCGGTGACGTCGGGTGGCCGCGCGCGCGAAGCCGCCAACGCCAGGACGCTTGCCGCCATCGAAAAGCGCTATGGCGTGCCCGGCGAGATCCTTCTGGCGATCTGGGGCCGCGAGACCGGCTTCGGCGCGGCAAAGATGCCTTACGACGCCTTCGAGGTGCTGGGCACCAAGGCGTTCATGTCGACGAAGAAGGATTTCTTTCGCACCGAGCTTTTGGCCGCGCTGGAAATCGTCCAACGCGGCCTCGCCCCGGTCGGCGCGATGAAATCGTCCTGGGCCGGTGCGCTTGGCCAGCCGCAATTCATGCCGACCTCCTTTCTCAAGCACGCCGTGGATTTCGACGATGATGGACGCGTCGATATCTGGAACTCGACGCCCGATGTGCTCGCCTCGATCGCCAATTATCTCGTCCATTATGGCTGGGTGAGAGGACGCGGCTGGGGCTTCGAGGTGACCGTCCCCGACAGCGTCTTCTGCTCGCTGGAAGGTCCCGATCAGGGCAAGAAGATCTCTGAGTGGGCTGGTATGGGCATCAAGCGCGTCGGCGGCAAGCCGTTTCCGGCGAACGAGCTGAAGGCGGAGGGCTTCCTGCTGATGCCGGCCGGTCGCAGCGGGCCGGCTTTCATCGCCACCCCCAATTTCTATGTGCTGAAGGAATACAACACCAGCGACCTCTACGCGCTGTTCATCGGCCACGGCGCCGATCGCATTGCGCATGGCGACCAGAGTTTTTCCGGCAGCTGGGGTCCGGTCGGCGATCTCCATCGCTCCGACATCGCCGCCCTGCAGCGGGCGCTGGAGGCCAAGGGCTATGATGTCGGCAGCGCCGACGGCCTGCCGGGCTTCAAGACCCGCCGTTCGATCGGTAAGTGGCAGACCAAGAATGGCCAGGCAGCGACCTGCTTTCCCGATGCCGGCCTGGTCACCGCGCTGAAATAACTCAAAGAATTGGCAGATTTTTTCTCGTCCGGCGACCCCGATCGGCAGGCCCGGGCGTCGACGCACTGCCCGCCATTCTACTCGTTCTGCAAATGCTCGTTGCCCGTCACAAAGCGGCCGGATATGCTGTTGACCAATTGGACAAAAACCACGACGGTAAGGGGCTTAAGGGCTGTCGTTTGGCCCCGACAAGAATTCTGCAACCCTGAGCCGGGAACTCAGGTCAACAACCAACAAAACAGGGAACAATTACCATGATGATGGAAAAGTTTGCTCTTCGCTCGCGTGCCTTGCTAGCGGGCGCGGCGGTGTCCGCGCTGCTCATTGGCGCAGCGCCTGCCTTCGCCGTCACACCCGCCGACACGCTGGTCGAGGGATTCGCCATCGACGACATCATCTCCATGGATCCGGGCGAAGCGTTCGAGCTGTCGACTGCCGAAGTCACCGGCAACACCTATGACCTGCTGGTCCGTCTCGACCTCGGCGACACCTCCAAGGTCAAGCCGGATCTCGCAGAGAGCTGGACCGTCTCCGACGACGGCCTGACCTATACTTTCAAGCTCAAGCCGGGCCTCAAATTCGCCTCGGGCAATCCGATCACCGCGGCTGACGTCGCCTATTCGTTCGAGCGCGCGGTCAAGCTGGACAAGAGCCCGGCCTTCATCATCGACCAGTTCGGCATCAGCGGCGACAACGTCGCCGAAAAGGCCAAGGCAATCGACGACACGACATTCCAGTTCACCGTCGACAAGGCCTATGCGCCGAGCTTCGTGCTGAACTGCCTGTCGGCCACCGTCGCCTCGATCGTCGACGCCAAGCTGGTCAAGGAGCATGTCGCCGCGGTGACGCCGAGCGCCGACTACAAATGGGACAACGACTTCGGCAATGCCTGGCTGAAGACCGGTTATGCCGGCTCCGGCGCCTACAAGCTGCGCGAATGGCGCGCCAACGAAGCCGTCGTCATGGAGCGCAACGACAATTATCACGGAGAAAAGGCCAAGCTTGCCCGCGTCATCTACCGCAACATGAAGGAAAGCTCGGCCCAGCGCCTGGCGCTCGAAGCCGGCGACATCGACGTCGCCCGCAACCTCGAGCCGAACGATCTCGACGCCATCGCCAAGAACGCCGATCTCACCACCACCAGCGCGCCGAAGGGCACCGTCTACTACATCAGCCTCAACCAGAAGAACCCCAAGCTCGCCAAGCCGGAAGTGCGCCAGGCGTTCAAATATCTGGTCGACTACGATGCTTTGAGCTCGACCATCCTCAAGGGTATCGGCGAAATCCACCAGTCGTTCCTGCCCAAGGGCGATCTCGGCGCCATCGACACCAATCCCTTCAAGCTCGACGTTGCCAAGGCCAAGGAATTGCTGGCCAAGGCCGGCCTGGCCGACGGCTTCAGCGTCACCATGGACGTACGCACTGGTCAGCCGACCACCGGCATGGCGGAATCGATCCAGCAGACGCTCGGCCAGGCCGGCATCAAGCTGGAAATCATCCCCGGCGACGGCAAGCAGACGTTGACCAAGTACCGCGCCCGCAACCACGACATCTATATCGGCAATTGGGGCCAGGATTATTTCGATCCGAACTCCAACGCCCAGACCTTCGCCTCCAACCCCGACAATTCGGATGCCGGCAAGTCGCACACGCTCGCCTGGCGCAATGCCTGGGACATTCCGGACCTGACCAAGGAAACCGAAGCGGCACTGCTGGAGAAGGATACGGGCAAGCGCGCCGACATGTACAAGGATTTGCAGCAGAAGATCCTCGACACCAGCCCCTTCGTCATCATTCATCAGCAATTGGAAGTGGCCGGGCTGCGCAAGAACCTCAAGAGCTTCGCGCTCGGTCCGAGCTTCGACACCAACTTCGTCGGGCCGGTCTCGAAACAATAGTGCCCGCGGACGCGCCACATGAGCGCGATTGAAAACGAGAGCGGGCGCGGCAGCGCCCGCGCCGTCGCCATTGCGTCGGCGATTGGCCGTTTCCTGGTCATCGCGGTGACGACCTATCTTGGTCTTCTCGCGGTCACCTTCTTCATCGGCCGTGTCATCCCGATCGACCCGGTGCTGGCGGTGCTCGGCGACCGGGCGCCGGCCAATGTCGTCGAGCGCACGCGCCGCGAGATGGGCCTCGACCTGCCATTGATCGAGCAGTTCTACATCTATGTGAAAAATGCCCTGAGCGGTGATTTCGGCACCTCGGTGCTGACCACCAATCCGGTCATGACCGACATTCGCCGCGCCCTTCCGGCAACGACGGAGCTGGCGACGCTGGGGACGCTGATCGGCGCGCTGTTCGGCGTGCCGCTGGGCGTGCTGGCCGCGGTCAGGCGCGGCAGCATCATCGACCAGATCGTGCGTGTCATTGGCCTGATCGGTTATTCCGTGCCGATCTTCTGGCTCGGCCTGCTTGGCCTCGTCCTGTTCTACGCCAAGCTGCAATGGGTGGCTTTTCCGGCCCGGCTCGATGTCGTCTACGAATATACCTTCACGCCGATCACAGGTTTCTACCTTCTCGATTCGGCGATGCAGGGTCAGTGGGATGTCTTCTGGGACGCCTTCCGGCACATCATCCTGCCGGCCTCGCTGCTCGGCTATTTCTCGCTCGCCTATATCAGCCGCATGACGCGCTCGTTCATGCTCAACGAACTCGCGCAGGAATACATCGTCGCCGCGCGCGCCAAGGGCCTGTCGGAAACCCGCATCATCTGGGGCCACGCGCTGCGCAACGCTGCGGTGCCGATGGTGACGGTGATCGCGCTCTCCTATGCCGGCCTTCTCGAAGGCTCGGTGCTGACCGAGACCGTCTTCTCCTGGCCGGGCATCGGCCTCTATATCACCAACTCGTTGCAGAACGCCGACATGAACGCCGTGCTCGGCGGCACCATCGTCATCGGTTCGGTGTTCATCGGCATCAACCTTCTGTCCGATCTCCTCTACCGCGTGCTCGATCCAAGGACGAAGACAGGATGAGCACGGACACCATCCAGAGCCGTCGCGACTGGCTGCTCAGCGAGCGGCCGGCCTCGCGCATGCAGGCAAGGCTCGGCCGCGCCTATGTCGCGTGGCGGCGTTTCTCCGCCAACCGGCTGGCTTTTGTCGGCCTGCTGATCATCATCGCCTTGCTGGTCATCGCCGCCTTTGCCGGCGTGCTGGCACCCTATTCGCCGACCTTCGGCGACCTGAAGAACGCGCGGCTGCTGGCGCCCAGCGCCGAGCACTGGTTCGGCACGGACGACCTCGGCCGCGATATCCTTTCGCGCATCCTCTACGGTTCGCGCTGGACGCTCTATGTCGTTATCCTGGTCGCCATTATCGCCGCCCCCATCGGTCTTCTGGTCGGCACCGTCGCCGGTTACGCCGGCGGCTGGACCGATGCCATCCTGATGCGCATCACCGACATCTTCCTCGCCTTCCCGAAGCTGGTTCTGGCGCTGGCCTTTGTCGCGGCGCTCGGCCCCGGCATCGAGAACGCGGTGCTGGCGATAGCCATCACCTCCTGGCCGCCATACGCTCGAATTGCGCGCGCGGAAACGCTGACGGTGCGCAATTCCGATTACATCAAGGCGGTGCAGCTGATGGGCGCCTCGCCCTTCCGCATCGTGCTGCGCCACATCATGCCGCTCTGCATCTCCTCGCTGATCGTCCGGGTGACGCTCGACATGGCCGGCATCATCCTCACCGCCGCCGGCCTTGGTTTCCTCGGCCTCGGCGCGCAGCCGCCGCTGCCGGAATGGGGCACCATGATCGCGTCCGGCCGCCGCTTCATCCTCGACCAATGGTGGGTGGCCGGCGCGCCGGGCTTCGCCATCCTCATCGTCAGCCTCGGCTTCAACCTGCTCGGCGACGGCCTGCGCGATGCCCTCGATCCGCGGAGCGGCGACCAATGAGCGGCACGCTGCTTGAAGTCGATGATCTTCGGGTCGATTTTCCGACCCGCACCGGCCTGGTCCAGGCGGTGCGCGGCGTGTCCTTCACGCTTGGCCGCGAGCGGCTCGGCATCGTCGGCGAAAGCGGATCCGGCAAGTCGCAGACCGGCCGCGCCATCATGGGCCTGACGCCGCCGCAGGCCAGGATATCGGCCAAAAAATTGGCCTTCGACGGCATTGACCTGCTCGGCATCTCGGCGCGTCAGCGCCGGGCATTGCGGGGCAACCGCATCGCCATGATCCTGCAGGATCCGAAATATTCGCTCGACCCTGTGATGAGCATCGGCCGGCAGATCGTCGAAACCCTGCGGACGCATGAGAAGGTCTCCAAGGCCGAGGCGCGCGAGCGCGCGCTGGCCATGCTGGAAGCGGTCCAGATCCGCGATCCCAAGCGGGTCTTCGACCTGCACCCGCATGAAGTCTCCGGCGGCATGGGCCAGCGCGCCATGATCGCCATGATGCTGATCGCCGGACCGGAAATGATGATCGCCGACGAGCCGACCTCGGCGCTCGACGTCACCGTGCAACTCGACGTGCTCGGCATCCTCGATAAATTGGTCGGCGATCGCGGCATGGGCCTGATCTTCATTTCGCATGACCTGCGCCTGGTCTCGTCCTTCTGCGATCGCGTCATCGTCATGTATGCCGGCAAGGTGGTCGAGCAGCTCAAGGCCTCCGAACTCGGCCAGGCCCAGCATCCCTACACGCGCGGCCTGCTCAACTGCATGCCCAGGATCGGCTTCGAGCGCCACCCTCTGCCGGTGCTCGACCGCAAGCCGGAGTGGGCGGCATGACAGCTGCGATCACCGTCGACGGGCTGGAAGTGATCTTCGACCGGTTTCGCGCGCTGAAAGGTGTCAGCCTCGAAGTCAGGTCAGGCGAATCCTTCGGCCTGGTCGGCGAGAGCGGTTCCGGCAAATCGACGCTGCTGAGGGCGATCGCCGGCCTTGCGCCGATCGCCTCGGGCAGCATCACCGTCAACGGCAAGAAGCTCGGCGCGCGCCGCGACAAGGCCTTTTACCGCGAAGTGCAGATGGTCTTCCAGGATCCTTATGGCTCGCTGCACCCGCGCCAGACCGTCGACCGCCTGCTGCAGGAGCCGCTTGCCATCCATGGTTTTGCCGATGGCGAAAAGCGCATAGAACGCGCGCTCGATGAAGTCGGTCTCGGCAACGGTTTCCGCTTCCGCTACGCACATCAATTGTCGGGGGGCCAGCGCCAGCGTGTGGCGATCGCACGCGCGCTGATCCTCGAGCCGTCAATCCTGCTGCTCGACGAGCCGACCTCGGCGCTGGATGCCTCGGTGCAGGCCGAAGTGCTCAACCTTTTGGAAGAGGTCCGCCGACGGCGCAAGCTGACCTTCCTGATGGTCAGCCACGACCTCGCCATCATCACCCATATGTGCGAGCGGCTGATGGTGATGCAAAGCGGCGAGGCGATCGAGAACCTCACGGCAGCCCAACTTGTCGCGCACCGCGTGACCGAGGATTATACGCGCAATCTGCTGAGAGCGAGCGATGGCTTCGTGAGGGCGTAGCCAAATTTTTCAGATCGACTTCCTTGGCGCCACGCGAGCGTCAGGCTGCTCCGCTCTCAGGCAAGGCTTCGCTGTGTTCAGCTTGGCTCGATTGCTTCGGCTCCTTGATCCTGAACCACGTCACATAAAGCGCCGGCAGGAAGAGCAGCGTGATCGCCGTGCCCGCGATGATGCCGCCCATCATGGCATAGGCCATCGGCCCCCAGAACACTTCGCGTGCGATCGGGATGAGCGCCAGGCTGGCTGCGGCCGCGGTCAGCGCGATCGGCCGCATGCGGTGTTCGGTCGCCTCGATGACGGCCGCCCAGCGGTCCTTGCCCTCGGCGACAAGGTCCTCGATCTGCACGATCAGGATAACCGAGTTGCGGATCAGGATGCCGATCAGCGCCAGAACGCCGAGGATCGCGACGAAGCCGAGCGGCGCGCCGCTCGGCACCAGGGCCGCGACCACGCCGATCAGCCCGAGCGGCGCCACCGCCACCACTAGGAACAGGCGCTGGAAGCTCTGCAACTGGATCATCAGGATCGTCGCCATCACGAACAGCATCAGCGGCACCACGGCCGCGATCGGACCCTGGCTCTTGGCGCTTTCCTCGACCGAGCCGGCGGTCTCGACAGAATAGCCCGGCGGCAGCTTGGCGATGAAGGCATCGACCGATGGCTTCAGCTCGTTGACCACGGTGGCCGGCAGCACGTCGCCGACCAGTCCGGCGCGCACGGTGATCGTCGGAATGCGGTCGCGTCGCCATACTGTCGGCTGCTCCAGCTCGTAGCGGAAGTTGGCCAACGCCGCGAGCGGGATCGCCTCGCCGGTGCTGGTCGGCAACTGCATGTTCTGCAGCGTCCCGATCGAGCCGCGTTCGGCATCGCGTGAGCGCGCCACGACATTGATCAGATAGGTGGCGTCGCGCACCTGCGTGATGGTGGCGCCGCCGACCGTGCTGTTCAGCGCGCTGGCGATATCGGAAGAGGTGATGCCGAGCTGTCGGGCCTTGTCCTGCAGCACGTCGACCCGCAGCACGCGCTGCGGCTCGTTCCAGTCGAAGGTGGGGGCTGCCAGTTTAGGATTGGCCGAGATCACGCCGCCGAATTGCTGCGCCAGCTGGCGCACCGTCTGGATGTCGGGACCGCCGACGCGGTACTGCACCGGACGGCCGACCGGCGGCCCGAGCTCGAGCAGCTTGACGAAGGCGTCGGTGCCGACAAACTCCTCGCGCAGCAGCTTCTCCAACGCCGGCTTGACCCGGTTGCGCGCCTCGATGCTCTTGGTGACGATCACGGTCTGGCCGAAATAGGGGTTGGCCGGCTGCACGTCGTAGGCCAGCACGAAGCGCACCGCGCCCTGGCCGATATAGGACGAGAAATGGTCGATGTCGGGGTTGCCGACCAGCGCCCGCTGCTCGAAGCGCTCCATCTGGTCGCGCGTCTCGGCGATCGAGGAATTTTGCGGCAGGTTCCAGTCGACGATCAGCTCGGGCCGGTCGGAGGGCGGGAAGAACTGCTGCTGGACGAGACCGAAGCCGGCGATCGAGGCGGCAAACAACAGCACCGTGGCGATGATGGTCAGCCAGTGGCGGCGCACCGAGCCGACAAGGACGCGCCGGAACAGCGAAGTAAAGCGTCCCGGCTGGTCGTGGTGTTTCGTCTTCATCGTCGCCGGCAGGATGGTGACGCCGAGCAGCGGCGCGAACAGCACCGCCACGATCCATGACACCAAAAGCGACACGGCGATGACGACGAATAGGGTGAAAGTGTATTCGCCGGCGGCACTTGAATTGAGTCCGATCGGGATGAAGCCGGCGACCGTCACCAGCGTGCCGGTCAGCATCGGGAAGGCGGTCGAGGTGTAGACATAGGTCGCCGCCTTGCGCAGATTGTCGCCGACCTCCAGCCGCGCCACCATCATCTCGACGGCGATCATCGCGTCGTCGACCAAAAGGCCGAGCGCGATGATCAGCGCGCCGAGCGAAATGCGCTGCAGCGAAATGCCGAGATAGGCCATGACCGTGAAGGTGATGGCCAGCACCAGAGGGATCGACAGCGCCACGACGAAGCCGGCTCGCATGCCGAGGCTGATGAACGATACCGCGAGCACGATGGCCACCGCCTCGAACAAAGCGCGGGTGAAGCCCGAGACGGCCTCCTCGACGATGACCGGCTGGTCGGCGACCAGATGCACGCCGACACCGACCGGCAGGTCGGCCAGCACCTTGTTCATCTCCTCATGCAGCGCCTCGCCGAACTGCAGCAGATTGGCGTTGGGCTTCATGCCGATGGCGAGCCCGATCGCGTCCTGGCCGTTGAAGCGGAACAGCGCCGTCGGCGGATCGGCATAGCCGCGCGTGATCGTCGCCACGTCGCTCAGCCGGAAGAAGCGGTCGTTGACGCGCAGGTTGATGGCGCGAAGGCTGTCCTCGGAGGTGAACTGGCCGCCGACGCGCACGCTGATGCGCTCCGGTCCGGACTGGATGACGCCGGACGGCGTGATCGCGTTCTGCGCCTGCAGGCTTGCCAAGATCGCCTGCTGGTTGAGGCCGAGGGCAGCGATCTGGCGGGTCGAGAATTCAAGATAGATGGCTTCGTCCTGCGCGCCGACGAGATCGACCTTGCCGGCATTGGGCACGGTCAGGATCTTGGCGCGGACATCCTCGACATAGTCTCGCAATTGGCGAGGCGTCAGCCCGTCCGATGTGAAGGCGTAGATGTTGCCGTAGACATCGCCGAAGCGGTCATTGAAGAACGGTCCCTGCACGCCTTGCGGAAACTGTGCCTTGATGTCGTTGACCATGTTGCGCACCTGAATCCAGTTCGGCACGACATCGCGCGCCTTGGTGGTGTCCTTCAGGTTGACGAAGATGACGGTCTGGCCGGCGGTGGTGACGGATTTGGTATAGTCGAGGCTGTCGAGTTCCTCGAGCTTCTTCTCGATGCGGTCGGTGACTTGCTGCAAGGTCTCCTTGACGGAGGCGCCCGGCCAGTTGGCCTGGATGATCATCGTCTTGATGGTGAAGTTGGGGTCTTCCTCACGGCCGAGATTGAGGTAGGAGAAGATGCCGGCGACCACGAAGACGAGCATGAAATACCAGACCATGGAGCGGTGGCTGAGCGCCCAGTCGGAGAGGTTGAAGCCTTTCATCAGACGCCGCCCTCCGGCACTTTGACCTTCTGGCCTTCGCTCAGGCTGTGGATGCCCGCGGTGACGACGCGCATGCCAGCCTCCAGCCCTTCGGCGACGGTAAAGGTGTCGGCGCCCTTGGCCGCCACCTTGATCTCTTTCGCCCTCACGCTCGATGTCTGCGGATCGACGATCCACACCTTGTCGGGACCGTTCTTTTCCAGCAGCGCCGAGAGGGGCAGTTCGATCGTCGGTGCCACCTTGGTCACGCGGGTCGCCGTCACCGTCGAGCCGAGCCGGAAGGCCTGCGGCGGATCGGTGAGCGTCAGCTTGACGCGCCGGGTGCGGGTCGAGCCCTCGGCCTGCGGCGCGATCTCGCGCAGCCTGGCCTGGGTCTCGATTGTCGGCAGCGATTGCAGGATGACCTGGAACGGCGTGCCGGCCCTCAGATCGCCGGTCAACTGATCGGGAATATCGACCACGGCTTCGCGCAGATCCGAGCGTGCCACGGTGACGACCGTCTGGCCGGCCGAGACGGTCTGTCCGACTTCGGCGCCGACAGCGGTGACGACGCCGTCGAAATCCGAGAACAGCCTGGCGTAGCCGAGCTGCTCCTGCGATTTGGCAAGCGAAGCCTTGGCCCGCTCGACATTGGCTTCCGCGGCCTTGCGTGCCTGCTGCGCGGCGTCGAAGACGGCCTGCGAGGCGTTGGCCGCGGCAAGCAGCTGGCGCTGGCGCTCCTCGCTGGCGGCGGCGTTGGCGAACTGGGCCTCTGCATTGGAGAGCTCGGCCTTGGCTGCTTGCACCGCCAGCTCCAGCGCGGTCGGGTCGAGTGCGGCGATCGTCGTGCCCTTGCTGACGATGTCGCCGACCTTGACGTCGCGCGAGACGACCCGGCCAAGCAGGCGGAAGGCAAGGTCGGCGCTGACCTGCGGCTCGACCGAGCCGGCAAAGCCGAAGGTCTGCGTGGTGCGCGGCTCGACGACCATCGACAGGACCGGCCGGATGACCTCCGGCGGCTTTTCCTCCGATTTCGAGCAGGCGGCGAGCGCGCCAAGCGCGAACAGGCCAAGCATGACAGGCCGGTTCATTGGGCCGCTCCCGATATCTCGACCGTCTGGCCGGGACTGAGCAACTGCCCGCCCGCGGTCACGACGCTCTGGCCCTCGTTCAGTCCGCTGGTGATGACGACCGTGCCTGAATCGAAGGCCAGCACCTCGACAGGCGTCTGCGCCACCGCCTTGGTCGAGGGGTCGACGATCCACACCGCCGGCTTGCCGGCGCTGGATGTCAGCGCCTGCCAAGGCAGCAGGATCGCCTTCGCCGGCTTGGCGCTGACCGAGCCGATGACCGCCGCCCCCAGCGGCATGCCGGCTGGCGTGTCGGCAATGCCGACCTTCACCCGGATCGAACCGGAAGCCTGGTCGACCGCCGGCGAAATTTCGCGCACCTTGCCTGTCGCCCGGACCTGCGGGTCGGACAACAATGTGATCGTCACCGCCGGCGAGGCCGGCGTCCTGGCGACCAGCGTCTCCTGTACGTTGAACACCGCATCGCGGTCACCGTCCTCGGCGACCGTGAAGACGGTTTGTGCCGCCTGCACCACCTGGCCGGTTTCGACCTGGCGGGCGGTGATGACGCCGGCGGCACCCGCCTTGAGTTCGGTGAAGGACAGGTTCTGCTGGGCATTGGCGAATGCGCTCTGCGCGGCATCGACGCTGCCTTGCGCCACCTTCAGCGCCTGGTCGGCGGCGTCATAGTCGCGCCTTGTGGTGAATCCCTGGGCAAGCAGCGTCTTCTGCCGGTCGAAGGCGGCGGCGGACTGGGTCAGCTGCGCTCGTGCAGCATCGAGATCGGCCTGTGCGGAACGCAGGTCGGATTGCTGCTCCTGCGGATCGATGCGGGCAAGCACCGCACCCTGGTCGACATGCTGGCCGACATCGACAAGCCGCTCGGCAATGCGGCCGCCAACCCGGAACGACAGATTGTTCAGCGTGCGCGCGGCGATCACCCCGGTCAGCGAGGTTCTCGGCGCATAGTCGGCCATCGCCACCGTTTCGGTGCGCACCATGATCGGCAGTTTCTTGTCCGCCGCTTCCTGCTTCTGGCAGCCGGCCAGCAGCAATGCGGCTGCGCAGGCGCACACTGCCGAGGCGATTGGAAATGACAAAAGGCTGGAGGTTTTGACGGATGGCGGCGAGACGGACGATGTCGCGTTCCTCATCATGGGCTCCCCAGCCGCGGTCGCTCGCTGATCGCGATGCCTCGCGGATGTCAGGAGGATAATCGATCCCCGGAAAAAGGAAACCGACCTCGTACGCGTATCGTCCGACTGGTTAAGGCCCGGATCTTCTCGTCGCAGGCCCAATCGACCGCCGGTGGTGCCGACTTGAGGAAAACGTGAAATAAGGTCAGAAGACACCTGATCAACGAGGACGGGCGCCGGCCCGATGAGGGATATCATGAAGAATTCAGCCATTTCCGAACGCAAAAACCAGTCGATCTCGCGCGGCGTCGGCATGACCACGCAAATCTATGCCGACCGGGCCGAAAATTCGGAAATCTGGGATGTCGAAGGCCGTCGCTACATCGACTTTTCCTCTGGCATCGCCGTCGTCAACACCGGCCACCGCCATCCCAGGGTGATCGAAGCGGTCAAGGCGCAGCTCGACCGTTTCACCCACACCTGCCACCAGGTCGTGCCCTATGAAAGCTATGTCAGGCTGGCCGAGCGGCTGAACGCAATGCTGCCCGGCAAGTTCGACAAGAAGACCATCTTCGTCACCACCGGCGCCGAGGCGGTCGAGAACGCAATCAAGATCGCCCGCAATGCCACCGGACGCCCGGCCGTCATCGCCTTCGCCGGCGGCTTCCATGGCCGCACCTTCATGGGCATGGCGCTGACCGGCAAGGTCGTGCCCTACAAGGTCGGCTTCGGCGCCATGCCGGGCGACGTCTATCACGCGCCGTTCCCGGTGGCGCTGCACGGCGTGTCGGTTGCCGATTCGCTTGCCGCACTCGACCGGTTGTTCAAGGCCGATGTCGATCCGGCCCGCGTAGCCGCCATCATCGTCGAACCGGTTCAGGGCGAGGGCGGTTTCTACGAGGCGCCGCGCGAATTCCTGACCGCGCTGCGCAAGCTCTGCGACCAGCACGGCATGCTTTTGATCGCCGACGAGGTGCAGACCGGCTTTGCCCGCACCGGCAAGATGTTCGCGATGGATCACCACGACGTCGCGGCCGACATCACCACAATGGCCAAGAGCCTGGCCGGCGGCTTCCCGCTGTCGGCGGTCACCGGCCGCGCCGAGATCATGGATGCGCCCGGCCCCGGCGGCCTCGGCGGCACCTATGGCGGCAGCCCGATCGGCGTTGCCGCCGCGCATGCCGTGCTTGACGTGATCGAGGACGAAAAGCTGTGCGACCGCGCCAACACGCTGGGCGCGCGGCTGAAGCAGCGCCTGCAGTCGATCCGCGACGACGTGCCCGAGATCGTCGATATAAGGGGCCTCGGCTTCATGAACGCGGTCGAGTTCAACGACGTCAAGAAGAGCCTGCCGTCGGCCGAGATCGCCAACGCCATCCGGCTGAAGGCGCTCGACAAGGGCCTGATCCTGCTGACCTGCGGCGTCTACGGCAACGTCATCCGTTTCCTCGCGCCGATCACCATCCAGGACGAGGTCATGAACGAGGCGCTCGACATCCTGGAAAGCTCGATCCGCGAAGTCTGCGCTGCCTGAACCGCGTTACCTCCCCCTCGCGGGGAGGTCGGACCGCAGGTCCGGGTGGCGGGCTTGGCGCCGACCCCCACCCCGCTGCTTCGCAGCGCCCCTCCCCACAAGGGGGAGGGCGGCTATCCCGCAGCTCTTGCCGGCTCATCCTGCTGAAAGGCAGCCAGAGCCGCCTTCAACCCTTCGGGACCCATTGCCACGGTCTCCGGTTTCGGCGAGAAGCCGGCGCCGAGCATCTTGCGGCCAAGCATGTGGTCGCCGGGGCGGTTGACGGATTCAATGCCGAGCAACCGGTCGCCGGCATAGTGGTAGATCGAGAATCTGTTGTCGGGCAGGTCGCCGAGCACGACTTGGCTGTCGCCGCCGGCGGTCAGCCCGACCATCTGCAGCTTCATGTCGCCAATATCGGACCAGAACCATGGCACCGCCGAATAGGCATCCGCGTGACCGGTGATCGTGCGCGCCGCGAGGCGGGCCTGGTCGGTGGCGTTCTGCACCGATTCCAGCCGCACATCGCCGCCGGTGAACCAGTGCCGGTAGGAGGCGGCGTCGCCGATGGCCAGGATTTCTGGCGCCGAACTGCGCATCTGATGATCGACACGGATGCCGTCGGCTATGGCAAGGCCGGCGTCCTGCGCCAGTTCGACATTGGGCACGGCGCCGATGCCGACGATGACCATGCGCGCCGGCAATTTTTCGCCCGACGAGGTGATGGCGGCGACGACATGACCGTTTTCGCCTTCGAGCCTTGAAATCGAGGTGCCAGTCAGGATGCGCACGCCGGTCGCTTCCAGCCGTTGGCGGACATGGCTCGCCACCACAGGGGCAACGGCGCGCCCAAGCAGCCGGTCGACCGCTTCCACCACCGTCACCGTGCGGCCGGCCGCGCGCAGCGTCGCGGCGATCTCCAGCCCGATGAAGCCGCCACCGAGGATGACGACATCTTCGCTCCGTGCGCTCAGGTCGCGGATCCGCCGGGCATCGGCCAGTGAACGCAATGACAAGACGCCGGACAGATCAGCGCCTGGCAGCGGCAGGAGGCGCGGGCGCGATCCGGTCGCCAGGATCAGGTGGTCGAAGGCAAGCACGCCGCCGCCTGATATCTCCAGGCTGCGGCCGCCGGCATCGATGCGCTCGATCCGCACGCCCGGCCGATAGTCGATGGCGCTGCCGGTATAGAAGGCCTCACCCCGAAGCGGTTGCGGCTTGGCCTCGGCATCCTTGATGAAGGTCTTCGACAGCGGCGGCTTATGGTAGGGCAGTTGGTTCTCGTCACTGATGAGGATCACCGGCCCGTCATAGCCGTCCTCGCGCAGACTGGCGGCCGCTTGCACGCCCGCATGACCCGCACCGACAATGACCACGCCGTTCTTCATCGCGTTCCAAATCCTGATTCGATCCTAGGATCTCTCGGCAGGTGGCAATTGTCTGGCGCCGCCGCAAGAGAGCGTTTGCGGGTCGCACCCGGAACGGCGGCTGTCAATCGTACAGTTCGACAGCGAAGCCGGTGCAGCCGAGATACAAAGTTGACTTCTGTAGTTTAGAATAATTCTAAACTATTGTTTCAATTGGCTTTTCCCGTAGATTTTCGTTGACTTCCATCGGCGTCGAAGCTTTATGGAAGCATGCGTATTGGCGCATCCCTTTGATGTCTGGGCCTTGAACCCGTTCGATTGGAGGCATTTTGGTGTCTTTCTTCCCTGAACCGCGCAATGGCGCGGCAAGTCTTGGCGCTTTTGGCAACGACGTGGCCCCGCGCCGGTCGCCGCGCGCGCCGCTTATGGAATTTCCGAGAAACTGGAGAGTGATGATGACGGCACGATATGGCGGCAGGCTGGCGGCGATTGGTGCCACGGCGCTGCTGACGGCGGCGGTGTTCGTGCTGCCTGCCAAGGCGGAAACCGACGCGAAAGCGGTCATCAGGACCTATTCCGATATCGCGCTTGCCAAATATGAGGATTCGTTGACCACGGCGCAGGCTCTCGACAAGGCGGTCGATGCGCTGCTGGCCAACCCGTCGGCGGAAACGCTCAATGCCGCCCGCGCCGCCTGGAAGGCATCGCGCGTTCCCTACCAGCAGACCGAGGTCTACCGCTTCGGCAACAAGATCGTCGACGACTGGGAAGGCGAGGTGAATTCCTGGCCGCTGGACGAAGGCCTGATCGACTATGTCGCCAAGAGCTACGGCACGGAATCGGACACGAATTCGCTCTATACGGCCAATGTGATCGCCAACAAGGAAATCGAGATCAACGGCAAGAAGGTCGATGCCTCGAAGCTTTCTCCGGAATTCCTCTCCGGCACGCTGCAGCAAGCCGGCGGCGTCGAGGCCAATGTCGCCACCGGCTATCACGCCATCGAATTCCTGCTCTGGGGCCAGGATCTGCACGGCATCGGCCCGGGCGCCGGCGAGCGCCCTTACACCGACTACGACCTCAAGAACTGCACCGGCGGCAATTGCGACCGCCGTGCCGAATATCTGAAGTCCGCCACCACCCTTCTGGTTTCGGACCTGCAGAAGATGGTCAACGACTGGAAGGCAGATGGGGCCGCACGCAAGAACCTCGTCGATGGCGAGCCGAACGCGGCGATCTCGGTCATCTTCACCGGCATGGGCTCGCTGTCCTACGGCGAACTGGCCGGTGAACGCATGAATCTCGGCTTGATGCTGCATGATCCCGAGGAGGAGCAAGACTGCTTCTCCGACAACACCTACAATTCGCACCTCTATGATGCGATCGGCATCCGCGCCGCCTACCTGGCCAGCTACACGCGCCTCGACGGCACCGTCGTTTCCGGACCTTCGGTGCATGACATGGTCAAGGCCGCCGATCCTGCGATCGACAAGGAGCTGTCTGACAAGCTCGACGTCACCGTCGCCAAGATGGAGGCGATCAAGGCGCGGGCCGAGGCCGGCGAGGCCTATGACCAGCAGATCGCCGAGGGCAACGCGGCGGGCAACGCCACCGTGCAGGCGGCGATCGACGCCCTGATCGATCAGACCAAATCGATCGAGCGTGCCGTCGGCTCGCTGAAACTCAACGCCATCGCCTTCGAAGGCTCCGACAGCCTCGACGCACCCGACAAGGTGTTCAAGTAAGCGCCGAAACCTGGAGCCCGGTCGGAAGCCGATAATCGGCTTCGAAATGGGCTCCGGGACCAGAACAAGCCACACGGCGCGGGAGGCGCCGTCAGCCATCCGAGCCCTGAAAATGCTGATCTGCCATTGCAACATCATCACCGAGAAGGAGATCGAGCAGACGATCATCGGGCTGCTGGACCTGGACCCCTGGCAACTCATCGTGCCGGCCAAGGTCTATCACGCGATGCAAAAGCGTGGCCGTTGTTGCGGCTGTTTCCCAAATGTGGTCGAAACGATCATTCGGGTTACCGAAAATTACCACGCCCGCTCGGAGGCGAGCGGCGTCGATGTCGTTTCACACCTGGATCGCGTCAGAGGCCTGCGCGTCCAATACGGGAGCAGAACCCATGAAAGGCGAAAGTCTGGTCATCGAGCAGCTTAACGAGGCTCTTTTCCTGGAGCTTGGAGCCGTCAATCAATATTGGGTGCACTTCCGTCTGCTGGAGGATTGGGGGTACACGAAGCTGGCCAAGAAGGAGCGGGCGGAATCGATCGAGGAGATGCACCACGCCGACAGGCTCATCGCCCGGATCATCTTCCTTGAAGGCCATCCGAACCTGCAGTCCGTGGCGCCGCTGCGCATCGGGCAGAACGTCAAGGAAGTGCTCGAATCCGACCTTGCCGGCGAATATGACGCGCGCACGGCCTACAAGCGTTCGCGCGAAATCTGCCATGAGGTGGGCGACTACGTGACGATGAAACTGTTTGAGGATCTGCTGGCTGACGAGGAAGGTCACATCGACTTCCTCGAGACGCAGCTCGACCTGCTCGCCTCGATCGGCGAGGAGAAGTACGGCCAGCTCAACGCCGACTCGGCCAACGAGGCGGAGTAAAGGCATGCGGGAATGCGGCGCCTGCTAGAATTACCGCGCCGCTTGCGGCGGGCCGATGGCTCGCCGTTTCGCTTGAAGAGGCCAGCCGGACTGGCTCGTCGGCGCTGCACCATTCTCGTGTTGGCGCTGACATCGTCCGCGATTGCCGGCGAGCTTCAGCCGGCCGGGCTCGCCACCACGCGCAGCGACCTCGATGCCAAGGATCAGGCGCGCGTCACCGCCGTCACCAGGCCGACCACGGATTTCTCCAAACCCGAGCCGTTCGAACTGATGCAAGGCGGCGCCGGCACGTCTGAGAAAGACGTCAGCCGCGACGCGTTCTCGCAATCCTCGGCCAACATCACCTTCGAGGAAGAGGGCACTTTCAAGCTCGGCAACGCCTTGTTCCGCAAGAACTGGGTGTCGTCGCCATCTTCGACGCAGGCGTCGGACGGGCTGGGTCCGCTGTTCAACGAACGCGCCTGCCAGAACTGCCATCTGAAGGACGGCCGCGGTCGCCCGCCGCAAGGCGATACCGGCACCACGTCGATGTTCCTGCGGCTGGCGCGAGATGCCAGCAGCGCCGAGGAAAAATCGGCCCTTGCCGACCGCGATCTGCCCAATTTCCCCGATCCGGTCTATGGGACGCAGTTGCAGGAGCTGGCCGTGCCCGGCTTGCGCGGCGAAGGCCGGATGCGCGTCGATTATCAGGAACGGCAGGTGACGCTGGCGGACGGCACGGCGGTTTCCCTGCGCAAGCCCAGCTACTCCGTCACCGATCTCGCCTATGGGCCGCTTGATCCGCGCACCACGCTGTCGCCGCGCCTGACGCCGCCGATGATCGGCCTTGGCCTGATCGAGCAGATCGCGCCGGCTGACATTCTTGCCCATGCCGATCCGGAAGACCTTGACGGCGACGGCATCTCCGGCAAGCCGAACATCGTGCGTGACGGGCTGAGTGGCGAACTGACGCTTGGCCGTTTCGGCTGGAAAGCACAGACCGCGACGATCCGCCAGCAGGCGGCGGACGCCTTCGCCGGCGATATCGGCATCTCGACGCCGGAACAACCAAAGCATTGGGGCGATTGCACCACCGCACAGGCAAAATGCCTAGCCATGCCGAATGGCGTGCAGGCGCGCCTCGGTCCGGTCGAGGCGCCGCCGCCGGTGATGGATCTCGTCACCTTCTATTCGCAGAACCTGGCGGTGCCAGCGCGCCGCGATCTCGCCGCGCCTGGTGTACTCGCCGGCAAGAAGCTCTTTTACGAGATCGGCTGCGTTTCCTGCCACACGCCGAAATTCGTCACTCGGCGGGATGCGCCTGACAAGGCGCAGGCCTTCCAACTGATCTGGCCCTATTCCGATTTCCTGCTGCACGACATGGGACCCGACCTGGCCGACGGCCAGGCGGTGGGCGATGCGACGGGCAGCGAATGGCGCACCGCGCCGCTGTGGGGCATCGGCCTCACCGAAACCGTCAACGGCAATTCCTTCTTTCTGCATGATGGCCGCGCGCGCAGCCTGATCGAGGCGATCCTGTGGCATGGTGGCGAGGCGCAGAAGGCGCGCGACCGCTTTGCCGCCGCCAACGCGGCCGAGCGCGATGCGCTGGTCAAATTCCTGGAGTCACTGTGATGCTGAAGCGCTCTGCACTGGTTCTCGTTCTTCCGCTGGCTCTGCTCGGTGTTTTCCCCGCCTCGGCGGCGGTGAACGCCTCCGACATCATCCAGCGGGCGATCGACGGCTTTGTCCGTCCGGCCTATGCCGATCTGCACCAGCATGCGGAAGCGTTGACGCAAGCGATGCACAAGCTCTGTGAAGCGCCCTCGCAAGGGGAGCTCGATGCGGTGCGGGGCGAATTCTCGGCCACGGTCTATGCCTGGTCGTCGGCCGAAATCATCGGTTTCGGGCCGATCAAGGAGAACAATCGGCTGGAGCGCATCCTCTACTGGCCGGATCGCAAGAGCATAGGCCTGAAACAGGTGCAGGCGGCGCTGGCGGACAAGGACTCGACGGCGGCCGATCCGAAACAACTGGCCGGCAAGAGCGTCGCCATGCAGGGGCTCGGCGCGCTGGAGTTCGTGCTTTTCGGCGAGGGCGCCGACGCGCTGGCGGGCAAGGACGATCCCTATCGCTGCGCCTATGGCGCGGCGGTTGCCGGCAATATCGAAACCATGGCCGATGACGTCAGCGCGGCCTGGAACAAGCCGGACGGCTTTGCCGCGCTTTGGGCCAATCCGGGACCGCAGAACGCACTCTACCGCGACGGCAACGAAGCGGTCACCGAACTGGTCGGCGTTTTCATCAACGAGCTGGAGATGGTCAGGGATGTCCGCCTGAAAGGTTTTCTTGGCGGCAAGCCGGATGCGGACAAGCCGAAACAGGCGATCTACTGGCGCTCGCAAAACACCGCCAATGCACTGGCCGGAAATCTCGCCGGCATCGATGCGCTGTTCCAGGCCTCGAAACTTGGCGATGCGCTACCGCCCGATACACGCTGGATGGCGGAGTCCATCCACATCCAGCTGGTCAACGGCGTCGCCACCGCGAAGTCGATCCAGGGTCCGATCGACAAGACGCTCGCCGACCCCGCGCTGCGCGAAAAATTCGAGCATTTCGCGCTGATCACCTCCAGCCTGTCGACCCTGATCGGCACCCGCCTGACCGCCGAATTCGGCCTGACCGTCGGGTTTTCGTCATTGGATGGAGACTGAGCATGCGCACGCCGCTCATCGATCGCCGGGATTTCCTGAGGGCCGCGGGTGTCGGCTTCGCTGCCGCGATGGCGCCGTCGGCCTGGGCGAAGGCGCTTGCTGCCGACGCCGTCTTCGCGACCGCTTTCGTCAAGCGCGACGGCGGTTTTGGCGCTGCTGTGCTGTCCGAGGCCGGCAAGGTGCTGCATGCGATCGACCTGCCCGATCGCGGCCATGACGTCACCTTCGATCCCTTGTCGAAGCGTTCGGTGGTCTTCGCCCGCCAGCCCGGCACCTTCGCCGTGGTGTTCGACCACACCGGGCGCGCTTCCCCGCAGACCATCGCCAGCATCGCCGGCCGGCATTTCTTCGGCCATGGCGTGTTCTCGCCCGACGGCGCGCTGCTCTATGCCACCGAGAACGATTTCGACAATGCGGCCGGCGTCGTCGGCGTCTATGATGCTCGGGCGAAATTCAGCCGCATCGGTGAATTCCCGACCTATGGCGTAGGCCCGCACGAACTCTTGCTCATGGGCGACGGCAGGACGATCGCGGTCGCCAATGGCGGCATCGAGACCCATCCCGATTATGGCCGTGCCGAGCTCAACATCGCCACCATGAAGCCGTCCTACGTTCTCATCGACCGCGTCACCGGCGACCTGGTCGAAAGGCATGAATTGCCGGCTTCCCTGCACCAGCTGTCGATCCGCCACATGGATACAGACCCGTCCGGCACCGTCTGGTTTGGCTGCCAGTACCGGGGGCCGGGCACGGATCGTCCGCTTCTGGTCGGCCGCGCCGTGCGCGGCAAGGAGTTGCAGCTTCTCGACATGCCGCAGGACGTGCTGTCCGGCTTCCGCAATTATATCGGCTCGGTCGCCGCCAACGCGACCGCCGGCACCGTCGCCGTCTCGTCGCCGGAAGGCAATTCGCTTGTCGTGATTGACGTGGCCAGCGGCCGGGTGGTCTCGTCCAGCACTCTGGTCGAGGTCTGTGGCCTGGCGCCGGACGGATCGGGCTTCATGGCCACTACCGGCGCCGGCGAGATTATCGAGGGCAGCGGCGCGACGCGGTCAGAGCCGGACTATGTCTGGGACAACCACATGCTGCGCATCGAACAGGTCTGACAGCGCGCTGGCGGAACCGAAGCCGTTTAACAAATTATGCTTGCGGTGGCGCGCCCTGGCGGGCACAGGGAAGTGTTTCTCGAAACCGGTCGTTTCATGAAAGTGCTTGCCATCGACTGTGCCGCCAGCCTCTGCGCCGCCAGCGTCTACGACGCGGCGGCCGGGCGGGAGCTTGGCCGCGCGGTACTCGATCTCGGCAAGGGTCATGCCGAGCACCTGATGGCCGTCATCGCCGAGGCGCTGAACGCCGCCGCAACCGACTATCCCGGCCTTGGCGCCATTGCCGTTTCCGTCGGCCCCGGCTCCTTCACCGGTCTGCGTGTCGGTGTCTCCACGGCGCGTGGCCTGGCGCTGGCGCTGAAAATCCCGGCGATCGGCGTGACGACGCTCGAAGCGCTGGCCGCCGAGGCCGCAGTGGCATTTCCCGGCCGCGCCGTGCTGGCGGCACTCGATGCCGGGCGCGAGGAGATCCATGCAGCACTGTACGACAAAGCGTTAGTTTTGACTTACGGTCCAGCAGTGACCACGCTGCCGGAAGTCAATGCCTTGGCGAGGCAGACCTCCGCGGCGCTTGCCGGAACTGCGGCAGTGCAGATCGCCGAATCGGTGGGCCGGCGTTCCGATATCGGGCCTCGGACGGCGACCGCTGATATTCTCACCTACGCCCGTCTGGCCGCCGGCAAAGGCGAGGGCGAAAGGCCGAAACCACTTTACCTGCGCGGCGCGGATGCAAAGCCGCAAGCCGGATTTATTCTTTCGAGGCAACAAAATTAATGCGCATACCTTTTCTCCAGCCACGTCGCCGGGACTATGCTCTCGAGCCGCTCAGGATCGCCGACAGCCCTGCGGTCTCGGTGCTGCATCGCGAGGACTTTGTCCGTCCGTGGACAGATGGCGAGTTCGCCGCCCTGCTCGAGCAGGACACCGTGTTCGGTTACGCCGCACGCGAGACCGGGCAGGGCGCCAAGCCGCCCGTCGGCTTCGTGCTGGCCCGTCTGGCCGCCGGCGAGGGCGAGATCCTGACGGTCGCGGTGGCGCGATCGCACCGCCGCCAGGGACTGGGCTGGCAGTTGATGGATGCGGTGCTGCGCGAACTGCACGCGCAGCGCGCCGAAGCGCTGTTCCTCGAGGTCGACGAGACCAATGTCGCCGCCATTGCCCTCTACCGTCGCTTGGGCTTCCGCGAAGTCGGCAAGCGCCCGGACTACTACAAGTCGCCCGATCGCGGGCCGACCGGCGCGCTTGTCATGCGCCGCGATCTTCGCTAGCCAGAGATCGGGTGGGCGCAGGACAGCATGATCGGAAAAATCAGGATTTTCCTGGCCCTGGGCCTTGTCGTCGCCGGTTCGCTGGTGCTGGTGCCGTTGCAGATACTGTCGATGAAGACCGGCTGGTGGCCGGAAACCGTCATTCTCAAGATCTGGCACAGGCTGATCCTCAGGGCGCTCGGCATGCGCGTCCATGTCAAGGGAACGCTGTCCGACAAGCGCCCCTTGCTGGTGGCCTCGAACCACATCTCCTGGACCGACATCATGGTGCTTGGGTCCGTTGCCGATGTGAAGTTCATCGCCAGGGCCGATATGGAAGGCTGGCCGCTGATCGGCATGCTGTCGAAACTGCAGCGCACTGTCTTCATCGAGCGCGAACGCAAGCGCTCTTCCGGCGACCAGGCAAGCGAGATCGCCAGTCGCATGGCCAAGGGCGACGCCATGGTGCTGTTCGCCGAGGGATCGACCGGCGACGGCAATGCCGTCCTGCCGTTCAAGAGCACGCTGTTCGGTGCGGCCTCGATGGCGCTTTCGGAGGGCGCGGCCGAGCAGGTGTTCATCCAGCCGGTGGCGATCGCCTATACGCGCCTGCACGGCGTGCCGCTCGGCCGCCGCCATCGGCCGATCTCGGCCTGGATCGGCGACGAGGATCTGATGCCGCATCTCAAGGTGCTGATGGCGGAGGGCGCGCTCGACGTCGAAGTGCATTTCGGCGAGCCGATCGCCTTTGCCAAGGGCTCGAACCGCAAGGAAACGGCCAGGCTGATGGAAAGCCAGGTGCGCGAGATGATGCGGGCGGCACTCGCCGATCCGCGCCCGAGCCGCTAGCCCGAACCCTGCGCCTGCGCGTGCACACCGAGAATCGTCTGTTTTTTGTCACGGAAAGGCGTTAGAAGCCGCCGGATGAACTTGAACACGATTGAAAGCGACGACATCGGCAGCGTGGCCGGACAGCCGGCAGTGCGCGCCACGGCAGCGAAGAAGGTCTTCATCAAGACCTATGGCTGCCAGATGAACGTCTATGATTCACAGCGCATGGGCGATGCGCTGGCCGCCGACGGCTACACCGCGACCGATGCCATCGACGAAGCCGACCTGGTGCTGCTCAATACCTGCCATATCAGGGAGAAAGCGGCGGAGAAGGTCTATTCCGAGCTCGGCCGCATCCGCGACATGAAGGCGGAGCGCGCCATTGCCGGCCGCGAAATGCTGATCGGCGTCGCCGGCTGCGTGGCGCAGGCCGAGGGTGCCGAGATCATCAGGCGCTCGCCGGCCGTCGACCTTGTCATCGGGCCGCAGACCTATCACCGTCTGCCCGACGTGCTGGCGCGGGTGCGCGGCGGCGAGAAGATCGTCGAGACCGACTACGCCATCGAAGACAAGTTCGACCATCTGCCGCAGCCCAAGCGCGCCGAGGTCATCAAGCGCGGCGTCACCGCCTTCCTTACCGTGCAGGAAGGCTGTGACAAGTTCTGCACCTTCTGCGTGGTGCCCTATACAAGGGGCTCGGAAGTGTCGCGGCCGGTGGCGCAGATCGTCGCCGAGGCCGAACGCCTGGCCGAAGCCGGCGTGCGCGAGGTGACGCTGCTCGGCCAGAACGTCAATGCCTGGCACGGCCAGGGCGCGAACGGCGAGGAATGGGGCCTTGGCCGGCTGCTGTTCCGGCTGGCTGAAATTCCCGGACTGGCGCGGCTGCGCTACACCACGAGCCATCCGCGCGACATGGATGACGAGCTCATATCAGCCCACCGCGACCTGCCATCGCTGATGCCTTATCTGCATCTGCCGGTGCAATCGGGGTCCGACCGCATCCTCAAGACGATGAACCGCAAGCATACGGCCGGGGATTATCTGGCGCTGCTCGATCGCATCCATGCCGCGCGTCCCGATATCGCTTTGTCCGGTGACTTCATCGTCGGCTTCCCCGGCGAGACGGAGGCCGATTTCGAGGCGACGATGGACCTGGTGCGCCAGGTGAATTACGCCTCGGCCTTTTCATTCAAATATTCGCCGCGCCCCGGCACGCCGGGCGCCGAAATGGCCGATCATGTGCCCGAAACAGTCAAGGACGAGCGCTTGCAGCGGCTGCAGGCGCTGCTGTTGAAGCAGCAGCAGGACTTCGGCTCCAGCCTGGTCGGCAGCACCATCGACACGCTGATCGAGAAGCCCGGCCGGCAGGCCGGCCAGAAGGTCGGCCGCTCACCTTGGCTGCAGCCGGTTATTGTTGATGAAAAGGCCGGCGAAATCGGTGACATTATCCAGGTGCGAATCACGAAGACGGGCTACAATAGCCTGTTCGCCGAATTGGCCTGATGGTCTCGGCAGATGAGGAGAGACGGTTGAGCGCAGCAGAGCTGAAGAACCTGCCCCCGGTACCGGCATCTGGGGCTTCTGACATGGCGCACATCGTTCTGACTTTCGACAACAACAAGCTTGCCAGCGCCCTTTACGGTCAGTTCGACGAGAACCTCGCCCGGCTCGAGCAGAAGCTCGGCGTCGACATCCGCTCGCGCGGCAACCAACTGACCATCAAGGGGTCGGCTTCGGCCGCTGAACAGGCGCGCCGTGCCTTGGACAATCTCTATGGCATTCTACAGAAGGGCGTCGATATCGGCCAGTCCGACGTTGACGGCGCCGTGCGCATGGCGGTCGCAGCCGACGATCAACTGACCCTGCCGACGCTGGAGCGCAAGGGCAAGGTCTCCGCTGCCCAGATCTCCACCCGCAAGAAGACCATCTATGCCCGTTCACTGAACCAGGACGCCTATATGCGGGCACTGGAGCGGTCGGAACTGGTGTTCGGCATCGGTCCGGCGGGCACCGGCAAGACCTATCTGGCGGTAGCGCATGCGGCGATGCTGCTCGAGCGCGGCATGGTCGAGCGCATCATCCTGTCGCGGCCGGCCGTCGAGGCCGGCGAGCGGCTGGGCTTCCTGCCCGGCGACATGAAGGAGAAGGTCGATCCCTATCTGCGGCCGCTCTACGATGCCCTCTACGACATGATGCCGGCCGACAAGGTCGAGCGCGCCATTGCCGCCGAAGTCATTGAAATCGCGCCGCTCGCCTTCATGCGCGGCCGCACGCTGGCGCATGCCGCGGTCATCCTCGACGAGGCGCAGAACACCACGCCGATGCAGATGAAGATGTTCCTGACCCGCCTCGGCGAGAATTCGCGCATGATCGTCACCGGCGATCCCACCCAGATCGACCTTCCCCCGAGCACGAAATCGGGCTTGGTCGAAGCGTTGCGTGTCCTCGACGGCGTGGCCGGCGCGGTCACCGTGCGTTTCAACGATGTCGACGTCGTTCGCCATCCGCTGGTGGCGGAAATCGTCAGGGCCTATGACCGCGACGCCAAGCTGGCGCGCGGCCTCGGCGCCGAGAATTGATTTTTGACGATGCCGCTTCATGCCTGAGGACAATTTATCCGGCGACGGGGAGCCCCCCGTCGACATCGATATATCGGTCGAAGCGGGTGATTGGCCCGATGAGGCAAGCCTGACACGGCTAGTCGATCGTGCGGTTGGCGCTGCTTTCTCCGAGACCGGCGTGACGGGCCGTTCCGAACTTAGCGTCGTTTTTTCCGACGACGCCCATATCCGTACGCTCAATGCCGAATGGCGGGGTAAGGACAAGCCCACCAACGTCTTGTCTTTCCCGGCTTTTCCGTTTGTACAAGGCGGCCCACTGCCGCCGATGCTGGGCGATATCGTGCTCGCCGCCGAGACGGTTTCTCGCGAGGCGGCACTGGAAGACAAGCCAGTGCAGAACCATATCACCCATCTCGTCATCCACGGCCTGCTGCATTTGCTGGGCCATGATCACGAGACCGACGCAGAGGCGGAGGAGATGGAGGCCATCGAACGCGCAGCGCTCGCAAGGCTTGCCATTCCCGATCCCTACGCGTAACTACATCTGACAATTGACCGGACGACGATGAACGACAAACCAGAGACTGCCGCCCGCCCCGACGCCGGCAGTGCGCCCAAGGCTTCCGATACGTCGGAAGAGGGATCAAGTCCGAGTACCGTTACCTCTGGTGCTGCCAGCGCCGGCAGCGCAGCCAGCGAGCCTTCGCTTGCCGGACCCTCCCTGTTCGATCGTGTTTTGGGCCTGTTCAGGCAGCGCAACGGCACCAGCCTGCGCGAGGAAATCGCCGGCGCTCTGGCCGAGACGGCGAGCGATGCCGGCGCCTTCTCGCCTGGCGAGCGCGCCATGCTCAACAACATCCTGCGGCTGCGCGAAGTGCGCGTCGAGGATGTCATGTTACCGCGCGCCGATATCGAGGCGGTCGAGATCACCACGACGCTCGGCGATCTCCTGGGCACCTTCGAACAATCCGGCCATTCCCGCATGCCGGTCTATTCCGAGACGCTCGATGATCCGCGCGGCATGGTCCATATCCGCGACGTGCTGGCCCACATCACCAAGCTCGCGCGCGTCAAGAAGGGGCGCACGACCAGGAAGACGCCCGTCGCCACGCAGCTCGATCTTGCCCAGGTCGACCTCGCGCGCACCATCGGCGAGCTCAATCTGATCCGCCAGGTCCTGTTCGTGCCGCCCTCGATGCTTGCTTCCGACCTGATGGGTCGGATGCAGACAACGCGCACGCAGATGGCGCTGGTCATCGATGAGTATGGCGGCACGGACGGGCTTGTCTCGCTCGAGGACATTGTCGAAATGGTCGTCGGCGACATCGAGGACGAGCATGACGACGACGAGCCAATGATCACCCAGGCCGGCGACGGCGTCTTCATCGTCGACGGCAAGGCCGAGATCGACGAGGTCGCCAAGATGATCGGCGAGGATTTCGCCGCCGGCGAACATGGCGAATACGTCGACACCATCGGCGGCATGATCTTCAACACGCTCGGCCGCGTGCCGGCGCGCGGCGAGGTGGTGCAGGCCATTCCGGGCTTCGAGTTCCATGTCCTCGATGCCGATCCGCGCCGCGTCAAGCGCGTGCGCATCGTGCAAAGCCAGAAGGGCGAGCGCCGTCGCCGCGCCACGGCCCGCACCGAACAGGCCTGAGTTTCCGCTGCAGATGACGGCGGACGACCCGTTCAAGCATTCAAGTCTGGGTTCCGGTGTCTTCTACAGAGATCCGCGCGCAGCGCTGGCGTGGCTCGAAGCGGCTTTCAGCTTCGAGCGCAGCATGGTGGTGAGCGATGCCGACGGCAACCTCGTCCACGCCGAGATGCGGTTCGGCGACTCCTATATCATCGTCGATTCCGAATGGAGCGACTATGTCGCGAGCCCGGCTTCGGTCTCGGGCAAGAACACGCAGTCGGTCTATGTCAGGCTCAGGGATGGCCTGGATGCGCATTGCGAGCAGGCGCGGGCGGCCGGCGCCGACATAATCCAGGAGCCGACGGACCAGTTCTACGGCGAACGCCAGTATCGGGCTCGCGATCCCGAGGGCCATGTCTGGACCTTCACCCAGCCCATCCGTTGCGTATCCCGCGAAGAGGCCGAGCGGCTGAGCGGCCTGCGCATCGACGGCTGGCACCGGTAATGCATGTCGCCCAAAAGTGACCTCGGTTTTGGAAGAACGACATGCATAAAACAGGGACCTGAAGCGCGTCGCATGAATCCGTTTCAACGCAACGCCCTCCAGAGCGTGATCGGATCATTGCGGCTGACAGGCAGGCGTTTGGAGCGCAGGCCGCGGCCTGATAAATCTTGCGTCCTGATTCGCGCGACTCGGAAGTATGCATGGAGCGCCTGACCGGCCGGATAATTCTGCTTTGGGGTTGGCAGCGTGCGCTCGTGGCCTTTCTTGCCGGGGCGCTGGCGGTGCTTGGCCAGGCGCCCTACGATTTCTTCGCCGCCTGCTTCATCTCGTTTCCGTTGCTGGTCTGGCTGCTCGACGGTGCGACCGGCGAAGCTTCAGGCAGCCTTTTCAGACGCCTGCGGCCGGCCTTCGCTGTTGGCTGGTGGTTCGGCTTCGGCTATTTCCTCGCCGGCCTCTGGTGGATCGGCTCGGCGTTGCTGGTCGAGGCAGACGAGTTTGCCTGGGCGCTTCCCTTCGCCGTGGTCGGCATTCCCTTCGCGCTCGCCTTTTTCTACGGCTTCGCGACGATGGTCGCCCGGCTTTTGTGGAGCAGCGATATCGGCCGCATCGCCGCCCTCGCCTTCGGCTTCGGGCTGATGGAGTGGCTGCGCGGCTTCCTGTTCAGCGGTTTCCCCTGGAATGCCATAGGCTACGCGGCAATGCCGGTGCCTCTCCTCATGCAGAGCGTGTCGGTGACCGGCATGATCGGCATGAACGTGCTTGCCGTGTTCCTCTTTTCATTGCCGGCGCTGCTGGCGGCGCGCCGGCATCTGCGCCTGGGTGCGGCGCTGTTCGTCCTGCTTGCATCGGCCCATGTCGGTTTCGGCTATATCAGGCTTGCCGCTCCTGAAAAACCGGCGGAGCGCAGCCTCGATGTCCGCATTGTCCAGCCTTCCGTCGACCTCAGTGAAAAATGGGATGCCTCGGTGCGCGACCGTATCTTCGCCACCTTGCTCGGCCTGTCCGCCAAGGCGCCGGACCCCGGTCACGGCAAGCCACAACTCATTCTTTGGCCGGAAACCTCGGTGCCGTTCCTCTTCACCGAGCGCCCCGACGCGTTGACGGCGCTGGGCGACATGCTGGCCGATGGCCAGATGCTGATCGCCGGCATCGTTCGCGAGGAAGGCGGCTCGGCGGCCGGCACCGACAGCCGCTATTACAATTCCGTGGTGGCGATCAACGACAGAGGCGAAATCGTCGATGCCGTCGACAAGGTTCATCTGGTGCCGTTCGGCGAGTACCTGCCTTTCGCCGACCTGCTCAACCGTTTCGGCATCGCGCAGCTTGTCGCCGGACCGGTGACGTTCGCCGCCGGCAACGAGCGCCACGCCATCACACTGCCGGGCGGCATCCGTGCCCTGCCTTTTATCTGTTACGAGGTGATCTTTCCCGATCTTGTGGCAGTTGACGCTGCGTCAGCGCAGCTTATTGTGAACGTTACCAATGATGCCTGGTTCGGGGACACACCGGGACCGTATCAGCATTTCAGGCAGGCCCAGATTCGCGCGGTGGAGAACGGATTGCCCTTGCTGCGTGCTGCCAACAACGGCATCTCAGCCGTCGTCGATCCACACGGACGCATCGTCGATGCACTGGGCATCGACGCGCGCGGAGCCATCGATGTGAAGGTGCCGATTGCCGGACAGACGGTCATTTCCTCGGGCCAGAGGCGCATTAACGGAATGCTGATCATGTTGCTGTTTGCGCTCGGGGGAGCGCTGTTGAGCGTAAGGCAAAGGCTACGGGTGAATTGACAGTCGACACATTAGAAACTCATACTGTATCGCCTGAAAATTTCTCGAAGTCGGTGGATCGGTCTGTTGGGGCAGTCGCCTCCGGCTTTTTTTTGGGCGGGAAAAAATCACAAAGCCGAAAAAATTCGGCGAGGAAAAAATGACAGAAGAAAACAAGAAGAAACCCAATCCCATAGATATTCACGTTGGAAGCCGCATCCGGCTTCGCCGCAACATGCTCGGAATGAGCCAGGAAAAGCTGGGCGAAAATCTCGGCATCACATTTCAACAGATCCAGAAATATGAAAAGGGCACCAACCGCGTCGGCGCCAGCCGGCTGCAGGCGATAGCCTCGATACTCGGCGTGCCCGTCGCTTTCTTCTTCGAGGATGCGCCGGGCCAGGAGGCGGCGGCCGGCCGCGGCTTTTCCGAGGATGCGTCGATGGCTTTCGCCGTCGAATTCTGCGGCAGTCCCGAAGGCCTTCAGCTCAACCGGGCCTTCGTCAAGATCGCCGACGTCAAGGTGCGCCGCAGGATCATCGACCTGGTGAAGTCGCTCGCCGCCGAAGATCTCGACTGACCCTCGATGCGCCTCGAACCGGCGGCATTCGCCGCCGGTGGCACAAGATATCGACATCGACAGTCGTGCCAGAATGGCGGCAACGCTTGACGAGCGACGCTTTGCCCCGCTAACACGTGGCGCGCCAAAATCGGCAGCCTGCCGATCGTTTTTCAAGAGGGGACACCCGTGACGCGGCAGAACTATTTCTTTACCTCGGAATCCGTTGCCGAGGGCCATCCCGACAAAGTCTGTGACCGGATCTCCGACGAGATTGTCGATCTGGTCTATCGCGAGGCCAAAAAGACCGGCATGGACCCATGGAAAGTCCGTGTCGCCTGCGAGACGCTCGCGACCACCAACCGCGTCGTCATCGCCGGCGAAGTGCGCGTCCCCGAGACGCTGCTGAAGAAGGACAAGGCTGGCAACATCCTCAAGGACGCCGCGGGCCACCCGGTGGTGAATCCGGCAAAATTCAAATCCGTCGCCCGCAAGGCGATCCGCGAGATCGGCTACGAGCAGGCCGGTTTCCACTGGAAGACGGCCAAGATCGAGGTTCTCCTGCACGGCCAGTCGCCCGACATCGGCCAGGGCGTCGACAACGCCGCCGACCGCCAGGGCGAGGAAGGTGCGGGCGATCAGGGCATCATGTTCGGCTATGCCTGCCGCGAGACGCCGGACCTGATGCCGGCGCCGATCTACTACAGCCACAAGATCCTCGAACTGCTGGCCGCCGCCCGCCACCAAAACAACGGCGAGGCCGGCAAGCTCGGCCCGGACGCCAAGAGCCAGGTCACCGTTCGCTACGTCGACGGCAAGGCCGCCGAGGCAACGCAGATCGTGCTGTCGACTCAGCATCTCGACGCGACGTGGGACTCCAAGAAGGTCCGCAAGGTCGTGGAACCCTACATCCGCGAGGCGCTTGGTGATCTCAAGATCGCCGACGATTGCATGTGGTACATCAACCCGACCGGCAAGTTCGTCATCGGCGGCCCGGACGGAGACGCCGGCCTCACCGGCCGCAAGATCATCGTCGACACTTATGGTGGCGCGGCACCGCACGGCGGCGGCGCCTTCTCGGGCAAGGACACGACCAAGGTCGACCGTTCGGCAGCCTATGCAGCGCGCTATCTCGCCAAGAATGTCGTGGCGGCGAAGCTCGCCGACCGCTGTACCATCCAGCTTTCCTACGCCATCGGCGTCGCCCAGCCTCTGTCGGTCTATGTCGACCTGCACGGCACCGGCAAGGTCGACGAGGCGAAGCTCGAGGATGCGCTGCGCACGGTGATGGACCTGTCGCCGTCGGGCATCCGCCGCCACCTCGACCTCAACAAGCCGATCTATGCCAAGACGTCGTCCTACGGCCATTTCGGCCGCAAGGCCGGCCGCGACGGATCTTTCTCCTGGGAAAAGACCGATCTCGCCAAGGCGCTCAAGGATGCTGTCGCGGCCTGAACGCTGCGACAGACCCAGCCCGCCAGATGAGCCCGCAAGACAGGCCAAGCCGCACGACCGAAGCCTTTTTCGGTCGTCGGCGCGGCAAGCCCGTCCGTCCGCAGCAGGCGGCGGCCCTGGAAAGCGGGCTTGGCGCCTACCGGCTCGATCTGACGGCTGATGCACCGTCGGATCTGCGCACTCTGTTTGAAAGTGATGTTTCGGCCGTCCGGCTCGAGATCGGCTTTGGCGGCGGCGAACATCTTCTGCACCGTGCCATCGAGGCGCCGACAACAGGGTTCATCGGTGTCGAGCCCTTCGTCAACGGCATGGCCAAGATGATGATGGCGGTGCGGGCAAGGCCGCTGGCCAATTTGCGGGTCCATGACGATGACGCCACCCGGCTGCTCGACTGGCTGCCGCCGGCCTCGCTCGACGGCATCGATCTTCTCTATCCAGATCCATGGCCGAAAAAGAAGCACTGGAAGCGGCGTTTCGTCAGTCTGGTCAATCTCGAGCGTTTCGCGCGGGTCTTGAAACCGGGCTCAAAATTCCGCTTCGCGTCCGATATCGACACCTATGTGAACTGGACCTTGCTGCATTGCCGGGCGCATGGCGCCTTCGCATGGCAGGCGGCCGAAGCCGCCGACTGGCATCGCCCCTATGAGGGCTGGCCAGGCACGCGCTACGAGGCGAAGGCCGTTCGCGAGGGCCGGCGGCCTGCCTATCTGACCTTTGTCAGGAAATAGGCGCGCCCCTCGCCAGATTTTCAGAAACGGCCGATTCTGTTGAAGATGGCCGGATCCATGCCGAGCTTGCGCAAATCGTCGGCGCGCGGCTTGCGCCCGGCTTCCACCGAGCGCGACGCGGCAACGGCGCCGCCGAATGCGGTGAAGAGATCGCCCAAGGCGGAAAACAATCTGCGATTGCTCATGATCTTGTCCTTTCGCGCGCCACCGCGCGCCGCGTCTGTTCGTGTCGTGGCTAACAAATAAGAGCGCTCCGCCGGCTCTCACAGGGGGATTGGCGCATGGTGGCCATGCGCCTGGAGCAATGCTGACGCTGTCAGCCCTTTTGTCGGTTCGGCACGGCGGGCTTGAAACACCGGCCATGTTCGTTTATATCAGCGTCAAATTCTTGGTCGGTATGACGAAGAGTGGGTCCACCCGGTCCCGCTCTTTTTTATTACCTGCCGATAGGTTCGAAACGACAGGTACTTGATGACTGCAACGGCAAGCGAAGGTGACGACCGCATCATCCGCGAAAGCGGCATCGATGCGCGCATTGCGCTGATCGTCCAGCCGGTGCTGCGCGGCATCGGCTTTCGCCTCGTGCGGGTGCATCTGTCCGGCCAGAACGGGCTGACGCTGCAGATCATGGCCGAACGCGAGGACGGCACCATGACCGTCGAGGATTGCGAAGAGGTCAGCCGCGCGGTGTCGCCGGCGCTCGATGTGGATGATCCGATCGAAAAGGCCTATCATCTCGAAGTCTCTTCGCCCGGCATCGACCGGCCGTTGGTGCGCAAATCGGATTTCGTGACCTGGACCGGTCATCTCGTGAAGATGGAAACATCGGTCATCGTCGCGGATCGCAAGCGCTTCAAGGGCAAGATCGCCGAGGCCGGTGAGAACGACGTGCTGATCGAGCGCGACAAGGCGGCCTATGGCGAGGAACCGACGGTGCGCGTGCCTTACGACGCCATTGCCGAAACCCGGCTGATCCTGACCGACGATCTCATCCGCGATGCATTGTCGAAGGACAACAGGGCGCGCAAGGAAGCCAAGAAACGCCGCGGCGAACCCGATGACGACGCGCCCGAGGGTGCGGAAGCGGACGCCACGGAAGAACACGAACAGGAAAGTTGATTGAGCTGCCGGGCCCAAAAGTCCGGCAAACAGGCTCGGGAGAAAAAACATGGTTGTAAGCGCCAATAGACTTGAACTGCTGCAGATTGCCGACGCGGTCGCGCGTGAAAAGTCGATCGACAAGTCGATCGTCATCGCCGCCATGGCCGATGCGATCCAGAAGGCGGCGCGTTCGCGTTATGGCCAGGAGACCAACATCCGCGCCGACATCAACCCGAACACCGGCGAGATGAAGCTGCAGCGACTGATGGAAGTGGTCGAAAAGGTCGACGACTACGCCACCCAGATCGCCATTTCCTCGGCTCGCGAGCGCAATCCCGACGCGCAGCTCGGCGACTTCATCGCCGAACAGCTGCCGCCGATGGATTTCGGCCGCATCGCCGCGCAGTCGGCCAAGCAGGTCATCGTGCAGAAGGTGCGCGAGGCCGAGCGCGACCGCCAGTATGACGAATACAAGGACCGCATCGGCGAGATCGTCAACGGCACCGTCAAGCGCGTAGAATATGGCAATGTCATCGTCGATCTCGGCCGTGGCGAGGCGATCATCCGCCGCGACGAGCTCATTCCGCGCGAAAACTACAAATATGGCGACCGCGTCCGCGCCTATGTCTACGACGTGCGCCGCGAGCAGCGCGGCCCGCAGATCTTCCTGTCGCGCACGCATCCGCAGTTCATGGCCAAGTTGTTCACCATGGAAGTGCCGGAAATCTATGACGGCATCATCGAGATCAAGTCGGTCGCCCGCGACCCGGGCTCGCGCGCCAAGATCGCCGTCATCTCGCGTGATAGTTCGATCGATCCGGTCGGCGCCTGCGTCGGTATGCGCGGCAGCCGCGTCCAGGCCGTCGTCGGCGAATTGCAGGGTGAGAAGATCGACATCATTCCGTGGTCGCCCTCGGCCGCCTCCTTCATCGTCAACGCGCTGCAGCCGGCGGAAGTCGCCAAGGTCGTGCTCGACGAGGATGCCGAGCGCATCGAAGTTGTGGTTCCCGACGATCAGCTGTCGCTGGCCATCGGCCGCCGCGGCCAGAACGTGCGTCTCGCCTCGCAGCTCACCGGCTGGGATATCGACATCCTGACCGAGGCCGAGGAATCCGAGCGCCGCCAGAAGGAGTTCGTCGAGCGCTCGGCGCTGTTCATGGAAGCCCTCGATGTCGACGAGATGGTCGGCCAGGTGCTGGCCTCCGAAGGCTTCACCAGCGTCGAGGAAGTCGCCTATGTCGACGCTGGCGAAATCGCCTCGATCGACGGCTTCGACGACGACACCGCTTCCGAAATCCAGACCCGCGCCCGCGAGTACCTCGAAAAGATCGAGGCCGAGCACGACGAGAAGCGCAAGGCGCTGGGCGTCAAGGACGAACTGCGCGAAATCCCCGGCATCACCACCGCCATGATGGTGACGCTCGGCGAGGATGGCGTGAAGACGATCGAGGATTTCGCTGGCTATGCCGCCGACGACCTGACCGGTTGGAAGGAACGCAAGGACGGCGAGACCAAGGTCTATCCGGGCGTGCTGGCCAATCACGGTGTTTCGCGCGCCGATGCCGAACAGATGGTGCTCAACGCCCGTCTCAAGGCCGGCTGGATTTCCGAAGACGAGCTTGCGGCCGAAGAAGCGTCGGCTGACGAAGCCGTTGGTGCGTGAGGTGAAACCGCATCGCACACAACCCGCCCTTGGACGAGATGAACGATCGCACCTGCATCGTTACCCGCAAGCAGGCCGAACCGGATGAACTGATCCGGTTCGTCGTCGGCCCGGATTCGGCCGTCGTTCCCGATCTCAAGAGAAATCTGCCCGGCCGCGGTTGCTGGGTGAGTGCCGACCGCCTACATATTGAGAAGGCGGCGGCCAAGAACCTTTTTGCCCGCGCCTTCAAGGCACAGGTGGTTGTGCCGCCGGATCTTGGCGGCATGGTCGATGGGCTGCTTTCCAGATCCGCTCTGGGCATGTTGGGCCTCGCCCGCAAGGCTGGCGCAATTTCTCTTGGCGCCACCAAGGTCGAGAGTGCCGTGCGCGGCGGACTGGCGCTTTTCGTGCTCCACGCGACCGAAGCATCGGACGATGGCGTGCGCAAGATCAGCCAGGCGCGGCGGGCGACCGTCCATATTGGCGGCCCTTCCATCCTTGCCTACAAACTTTTCTCCGAGGTCGAGTTGAGCTTGGCATTGGGGGGTACAAATGTGATACATGCTGCCGTCCTCGCGGGAGACGCGGGTAAGGCGGTCCAGAAGCGCATGGTTGCGCTCGACCGGTATCGGGGCGGTACCCCGGACGATCTGGCAATGCTTGCGGCCGTTGCTGACGAAGATGAGGCCGCAGAGGATATGGAATGAGCGATACGAAATCGGGCGACGACAAGACGTTGAGTGTTACACCTAAGAAGACCTTGACGCTGAAGCGCCCCGGCATGGAACAGGGCACCGTGCGCCAGAATTTCTCGCATGGCCGTACCAAGTCGGTCGTGGTCGAGACCAAGAAGCGCAAATTCTCCCTGCCCGGCGACAAGCCGGAGCCGGCCGCCGCTGCCCCTGCGCCCGTCTTCACGCCGAAGCCGCCGGTCGCCGCGGCCCCCGTCGTGCAGGAAGCGCCGAAGGCTGCGCCTCCGCCTCCCCCGCCGGCTCCGGTCGAGCGCAGCGGCATGGTGCTGAACGAACTGTCGCGCAGCGAAATGGAAGCCCGCCGCAGGGCGCTGGAAGGGTCCAAGGTCCGCGAGGTCGAAGACCGTCAGCGCGCCGCCGAGGAAGCCAAGCGCCGGGCCGAGGACGAAGAGCGCCGCAAGCGCGAGCGCGAGGAATCCGCACGCCGCCAGGCCGAGGAAGAGGCACGGCTGCAGGCCGAGGCCGAATCGCGCCGCCGTGCCGAGGAAGAAGCACGCCGCCGCGCGCCGCTGGCCGCGGAACTGGCAACGGCGGACGAAGAGGAAGAGGTCAAGCCGAAGCGGGCTGGCGCCGGCGCGCCGGTGCGTCGCCTGGTCACGCCCGAAGTGGCGCGTCCGGCCAAGCCGACCAAGGGCGAGGAAGATCGTCGCCGTGGCAAGCTGACGCTGAATTCCGCGCTTTCCGACGAGGATGCGCGAGCCCGTTCGCTGTCGTCGATGCGCCGCCGTCAGGAGAAGTTCAAGCGCGCGATGCACAATGAGCCGCGCGAGAAAGTCATGCGCGAAGTGATCCTGCCCGAGACCATCACCATCCAGGAACTGGCGCAGCGCATGTCCGAACGTGCGGTCGATGTGGTCAAGTTCTTCATGAAGCAGGGCCAGATCCTGAAGCCGGGCGACGTCATCGACGCCGATACGGCCGAGCTGGTCGCCACCGAATTCGGCCACACGGTCCGCCGCGTCGCCGAATCCGACATCGAGGAAGGCCTGTTCAACATCGCCGACAACGCCGAGGATCTGGTGCCGCGTCCGCCGGTCGTGACCATCATGGGCCACGTCGACCACGGCAAGACCTCGCTGCTCGATGCCATCCGCAACGCCAATGTCGTCTCCGGCGAGGCCGGCGGCATCACCCAGCATATCGGCGCCTATCAGGTCGAGAAGAACGGTCAGAAGATCACCTTCATCGACACGCCCGGCCACGCCGCCTTCACGGCGATGCGTGCCCGCGGCGCCCAGGCCACCGACATCGCTATCCTGGTGGTGGCGGCCGACGACAGCGTCATGCCGCAGACGATCGAATCGATCAGCCACGCCAAGGCGGCCGGCGTTCCGATCATCGTGGCCATCAACAAGATCGACAAGCATGACGCCGATCCGCAGAAGGTGCGCTCCGAACTGCTGCGCCATGAGGTCTTCGTCGAATCGATGGGCGGTGAAGTGCTTGACGTCGAAGTGTCGGCGACCAAGGGCATCAATCTCGACAAGCTGCTCGAGGCGATCCTGCTGCAGGCCGAAATCCTCGACCTGAAGGCCAATCCGGACCGTACCGCCGAGGGTGTCGTCATCGAAGCGCAACTCGACAAGGGCCGTGGCCCCGTCGCCACCGTGCTGGTGCAGACCGGCACCTTGATGCCGGGCGACATCCTCGTCGCCGGCAACGAATGGGGCCGCGTACGCGCTCTGGTCAACGATCGCGGCGAGCAGATCAAGGAAGCGCCGCCGGCGATGCCGGTCGAGGTGCTCGGCCTTCAAGGCACACCACAGGCCGGCGACCGCTTCGCCGTGGTCAACAATGAGGCCCGCGCCCGCGAGATCACCGAGTATCGCCAGCGTCTGGCGCGCGAGAAGGCAGTGGCCAAGCATGCCGGCCAGCGTGGCTCGCTAGAACAGATGATGTCGCAGTTGCAGACGAGCGGGTTGAAGGAATTCCCGCTGGTCATCAAGGGTGACGTGCAGGGTTCGATCGAGGCGATCAACGCCGCGTTGGACAAGCTCGGCACCGACGAGGTGCGTGCGCGCATCGTCCATGCCGGCGCCGGCGCCATCACCGAAAGCGACGTCTCGCTGGCGGAAACGTCTGGTGCGGCAATCATTGGCTTCAACGTCCGTGCCAACGCACAGGCACGTGCCGCGGCAGCCGCCGCGGGCATCGAAATCCGCTACTACTCGATCATCTACAACCTGGTGGATGATGTGAAGGCGGCTTTGTCGGGCCTGCTGTCGCCGGAGCGTCGCGAGACCTTCATCGGCAATGCCGAAATCCTCGAGATCTTCGACATCACCAAGGTCGGCAAGATCGCCGGCTGCCGTGTCACCGAAGGCAAGGTCGAGCGTGGCGCGGGCGTGCGCCTGATCCGCGACAACGTCGTCATCCACGAAGGCACGCTGAAGACGCTGAAGCGCTTCAAGGACGAGGTTTCGGAAGTCCCCGGCGGCCAGGAGTGCGGCATGGCCTTCCAGAACTACGAGGACATGCGCGTCGGCGACGTCATCGAGTGCTTCCGCGTCGAGATGGTGACCCGGACGCTCTGAGTTCGCGTGACTTGTCCATGCCGGGCGGTGGTCGAAAGACCGCCGCCTGGAGTTTATTGTGAAATTACGCATCGTCCTTTTCGAAATCGAATTCGATTTCGGGCCAATGCGTTGACATATGAGACATGCGGCACGGTCCTATCCCGTGCCTCACGCTTTCAGGATTGAGAAAAATGCCCCGTCCAACCACATCCAGCCCGTCCCAGCGTATGCTGCGCGTTGCCGAACAGGTGCGCCACGCGCTCTCCGAAACGTTGCAGCGGGGCGAGATCATCGATCCGCTGATCGAAAATACCGTTGTGTCGGTCTCGGAAGTGCGCATGTCGCCCGACCTGAGGGTTGCCACCGCTTTCGTTTCGCCGCTTGGCGCCAAGGACACAGACGCTGTTGTCGAGGCGTTGAACAAGCATGCGAAATTCGTCCGCGGCCGTGTCTCAGGCGCTCTGCGGCAGATGAAGTTCATGCCGGAATTCCGCTTCAAGCTCGACACCTCCTTCGACAATTTCGCCAGGATCAACGATCTGCTGAAGTCGCCCGAAGTGGCGCGCGATCTCGATGTGGACGACGACAAGACCAAAGACGACAAGGATGGCGAATAATGGGGCGCCGCGGCAAGAAGAAGGGCCGGCCGGTCTCCGGCTGGGTGGTGCTGGACAAGCCCGTGGGCATGGGCTCGACCGAGGCCGTGTCCAAGATCAAATGGCTGTTCCAGGCGGAAAAGGCCGGTCATGCCGGCACGCTCGATCCGCTGGCTTCCGGCATGCTGCCGATCGCGCTCGGTGAAGCCACCAAGACGGTTCCCTATGTGCAGGACGGCGCCAAGATCTACCGCTTCACCGTCGCCTGGGGGCAGGAGCGCTCGACCGACGACCTTGAAGGACCGGTGACGAAGAGTTCAGACCTCCGTCCGGCGGAGACCGAGGTCAGGGCGCTGCTGGCGAAATACACCGGCGTCATCATGCAGACGCCGCCGCAATTTTCGGCCATCAAGATCGCGGGCGAACGCGCCTACGACCTCGCCCGCGAAGGTGAGACGGTCGATATTCCCGCCCGCGAGATCGAGATCGGCCGCCTCGACGTGGTCGAACACCACGCCGACCATACCGTTTTCGAGGTCGAATGCGGCAAGGGCACCTATGTGCGCTCGCTGGCCCGTGACATGGGCCGCGACCTCGGCTGCTTCGGCCATATCAGCGATTTGCGCCGGGTCGAGGTCGAGCCGTTCACATCGGAGGATTTCGTCACCATCGCCGAACTGGAAGCGGCCCGTTTCGGTGCGCAAGGCGAGGACAAGCCCAAGCCTGCCGACGACGCCGATGCGATTGAGGTGCCGGTGGACTTCAGCGCGATCGACGCGCTTCTTGTCGACACGTCGGCGGCTCTCGACTGCCTGCCGCAGATCGCCATCAGCGACGATGCGGCGACCAAGATCCGTCTCGGCAATCCGGTCATCATTCGCGGCCGCGATGCGCCTGTCGAGGCCGAGGAAGCCTGCGCGACGGCTCGCGGCAAGCTGGTGGCCATCGGCGCGATCGAACAAGGCATGTTCAAGCCCAAGCGGGTCTTTGCCGGTTGACGGCTCTCGGCTAACTTCACATCGACTCTACGCTCGAGGGGCACATGGCAAAGGTCGAAGCGGTGAAGAAGCGGGCGCCTGTAAAGATGAGGCGGCCGCCGGTAGGCGCTTCGCCGGGCACGCTGATCGCCGATCCGGCGGCGCGGCGCTCCGAATTGCGGCTGACCTTGATCTCGCCGCAGAAGTTCAAGACCATCGACAATGCCAGCATCGACGATGTCGAGGCCAATTGCCACAAATGGCCGGTGATCTGGCTCGACTGCACCGGCCTCGCCAACATCCAGCTGATCAAGGAGATCGGCCGCGCCTTCAGCCTGCATCCGCTGGCGCTGGAGGATGTCGTCAACACCGGCCAGCGGCCCAAGGTCGACTTCTTCGAGGATCATGCCTTCGTCGTCGTCCGCATGATCGACGATGTCACCGCGCATCGCTACGAACAGATCGCCGTCTTCGTCGGAGAGAACTTCGTCGTCACTTTCCAGGAGCGCGAGGGCGATCCGTTCGACCCGGTGCGCAAACGCATCGAGAGTTCGGCGCCCAACCGCTTGCGCACGCGCGGCGCCGACTATCTGGCCTACGCGCTGATCGACGCCATCGTCGACAGCTATTTCCCGCCGATCGAGGCGGCCGGCGACCTGGTCGACGGCATCGAGGATGAGATGCTGCATTCGCCGCACAAGCATCAGATGCGGCAGCTGCACGCATTGCGGCGCGACGCCAATGTGCTGAAGGGCGTGCTCTGGCCGATGCGCGATGCATTGGCGACGCTGATCCGCAACGACGTGCCCTATGTCAGGGCCGAGACCAAGGTGTTCCTCAATGACACGCTCGACCACTCACTCAGGCTGATCGAACTGGTCGAGACCCAGCGCGACATGCTGACCGGGCTGATCGAGATGCATCTCTCGCTGAGCCAGGCGCGCACCAACGACGTCATCAGCTATCTCACCATCGTCTCGGTCATCTTCATGCCGCTCACCTTCCTGGTCGGCGTCTGGGGCATGAATTTCAGCCCCGATACCTCGCCATGGAACATGCCGGAGCTGCGGTCTTACTATGGTTATCCGGCGGCACTCGTCTTCATGCTGCTTGTCGCGGTCGGCTTGATTGCCTTCTTCAAATGGAAGAAATGGCTCTGACGGCGACAAAACAGGGCATTTGCGGCTGAAAAGCCGGCTTGGTGAATTGGGCTGGTGTTTTGCCGGAAATTGCACTATATGCGCCGCAGCATAGCGCCACGACGCTTTGCTTGCACCGGCCCCTGCTGGACGACATCCCGGCTGAGGGCGACCCGTTTCCTCAAACAGATAAGGAAAAACACGATGTCGATTACTGCCGAGCGCAAGAAGGAATTGATGGGTGAATTCGCGACCGCCAAGGGCGATACCGGGTCTCCGGAAGTCCAGGTGGCCATCCTTTCCGAGCGCATCAAGAACCTGACCGACCATTTCAAGGACCACAAGAAGGATAACCATTCCCGCCGTGGTCTGCTCGCTCTCGTGTCCCAGCGCCGCAGCCTGCTTGATTATCTCAAGCGCAAGGACGACGCGCGCTATCAGACACTGATCGAAAAGCTCGGTCTGCGCCGTTGACGAATTGACCGGCGGGCTCCCTCAAGGAGTCCGCCGGTCGCGCATTCGAGCACCGGACCAATCCGTTCTCGAATGCAGGACTGGAGCGCCGCGCAGCCCATCGGGATGCCGGACGGACGCCCCGAAAAGTTGAATTGCGCATGACGCGTTCCGTAAGCCGTGGGTTTCGGGGTCATGCGCAGGCCGATCGATCGATTGGCCATATCCGGCTTCGAGCGTGCAGAGGGCCACTCGGAGCCACCCATGGACGGTCATGGGGCAGGATTGCAGGACGCTCGTATGGCCACCGTGCCGACAGACCCGAGCCTCCCGTTGTCTTGCCCGTGGCTGCCCGAGAAAGGAAGCCAGAGGAAAGGGCACCCGCGCACGCTGAAACGGCGCGGCCCTTCCTCATACAAAGGACAAGACATGTTCAATCAGCACAAAGTGGAAATCGAATGGGGCGGTCGCCCGCTCATCCTCGAAACCGGCAAGATCGCCCGTCAGGCTGACGGCGCTGTGCTCGCCACCTACGGCGAGACCAAGGTTCTGGCCACCGTCGTTTCGATGAAGGAGCCCAAGCCCGGCCTCGATTTCTTTCCGCTGACCGTCAACTACCAGGAAAAGACCTATGCCGCCGGCAAGATCCCGGGCGGCTATTTCAAGCGGGAAGGCCGTCCGAGCGAAAAGGAAACGCTGGTTTCGCGCCTCATCGACCGCCCGATCCGTCCGCTCTTCGCCGACGGCTACAAGAACGACACGCAGATCGTCGTCACCGTCGTCCAGCATGACCTCGAGAATGATCCGGACATCCTGTCGATCGTTGCCACCTCGGCCGCTCTGACCCTGTCGGGCGTTCCCTTCATGGGCCCGGTCGGCGGCGCACGCGTCGGCTACATCAACGGCGAATACGTCCTCAACCCGCACATCGACGAAATGCAGGAGTCCAAGCTCGACCTCGTCGTCGCCGGCACTGCCGACGCCGTGCTGATGGTTGAGTCGGAAGCCAAGGAACTTGGCGAAGAGCTGATGCTCGGCGCTGTCATGTTCGGCCACAAGGGCTTCCAGCCGGTCATCGACGCCATCATCAAGCTGGCCGAAGTTGCCGCCAAGGAGCCACGCGACTTCACCGCGCCGGACTATTCCGCGCTCGAAGCCGAGATGCTGAAGATCGTCGGCGACGAGCTTCGTGAGGCTTACAAGATCACCGACAAGCAGCAGCGCTATGCCGCCGTCGACGCCGTCAAGGCGAAGGTCAAGGCAGCCTTTGCTCCGGCCGAAGGCGAAGAGCCCAAATACACCTCCGAGCAGATCGGCTCGGTGTTCAAGGAACTGCAGGCCAAGGTCGTGCGCTGGAACATCCTCGACACCGGCGCGCGCATCGATGGCCGCGACCTGAAGACGGTCCGCAAGATCGTTTCGGAAGTCGGCGTCCTGCCGCGCACCCATGGTTCGGCATTGTTCACCCGCGGCGAGACCCAGGCGCTGGTCGTTGCCACGCTCGGCACCGGCGAAGACGAGCAGTATGTCGATTCGCTGACCGGCATGTACAAGGAGAAGTTCCTCCTTCACTACAACTTCCCTCCCTATTCCGTCGGTGAGACCGGCCGCATGGGTTCGCCTGGCCGCCGCGAAATCGGCCACGGCAAGCTCGCCTGGCGCGCCATCCGTCCGATGCTGCCCAGCGCTGACCAGTTCCCCTACACGCTGCGCGTCGTCTCGGAGATCACCGAGTCCAACGGCTCGTCCTCGATGGCCACCGTCTGCGGCACCTCGCTAGCGCTGATGGATGCCGGCGTGCCGCTGGCCAAGCCGGTTGCCGGTATCGCCATGGGCCTGATCAAGGAAGGCGAGCGCTTCGCCGTGCTTTCCGACATCCTGGGCGACGAGGATCACCTCGGCGACATGGACTTCAAGGTCGCCGGCACCGCCAACGGCATCACCTCGCTGCAGATGGACATCAAGATCGAGGGCATCACCGAGGAGATCATGAAGATCGCGCTGGACCAGGCCAAGGACGGCCGCCAGCATATCCTCGGCGAAATGGCGCATGCCCTGACCGGCGCCCGCCCCGAACTCGGCGAATTCGCGCCGCGCATCGAGGTCATGCACATCCCGACCGACAAGATCCGCGACGTCATCGGTTCGGGCGGCAAGGTCATCCGCGAGATCGTCGAGAAGACCGGCGCCAAGATCAACATCGAGGACGACGGCACGGTGAAGATCGCTTCTTCGAACGCCAAGGAGATCGAGGCGGCGAAGAAGTGGATCCACACCATCGTCGCCGAGCCGGAAGTCGGCGAGATCTACGAAGGCACGGTCGTCAAGACCGCCGACTTCGGCGCCTTCGTCAACTTCTTCGGTCCGCGTGACGGCCTCGTCCACATCTCGCAGCTCGCCAATGAGCGCGTCGCCAAGACCTCCGACGTCGTCAAGGAAGGCGACAAGGTCTGGGTCAAGCTGATGGGCTTCGACGAGCGCGGCAAGGTCCGCCTGTCGATGAAGGTCGTCGACCAGGCCACCGGCAAGGAAATCGTGCGCGACAAGAAGGCCGAAGGCGAAGAAGACGCCGCCTGAGCGATCTGACGGAAAAATCGAAGCGGGCGCGGCTTATGTCGCGCCCGTTTTCGTTTGGGGCAGTTCCAGGAAAGTATGAGGCGCTTTCCCTGGGAATTGCGTAAGACTCTGGGAGCACTTCCATGTCCGCTGAAGCGCTGAAGACGCTCTTCCATCCGTTCGAGGCCGAGGCTCTCTCCTTGCCGCGAAAGGGTGAGCGCATCCTCTTCCTCGGCGCCGAGCCCGGCCTGCGCGTGCCGTCGGGCTTCGAGGCCACGCTGCATCTCGTACAGGGCTTCCGGCCTTATTTTCGCGCATTGCAGGCGGCCGGCTTTACCGTCACGCCGCAAACCGAGGGGGACGGATTTGATGCCGCCTTGGTGCTCGCCGGCCGTCACCGCGGCCAGAACGAACTGCGTATCGCCGAGGCCCTCGAGCGCGTGGCGCCAGGCGGACTTGTCGTCGTCGCCGGCGGCAAGGACGACGGCATTGCCAGCCTGCGCAAGCGCGTCGACGAGCTCGTGCCGCTCGACGGCCATATGCCGAAATATCACGGCATCGCCTTCTGGCTGCGCCGCCCGGTGGATATGCAGGCCGCAGCCACGTTTCGCGCCGCCAATCCCGCTTTGCTGATCGAGGAGCGATTCCACACCGCGCCCGGTATGTTCTCGTTCGATCGCGTCGATGCGGGTTCGAAACTGCTGGTCGACAATTTGCCCAGTGACCTGCGCGGCAATGCGGCCGATTTCTGCGCCGGCTGGGGTTATGTGGCGGCTGAGATGGCTGCCCGCGCGTCAGGTCTGTCGGGCCTCGATCTCTACGAGGCCGACTTCGACGGGCTGGAGGCGGCCAAGGGCAACTTTGCCAACACAGTGGCGCAAGGCTTCTTCTGGATGGATCTGCTCGCCGAGCCTGTCGAGCGCCGTTACGACGTCGTCGCCATGAACCCGCCCTTTCATCGCAGCCGTGCGGCGGAGCCGGAGATCGGCGCCGGCATGATCCGCGCGGCGGCCAAGGCGTTGAAGCCCGGTGGCAGGCTGTTCATGGTCTCCAACCGCCAGCTTCCCTACGAGCCCGTGCTGTCGGCCGCTTTTGCCAGCCACACCGAGCTTGCCCGCGACGGCATGTTCAAGGTGTTTTCCGCTCGGCGCTGACTTGCTCAATGCAGGTTGGCGATGCGCCGGACCTCGTCGGTGGCGTGCTCGTCGCCAAGCCTGAACTTGAGCGGCGCCGGCCGGCCGAACAGGTAGCCCTGTACCACCTCGCAGCCGGCGGCCCGCAACAGTGTCGCCTGGCTCTCGGTCTCGACGCCTTCGGCGATGATGCTGACGCCGAGCGCGCGCGAAAGCCCGACAATGGTCGAGACGACAGCGCCAGAGCTGGAATCGGTATCGATGCGGCTGACGAAGGAACGATCGATCTTCAGCTTGCCGAACGAGAAGTCGATGAGGTAGCTGAGGTTCGAATAACCGGTGCCGAAATCGTCGACGGCAACGGAGATGCCCATTTCGGCAAGCTCTTTCAGGATAGCGGCCGCGCGGTCGCGGTCCTGCATCATCGCCGTCTCGGTGACTTCCAGCTCAAGCCGCGACGGCTTGATGCCGGTGGCCCGCATGGCGTCGCGCACGATGCCGACGAAGTCCTTGGTCATGAACTGAACCGGCGAGATGTTGACGGCGACGAAACAGTCCTCCGGCAGATGGCTGGCATCGCCGCAGGCCTTGCGCAGAACCCATTCGCCGATCGGGTTGATCATCCCGGTTTCCTCGGCGATCTGGATGAACTCCATGGGTGGGATCATGCCGCGTTCGGGATGGTTCCAGCGGATCAGCGCCTCGTAGCCGATGATGCGGCCGGTCGGCAGGTCGAGCTGCGGCTGATAGTGCAGGTCGAAGTCTCCGCGCTCAAAAGCGGTGTGCAGTTCGGATTCGACCCATTGACGATGGTCGGCGACACGCCCCATCTCGCTGTTGAACACCGACCAGTTGCCGACCCCGCCGGCGCGCGCATTCTGCAGCGCCAAATTGGAGCGGCGCAGGATAAGGACCGGATCGACGCCATCCTTGGGCATGGCCACGATACCCACCGACAGGCTCACCGATTGCTGATGGGTGCTCAGTTCATAGGGCTCCATCATTTCGTCGATGAGCCTTTCGACCATGCTTTCCATCGTTCCCTGGATCTGATGATCCGCAAGCAGCACCGCGAACTCGCCCGCGCCGATACGCCCGATCAGGGCGTGTGCGGGCACGCAGGCCTGCAGCCGCTTGGTGAAGGCGCGGATCAACTCGTCGCCCTGCGTATAGCCGATCGCGTCGTTGATCTGCTTGAACCGGTCGATGTCGATGTCGATCAGGAACACCGGTTCTCCGGTCCGGCTTGTCGCGCATGCCGCCTCGGCGACCTTGCCGACCATCGCCGGGCGCGCCAGCAGTCCGGTCAACTTGTCGAAATGGGTTTCGTTGAAGACGAAATCGGCCGATTCATCGATGCCGGCGAAGAACGACATGGCCGCCACCGACGCCGCCAGCGCGCAAAGCGCAGCCATGATCGCGACCATCATGTCCATCGATATGCCGGCAAACCCGTCGCCGAGGCCGTGCTTCAGGCCCCAGATGCCGAGGACAAAACTGCCAATGCCCGAACTCGCTATCGTGAGCAGTCGGAACACCGGTGTTCGCTTCGGGTTGCTGACGGCAGTCATTCAAAGGTCCCCAGATTGCGGGACTCTGTAGCGGAAATCCCCTTAAAATGAGTTTCCGCGAATGTATCCAATTTTACTGGAGAAGATTATTTTCTTTACTGGAAAAAGAGCCATTTCTCCAAACGGTTGCCCAAAGCGCGGCGCCTTGATCCGTAAGGGCCGGTTAGCCATCCGTCTGCTTCAACTCGTCGAGCGTCGGCATCGAGACGATGTGATAGCCGGAATCGACATAGTGGATTTCGCCGGTGACGCCCGAGGCAAGGTCGGACAGCAAATAAAGCGCGGAGCCGCCGACCTCGTCGATGGTCACCGTGCGGCGCAACGGCGAGTTGCGCTGCTGGTAGGAGAACATGTGACGGGCGTCGGAAATGCCGGCGCCGGCGAGCGTGCGTACCGGGCCTGCCGAGATGCCGTTTACCCGGATGCCACGCGGACCGTAGTCGTTGGCAAGGTAGCGCACGCTGGCCTCGAGGCCGGCCTTGGCGACGCCCATGACATTGTAGTTCGGCATGACGCGCACCGAACCGGCATAGGTCAGCGTGATCATCGAGCCGCCTTCCGTCATCAGGGCCGCGGCGTTGCGCGCCACTTCGGTGAAGGAATAGCAGGAGATCACCATGGTGCGGACGAAATTGTCCCGGCTGGTGTCGGCGTAGAGGCCCTTCAACTCATTCTTGTCGGAAAAGCCGATGGCGTGGACGACGAAGTCCAGTCCGCCCCATTCCTTGCCGAGCGTCTCGAACGTGGCGGCGACCGAAGCGCTGTCCTCGACATCGCAGGGAACGACCAGCGCGGCGCCGAGCTTGTCGGCGAGCGGCTTGACCCGGCGGCCGAAGGCGTCGCCCTGATAGGTGAAGGCGAGCTCCGCCCCATGTTCGGACAATTTCTTGGCAATGCCCCAGGCGATCGAATGATCGTTGGCGACACCCATGACAAGCCCGCGCTTGCCCTTCATCAATCCGTCCATGGCAGGCAATCCTTTTAGAAAACCGCTGGCCTTATGCGGAATAGCGCTGGAAAACCAGCGTTGCGTTGGTGCCACCGAAACCGAAGGAATTTGACAGGACGGTGTCGATCTTGGCGTTGTCGATGCGCTTGCGCACGATCGGCATGCCCTCGAATTCGGGGTCGAGGGTCTCGATATGGGCGCTTTCGCCAATGAAGCCGCCTTGCATCATCAGGATCGAATAGATGGACTCCTGAACGCCGGCCGCGCCCAGCGAATGGCCGGTCAGCGACTTCGTCGAGGTGATGAACGGCATCTTTTCGCCGAAGACCTCGCGGATGGCGCCCATTTCCTTGGAATCCCCCACCGGCGTCGAGGTGCCGTGGGTGTTGATGTAGTCGACCGGCGTGGAGACCGTCGTCAGCGCCTGGCGCATGCAGCGGACCGCGCCTTCGCCGGAGGGTGCCACCATGTCGTAGCCGTCCGAGGTCGCGCCGTAGCCGACAATCTCGGCGTAGATCTTGGCGCCGCGCGCCTTGGCATGCTCGAGCTCCTCCAGCACCAGCACGCCGGCGCCGCCGGCGATGACGAAGCCGTCGCGATTGACGTCATAGGCGCGGGAAGCGGCCGAGGCCCTGTCGTTGAATTTGGACGACATGGCGCCCATGGCGTCGAACAGGTCCGACATCGTCCAGTCGAGATCCTCGTGGCCGCCGGCAAAGACCATGTCCTGCTTGCCCCACTGGATCAGCTCGTAGCCATTACCGATGCAATGCGCCGAGGTCGAGCAGGCCGACGAGATCGAATAGTTGACGCCGTGGATCTTGAACCAGGTGGCCAGCGTTGCCGACGCGGTCGACGACATCGCCTTCGGCACCGCGAAGGGGCCGATGCGCTTGGGGCTGCCGTTCTTCAGCGTGGTCTCGGCCGCCTCGACGATGGTGCGGGTGGAGGGGCCGCCCGAGCCCATGACGATGCCGGTGCGCTCATTGGTGATGTCGTTTTCGCCGAGGCCCGCATCGGCGATCGCCTGGTCCATGGCGACGTGGTTCCAGGCAGCACCTTGGCTCAGGAAGCGCATCGCGCGGCGATCGATCATGGCCGTGGGGTCGAGCGTCGGCGCGCCCCAGACCTGGCAGCGGAAGCCGTGCTCGGCAAAGGAATCGGAAAAGCTGATGCCGGATCTGGCGTCATGCAGCGAGGTCTGCACCTCGTTGGCATTGTTGCCGATCGACGACACGATGCCGAGGCCTGTGACTACGACACGTCTCATTCGCAACTCCTTCCAGGGATGCTGGCCAGTGGGCCGGCCAAGGGTGCGGTCAACCGACCGCCGACTGCTTGGACAGACCGACCTTCAGGTCCGTCGCCGCATATATGGGCTCGCCATCCGCCTTCATCCAGCCATCGGCGATGCCCAGCACCAACCGGCCGCGCATGACACGCTTGAAATCCACGCCATACTCGACCTTCTTGACCGATGGCGTGACCATGCCCTTGAACTTGACCTCACCGGTCGACAGCGCCATTCCCTTGCCGGGTTCGCCGAGCCAGCCAAGATAGAAGCCGGTCAACTGCCACAAGGCGTCCAGGCCGAGGCATCCTGGCATGATCGGATTGCCGATAAAATGGCAGGCGAAGAACCACAGGTCCGGCTTGATGTCGAACTCCGCACGGATGAAGCCCTTGTCGAAGGCGCCGCCGGTCTCGCTGATCTCGGTGATACGGTCGAACATCAGCATCGGCGGGTAGGGCAGCTGGGCATTGCCCTCTCCGAACAGCTCGCCGCGGGCGCAGGCCAGCAATTCTTCGTAGTCGTAGCTGGATTTACCCGGCATCAATCTCGTCCCCATATCGTCCGGGCGGTAGCGCGCCCTTGTCGTTGGTGTCCTAACACAATCTGTTTCAGGCCGGAAACCGGCGTTTGCGCTTAACCCGCCTGTCTGCCCGGGTCAATGCGCGCTATTGATCGCATTCGGACGACCGAATATATGTCAACAGGGGTCCGGTTTCGGCAGACATTCATTTTTTTGCCATTCTGGGCGTGTCTTGAAGCGGGACTATTGGCTTGGAAGACCAGATGGACCGGGGCTGCCGGAAGGAAAATGTCGCTGTGGACAAGCGGGTACGTGAAGCCGGCCTGAGGCCGACGCGGCAGCGCATCGCGCTGGCCGACCTGCTTTTCGCCAAGGGCGATCGCCATCTCTCGGCCGAGGAACTGCACGAGGAGGCGCTGGCCGCCGGCGTGCCCGTGTCACTGGCCACGGTCTACAACGCGCTCCACCAGTTCACCCAGGCGGGGTTGCTGCGCATCCTTGCCGTCGAGGGCGCCAAGACCTATTTCGACACCAACACCTCCGATCACCATCATTTCTATATAGAAGGCGAAAACCGGATTTTCGACATCGCCAACGGTCCGGTGACGGTCACCAACCTGCCGGATCCGCCCGAGGGCATGGAAATCGCCAATGTCGACATCGTGGTGAGGCTGCGCCCCAAGCGCCAGGAATGACCGGTGAGGCCAGAACAATCGGTTCGGCCGGCAGTGATCTGTCAGGCCGGAACAGTCTGTCAGGCCAGAATAATCTGTCAGGCCAGAATCTGTCCGGGATGAAGTCCCTCGACCTGATAATCCGGCTCGAATGGGCTGTCGTGGCGGCCGTTGCGATCGTCTTCTACGCTTGGTCAGGCGTTTCCTGGTGGCTCTTCGGATTGCTCATCCTGGCGCCGGACCTGTCAATGTTCGGCTATCTCGGCGGGCCGCGCACCGGCGCCATCGCTTACAACGCCCTGCACATCCTCATCGTACCGGTGCTGCTGCTGCTCGTCGGGTACCTGTCCGGTCATGCGGTCGCGATCGCGGTCGCACTGACCTGGATCGCCCACATCGCCATCGACCGCGCACTGGGCTACGGGCTGAAACTGCCAGCGGGTTTTCAGGACACCCACCTCGGCCGCATCGGGCGCAAGCGGGACGAGCTCAGTCCTTGACCCGCTCGCCGGGATAGGCGCCCCAGACCGCGGCCTGGGCGAGCCAGCCGGTGTGGCCGTCGAGCGTCATTTCGCACCACTGGCCGTCGCAGGACTTGATCGTGCCCATGACGCCCGGCTCGACGATCGCCACCACCCGGGCATCCTTGTCGGGACTTTTCATAAGGTTGATCTGGGCGCCCTTGCCGCGCTGCCAGGGTGCGATGATCGCCGTGCGCCGGCCTGACAGCAGCGACTGGTTGATCCAGCCCTCCGAGCCATCGGCGTCGCGCACGCGGCGCCACGTGTCGAATTCCTGGACGACCTCCATCGGCAGGCCGGCCTTCATATACATCCAGTCAACCGAGTAGTTGGCGCCGGGGCCGACGCGCGAATTGACGCGGCCGGACTTCAGGCTGACGAATCGCGGCAGCGGCAGGCCGCTCGGCCCGAGCGTGACGGCGCTCTGGGCGGGCGCGGCCGCGCCCTGCGCCGCAGCAAGCGGGGAATAGAGGAGAGCGCCGAGAAATGCTGCGCTGATGGCCAGGCGAAGCGACGCGAAACCAGACACTTTCGTTCCTTTCGGCGCCGGCCCGGTGGCCTTGGCGCCCCTTTTTCTTTGTCTTCGGCGGCACCGCTTGTTACATGGGTAAATCGGCTACCGCGACCGGCTTTCAGTTTCGCCGGTCTTGGTTAAAGAGGTCTCAACGAGGGAAACAATGGTAGGCAAAAAGAAGCCTCTCGTGGTCATCACGCGAAAGCTGCCCGACCCGGTCGAGACCCGCATGCGCGAGCTGTTCGACGCCAGGCTGAATGTCGAGGACAGGCCGATGACGCAGCCGGAGCTGGTCGCCGCGGTCAAGGAAGCCGACGTGCTTGTGCCGACGGTGACCGACCAGATCGACGCGGCGCTGATCGCCCAGGCCGGCGACAACCTCAAGCTGATCGCCAATTTCGGCAATGGCGTCGACAAGATCGACGTGGCCGCGGCCGCCAAGAGGGGCATCACCGTCACCAACACGCCCAATGTGCTGACCGAGGATACCGCCGACATGACCATGGCGCTGATGCTGGCGGTGCCGCGCCGGCTCGCGGAGGGCGCCAATGTGCTCACCGGCGACAAGAAATGGGCCGGCTGGTCGCCGACCTGGATGCTTGGCCGGCGCATCTGGGGCAAGCGGCTGGGCATCGTCGGCATGGGCCGCATCGGCACGGCCGTCGCGCGCCGGGCCAAGGCTTTCGGCCTGTCGATCCACTATCACAACCGCCATCGCGTTTTGCCGGCGGTCGAGGACGGGCTGGAGGCGACCTATTGGGAGAGCCTCGACCAGATGCTGGCCCGCATGGACATCATCTCCGTCAATTGTCCGTCGACGCCCGCGACCTTCCATCTTCTGTCGGCACGGCGCTTGGCGCTGCTGCAGCCGACGGCCTATGTCGTCAACACCGCGCGCGGCGACATCATCGACGAGGAAGCGCTGGTCAAGCTGATCCAGGACGGCAAGATCGCCGGCGCCGGCCTCGACGTCTACGAGCATGAGCCGGCGCTCAATGCCAAGTTGCTCAAGCTTGCTGCCCGGCACAAGGTCGTGCTTTTGCCGCATATGGGTTCGGCGACGCTCGAGGGCCGCATCGACATGGGCGAGAAGGTCATCATCAACATCCGGGCCTTCGTTGACGGTCACCGCCCGCCGGACCGCGTGCTGCCGCTCAGAACCTGACGGTCTCGCGGCGCCGCGCTCCCTGTTCTTCAAATGCAAGCCAAGGCTTGCGAAAGGACCTTGCGCATGGTGATCGATGTCGGCTTGGCGTAGCCCTCATGCACCGTCCGCCCTGTCTCGTGAAAGCCGAGGCGGGCAAAGGCGGCGTGATTGGCGGTAAGCTCGATGCGCGTCTGCAGTTCCAACGCCGCCTTGCCGCGATCGAGCGCGAGACGTTCGACCGACTGCATCAGTCGCCGGCCGATGCCTTGCCCCTGGCGGTCCGGGGCGACGGCGAGCTTGCCGACGTAAAGATCGTCGGCCCTTTCCTGAGCGAAGACGCAGCCGACGATCCTTTCGCCATCGATGGCCACGAACCCGGTCTCCCGCCGGGCCTTGTCGCGCAGCGTGTCGACGGTGAGCAGGTGTGCCGAGGACGGAGGGTCGATGACGCCGTCCATGAAGGCGAAGGCATGCATGATCAAGACAAGCACCTCGTCCCAGCGGCCGAAATCGGCCGGAATGCGGTCGATTGTAAGGGGCATGGTCCGCTCCAAGATCAGCGCCTGGCGTAGCGGATCGTCTCGAAGCGCGCGGCGAGCGCATCGTAGAGCAGCAGTCGGCCGACCAGCGGCTCGCCAATGCCGGTGATCAGCTTGATGGCCTCCATCGCCTGCAGCGTGCCGACGACGCCGGTCAGCGCACCAAGCACCCCGGCCTCGGCGCAGGACGGCACCAGGCCTGGCGGTGGCGCTTCGGGAAAGAGATCGCGATAGCCCGGGTTAGGCTTGCCATCCTTGCCGACCTCGAACGGCTTCAGCACCGTCACCGAGCCGTCGAAGCGGCCAACGGCGGCATGCACCAGGGGTTTACGCGCGCTCGCACAGGCGTCGGCCACCGTATAACGGGTCTCGAAATTGTCGGAACCGTCGACCACGATGTCATAGCGGGCGACGAGGGCAGGGGCGTTGTCGGCGCTCAGCCGGAACGTGTGCGTCTCGACCGCGGTGTTCGGATTGATGCGGACGATTGCCGCCCTGGCGCTGTCGGTTTTCAGTTTGCCGACCGTATCGGTGTCGTGGATGACCTGACGCTGCAAATTGGAGAGCGACACGGTGTCGTCGTCGACAATGCCGAGCGTGCCGACGCCGGCCGCCGCAAGGTATTCGAGCACCGGCGCGCCCAGCCCGCCGGCGCCGATCACCAGGACGCGCGCTTGCTTGAGCTTCTGTTGGCCCGCACCGCCGACCTCCGGCAGCACGATGTGGCGGGCATAGCGTTCGATCTCGTCGGCGGTGAGCGCAGTGGTCATGTCAGGACAATACAGCGGCCGAAAAACCTTGTCAGGCGTCTTCGGTTGGCCCAACCGTGCCATGGTCGACGGTCAGGAATTGCGCACGGCCCTTGAGGCTGGAGAACAGGGCGGCATCGGTTCCCGTCATGAAGGCCTGGCAGTTCAACGCCTCGAGGATCGAGAACAGTGCCGCCCGCCGCCCGCCGTCGAGGTGTGCTGCGATCTCATCCAGCAGCAGGATCGGCGTCATACCCGACATCTCGCCTGTCAGCCGTGCGTGCGAGAGCACGATGCCGACCAGCAAGGCCTTCTGCTCGCCGGTCGAACAGAGCTCGGCCGGCATCGCCTTGGGCCGGTGCCGCACCAGGAGATCGGAACGGTGCGGGCCTTCGAGCGTTCGTCCCGCGGCACGATCGCGATCTCGTCCGCCGGCGAGCGCGCGGCGGAACCGCTCCTCGACATCGACCGCCGGCGCGCTGGAAACCTCGGCTTCCAGATCGCCCGAAAGGCTGATGTCGGCCTGCGGGAACGGCCCGGTGTCGGGCAGCCTGTCGATCATGGCGGCGAGCAGGCGCACCAGTTCGGCGCGCGCCGCCGCAATCGCGACGCCGGTTTCGGCCATCTGCGTCTCGATCGCCTCGAACCAGCGATCGTCCCGGGATCCATCCGTAAGCAGGCGATTACGGCCGCGCATGGCCTTTTCGTAGTCGAGCGCACGCTGGCCGTGGCCGGGATCGATCGCCAGAACCAGCCGGTCGAGAAAGCGCCGGCGATCCGCGGCCGGTCCGGTGAACAGCGCATCCATGGCCGGCGTCAGCCACACCACGCGCAGCCATTCCAGCATGTCTTCGGCCGATCGGGCGGTCGCGCCGTTGATGCGAACGCGCCTGCCGCCTTCGCCCTCGCCGACGGAAATGCCCGTGCCGATCTCGACCTGGCCGTCGGGCCCGTCGAGCCGGGCATGCAGCGCAAAGCCGCCATCGCCGCCTTCGCGCGCGACATCGGCGTAAGGGGCACGGCGCAAGCCACGGCCGGGCGTCAGAAAGGAAATCGCTTCGAGCAGGTTGGTTTTGCCGGCGCCATTGTCGCCGGAAAACACGACGGCGCCCGGGGCGAGATCGATCGCCAGCGCCGCATAGTTGCGGAAATTAGTAAGTGTAAGCTTACTTATATGCGTCTGTGCCGGCAACCGCTATCCGCCTGTAGAAGTGCCGCAACCATTGTTCTTGCCGCCGGTCCTGTCGCAGCGCCGGATCGATGATGCAGCGCCGGCTACACCCGCATGGGCATCAGCACGTAAAGCGCGGTCTCGTCGGCCATGTCGTGGATCAGGGTCGGCGAACCGGCATCGGCCAGCATGAATTTGGCTTCCGTCCCGGTCAGCTGCGCGGCGACATCGAGCAGATATTTGGCGTTGAAGCCGATCTCGATCGGGTCGGACGAGTAATCGGCAGCCAGTTCCTCGGTGGCGCTGCCGGAATCCGGGTTGTTGACCGCGAGCGTCACCTGGCCTTCGCTGATCGAAAGCTTCACCGCGCGGCCGCGTTCGGAGGAAATGGTTGAGACGCGATCGACCGCGGCGGCAAAGCTCTGGCGGTCGAGGATCAGCTTCTTGTCGTTGCCCGTCGGAATGACCCGCTGATAATCGGGGAAGGTGCCGTCGATCAGCTTCGAGGTCAGCACCACGCTGCCGATGGTGAAGCGGATCTTGGTATCGGACAGTTCGGTGGTCACGGCGACATCCGGATCGTCGACCAGTTTCTGCAGCTCGCTCACCGTCTTGCGCGGAATGATGATGCCCGGCATGCCTTCGGAACCCGCCGGCGCATCGATTTCGGCGCGCGCCAGGCGGTGGCCGTCGGTCGCCACCGAGCGCAGCTTCAGCTTGCCGCCGACTTCATGCGTGTGCAGGTAGATGCCGTTGAGATAATAGCGCGTCTCCTCGGTGGAAATGGCGAACTGCGTCTTCTCGATCAGCCCCTTCAGGGCAACCGAGTCGAGCCGGAAGATATGCGAGAACGATCCGGCCGAAAGTTCGGGGAAATCGGATTGCGGCAGGCACTGCAGGCGGAAGCTCGAGCGGCCCGACGTCACTGTCATGGCGTTGCCGTCCTCGTCCGTCTTCAGCATCACCTCGGCGCCGTCCGAGAGCTTGCGCACGATGTCGTAGAGCAGATGCGCGGGAACCGTCGTCGCCCCGCCACGCTCCACCTTGGCTGGCGTTGCTTCCGTCACCTCCAGGTCGAGGTCGGTGGCCTTCATTTCCAGGCTGGCGCCTTCGGCGGTGAGCAGCACGTTGGACAGGATCGGTATCGTGTTGCGCCGTTCGACCACACGGTGGACGTGGTTGAGCGACTTCAGGAGATTTGACCGTTCCAGGATAACACGCATGACGAAACAGGCTCGCTTGAAAGGATGAGCGGGTCTCCGGCTGGCGGCGCCCCGCGAAAGGTCTGAACAGGCTCAGAATCTGCGTAAACTGACAGGAAAAAGCCAGTAAACGCAAGCCCGCGACACCGGTTCGGGCCGGCTGCGCGGGCTTTCTGGGGATAAACGCCGCGAAGACCGCCAGCCGGTGTGCTGAATCCGGAATCCGGATCGTCGCCGGCCGATGCCGCGAGCCCATTCCGCGCTCGCCGCTGGGCAGGCAAGCCGTTGAATTCTAGTGCAGTTCCGGCTTGCCTGTTCCGGGTCCGATCAGGCCTGATCGTTGATCAGCCGTCGCAGCAGCTCAAGTTCCTGTGCCAGCGTGTTGTCGTTGCCGGAAAGGTCTTCGATCTTGCGCACCGCGTGCAGCACGGTGGTGTGGTCGCGGCCGCCGAAGCGCCGTCCGATTTCGGGCAGTGAGCGCGGCGTCATCACCTTCGACAGGTACATGGCGACCTGCCGTGGCTTGACGATGGTGCGCGTGCGCCGGTTGGACAGCAATTCGGTCTTCGACACATTGTAGTGGCGCGCCACGATGCGCTGGATATCCTCGATGCGGACCCGCTTCGGCTCGCCGGTGCGATAGATGTGCCCGAGGATCTCGTCGATGCGATCGATGGTGATCTGCGGCTCGAACGACTGCCGGAACAGCAGCTGATTGAAGGCGCCCTCCAGTTCGCGTCCGCTGCCGGTCACGGTGCGGGCGACGTGATTGAGGATCTCTTCGGAAATGTCGAGCGAAGCGTCGTCGACCCTGGCCGTGGCCAGGCGCAGTTTGAGCATGCCGAGGCGCATGGCGAAATCGGGCGCCGACATTTCAAGCGCGACGCCGCCATTGAGGCGCGAGCGGACGCGCGGCTCCAGCGATTCCAGCTCCGACGGCGGTCGGTCGGCGGCGACGACGACCTGCTTGGCGCTGTCGAGCAGCATGTTGATCAAATGGCAGAACTCATGCTGGATCGACTTGCCCTGCAGGAACTGCATGTCGTCGATGATCAGGAGGTCGATGTCGCGCAGCTGCTCCTTGAGCGTCAACGCGTTGTTGTCGCGGATCGCCGTGGCGAAGCGCCACATGAAATATTCCGCAGTGAGATAGACCACGCGGGACTTCGGGTTCTGCTTCAGCGATTCCGCCGCGATGGCCTGCAGCAGGTGGGTCTTGCCGAGCCCGACGGTCGCGTGCAGGAAAAGCGGATTGAAGCGCACGGCGCTCGACTGCGATTCCGCCACGGCCTTGGCGGCGGCGAAGGCCACCCGGTTCGACGGCCCCTCGATGAAGGAGCCGAACGTGTAGCGCGGATCAAGCGGCGACCCCAGCACATTGTGGCGGAACTCGCTCTCGACCGCCGCACCCGGGCGCGGCACCGGGGGCCGTTCCACCCTGCCGGGGCTCACGGTGCCGGCGGCGAGCGCCGTCTGCGTCTGTCGTGTCACCTTGCGCGCCGGCGCCAATTCCGGTTCGACATGGCTGCGCCCTTGACGGGTGGCCGTGCGCACCACGATCTCGATCTTGAGGAGATCGGCATCCTCATGCTTCCACAGTTCGGAGATGAGGTCGAGATAATGGCCATTGATCCACGAGCGCAGGAACGCGGTGGGGACCGAGATGCGGACAATGCCCTTGGACGCTTCCGCGACCTTCATGCGGCCGAACCAGCTCGAATAGACTTCAGCTCCCAGACGCGCCTTCAACTGGGCCCTGACCCGATCGAACTTCTGTTCCGCGTCGCTGGAGACCGCCATCTCGTTTGCTCCGATCAAAGTTCCAGGAAATGGGAGGTCGCCCGTAAGCTCCCTTTCGATGCCGCTCTGCATGATCGAGTTCCTTGTCTTTCTGTACCTGTTTTCCGCCGGGGATGCGCCTCCTGCATCCTTGTTCCAGCGACCGTGTCTTCGTTACGATGCCCGTTGCCGCCGCCGGCAATGAACGTCGCCACTATCCGGAGGGAACCGGTGCCGGCCCATGGAAGCCAGTCCGCGTTGGGTATGTCAGGGCAATACGACATCGTCCGGCGAAAAACGCCGGCGCGTTGTCAACCTGCCATGTCTCGTTACGCCAGTCCCCTACCGTATCGAAAAGAGCAAACCAAAGCCGTCCGCGGAATTGATCCGCGTCGCAAATCCCGCCAATTTAAGCTGGCCGCGTCAGGCTGGGTTAAGGACCAGAGGCCCGTCCCCTTCGATGGATGGACATTACCGAAATCGCTGTGGATAGGGCAAGGCCACGTCTAACGGATTTTTAAGGAATCTGGTTACCTCCGGCGCCTTCGGGCGCCATGCCGCGGCGGCGTATTTTGACAAAGCCATTGTGATTCAAACCCTTTTCCGGCGAATATGAAAAAGCCGGGCCGATACGAAATATTCTGAAATAATTCGCTTGACAGCCAGTTGTCCTCCCGTCGCTTTGGAGCTCTGTGGACAGGCTGTGGATGACCATTGGTAACTATCTGAAAAATATTGCTTATTTCTGATAGTCAAGGACTTCCAGGGCGACGCTTTTTAAGCGCGCCAACCATCGGCGGGCATGCATGTGCCGGCAAAGAATTTCGAAGCTTGGAAGCCGCCCTGGGCGCGGTTTCCGAGCATTCTTTTTAAGTACTTGCCGGCAAACGAAAAAAACCCGGCGCGATCGGCCGGGTTTTAGACAAGCTAGTCTGTATAGCGATGTTAGGCCGACAGCACCTTGAGCCGTGCGGCCAGTCGCGACACCTTGCGGGACGCTGTGTTCTTGTGGATGACGCCCTTGGTTGCGGCACGCATCAACTCCGGCTCCGCGGCCTTGAAGGCGGCCTGCGCGGCGGCCTTGTCACCGGAGGCGAGCGCCTCCTCGACCTGGCGGACATAGGTGCGCACGCGCGAGCGGCGGTTCTTGTTGATCGCCGCGCGGCGGGCGATCTTGCGCGTTGCCTTTTTGGCCGAGGATGTGTTGGCCATGATGCCTCTCTTCTGATCTGGTCGGCGCACGCGGCATGCCGCAGGGCGCAAAAAACAAACGGGCAGCCACAGGGCCGCCTCGGTTGGTGCGGCTTATAGTTCAGCTTTTCCGGCGCGTCAACGCTGCCTGGCGTTCTTTTTGGCCGACGCCACACGGTTTCGACCGCGGGCGGGCAAGGCTCTACCGATTGGCGAAATTCGGCTTCCGCTTTTCGGCGAAGGCCGCCATGCCTTCCTTCTGGTCTTGGAGCGCGAAAAGCGAATGGAACAGACGACGTTCGAACCGCAATCCCTCGGCCAGCGTCGTCTCATAGGAACGGTTGACGGCTTCCTTCGCCATCATCACCGACGGCAGCGAGAAGGCCGCGATCTTGGCCGCCGCCTTGACTGCTTCCTCGACAAGCTCGGCGGCGGGTACGACCCGCGACACCAGGCCTGAGCGCTCGGCTTCCGCTGCATCCATCATCCGTCCGGTCAGGCACATGTCCATCGCCTTCGACTTGCCGACAAACCGGGTCAGGCGTTGCGACCCGCCCATGCCGGGAATGACGCCGAGCGTGATTTCGGGCTGACCGAATTTGGCCGTGTCGGCGGCAATGATGAAGTCGCACATCATTGCCAGTTCGCATCCGCCGCCGAGCGCATAGCCGGCCACCGCGGCGATAACGGGTTTGCGCACCCGCGTCAGGTCTTCCCAGCCGACGAACAGATCCTGCAAATAGGCGTCCGCAAAGGAGATTGCCTGCATTTCCTTGATGTCGGCGCCGGCGGCGAAGGCCTTGTCGGAACCTGTAATGACCACGGCGCCGATGCTGGCGTCGGCATCGAAGTCTTTCACGGCCGCGACCAGCTCGGCCAGAAGCTGAAGGTTCAGCGCATTGAGCGCCTTTGGCCGGTTCAGAGTGACCAGTCCGACCTTGCCGCGCGTCTCGGTGATGATCGTTTCATAGGCCATGGCTGCTTCTCCTCGCTCCACCTCGGTCTAACTCAGCTCTGACACGTCCGGCAATAGAAGGTCGAGCGTCCGCTCTGCACGACGCGCTCGATATGGCCGCCGCAGCCGGGCTTCGGGCAGGGCTCGCCCTCACGGTTGTAGACGGCGAAGGAATGCTGGAAATAGCCCAGCGATCCGTCGGTGTGCATGTAGTCGCGCAGCGAAGACCCGCCGGCGGCGATGGCATCCGATATGACCGAGCGGATCGCCTCGGCGAGGCGTTCGCTTTGCTGCCTGGCCTTCTTGCCCGGCTTGGCGATGGTGCCCGCCTCGCGCAAGGGCGACAGGCCGGCGCGCCAAAGCGCCTCCGAGACATAAATATTGCCAAGTCCCGCGATCAGCTTCTGGTCAAGAAGTGCTGCCTTGAGCGGCGATCCGCGGCCTTGCAGCAACGAGGCCAGCAGCGCGCCGTCCAGCGTATTGCCCGTTGGCTCGACGCCCAGCCCGGCCAGCATCGGGTGCATCTCCGGCGATCCTTCCGCAAACAGCATGAAACCGAAGCGGCGCGGGTCGTTGAAGATCACGCGGGACCGGGCGCCGCCGGCACCGACCACATCGAACACCACATGATCGTGTGCCGTGCTTTTCGAGCGTTCGTGGTGGAACACGCCGGGTGTCCCGCCGTCGTCGTCGGTCTCGATGCGAAAGGAGCCCGACATGCCGAGATGGCAGATCAGCACCGGGCCGTCCTGCACATGCATGGTCAGATATTTGGCCCGGCGGCCGAGTGCAGTAATGGTCCTGCCCGTCAGCCTCTCCGAAAACCGTTCAGGAAAGGGAAACCGGAGGTCTGGCCGACGCGCCTCGACCCTGGTCAGACGGGCACCTTCCAGGACCGGCTGCAGGCCACGCCGGACCGTTTCGACTTCGGGCAATTCAGGCATGACCGCCAATCATCGCATGGAAAGAAGTGCCGTAGCGGCCGGGCGCCAGCCCGAGGTGTTCGGCGACGGTTTCGCCGATATCGGCGAATGTCGTTCTCAGTCCGATGTCGCCACCTGCCAGACCCGGTCCCATGCCGATCACCGGGATGCGTTCACGCGTGTGATCGGTCCCTCGCCAGGTCGGATCATTGCCGTGGTCGGCCGTCAGGATGAGAAGGTCGCCCTGCCGTAGCTTGGCGAATGCTTCCGGCAGCCTTCGGTCGAAGGCCTCGAGCGCGGCGGCATAGCCGGCGACGTCCCGGCGATGGCCGAATTCGGTGTCGAAATCGACGAAATTGGCGAAAACGAGATCGCCGTCGCCGGCATCGTCCATCGCACCGAGCGCCTTGTCGAACATGGCCATGTTGCCGGCGGCCTTGCGCACTTCCGAAATCCCGCGATGGGCGAAGATGTCACCGATCTTGCCGACGGCGATGACGCGGTTTCCCCGCGCCGTCAGCCGGTCAAGCAGGGTCGGCTCCGGCGGTGGCACGGCATAGTCATGGCGATTGTAGGTCCGCTGGAAGGTGGCGGCGGTCTCGCCGACGAACGGCCGTGCGATCACGCGCCCGATTCTGAGCGGATCAACCAGCCGGCGCACCACCTGACAGAATTCATAAAGCCGATCCAACCCGAAATGAACTTCATGCGCTGCGATCTGCAGGACCGAGTCGACCGAGGTGTAACAGATCGGCTTGCCGGTACGGATGTGTTCCTCGCCGAACCGTTCGATGATCACGGTGCCCGGCGCATGGCAGTTGCCGAGAATGCCTGATACCTCGCCCTGGCGGATCATCGCCGCGGTCAGATCAGTGGGAAAGGCGGGAACCGTATCCGGGAAGTAACCCCAGTCGAAACGCACCGGCAGCCCGGCGATCTCCCAGTGGCCGGAGGGCGTGTCCTTGCCGCTCGAAACTTCCTGCGCCGCGCCATGGAAGGCGTTGGCGACCAGATCCGTCCCGAAATGGGCAAAACCCAACCCTGTCGCCGTCTCCGCCGCCTTGCCAAGCCCGAGCGACGCCATGTGCGGGACAAACAGCGGCCCTTGCCGAAGCCGCTCGCGGTCCGCGCGCCCTTCGGCGCAAGCTTCGGCGATGTGCGCAAGCGTGTTGGCGCCGGCGTCGCCATAGCGTTCTGCGTCGGCCGCACCGCCGATGCCGAAAGAGTCCAGGATGAAGAGGAAAGCGCGCGCCATCGGGTCGTTGTTGCCAGTTTGGACGCCCAGACATAGGGTTCCAAGGCGGCATTGGCAATTCGGAAACCAAAAGGCAACGGCTTGGCGCGACAGTCCAGTCCATGTCGCCCGAAAGTGTGCAGCGGTTTTGGGATAACGGCATGGACAAACCAAGAGAGCATGTCGGTCACAGTGTGCGCGGGTTTGGGGCAACGACGACAGACACAATCCGAGATGTAAAGCACGACGCACGGGCCTGGACATGGATCGAAGGAAACGCAGCACGGTCTTGTCATGAACGCCGCGCTGAAGACATATGCTGCTCTCGTGGTCATGCACGGCGCGCTCTGCTGTGGTCCGGCGCGGGCCGACTGGCGCGACGATATCGGCACATTCCGCATCGGCATCGTCGCAGAGCCCGGCGCCGGCAACACTGTTCCGGGGCTGGCGCTGTTGACGCAATCCTTTACCAACGCGCTTGGCATGAAGGTGGAGTTCGTCGTCGCGCGCGACTACGCGGCGCTGATCGAGGCGCAGGCCAACGCCCGGATCGAGTACGCCATCTATTCGGCGACGGCCTACGCGACGGCGCTGCAGCGTTGCGGATGTGTCGAACCGCTTGTGGCTCCGGTCGATTCCGATGGTGCGGCTGGCGTCCGCTCCGTGCTGTTGACCCGGGACGGCAAGCTGTCTGGCCTGGCGGCGATGGAGACGCACCGGATCGCCATGCCGCCGGCGGACAGCGTCGGGGGCTCGCTTTTGCCGCTGACGGAGCTGGCCGCCGAACACGCAGAGATCGCCGAGGATGCCCCTTTTCTGATCCATGCCGATACTGCGTCCGCGGCGGAAGCCATGCTTGTCAACGGCCAGGCCGACGCCACGTTCGGCTGGGTGAGGGCCGCGGCCGACGGCCAGCCGCTGCTATCCGGCGGCACGCAGGCAAGGCTCGAAGCGGCCGGCCTTTCGCCGTCGGGTCTCCAGGTGGTGTGGATGTCGAGCCTGCTGAGATACGGTCCCCATGCCGTGCGCAGCGATCTCGACCCGGAAGCCAGGCGCCGGCTGACCGTGTTCCTCACCAACCTCAAATCGACGACGCCGGATGTCTACGATCTCCTGGAATCGAAACACTCCGGCGGCTTTCTGACCGTCGCCCCAAAAGACTATGCGACGGCGCAAGCCATCGTGCGCCTGGTGTCGGCCAATGGTAGCCGGCAGTAAAAGTCTTCAGCAATCGCCGCAGGGGATGGTCAGGCTTCTGCGCGGACGCAGGTAGTAGGTCTCGCCCATCGGAATCGTCGTGGTAAGGGATTGGGTCAATCCGAGCTTCTGCTGGGTGTCCGTCGTCCAGCCGATTATCGGCGCATAGGCCAGATTGCTTTCGACGCGGATGAGGAAGGTGCCGGCGACCTTGAGCGTTGCCGGAACCGTCGTGGTCGCGGGCAGCGCGGTGGCGATGCTGTAGACGCCATTGGCCACCTTGCGCGACCAGACCACGTTCACCTTGGGCGGTGTATCGGTGGTGACCTGTATGGCCGTGATGGTGATGTTCGGCGTCGATCGGTTGTAGGGCTGAATGGTCGAGGTGCCGATTTTCATGATGGCGTCGAGATCCGCCTTGACGATGGTCGGCTGCTGCGTGACGAGATCGGCAACCATGCTGCCGATGCGGCTGACCTTCTTGCTGGTCTCGATGGCCTGCGAAGCCTCCATGGTCATGAAGTACAGGACCAGCAGGATCGGAACGATAAGAGCGAACTCGACCGCCGCGATGCCCTTGCGATTAGACCAAAATCCGATCGCTCTGCTCCAGGACTCCGCGATTTTCAGATGTGCCCCCGCACGCATCATGGCATTTGCCTTTTTCTTGTTGGTCGTTCTGGACTCAATTGCCGAACGGCTCGTTCTGCCAGGTCACCGACGCAAAATGCAGCGTCCTGCCGCCACTCAGATTGGCCATCGACTTGGCCATCAGATCGGTCATCACAGGCCATTTGTAGAAGACCCGCAGCATGTTCTTCGATTCCGCCAGGCCAGGCGTGTTTGCGAAAGTCTGTGAGTTCGTGCCTTGCATCAGCACGACATCGCCGTTCTGTATCTTGAAGGTCGCGGTGGCCGCGTCCGCGAAGGTCGGATACTCGCGAAGGTCCACGAGCAGCTGTTGCGGGCAATCCGTGGAGACGATGATCTGCAGCTTGCCGCAGATCAGGGTCGTCAATTTGCTCCCGGCGACGTCAGCCGGCCGCAGCTGGCCGGTGCGCAATTGGCGCGCGACATCGTCGGTGATGTTGGCCATCACCTCCTGGCCGGCAAACGAGATGCAGCTTTCAAGGATGGCGAATACGAGGAGGGCGAACGGCAATGCAAGTATCGAGAATTCGATGGCCGTGCTGCCACGGCGATTGCGAACGAAGCGCGTCAGAAACCCGGCGCGCTCCGCCTTGTGCTGATCTGTCGAGCTGAATTCGTTGCCCATGTCCTGTTCCTGCCACCCCTGGACGGTTCCGACAGGGGTATTAGCGCAAACCAATTGAGGCCCGGTTTGAATGATCGTTAAAGTCGGCGCGGGCGCCTTAACCGGCCGGTAACCTGGACAGGCTGGTGGGGCCGAGCAGCCTATTTGCTTGCGCTCATCTCGGCCTCGGAGGATTTTTCAGCCTCGCTCTTGTAGGAGCTTTCGCAATAGGGCGTGCAGGACATGGTCTGGACCTCGGCACGCCGGTAAATGCGAACCGACGAGGCCGCCTGCCGCACGACGGTAACCTGCGCGTCGACGATCGGGCTGCCCTCCTGGTCGAGAACGACGAGATTGGTGACACCGAAACCCTTGCCGGTGAGCACGATCGTGGAGGCGTCCTGGACCGAGGCATCGGCTATGGCCGGGTTGCCGACGACGATCGTGTCGGCGGGACGCGACAACTTCACGATCTTGGCCTGATTCATCGTCACTTCGATATCGGCGCCGGCCATGGCTGGCGTGATCAAGCTCGTGGCGGCAAGAAGCACGGCAATCAGGATTGAGGATCTCTGCACGGCCATCGATGCGCTCCCGCAAGCAAACTGTTCAACGGAACATGAACGAGATTGGTGAACCAACGGTTAAGTCGGCTTGCCGGCGCCGGATGTGGCGATCGGCGTGGCTGTTCACGTGGTTGGATCCGCGCCGGTCGCAAGCTTTGCCAAAGCCTTGCCTTTCGCGGCATTGGCTTGGGAAACAGTACATTAGCCAGCGCTTAGCGTCGGGTTAACCACGCATTCCGTTCGAGCCGGGAAAGGAATCGGTAAGGCTGTTTATTAAGCCGATCGAAAGAGCTTCTCCCTAGATTGGCAGCATCCGATCAACCATCACAGAAGTTGACGGAAGTGCTGTAACACGTGGAGTAGGAGCTCTCGAATGTCTAACCTTTTTGCACGTTTCGTGAAGGACGAATCCGGCGCGACCGCTATCGAATATGGTCTGATCGCCGCCCTCATCGCGCTCGCCATCATCACCGGCGCCGGCGCCCTCGGCAATGCAATCAACGCCAAGTTCTCCAACATCGGAAACACCCTGAACTCAAGCGGCAGCTAATCTGCTTTTTGCTGGACGTTCAGATTGTCTTTCGCACAGGGGCCGCCCATATGGGCGGCCCCTGTTTATTGTTGCTTGTCGAAGTCGCGGCCGACAGAGCCGCGTGTTCATCCCAGACCTCATCAATCGTTAATCGATCCATTCTAGATTGAGCCCGTGAAAAATAGGCATGGCGCCGATGCTTGAAGCCCTGATCTTCGTCGTCTTTCCGTTCTGCATGCTGTTTGCAGCAATCTCCGACATGCTGTCGATGACAATTGCCAATCGCGTGTCGGTGCTGCTTGTCGTCGTGTTCGCGCTGGTCGCGCCGCTGACGGGTATGGAATGGGCTGCTTATGGTTGGCATTTCGCCGCCGGCGCCCTGGTCCTTGCGGTGACGTTCGGCCTGTTCGCAATGGGTGGCATGGGAGGCGGCGACGCCAAGCTGCTGGCCGCGACGGCCGTGTGGATGGGGTTGAACATCCAGCTCGTCGAATACCTTGTTGTCTCGACACTCATCGGCGGCCTGCTGACGATCGCCATCCTGCTTTATCGGAAGTCGCCGCTGGCGGTTATGACCGGCCGCAATCCGTTCCTGCGCCATTTCGCGGAAGAGTCGGTCGGGATTCCCTACGGGATCGCGCTCGGCCTTGGCGGGCTGCTGACCTATCCGGATTCACCTTTGATGGTGTGGGCGCTGGCCAGGCTTGCGAGCTGAACGCGATCGTTTTCCGGTTCCCTGACCGCATTGCCCGGCCGGCTTTGAAATGAACCTTGGCCAGGCCCCTTTAATCCGTGGCGGCGCGATCCAGACAATTTATGTAAACCTTAAATTAATCACGATCGTAAGCATTACATTAACCTTGTTTTGACGATTGCCGCTGCAATGTCCGGCTTGGCCACGTGGTTTGCCAAGGGCGAGGTTCGGACAGATGCCAGCATCCCGACTTATTATTCTGAGCGTGGCGGTGGCCGCGGCGGGAGGCGCTGGCTATGTCGCGAAGAACATGGTCGCCGCGCCGCCCCCGCAGATCGTGGTCGATTCCGGCCCCCAGGCTCCCGCCGTGCCCCTGCAGGACGTGCTTGTGCTCTCGGGCGATGTCGCGATGGGCAACGCGCTTCAGAACAACATTTCCTGGCAATCCTGGCCGGCCGACGGGGTCAACGCGAATTTCATCACCAAGGCCAATGCTCCCGACGCCCTGGAGAAATTGAAGGGATCGATCGCCCGCGTGCCGATGTATGCCGGTGAGCCGGTGCGGCGTTCCAAGCTGATCGGCGAGGGGCAGAGCTTCATGTCGTCCATCCTGCCCTCCGGGATGCGGGCGGTCGCCACGACCATCTCGGCCGACACTTCGGCCGGCGGCTTCATCCTTCCCAACGACTTCGTCGACGTCATCATGACCCGCAGGGCGGATGCCAACAGCGGCAGCACCGGCTTCAACACCGAAACCATTCTCAAGAACATCCGCGTCCTGGCGATCGACCAGACGATCCAGGAGGACGAGGAGGGCAAGAAGACCAGGGTGGGCCAGACCGCCACGCTGGAGCTGACGCCCAAGCAGGCAGAGATCATCACCGTCGCCCAGCAGATGGCCGATCGCCTGACGCTGGCCTTGCGCGCGGTCGCGGACACCCAGGAAAAGAATGTGGGCGAGGCCGACTATCTCGTTTCCGGCAATGGCCGCAAGGGAACGGTGAGACTGATCAAGTCGGGCGAAGTCTCCGAAGTAGGGGCAAGGAAATGAGGCTAAGCGGTAAACTGCCGGCAATCGCAGCCGCGGCATTCGGCCTGCTGCTCGTCGGAACGAATGTGCAGGGCGTCGTCGAGGCCAAGAGCACGCAGGTGTCGGCCACGACAGCCACGCAGCGCGTCAAGCTCGGCCTCAACAAATCGGTGGTCATCGACCTGCCGAGCGATGCCTACGACATTCTCGTCGCCAACCCGACCGTTGCCGATGCGGTGACCCGCACCGCGAGGCGTATCTACCTGTTCGGCAAATCCGTCGGCGAGACCAACATTTTCGTCTTCGGTCCGAACGGCGAACAGATAGCCAGCCTCGACCTGGCAGTCGAACGCGACGTCGCCGGCCTGGAGGGCTATATCAGGCGCTTCCTTCCGACCTCGGCCGTCAAGGTGGAACTGCTGAACGACAACGTCGTCTTGACCGGAACGGTCGATACGCCGCTGGACGCGAAGCGGGCGGTCGACCTGGCGACGATCTTCGTCTCCGGCGGTGAAGCAACGACCGGGCAGTATTCGCAGACCGCGGCCGGCGGCTCGGCCCAGGGCGGCGTCGACATCAACAACCCAGACCAGGAACGACGCGTCTCGAAGATCGTCAACCTGCTGCAGATCATCGGCGACGATCAAGTTACGCTCAAGGTGACGGTCGCCGAGGTCAGCCGCTCCGTGATGAAGCAGCTCGGCGTCAACATGGTCGGCCGCGGCGGCAGCAATGGCATCACCTACGGTGCGACCAGCGACACCTTTCCGGGCCTCGGCAAGCCGTTGTCCAGTTCAGGTTTCAACTTCGCGGGGTCATCGCTGCAGGGCTACATCAACGCCATGGAGCAGTCAGGCGTCATGAAAACGCTGGCCGAGCCAACGCTGACGGCCGTGTCCGGCGAGAAGGCGACATTCAAAGTGGGTGGCGAATACAACATGATCGACACCGTCACCAACGCGAAATCGGCCGATAACCAGAATGCCGACAGGATCTGGACGGCGAAACAGGTCGAGTACGGTATCGGGCTGGAGTTCCAGCCGGTGGTATTGTCTGCCGGCCGCATCAGCTTGAAGGTAAGGACTGCGGTTTCGGAGCCGACCACGGAAGGCTCCTTCTCCTTGGGCGACACGAACATCATATCGCTGCGCAAACGGCTTGCGGACACGACGGTGGAACTGCCATCCGGCGGCTCGATGATGATCGCGGGCCTTGTGCGCGATGACGTCAGGCAGGCTGTCAACGGCCTGCCTGGACTGACCAAGATTCCTGTACTCGGTACACTCTTCCGCAGCAGGGACTTCGTGCGCAACGAGAGCGAGCTCGTCATCATCATCACGCCCTTCCTGGTAAGACCCGTGGCACGCAACGATCTCGCCAAGCCGGACGACAATTTCAACGCCGCCAGCGACGGCGCCGCCAATTTCCTTGGCAAGGTCAATCGCGTCTACGGCACCATGCAGACAGACAAGCCCAACGGCCGTTACCACGGCGTTGTCGGCTACATCTACAAGTGAATGGGGAAGCGGACATGTCTCAGTCAGCGTTGAAGACAAGGACCATCGCCACGACGATGCGCGCCAGCCGTTCGCGGACCGGCCTGCGGGTGCTGCCGGTTCTGGCGGCAGCGATGACCGCCCTGCTGGCCGGGTGCGCCCAGCGCGACAGCATCACCGTCGGCGCCATTCCGGACGACTATCGCACCAATCATCCGATCGTCATCGCGGAGAAGAACCAGAAGATCGACCTGCCTGTCGGCGCCGGCGACCGCGGCATGACCGGTTCGCAGCGCGACACGCTGCTCGGTTTCCTTGATGGCTATGACAAGAGTGCCGCTCCGACATTGACCATCCAGATTCCGAGCGGATCGGCCAACGAGGTCGCCGCGACGGCGGCCGGCCGTGATTTCGCCAGGCTCGCGGTCGCCAGCGGTATCAAGCGTAACCGGATCGTCGTGGTCTCCTACCAGGCTGGATCGAGCGAGACTTCGGCCCCGGTTCGCGTCTCCTATATCGCGGTGAGGGCGCAGACCGACAAATGCGGACGCTGGCCCGACGATGTGCTCGAGACGTCGGAAAACAAGCACTATGCCGACTTCGGCTGCTCCTATCAGAACAATCTCGCTGCCCAGATGGCCAACCCGGCCGATCTCCTCGGGCCGCGCAAGCAGACCACCATCGACGCTGAAAACCGCGGCAAGGTGATCGATGTCTATCGTGCAAGAGGTATTTCGGATGAATTCCTCGGCAATTCGGAAGTGACGTACTGAGCCGAGCCCTCGAGGAAGAGAAGCCACGGAAAAGAGCATGACCATGAGCAATCTTGCCTATGACGCCACCGTGGACGGCGGTGATACATCGCCGCAGGACATCGCCGCGATGCAGGCGTTGCGGCCGGTTCCGCGCATCTCGATCCAGGCATTCTGCGAGACCGAGGGCGTTGCCAATCCGGTCGAGCGCGCCGGCGAGGACCGCCGTATGACCAAGGCGCATCTCAAGGTCCATATGGGCGGCATTCCCACGGCGATCGAGTTCTATCAATCGGCGCCGACCCCGAACCTGATCCTGCTGGAGTCCCGCAGCGAACCCAAACAATTGCTGGAGCAACTCGCCCAGCTCTCTGAATACTGCGATCCATCCTCGAAAGTGGTGGTGATCGGCCATTACAATGATGTCGGTCTCTATCGCGAGCTCATCCGCTCCGGCATCTCCGAATATGTCATCGCGCCCGTTTCGATGGCTGACATCGTCAGTGTCGTGTCGTCGATTTTCGTCGATCCGGAGGCTGAACCCATCGGCCGTTCGATCGCCTTTGTCGGCGCCAAGGGCGGTGTCGGCTCTTCCACCATCGCCCACAACGTCGCCTGGGCAATGTCCTCCCTGTTCAAATCCGAGGTCGTCGTCGCCGATCTCGATCTCGCCTTCGGCACGGCCAACATCAATTTCGACCAGGATCCGGCCCAGGGCATCGCCGAAGCTGTGTACTCGCCCGAGCGCGTCGACGAAGTCTATCTCGACCGGCTGCTGACGCAGTGCGCCGAGCATTTGTCGTTGCTCGCCGCGCCCTCGACGCTGGAACGCGTCTACGACTTCGATCCCGATGCCTTTGCGCAGCTTGTCGATACCGCGCAGCGCAGCGTGCCGCTTCTGGTCCTGGACGTCCCCCATGTCTGGACGGGTTGGGCCAAGAACACGCTGGTCAAGGCCGACGAGATCGTCATTACCGCGACCCCGGAACTGGCCAATCTGCGCAACACCAAGAACATGGTCGACATGCTCAAGCGGCTTCGTCCCAACGACCCCCCGCCGAAGCTGATCATCAACCAGGCCGGCGTTCCCAAGCGGCCGGAAATTTCGCCGTCCGATTTCGCCGAGCCGCTCGGTCTGACGCCGATGTCGGTCATCGGCTTCGATCCATTGCTGTTCGGCAATGCCGCCAATAACGGGCGGATGCTCGGCGAGATGGATGCCAAGAACCCGGTTGTCGCGATCATCAACGAGATTGCCCACGTGCTGACCGGGCGAAGCGAAATCCGCACGAAAAAGAAGGCCGGCCTGGGCAGTCTGCTCGGCAAGCTCTCGCGCAACAAGAAGTGACGTTTTTGGAACCGGTAGTCGATCATGTTCGGTAAAAGAGGCAACGACGACGGCAACCGGTTCACGCCGGAATTCCGCCAGCCAGCACCGGCGCCGACCGCGCCGCCGCCAGCGGGTTCGGCGGATACGGCGGTTCTTGCCCGGCCCGCGGCACCGCTGCAGCCGAGCGCGCCTGTGGCGCCGCCGGCTCGCCGCGCCGTCGAGGCGCCGCCCATCGCGCCGGAGGCGAGGCGGCCCCAACGCGAAAAGAGCGAAACCTATTACGACACCAAGAGCCAGGTCTTCTCGGCGCTCATCGACACGATCGACCTGTCGCAGCTGGCCAAGCTCGACCCGGAGACCGCGCGCGAGGAAATCCGCGACATCGTCAACGACATCATCGCGATCAAGAATTTCGCAATGTCGATCGCCGAGCAGGAGGAATTGCTCGAGGACATCTGCAACGACGTGCTTGGTTATGGGCCGCTCGAACCATTGCTCGCCCGCGACGACATCGCCGACATCATGGTCAACGGCTCCAAGAACGTCTACATCGAAGTCAATGGCAAGGTCGAGCAGACCGGCATTCGCTTTCGTGACAACCAGCAGCTTCTCAACATCTGCCAGCGCATTGTCAGTCAGGTCGGTCGCCGTGTCGATGAATCCAGCCCGATCTGCGACGCCCGCCTTCCCGACGGCTCCCGCGTCAACGTCATCGCTCCGCCGCTCGCCATCGACGGCACAGCGCTCACCATCCGCAAATTCAAGAAGGACAAGCTGACGCTCGATCAGTTGGTCAAGTTCGGGGCGATCTCGCCGCAGGGCGCCGAAGTCCTCAAGATCATCGGTCGTGTTCGCTGCAACATCGTCATCTCGGGCGGCACCGGCTCCGGCAAGACGACACTGCTCAACTGCCTCACCAACTACATCGACCGCGACGAGCGCGTCATCACCTGCGAGGACTCGGCCGAACTGCAACTGCAGCAGCCGCACGTCGTGCGTTTGGAAACCCGACCGCCCAACCTCGAAGGCGAAGGCGAAGTGACGATGCGCGACCTTGTCAAGAACTGCCTGCGCATGCGGCCCGAGCGCATCATCGTCGGCGAGGTGCGCGGACCCGAAGTGTTCGATCTTCTGCAGGCGATGAACACCGGCCATGACGGCTCGATGGGAACGATCCACTCGAACAGTCCGCGCGAATGCCTGAACCGTATCGAATCCATGATCGCCATGGGCGGTTATTCGCTGCCGCAGAAAACCGTGCGTGAAATCGTCGTCGGTTCCATCGACGTGATCATCCAGGCGGCGCGTCTGCGCGACGGATCGCGTCGCATCACTCACATCACCGAGGTGATTGGGATGGAAGGCGACGTCATCATCACGCAGGACATCGTCCTCTACAACATCAAGGGTGAGGACGCCAACGGCAGGCTGCTGGGCGAGCATGTCTCGACCGGCATCGGCCGCCCGCATTTTTGGGATCGGGCCCGCTACTACGGCGAGGAGCAGCGCCTCGCCGTTGCGCTCGAGGCTATGGAGAAACGCGCTGACTGACGCGGCGTTGAGGGTTCTGGTCGATGTTTGGAATTGACGGCACCGTATTGGCGTTTGTCGTGCTCGCCGGCTTCAGCGCCGGCGCGGTCGCCTATGCATTCCTGTTCAACCAGATCAGCAACGAGAAGCAGGCTGGCAAGCGGCTGGAGACGATCAAGGCCGCCGAGACGGACCGGTCCGTCGTCAAGGCCACCCGCGACCGCGCGACGGATGCAGCCAAGCGCCGGAAATCCGTGCAGGATTCGCTGAAGGAACTCGACGAGAAGCAGAAGACCAAGGACAGCGCCATCAAGAAGCCGCCGCTGAAGGCGCAACTCCGGCAGGCCGGGATGAAGGTCTCAATCGAGCGTTTCTACATCTATTCCGCCATATGCGGTCTCGCGCTGACGGTGGTCGCGTTCGTGGCCGGCGCGCCGATGCTTGTCTTGCCCGGCGTACTGTTGGCTGGCGCGCTCGGCCTGCCGCGCTGGTTCGTATCGTTTCGCCGCGCGCGCCGGGTCAAGGCATTCCTCAACGAATTTCCAAACGCGCTCGACATCATCGTGCGCGCGGTCAAGTCCGGCCTGCCGCTGAACGATGCCGTGCGCCTCATCGCCAACGAATCCCCCGAGCCGGTGAAGATGGAGTTTCGCCGCATCGTCGATTCGCAGCAGATGGGCCTGTCGATTCCCGATGCGACCTTGCGCATGCCCGAAACCATGCCGTGCACCGAGGCGAGTTTCTTCGGCATCGTCATCCAGATCCAGTCGCAGGCCGGCGGCAATCTGTCCGAGGCGCTGGGCAACCTTTCACGCGTGCTTCGTGATCGCAAGAAGATGAAAGCCAAGGTGCAGGCGCTGTCCATGGAGGCGAAGGCGTCCGCCGCCATCATCGGCGCGCTGCCCTTCATCGTTGCCTTTCTCGTCTATCTTTCCAGCCCCGACTATCTGATGCCGCTGTTCAACACCAGCGTTGGCAATCTGATACTGGGTTGTGCCGCCGTTTGGATGTCGATCGGCATCCTGGTCATGCGCAAGATGATGAACTTTGAAGTCTAGGGCCGCGGCATGACCGAACAAGTCATCAAATCACTGACGGACCCCAGCCTGCTGATCGCGCTGCTGGTCGCCATCGCCGTGTTCGCGACGGTCTTTACATTGCTGCCGGCATTCGGCGGAAACCAGCTTAAGTCGCGCATGAAGTCGGTCGCGCTGGAGCGCGACGAGCTTCGCGCCAAGCAGCGCGCGCGGCTTGCGAGCGAGGCCGATCGCCGCCGCAAGGGCCTGCGCGAGCAACAGTCGGTCGGCATGCGCAACATTGTCGATCGGCTCGACTTGCGGCGCGCACTGGCCGACGAGAGCACCTTGCAGAAGCTCAAGGTCGCCGGCTTTCGCGGGCAGAACCCGCTGACGCGGTTTCTCTTCTTCCGCCTCGTTCTGCCTTTTGTCGGCTTCGCGCTGGGGCTGGTCTACATATTCGTGCTCGGAGGATTGCCCGACAAACCCCTGGTCATCCGGCTGTTCGTCTGCATCCTGGTCGCCTATGGCGGCTTCTACGCGCCGGTCGTCTATGTCAACAATCGCGCCACCAAGCGCAAGCAGTCGATCCAGATGGCGTGGCCGGATGCGCTGGACCTGATGCTGATCTGCGTGGAGTCGGGCATGTCGGTGGAAGCCGCGCTCCGCAAGGTCGCCGACGAGATCGGCGCGCAGTCGGTGCCTCTGGCGGAAGAATTCATCCTGACCAACGCCGAGCTCTCCTATCTGCAGGAACGCAAGCAGGCCTATGAGAATCTTGCGAACCGTACTGGTCTGGAATCGGTCAAATCGGTGTCGCAGGCGCTCGTCCAGGCCGAACGCTACGGCACGCCGGTGGCGCACGCATTGCGCGTGCTCGCCGCCGAAAGCCGGGATCAGCGCATGAATGCCGCCGAGAAGAAGGCCGCCGCCTTGCCGCCCAAGCTCACCGTGCCGATGATCCTGTTCTTCTTGCCGGTGCTTTTCGCCATCATCCTGGGTCCGGCCGGCATCCAGGTCAGCCAGCGTGGCATCTTCGGCACCGATCATCCGTCATCATCGACCAAGTAGCGGCGGGGCACGTGGAGACAAACGAAGAAGCCGCGCTGAACTCAGCGCGGCTTCTTCGTTCAAATGGGCCTTTGTAGATCGTCGCCTCAGTTGGTTGCCGTCTTCGGCTTGTCCTGATCCTTGAGCTGCCTCCAGGCATTCTGTTGCGCAAGCATCTGCCTGAGATAGGCGACATTGGCCTGTGCCTGCTCGGGCGAGAGCTCCTGCGAGGCGATCTTCTCGGCTTCGTCGAAACGACCCTGCAGGCCGACGACCAGCGCCAGGTTCTGCCGCACGCGGCTGTCGGCGTTGGGCTGCTGGGCGGCCGAACGCATATAGGTTTCCGCGGTGCGCAGATCCCCTTCCAGCACATAGGACATGCCGAGATTGGAGAGAACCGAGGGTTCGTTCGGCTTGAGTTCGAGCGCCTTTCGGTAAAGCTGGCGCGCATCGTCCTTCTGGCCGAGCTGATCAAGGATCGCCGCTTCCGCCGACACCAGCTTCCAGTCGGGATATTCCGGCGTCTGTGCGCGGCGCACGGCGTCGAGCGCTGCCTCGAACTGGCCATTGGCGGCCAGCGCCTTGCCATAGGCGGCGAGCACGTCGCGATCCTTGGGATAGGCGATCGCCAGTTTGCGCATCACGGCAAGCGACTGGTCGGCATCGCCGTCCATCTGCAGCGCGGCCGCGAAGTTGGTTGCGATCCGCTTGTCGTTGGGATTCCTGGAGTAGGACTGGCCGAGGGCGTCCGTGGCATTGTGCACCTCTCCCGCCGACATGCTCTCCAGCGGCTTGCCGCTGGTACGATCGATCGAGCCGGTGGTCATCCTGCTGGTTCCGCATCCGGCGACGCCCGCCGCGAGCGCCAGCATGAGGGCGGTGGTGGCGAGCCGTTTTCCTCTGGCATTCACTGTGCGGTTGGTCGGCATCGACACCTAAGCCTCCATTCATGCGCGGCCATTGCGTGGCCATCTTCCCTCCCGCAGAAATATTCTGTTAACCCTAACGGAGAGTTAAGAAACGCCGACTCGCGAAGGGTCGGCAGGAGAGAACATCGAATGCCTGTCGAACTCGTCGAAACGAAATTGCAAGGTGCGCTGCCGGTGCATCTGGTGGCGCGTGACGGCCTGGAGGCCGCGGGCCTTGCGCCATCTGCTGTCGCATGGGCCAGGGCCAACGGCTTTTCCGGCGAGGCAGGCAGGACGCTCGCCGTGCCCGGCGAAAACGGCGCACTTGCCGGCGCCCTGTTCGGCACCGGCGACGGGGAAGGCGCACTCGCGCTCGGTGCACTGTCGAAAACCCTGCCGGAAGGCGACTGGCATTTCGCCTCCATTCCTGCCGAGCCGGAGCTCGCGGCAATCGCGCTGGCGCTCGGCGGCTATGTCTTCACCCGTTACGGCAGGAAGCCGGGCAAGGTGCTGCGTTTCGACGTGCCGGCCGGTGTCGACGCGGCGCGCGTTCGCCGCATCGCCGATGGCGTTTTCCTGGCCCGCGATCTGGTCAACACGCCGACCAGCGACATGGGACCGGATGATCTGGAGAAGGCGGTGCGCACCCTGGCCGCGGCTCACAAAGCCGAAGTCTCCGTCATCAAGGGCGACGAGCTGCTGACCCAGAACTTCCCGATGATCCACGCCGTCGGCCGCGCTGCATCGGGTGCGCCGCGTCTGATCGACATGATCTGGGGCCCCATGGGCGCGCCGAAGGTGACGCTGGTCGGCAAGGGCGTCTGCTTCGACACAGGCGGTCTCGACATCAAGCCGTCATCCGGCATGCTCTTGATGAAGAAGGACATGGGCGGCGCCGCCAATGTGCTTGGCCTGGCCTCGATGATCATGGCCGCCGGGTTGAAGGTGCGACTGCGCGTGCTGATCCCCGCGGTCGAGAACTCGATCGCCGGCAATGCCTTCAGACCCGGCGACGTGCTGGCGAGCCGCAAGGGCATCACTGTCGAGATCGGCAACACCGACGCCGAAGGCAGGCTCGTGCTCGGCGACGCGCTGGCGCTGGCCGATGACGAGGAGCCGCAGCTGCTGGTCGACATGGCGACGCTGACCGGAGCCGCCCGTGTCGCGCTTGGCCCCGATCTGCCGCCTTTCTATACCGGCGACGAGGCGCTGGCCTCGGACCTCGCCGCGGCGTCGCTGGCGGTCGAGGATCCGCTGTGGCGCATGCCGCTGTGGCGGCCCTACGATGCGAAGCTTTCGTCGAAGATCGCCGACGTCAACAATGTCACCACGGACGGTTTCGCCGGTTCGATCACCGCGGCGCTGTTCCTCAAGCGCTTTGTCGAGAAGACGGCGATCTGGGCGCATTTCGACATCTTTGCCTGGAACCCCGCCGATCGCCCGCATGGGCCCGCCGGCGGCGAGGCACAAGGCATTCGCGCGCTGGAGCGGGTTATCTCGACACGCTTTGGCTGACGGAGTGACAGCAAGCAGAGCCGGCAAATCGCTAAAACTGAAACGGAACCGAAACAATTTGCCGTCATGCTGGCGCGATGTCGATTGCGATGCGCCCGAGCCAGGCCTTGCGACTGTGGCAGCAAGTCATGCTGTCGCAGGTGCGCGAAGATGCGCCCGACCTGACCATGCGCCAGACGGCGATCCTGTTCACCATCTATCTCGATCCGCCGCCGCACACGGTGCGCGGGCTGGCCGCCCGCCTCAACGTCACCAAGCCGGTGATCACCCGCGCGCTCGACACGATGGGCGCGCTGAAGCTGGTGTCGCGCCATCGCGACGAACTCGACAAGCGCAACGTGCTGATCAAGCGCACGGTGGAGGGCGCGCTCTTTGTCGAGCGCTTCGGCGATGGTATCATCGCCAGGGCGCATGAATTGCCCATCTGACTATCTTGCCCCTACAACAGGTTGCCGATTTTGACTGCTCACGATGCCCGTCTCCACGCCTTCCGTTCCGACCTTGCCGACGCAAGGCTGAAAGGCGAGGTTTCTGCCGAGCGTTTTGTCGCCGGCCGGCCGGCGCGGATTTCGGCCTCGGTGGCCGACATCCGCAAGGCGCCGGGTGCGGATGCCGGCGTCAACACGCAAGCCCTGTTCGGCGACGATGTGCTGGTTTTCGAGGATGCCGAAGGCTGGGCCTGGATCCAGGCCGAACGCGACGGCTATGTCGGCTACGTCGCCGCAACTGAGCTGGGCGGACGGAACCACGCGCCCACCCATATCGTCTCGGTGCCCCGCACGTTTCTCTATCCCGGTCCGGACCTGCGCTTTCCGATCGCGGGACAGCTGTCGATGGGGTCGACGGTGACGGTGAGGGGAGCCGCCGAGACGCGCGGCACACACTACGCCGTCCTGCCGTCGGGCGAAGCGATCATCGCGGGTCACCTCAGGCCAATCGCAGAAATTGCCGCCGACTATGTCGCGGTTGCCGAGACGTTTCTAGGAACGCCCTATCTGTGGGGCGGCGCGTCCGGCTTCGGCATCGACTGCTCCGGCTTGGTGCAACTGGCGATGCGCATGGCGGGCAAAAACGTGCTGCGCGATTCCGACATGCAGGCGGCAAGCATCGGTGAGCCTCTCGAACCGGGTCCGGATTATGCCGGATTGCGTCGGGGCGACCTCGTCTTCTGGAAAGGCCATGTCGCTGTCATGACCGATGCCGAGACCATGATCCACGCCAACGGCCACACCATGCTGGTCTCGCGCGAAGGCCTGAAGGACGCCATCGCCCGCATCGGCTACCTCTATGGCGGCCCGACCGGGTTTCGCAGGCCGTGACCTTCTTCCTTCTCTCGTAAACGGGCGAGGAACGCTGCGATCCCCTTTTGTTCCGATTTTCCTTGGCGAGCGCGCGTAGCCGCGCTACCTCTGGCGCGTGACAGTTGAGCCGCGCCTTGCCGAGCAGAATGCCGCCATTGCCCTGCCCGAACCATTCCTCCGATGGTTCGGCGAGAAAGGCTGGTCGCCGCGCGCCCATCAGATCGAATTGCTGGCGAAGGCTCAAAGCGGCCAATCGGTGCTGTTGATCGCCCCGACCGGGGCCGGCAAGACGCTGGCCGGTTTCCTGCCCTCGCTGACCGAACTGGCGGTGAGGCCAAGGAAGAAGCCGGGGCAGGCGCATCGCGGCATCCACACGCTCTACATCTCGCCGCTCAAGGCGCTCGCCGTCGACATCGAGCGCAATCTCGGCAAGCCGGTCGAGGAGATAGGTCTGCCGATCAGCATCGAGACACGCACCGGCGACACGCCTTCCCACAAACGCCAGCGCCAGAAGGTGGCGCCGCCCGATATCCTGCTCACCACGCCCGAGCAACTGGCGCTACTGATCGCGGCGGGTGATGCAAAGCGCTTCTTCGATGATTTGCGCTACGTCGTGCTCGACGAATTGCATTCGCTGGTGACGTCGAAACGCGGCCATCTCTTGGCGCTCGGTCTGGCGCGGCTGCGCAGCTTTGTGCCCACCCTGCAGACGATCGGCCTGTCGGCGACGGTGGCCGAACCGGACGAATTGCGACGCTGGCTGGTCAGCCAGAATCCACCAGGAGACATGTCCGAACTGATTGTGGTCACAGGGGGAGCTAAACCCGAAATCTCCATTCTCGATTCCGAAGAGCGTGTACCGTGGGCGGGGCATTCGGCGCGCTATGCCACGCCGGAGATCTACCGCGAGATCAAGCGCCACAAGACGACCCTGCTGTTCGTCAACACCCGCAGTCAGGCGGAGCTGCTTTTCCAGGAATTGTGGCGGGTCAACGAGGACACCTTGCCGATCGCGCTGCATCACGGATCGCTCGACGTCGCCCAGCGGCGGCGCGTCGAGAAGGCGATGGGCGACAACGCGCTGCGTGCTATCGTGGCCACCTCGACGCTCGATCTCGGCATCGACTGGGGCGATGTCGATCTGGTCGTGCATGTCGGCGCACCGAAGGGCGCCAGCCGGCTGGCGCAGCGCATCGGCCGCGCCAACCACCGCATGGATGAGCCATCCAAGGCGATCCTGATCCCGGCTAATCGCTTCGAGGTCCTGGAATGCCGGGCAGCGCTCGACGCCAATTATCTTGGCGCGCAGGACACGCCGCCGCTGGTCGATGGCGGCCTCGATGTGCTGGCGCAACATGTGCTCGGCTGCGCCTGCGGCGCACCGTTCCGTGCCGACGATCTCTACGAGGAAGCACGAACGGCGGCACCCTACACCAGCCTCGATAGGATTACCTTCGACCGCGTCATCGATTTCGTCGCCACCGGCGGCTATGCGCTGAAGAATTACGAGCGCTACGCGCGTATCCGCCTGAACAAGGACGGGTTGTGGCGCGTCTCCAACCCGCGCGTGGCTCAGCAATACCGGCTGAATGTCGGCACCATCATCGAAGTGCCGGCGCTCAACGTGCGTTACGTCAAAGCAGGCAGCAAAGGCTCGGCTACACGCGGCGGCGCCGTTCTCGGCAAGATCGAGGAGGCCTTCCTCGAAACGCTGACGCATGGCGACACCTTCATGTTCGCCGGCAAAGTGCTTCGCTTCGAAGGCATTCGCGAGAATGAATGCTTCGTGTCGAACGCACCCGGCAGCGACGCCAAGGTGCCCTATTACGGCGGCGGCAAGTTCCCGCTTTCGACCTACCTTGCCGAGCAGGTCCGCATGATGCTGGACGATCCGCAGCGCTGGAAGAAGCTGCCGGAGCAGGTGGCCGACTGGCTGCGGTTCCAGGCCGACAAATCGGTTCTGCCCAAACGCGATGACCTGCTGATCGAGACCTTTCCACGCGGCAACCGCTATTATCTGGTCGCTTATCCGTTTGAAGGCAGGCTGGCCCACCAGACGCTCGGCATGCTGCTCACCCGGCGTCTCGACAGGGCCGGCGCCAGGCCGCTCGGCTTTGTCGCCACCGATTACGCCCTTGCCATATGGTCGCTGGGCGACATGGGCGCGATGTTCAAGGCCGGGAAACCGTCTCTCGGCGCCTTGTTCGACGAGGACATGCTGGGCGACGACCTCGAAGCCTGGCTGGCCGACAGCTGGCTTCTCAAGCGCACCTTCCGCAATTGCGCGCTGATTTCGGGGCTGATCGAGAAACGCCATCCGGGCCAGGAGAAGAGCGGCCGTCAGGTCACCGTGTCGACCGACCTGATCTACGATGTGCTGCGCAGCCATGAGCCGGACCATATTCTGCTGCAGGCGACACGCGCCGATGCGGCGGCCGGTCTGCTCGATGTCAGCAGACTTGCCGACATGCTCTCGCGCGTCCAGGGTCGAATCATGCATAAGGCGCTCGAGCAGATTTCGCCACTGGCCGTGCCGATCATGCTCGAGATCGGCAAGATGCCGGTGAACGGCGAAGCCGATGAAACACTGCTGATGGATGCGGCGACTTTGGTCGAGGAGGCCATGGGGCCGGAAATGAGTGAGGGATGAATTTTTCGCTGGCGCGCACGTCGCTGATCGCCGAGGCCGACATGATAGGCATCGCCGGCGAACGTGCGGTCTGCGATCCGCGCGGCGTGCTCTATTTTCCCGAACTCAGGCTGTTGGCGGTCTCCGACCTGCATCTGGAAAAGGGCTCGTCACTGGCAAGGCGCGGCACGCTGATCCCGCCCTATGACACCGGCGCGACCTTGCTCAGGCTGCAGGCCGTCATATCCGACTACCAGCCGTCGATCGTCATCAGCCTGGGTGACTCCTTTCACGACGGCGGCGGCGCCAAACGCATGCATCAAAGTTTTCGCGAACGGCTGGAAGCGCCGATGGCAGGCCGCGACTGGTTCTGGGTCGCCGGCAATCACGACCCCGAAGCGCCGGCGGATCTGCCCGGCGAGACGGTGCGGGAACTGGCCGTAGGCTCGCTGCTGTTCCGGCACGAGCCATCGAAGGTGCGGGTCGAGGGCGAAATATCCGGCCACCTCCACCCCTGCGCCCGTATTGTGCAGCGCGGCCGTTCGGTGCGGCGGCGCTGCTTTGCCGGCGATGGCGGCCGCATGATCATGCCGGCCTTCGGCGCCTATACCGGTTCGCTCAACGTGCTCGACCGCGCCTATGCCGGGCTGTTTCGCTTGGAATCGCTGACGGCCTACATGCTTGGCAGCGACCGCATCTTCGCCATCTCCCGCTCGATGCTGCGGCCGGGCTGAGCAGCCCTATCTGCCGTAATACAGGGTGACCGTGTGCTTTGCCTCGGCGAAGAACAGCCAGCGCTCGACCAGCATCCCGGCGAACTGGACGATCGCGGCGAGCACCGACGGGATCGCCGCAAAGGGCCACGGCAAGGCGAAGGTGGCCGCGAGCAGCAGAACGGGCAGGGCGAAGGCCGATGCCTGTGCGAGTATGCGCAGCTTCGCACTGTGCTTGCGCGCGATGCGAAAGCCCATTTCCTTGAGCAGGTAGTTTTCCTCGGTATGCGGCCATTCCAGCGACCGCACCGTGCCGCCGGCAAGTCCGGTGGCGGTGTTGGCGGTGGACGGAATCTCGAGACGGTCATCGTGCCGCCAGGTCGCGCGCTTCCAGCCCCAGCCAGCAAGAGTGGCCAGCAGCGACAACGCCAGCACGGCCACCGAGCCGACGCCGAAGCCCTGCAGCAGCGCGTTCAACAGAACGCTGCCGGTCATGGCCGCGAAGATCAGATAGGCCGGCAAAGTATAGCGGCTGTGCCATTGGGCGATCGGTTTCAGCGACGCGTAGATCATCCCGGTGGTGCAGACGGTGATGATTGCACCGATGGCGGCCAGCAATCCGGCAATGGCCACCCAGCCGCCAGTGCGGCCCAACAACACCCAGCCGATGCCGAACAGTCCCGCCGGGATGAAGGTGATGACCGAGGCCACGCCTTCGCGCGACAGCCAGGAACTGCGCCATTGCGAGAACGCCCGCCAGGCGCGCTCCGGCCTGCCGAGATGGCCGGTCGAGGACAACAATCCCGCCGCGATCAGGCCGAGCGCCAGTCCCGTGCCGACGAGGCCAAGCCAGAAATCGGGCGGGATGTAGCCGAGCGGGGTGAGCACGCCGAGCAATGCCAGCAGGCCGTAGCCGGCGCCCGTGGCGGTGGTGAAGAAGACGACGGAGAAGGCTGGATGCATGGATGTCAGTTCGAAAGCATGCGATCGACCCAGCCGAGGAAGCCGCCTTCGGCCCGCACCGGCTCCAGCGCCTTCGCCGGCACCGATGCGCCGCGCTGCGTATGGGCGCGTGGCGGCAGATATTTGTTGGTCGGGTGATAGCCGAGTTCCGGCATCAGGTCGACGCCGCCGCGCTCGGCCACCAGTTGTGAGACGGCGGACTGAGGATCGCCGAGATCACCGAAATGCCGCGCGCTGGTCGGGCAGGCGGCGACGCAGGCCGGCACGCGGTCTTCTTCGGCCAGGTTGTCGTTATAAATGCGGTCGACGCAGAGCGTGCATTTCTTCATCACGCCGACATCGGTGTCGAATTCGCGCGCGCCATAGGGGCAGGCCCAACTGCATAGTTTGCAGCCGATGCACTTGTCCTCGTCGATCAGCACGATGCCGTCCGAGGCCCGTTTGTAGGAGGCGCCCGTCGGGCAGACGGTGACGCAGGCCGGCGTCTCGCAATGCAGGCAGGAACGCGGGAAGTTGACCGTGCGCCCACCCATCTCGGTGATGTGCTCGTAACTGTGCACGCGGTTGAACCAGACCCCGTCGACATTGCCGCCATAGGGATCGATGTCGGTCAGCGGCGCCATGTGGCCGCCGGTGTTCCACTCCTTGCAGGCGGTGACGCAGGCCTGGCAGCCGACACAGGTGTCGAGGTCGATGACGAGGCCAAGCTTCTTGCCGCCTGGACTTGGAAGGCAGGTCATTCGGCCGCCTCTCTTGCCTGCCGAAACCCGGCGCCGAAAGTGAGCTTGTCGGGCGATGGTTCGAAATGCGGCGGCTGTTGAAAACGCTCGAATTGCGGTTCGGTGAAGCCGGCCTCCTCCGCCGCGCATTTGACGATGCGCACGCGCAGATCGAACCACGCCGCCTGTCCCGTGACCGGATCGGAATTCGAATAGCGTTTGCCGCTGACGTCAGCAGAAGTCTGGTCACCGATAATGTGGTTGAGCAGGAAGCCGCGATTGCTCTCGGCGGCATCATCTTTCAGCCCCCAGCTGCCGCGCCTTTTGCCGATCGCATTCCAGGTCCAGACCGTGCTTTCGTTCACCCCGTCGACCAGCTTGATCTGCCCCTTCACTCTGCCGTTGATGCTCTCGATCCACACCCAGTCGTCATCGACTAGGCCGAGGCCGGCGCCGGTCCGGTGATGCACGAATAGCCGGTTCTGGCTGGTGATCTGCCGCAGCCACGCATTCTGCGAACCCCAGGAATGATACATGTGCATCGGCCGCTGCGTCAGCGCGTGCAGGGGATACTTTTTGAGGTCGACCACCGCTTCCTCGAACGGCATGTACCAGAACGGCAGCGGATCCATATAGGTCTCGATGCGCTGCCGCTCGGCCTCCGGCGGCAGGACGCGGCCATGGCCGCGTGCGGCGAGCCGAAACCGCTGCAGCGGCTCGCAATAGAGCTGGAAGATGATCGGCTCCGCCTTCGGAATGAAACCCATCTGCACCGCGAAATCGAGATAGGAGCGGTTGGCCATCTTGTAGTAGCGCTGGTCGTCGGCGAAGTCGTAATGCCAGAAGCCGCCATTGTCGATGTAGCGCTGCAACTGGTCCGGATTGGCCTCGCCCTTGCCGATCGACGTCCCGTCCTTGCCGCGCCAGCCGGCCAGCGGTCCGATGCCCGGCGTGCGCTCGTGGTTGACGATATAGTCGGCATAATCGGCATATCTGGCCGCTCCGTCCTCGTCGACGAAACCGGGCAGGCCGAGCCGGGCGCCCAGCTCGATCAGCACCGACTGGAACGGCCTGACGTCGCGATCAGGCTCGACGACAGGATGGCGGATGGCGTCGCCCGGCCCGTCGGCATGGCTGATCGGCCGGTCGAGCAGGCTGATGCAGTCGTGCCGTTCGAGATAGGTGGTGTCCGGCAGCACGAGGTCGGCGAACGGAACTGTCTCGGAATAATAGGCGTCGGAATAGATGATGAAGGGGATCTTGTAGTTGCCCGCCTCGTCGTGGTCGGTCAGCATACGAATCGTCTCGACGGTGTTCATCGAGGAATTCCAGGCCATGTTCGACATGTACATCATCAGCGTGTCGATCGGGTAGGGATCGCCGGCCCAGGCATTGCGGATGACGGTGTGCATAAGCCCATGCGCGGCGAGCGGCGCGTCCCAGGAATAGGCTTTGTCGATGCGGGTCGGCGTGCCGTCTTCGTCGACCTGCAGGTCGTCCGGGCCGCAGACGAAACCAAGCGGCATGCCGTCCAGCGGCGTCATCGGCTTGACCGTCTTGCCGGCGGGTTTCGGCCCCGGCGGCGCCGAACGGGGATAGGGCGGCTTGAAGCGAAAGCCGCCGGGAACATCCACCGTGCCCAGAAGCACTTGCAGCAGGTGGATGGCGCGGCAAGAGTGAAAACCGTTCGAATGGGCTGATATGCCGCGCATTGCATGCATCGAAACCGGCCGGCCCTTGATCGTCTCGTGCCGGCGCCCGGCCCAGTCGGTCCATGCGATAGCCAGTTCGATCGTCTGTTCGAAGGCGACATGGGCAAGCTCGGCGGCGATCCGGCGGATTGTATCGGCCGGAATGCCGCAACGCTGCGCCACCGCATCCGGCGCATAGCTGTCGTCGAGATAGCGGTCGGCGATCAGCTGGAACACCGGCGTGCAGCGGCGGCCGCCGACTTCGAAGCTGCCGGTCAGCGCCGGCTTCGCTTCCGGGTCGGTTGCCTTGATGGCGGTTTTCTCCACCCTGTCCCAGGCCAGCGGATTGCCGTCGGCGTCGCGGACGAACAGCCCATCGTCGGACGCGCCCGGCTCCTGCACGACGAGGACATGGGCGTTGGTGTAGCGGAGCAAATATTCGAGATCGACACGGCCGGCCTTCAGCAATTCGTGGATGAGCGCAAACACGAACAGGCCGTCCGTGCCGGGCCGGATGCCGATCCAGTCGTCGGCAATCGCGTTGTAGCCGGTGCGGCAGGGGTTGATCGACACCACCTTGGCGCCGCGCGCCTTGAGCTTGCCCAGCCCGATCTTGATCGGGTTGGAATCATGGTCCTCGGCGACACCGAACAGCATGAAATATCGTGTGTTGTCCCAGTCGGGCTCGCCGAACTCCCAGAACGAGCCGCCGATCGAATAGAGCCCGCCGGCCGCCATGTTGACCGAACAGAAGCCGCCATGGGCGGCGAAATTCGGCGTGCCGAACTGGCTCGCCCACCAACCGGTCAAGGATTGCGACTGGTCGCGGCCAGTGAAGAAGGCGAGTTTTTTCGGATCGGTGCGACGGATGGCCGAGAGCCGCTCCGTCACGATCGAAAAGGCCTCCTCCCACTCGATCTCGCGGAACGCGCCGGAGCCGCGCGGGCCGGTGCGCAACAGCGGCTTCTTCAGCCGGGCGGGGCTGTAATGCTGCATGATGCCGGAACTGCCCTTGCCGCAGATCACGCCGCGATTGACCGGATGGTCCTTGTTGCCGTTGATGTAGCGGACCTTGCCGTCCTTGATGTGCACGTCGATGCCGCACCGGCAGGCGCACATATAGCAGGTCGTCTTGGCGATGCTGTCGGAAATGCCAGGCGAGGTGTCGACGCCGTCGCCTTCATCGGGCGCGCGCGTGTCGGCAAGCGGGCGTTGCGATGGTGCTGAATTCGCGCCGCGCGGCGTTGGATGCCTCATGATCCGGATGTGCCTGCGCGGCCGGCGGATTTGGCTCGTGTCTTCGGCCCGGGGCCGCGCATGTAGTGCTCTTCCGGGTGATAGCGATCGCCGGCCAGCCGTCTGCGGATGCCGCAGGTCCAATGCGCGAGAAGGGACTTGAACCGCCCGATCATTTTAGTCTCTGCCATTCCCTGGCGAATTTTTTCTAACTTCGCGTGAAAATGTAGAATGAAGCTATCGATCCGTCTAATCAGTTGTTCTTGTAAATTCGATCGGTATTGGTTCTTAATACGCCCATGACCCTGGATCAGTTGCGCATCTTCGTCGCCGTCGCCGAACGCGGCCACATGACCAAGGCGGCGGAGCTTCTGGGTATCTCCCAGTCGGCGGCATCGGCCGCCATCCGCGCGCTTGAAGAGCAGCACGGCGTCCATCTGTTCAACCGCGTCGGCCGCAACATCGAGCTTGCCCAGACCGGCCACCGGTTCCTGCCGGAGGCAAAGGCCGTGCTGGAGCGGGCCGCCGCCGCGCGCAATGTGCTGGAACATGTCTCGCAGACGGTCGCCGGCAGCCTCTCCATCGCCGCCAGCCTGACCATCGCCAGCTACTGGCTGCCGCGCCGGCTGGCGTCCTTTCACGAGGCTTATCCCGCGGTGCGGCTGAGCGTCAGCATCGGCAACACGAGGCAGGTCGAGGCCAGCGTGCTGGATGGAACCGCCGATCTCGGCCTGGTCGAGGGGCGCACCGAATCCGACATATTGCGCCGCGCCAAGGTCGACACCGACCGGTTGATGCTGGTGGTTGCCGCGTCACATCCCGAAATCGTCGAAACCGCGCCGGGCCGTCCCGACATCAGGGGCCTGCGCTGGATCATCCGCGAGGGCGGGTCGGGCACGCGCGAGGTGCTGGAGGATCTGGCGCGGCGCGAGGGGATTTCGCTGGCCGAGCTGCAGGTGTTCCTGGTGCTGCCAAGCAACGAGGCGGTTCGCCAGGCGGTCGAGGCGGGTGCGGGCGCCACCATCATTTCGGAGCTCGTCGTCGGACGCGCCGTCGCCGAAGGCAGCCTGCGGTCCGTGCCGCTCGAACTGCCACAGCGCGACTTCGCCATGATCACCCACCGCGACCGCCAGGCAAGCCTGGCCCAGATGGCGCTCAAGGCGCATCTCGGCGCCGAGACGACCCGAAGCGGTTCAGCCTGATCAGCCGAACTTGCGTTGCGCATCCAGTGCCAGGCCAAGGCCGACCGAGCCGAACATGTCGCCGTCGATGACCGAAGCCTGCGGCACCAGCGCCAGGATTTCCCGTCTTGCCAGCGGGATCGCGGTCGAGCCGCCGGTAAGGAACACCGCGGTGATGTCGGACGGCTTGACCCCGGCGTCGCTCATGGTCTCAGCCACCGTTGCGGTGACCCGCTCGATGTCCCTGGCGATCGTGGCGTCCAGTCCGTCACGCGAGATTTCGGCGGCGAACTCCACGTCGGATAGCCTTACCGCCACTTCGGCCGATGACAGGTCGGTCAATTCTATCTTGGCCTTTTCCACCAATGCCGCCAAAGCGTGCCCATAGCGGTGCTCGACAATGTGGATGAACCGGTCGACAAGGTCGGCGCGCGCGGCCTCGTAGCGGATCTGGCGCAGATGCGTCATCGCCTTGGCGGTGTAGACCAGGTTGATGCGCTGCCAAGTCGCCAGATCGATGAAGTAGCTGGCCGGCAGATTGCGCTTGCCGTCCTTGGTCGGGGTCAAATAGCCGAGTTGCGGCATCACATGGGCAATGCTGAGCAACCGGTCGAAATCCGTACCGCCGATATGGACGCCCCGGCTGGCCAGGATATCGTCCTTGCGGTCCGGCAGTCGGGCACGCTCAGGTGAGACGCGCACGACTGAAAAGTCAGAGGTGCCGCCGCCCATGTCGATGATCAGCGCCAGCTCCTCGCGCGTCACCCTCTGCTCGTAGTCGAGCGCAGCCGCGATCGGCTCGAACTGGAAGGCGATGTGCCTGAAGCCCTGGGCATGCGCGGCCTTTTCCAGGTCGCTCTGCGCGTTCGCGTCGGCTTGTGGGTCGTCATCGACAAACTGCACCGGACGGCCGAGCACCACGGTCTCGACCAAATCGCCGCCATCTTCTTCAAGCTTCTTCCTGAGATGCCCGAGGAACAGGCCGATGATCTCCATGAAGCCGATCGAGCGCGCCTTGATGCGCGTCTTCTCATGCGCCAGCGAGCTGCCCAGAACGCTCTTCAGCGAGCGCATCAGCCGGCCTTCCACACTGTCGGTGTAGTTGGCGATGGCCTGGCGGCCAAAACAGATGCGGCCGTCCTCGAAATTGAAGAACACCGCGCTGGGCAGCGTGACCTGGCCGCCTTCGAGCGCGACGAGGTGGGGCTGCCCGTTGCGGACCACGCCGACCGTGGAGTTCGAAGTGCCGAAGTCGATACCGGCGAATGCTGGTCGCAAGGCAGCCTCCTGTCATTGGCGGCAGACAGCGGATCGGCGCTCGCGGGAGAAGCGTGCGCTGTGGTTCCGGGCGACTGGACCGCTCTGCCGAATTGAATTGTGCGTGCTTGCCCGTTGGGCGGGGAGGTGCGGTCTATAGCATGACGCGGGAAAGGGAAACCCCTTTTGGCCGCTCAATCCTTGCGGAAGATCAGCCTGCCGAGCCAGCCCGTCAGCATGGCCAGCGATATGGCGAAGACGCCGTAGAGGAAGGAGTAGTCATGGGCGACCCGGAAGATCGACTGTTCGAAGCCGGACTTGCGGATTTCGAGCTGGGCTGAGCTCTCCTTGATGAACAGGCCGCTCTTGAACAGGAAGGCGCGGGCTTTATGGGTTCCAACCGGCACATTCGGTGCCAGCCTGACGGTGGCGCGGAACAGGTTCTGCGACAGGAACTGCACGCCGCCGACATTCTCGCTGTAGAGGCCGGCGGCGCCCTTGCGTTCGCGCAGCGCCGCGGTGAATTCCTCGATCGTCGCCGGGCCGTCGCCGGCGTCGGCGGGCTGCATATAGAGGTTGGAGGCGCCGAGCGACAGCTGCTTGTAGCTGTTCGGCTCGGTGATGTCCTGCAGCGGCCGCGTCGTCGCCACCGAATAGGAGACCGGCACGTTCTCGAAGGTTTCGGAGTCCAGATTGACCCAGACGCCGAGCACCCGGTCCTTGCGGCGTACCACCACCGGCTTGGGTGGCCCTTCGAGCACGACGATGACGTCGTAGCGGCCCTGGCGGGCGACCAGCGGGTCGGGATTTTCCAGCGAGCCGAAGATGGTCAGGTCGGCGCCGGAAAAGCCGGCGGTGATCGAGACATTGTCGGTGGAGAGACCGATCTGGATGCCTTCCGTCAGCGGCGTCTGTGCCTTTGCCGGCGCGGCGGCGGCAAGCAGTGACAGGAGTATGGCGGCTGCGAATGCTTTCGGGCCCGCCATCAGTTGAGGCCCGCGCTGGACAGCGAATAGAGATTGGGCGGGGTGACGAAAAGATCGATGGCCAGCCTGATCGCCACGGCCAGCACCAGCAAGGCCAGCAGCGCCCTGAGCTGCTCGCCGCGCAGCCTCTGGCCGGCCTTGGCGCCATATTGCGCGCCTGCGACGCCGCCCGCCATCAGCAGGAAGGCCAGCACGACGTCGACCGTCTGGTTCGTGGTGGCGTGGACCAGTGTGGTGTAGGCGGACGTGAAGATGATCTGGAACAGCGAGGTGCCGATAACGACATTGGTCGGCACTTTGAGCAGATAGATCAGCGCCGGCACCATGATGAAGCCGCCGCCGACACCCATGATCGACGACAGGAAGCCGATGCCGGCGCCAAGGCCGAGCACCGGGATGACACTGACGAACAGTTTCGACGCCCTGAAGCGCATCTTCAGCGGCAGCCGGTGGATCCAGTTGTGCTGGCCGGATTTCTTTAGCACCGGCGCGGCGCCGCTGCGTGTGGCGCGCAGCGCATTGATGCTTTCGACCAGCATCAGCCCGCCGACCGTGCCGAGCAGCACGACATAGAGCAGCGAGATGAACAGGTCGAGCTGGCCAAGTCGGCGCAGGAAGGCGAACACGTAGATACCGGCGGTGGAGCCGACAATGCCGCCGGCCAGAAGCACGCCGCCGAGCTTGAAGTCGAGCGTGCCCCGCTTCATGTGCGAAAGCACGCCCGAGACGGAAGAGGCGATGACCTGGTTGGCGCCGGTGGCGACCGCGATCGCCGGGGGGATGTTGTAGAAGATCAGGAGCGGCGTGATGAGAAACCCGCCGCCGACGCCGAACATGCCCGACAGGAAGCCCACCGCAGCGCCCATGGCCAGCAGCACGAAGACGTTGACGGAAATTTCCGCAATCGGGAGATAGATGCCCACCCGTCAGTCTCGATCAGTTTGCCTGTCGGCGAATACAGCCGTTCTGGGCAGTCTCGCACCGAAAAGCCAATTTTTCCTTGCGCCGACGCGGCGGCGGGGTCAAACCCCGTCGCCGCGCCGAAACAAAAAATATCTCAATCAGTTAACAGGCAAATGTGTGGCAAGAGCGTCGTGGAAACGACGCTTCTCTGTTATTTGCGCGCCAGCAGCGCCCGCACCAGTTTTTCATCGACGGCGCCGGTCGCCGGCAGCTTGTTGTCGGTCTGGAAAGCGATGATCGCGTTCTTGGTCTTCTCGCCCATGACGCCGTCGGCGCCGCCGGCGTCATAGCCGTTCTTGTTGAGGATGAGCTGGATGTTCTTGACCGCCTTCTTCATGTCGATGCCGGCGGTCGTCTGCGGCGTGCCTTCCTGCCAGGATTCGGGAATGTCGGCCGAATTGGTCGCCGCGTTGAGCGGCTTGGCCTTCCACAGTTCGGTCGCGGCGCGCGCCCGCTCGAGCTGTTCGGGCCGCAGCGCATTGGCGATCTCGTCGCGCTTGGCGGCAGCGTCCTTGTCGCCGGTCTTGGCGACGAGAGCGAACCATTTGTAGGATTCCTCGAGGTTCTGCTTCATGCCGACGCCCTTGGCGGCCAGGATGCCGAGATTGAACTGGCTGTCCTTGACGCCGAGATCGGCGGCCTCCTGGAACCAGTGCGCGGCCGATTCATTGTCGGTCACGCCATCGGCGGCCATGGCGAACAGCACGGCCAGATTGTGCATGGCGCTGGCATTGCCCTGCTCGGCGGCCAGTTGGTACCAGGTCTTCGACTTCTTGATGTCGCGGGCGACGCCGATGCCCTTCTCATAGAAATTGCCGATGCGGTATTCGGCCGGCGCGAAACCGAGTTCCGCCGATTTTTCGTACCATTTGGCGGCTGCCGCCATGTCTTCCTTGACGCCGCGCGATTCCGCGTAGCGCGAGCCGATCTCGAACAGCGCCTTGGCGTCGCCACCAGCGGCGGCGTCGCGCAGCGCCGCCGGTCCGGCATCGGCCGGAATGTCGAACTTAGCCGCGGCTGCTGTCGCAGGGGCAGCCGTCGGTGCAACGGCGCCGGTCGTGTCCTTGGCGATGGCGTCGTTGGCCGCCGTTGCGGCTGCGACCGGCTGGGTATCGGTGTCCGTCGCTTGCGCACCGCCGGCAGCAGCGGCCGGCTCTGAAGCCGTCGCATCCATCGGCGTCGCGGCAATAGGCGCAACTGGTGCTGGAGCGGCCGAAGCCATGGGACCGGAAGAGGCGGTAGAAGCAGCCGGGGCGGCAGCGGGCTCTGCGACCGGCGCCGTATTCGCCATGGCGTCCGTGTCCGACGGCATCGCCAGGGCGGTCTGCGCTACCATGTCGTCCTTGGTCGTGGACGCGGATTGCTCGGCCTGCCTGACGGCACGGCCCGGCGCATTGTCCTTCGCTGCCGGCTGGGCTTCCGCCTTCGGCTGGCTCGCCGTGTCGACGGACGCCGCCTGCACCGGCTGCGCGGCAACGATCGGTGCGGCGTCGTTGTTTGCCACCTGAACGGGATCCGAGAGGAACGCCTTGCCGAGCTGCAGGCCGGCAAGCGCCAGCATGATCGCCGCCGCAGCCATCAGGATCGGCTTGCGCCGCGCCTTGAGCAGGTCGCCGATCCTGAGCGCCTTCACCGGGCCTTTCACCGTCGACTGGCGCTTCAGGGCGTCGGCCTCCGCGGCGGCGGCCTGCGCCGCGCGCCGCGCGGCTGCGATGAAATCCGATTTGGCGGCGTCGCTTTCGCCAAGCTTTGCCGGCTGGCCGCGCTCGTCGCGAACCCGCTTCATGATGGCATTGAGGTCGGGCGCGCCGGAGCCTGGCTCCAGCGGGCGGTTGGCCACTTTCGGGTCGAGCGGCTCGTCGAGATCGACAGTCGGAATATCGCCGCTCGGTGGCGAACCGGCCAGCGGCGGGACGTCCGCCGCCGCCTTCTTGCCCTTGAAGGCGCGGGCCAGCCCGCCGAACATCGATTTGCGGCCTGCCGGCTGGTCCTTCTCGGCGATGGTACCGGAACCGAGTGCGGCCATGGCGGCGGCGGCGGCGGCTTCCGCCGGCGTTCGTGTGCCCAGGTCGCCACGCGTACTCAGGTCGCCACGCGTACCCAGGTCGCCACGCGTACTCAGGTCGCCACGCGTACCCTCGTTACGCATTATGGCGGCGGCGCGGCCATCGAGATCGGCCATGTCGCCGGTCAGCGGCATCGGCTCGTCTATATCCATCGACGGCGCTTCGATAGCCATCTTGGCGGTTCGTGGGCGGCGCTTGCCGGCTGCCTCGTCCTGGCGCGTGGCCAGAAGCTCGCTCACCGCTTCGGACGGCTCGTTGGTTTCCAGCGAACCCAGCCTGTCGACGATCTTGAGCAGCGTGTCGTGGATGGCCTCGAAAGTTCGCGAATTGCGCTCGTCGGAGCGCCGCGTCAGCGTTTCCAGCGTTTTCAGGTCTTGGGCGAGTCCGGAAACCGCCGACGCATTGGCGTTCGACCCGGCCAGCGAACGCACCGCGTTCTCGGCCGCTTCGCGTGCCGCGCCGAGGATGGAATCGCGGGTTCCGGCCAGCGCCTTCTCGATTTCGTCGAGGCGCGGGCTGATGTCCTCGAATTCCGGCAGCGGCGTGCTGGGCCTGGACAGATGGGCGGACAGGCCGGCGACCTGTGCCTCCAGGCTGCGGATCAGCGCCGGATCGATGCCGGCCACCTGGGCCGCCGAGGCGTCGAGCCGGCTGGAAATGTCCTCGAGCCGGCTTTCCAGTCCACGGATCGCCGCTTCGCCGGCGGGATCGGCGGCGCGGGTCTCCATGCGCGTGGCGAGTGCGGCGAAGCGGGCGTCGATGGCTTCCATGATGCCGGCGCTGTCGATTTGCGGCGCGAGGCGCTGGTCGAGCCGGTCGGCAACCTCGTCGAGACGGCGCTCGAGATCGCGAAACAGCATGTTGCCCTGTTCGATGGCATCGCCCTGGCGGCGTTCCATCATGCCGGACAGCACGTCGAAGCGCTGCTCGAGCCCGTGGAAGATGTAGTCGGCGTCGGGCATGGCCGGCGCCTGGTCGATCTTGTCGGCGATGAGGGTGATCTGCTTGGCCAGCCGTTCCATCGCCTGTTCGGGCAAATTGGCGCGGCCGGCGAGTTCGTCGACGCGGCTCGACAGCGTGCTCAGGCGATCCATGACCGCGTTGCCGGGACGATCCTGCGCCACTTCCTCGATCTGCCGGGCGAGCGAGTCGATGCGCTTCTCGATACGGTCGAAGGCTTCGTGGTCGACGGAATTGGCCTGTGCCGCGACGGTCGAGGCAACGATGGCGCGGGAAATCTCGTCCAGCCGCTCGTCGATCATGGCAAGCGTGTCGCCGCCACGATTGTCCTGCTGGCCCGCGAAGTGTTCGACGGCGCCGGCCAGCGTGCGCACCTTTTCCTCGAGCGAGCGCAGCGACAGAGATTCAGGCAGATTGTTGACGGCGTTGCTGATCTGCTCCAGCCGGTCGGTCAGGGCCGAAAGGGCGGGGTCGTCGGAGCGCTTGCGCTGGTCGGCGTCGACGCGGTCCTCGAAAGCCGTCCAGCGGCGGTCGAAATCGTCCCAGCGGCGGTCGACCTTCTGCACGCTCTCCTCGCGCGCCAGCGTGTCGAGCGCGGCCTTCACCTGCTCGAGCTCCAGCCGCAGCATGTTGACGCTTCTGTCGTCGCTTTTCTCCGACAGCGACTTTATGGCGCCGGAAAGCCGTTCGAATTCGACGCCGAGTTCGGCACTGCCCTTGCCCGCTGTGCCGGTCCTGGCGTTGGCCTGGAAGGCGCGGTCGATATCCTTGCGTAGTGCATCGAATTCGCGCTGCAGGCCCGCCGTCATCTGGTGGCGCAGTTCCTCGCGCATGCCGCGCAATTCGCCGGCGATCTTGCCAACCATGGCGACGCTGTCTTCCTGGCCGCGCACGCGGTCGATGTCACGGGCGATGGCCTGGTAGTTCTGGTCGAAGCCGGGGGCCGGCACCGGGCTCTGCGGGCGCGCCGCCGGCCGCGGATCCTCATACCAGCGCTGCTGAGCGGTTGGCTGGGCGGCGGGATAGAGCGGGTCGACGGCGGGATAGCGCGGCTCAGTGGCTGGATAGCGCGGGTCCGCGCCGTATTGGCGCGGAGCGGGACGTGCCGTCACCTCCTCGCGGGTCTGCCCCAACCGCTGTTCCAGGGTCTCCAGCGAGCGGTTCAGTTGCTCGAGCGTGGTCTGCGGCTTGCGCTGCCTGCCGGCGTTGAGTGTGTCGAGATAGGACCGCTTGCTGTTCATCGGTGCGTCCGTCTTTCAGATTGGCCGGCTTGCGACCAGCTCCCCAAGTCCCTGCCGGAACGAAGGCGACCGCGCTTCCACGGTGGAAGACAAGCTTCCCGGGGTTTCACCCGCGCTCCGAAAAACCGTGAAAAATTCGATACAGGATAAACACGGGTAGCCGACGCGCCCACATTTCCCCCAACGTGGTAAACAACGCGTTAACCAAGCTTAAGAAGTTGGAAGGAAGTTCGCTCTCGCTGCCATGGTGCGGCATAAAGCACCTTCACAGAACGCCCCTTGCGTCATGAGGCGGCTATCGGTATAGAATTGACGTAAACGTAAAAGGCGCATTTGAGTGTGCTGTTTGCGATTTTGTTTGTCGAAACCACGGCCGGAAGCACGCCCCCGCTTCCAGTCAGGCGACGCATGGTCCAGGACCGCGGCGCCACCAGACGGGGAAAGCCAGTGACCATGAAGCTTATCTCGGCCGGCGAGACCGCGGCCAATACCAATAATGTATCTGTCGAAGCCGGCGAGGACCTCTCCCGCATCGGCGAAATGGCCAAGAAATACGGCGTGACGCTGCGCACGCTGCGTTTCTACGAAGACAAGGGCCTGCTCAACCCCCAGCGCGACGGCTCCACCCGTCTCTACACGCGCCGCGACAAGGCCCGGCTGAAGCTGATCCTGCTCGGCCGCAAGGTCGGGTTCTCGCTGCGCGACGTCAAGCAGATGATGGATCTCTACGATCCGACCGGTTCCAACACCAAGCAGCTGCGGCTGGCGCTGGACAAGTCGGAGAAGCAGCTCGCCCGCCTGCAGAAGCAGCGGGCGCTGATCGACGACGCCATCAACGAGCTCTCCGGCTCGATGTCGGCGGTGCGCCAGATGTTGGCCGAGCGCACGGCGCCGCAGGCAAGCGTCGCGAGCTGAAGCAATCTACAGGTTCCGACTCCGTCGGAGCCTCGACCATCAAAGCCGCGTGGCTCTGCCGCGCGGCTTTTTCGTTGCCTGCATCTGCCTGACTGGTTCCTTCGGCGCTGGCCTGGGTGACGTCGCGCCGCTAGCTTCACCAAGCTGGGTTAGGCGGGAAATCTTGTCGCATAGCAAGAATTGACGTTTACGCAAACGTCAATTTTTGCTATCCCGGCTTCAACACGGGTCCGCATGCCGCCCCGACATCAATTCGGGAGCTTCGGACCAGGTCCGCAGGGTGGAGAAAAAGCATGCCGACATACAGGGCGCCGGTCCAGGATACGCTGTTCGTGCTCAACGAGGTGCTGGGTTATCAGCGCTATTCGAACGTTCCCGGATTTGCCGACGCGACGCCAGACGTGTTGGAAGCGATCCTGGCCGAAGGTGCCAAGCTCGCCGAAAACGTCATGCATCCGCTCAACCGCGTCGGCGACATGGAAGGCTGCGTGCGTCACGACGACGGCTCGGTGACCACGCCCAAAGGCTTCAAGGAGGCCTTCGACCAGTACCGCGAAGGCGGCTGGATGGGGCTGGCGGCGCCGGTCGAGTTTGGCGGCCAGGGCCTGCCCTATGCCGTGCACACCGCCGTCGCCGAATACATGGTCTCGGCCAACATGTCGCTGATGATGTATCCGGGTCTGACCCAGGGCGCCATCGCGGCGATCATCACCCACGGCACCGACGAGCAGAAGGCCAAATGGCTGCCGAAGATGGTCGAGGGTTCCTGGACCGGCACCATGAACCTGACCGAACCGCATTGCGGCACCGATCTCGGCCTGCTGCGCACCAAGGCGGTGCCGAACGGCGACGGCACCTACAAAATCTCGGGCCAGAAGATTTTCATCTCGGCCGGCGAACACGACATGTCGGACAACATCGTCCATCTGGTGCTGGCCCGCATCGAGGGCGCGCCGGAAGGCGTCAAGGGTATCTCGCTGTTCATCGTGCCGAAGCTCAAGCTCGATGCTGCGGGCAATCCGGGCGAACGCAACACGCTCTCCTGTGGCTCGATCGAGGAGAAGATGGGCATCCACGGCAATTCGACTTGCGTCATGAACTATGACGAGGCCGAAGGCACGCTGCTCGGTGAGGAGAATGGCGGCCTCAAGGCGATGTTCACGATGATGAACGAGGCCCGCCTCGGCGTCGGCCTGCAAGGGCTTTCGCTGTCGGAGATCGCCTACCAGAACGCCGTTGCCTACGCCAAGGACCGCTTGCAGGGCCGTTCGCTCTCAGGCGCCAAGGCGCCGGACAAGAAGGCCGACCCGATCATGGTCCATCCTGACATCCGCCGCTCGCTGATGACCATGAAGGCCTTCAACGAGGCCGGCCGTGCGCTGGCGCTGTGGACGGCGATCAAGTCCGACATCGCGCATCGCTCCGCCGACGACAAGGACCGCCAGGCGGCCGACGACTACACCGGCCTGATGACGCCGGTGGTCAAGGGCGTGCTCACCGATAAGGGCTTCGATCACGCCGTCATGGCGCAGCAGGTGTTCGGCGGTCACGGCTATATCGAAGAGCACGGCATGAGCCAGTTCGTGCGCGATGCCCGCATCGCCATGATCTATGAAGGCGCCAACGGCATCCAGGCGCTCGACCTCGTCGGCCGCAAGCTCGGCCTGAATGGCGGCCGCGCCATCCAGGCCTTCTTCAAGGAGGTCGGCGAATTCTGCGAGGAGAACCGCGCCGACGAGAAGATGGCGCCCTTCACCAAGGGGTTGAAGAAGGGCCTGAACGATCTGCAGGCGGCGACCATGTGGCTGGTGCAGAACGGCATGGCCAAGCCCGACAATGCCGGCGCGGCCTCGACCGACTATATGCATCTCTTCGGCCTTGTTGCACTGGGCTACATGTGGGCGCAGATGGCCAAGGCAGCTCAGGGCAAGACCGGCGCCAACGGCACCCAGTCCTTCTACGACAACAAGGTGGTAACGGCGCGCTTCTTCATGGAGCGGATCATGCCGGAGACGTCGGCCCATCTCGCTCGTATTTCGAGCGGCGCGGACACGCTGATGGCCCTGCCTGCGGAAGCGTTCTAAAGATGGTTGCCCTCTCCTTCGGGGGAAGGGTCGGTTGAGGCCAGCGTGACGTGCGCCGGCCTCAACGCTGACTATGCGCTCTGGGAGGAGTACCATATCCACATGACCAGCCCCGCCGAAATACTTGGCCTTCCCAAGCCCGCCTGGGCGGCGGACGAGGTCGGCATGCTCTACGACATGGCAACCCGGTTCATGTCCGAGGAAATCGCGCCGCGCTACGACGAGTTCGAGAGGAACGAGATGGTCGACCGCGAGAGCTGGCGCAAGGCCGGCGCCGCCGGCCTGCTCTGCGCCTCGATGCCGGAGGAATATGGCGGTTCCGGCGGCACCTTCGCGCATGAGAGCGCCATCATCGAGGCGATCGGCCATGTCGGCGTCGACGGTTTTGGCATCGGCCTGCACAATTCGATCGTCGCCCCTTACATCCTTCACTACGGTTCGGAAGAGCAGAAGAAGAAATGGCTGCCGAAGCTCGCCACCGGCGAGCTGATCGGCGCCATCGCGATGACCGAGCCGGGCGCCGGTTCCGACCTGCAAGGCGTCAAGACACGGGCCGAGAAGGACGGCAACCAGTACAGGATCAATGGTTCCAAGACCTTCATCACCAACGGCCAGCTGGCCAACTTCATCATCGTCGTCACCAAGACCGATCCGGAAAAGGGCGCCAAGGGCACCTCGCTGATTGTCGTCGAGACCGACGAAGTCGAAGGTTTTGAGCGCGGCCGCAACCTCGACAAGATAGGCCTGAAGGCCAACGACACGTCGGAACTGTTCTTCAACGACGTGCGCGTCCCGACCTCGAACCTGCTCGGCCACGAAGAAGGGCAGGGCTTCATCCAGCTGATGCAGCAATTGCCGCAGGAGCGGCTGCAGATCGGCACAGGCGCCATTGCCATGATCGAGCGGGCGCTGGCGTTGACCATCGACTACGTCAAGGAACGCAAGGCCTTCGGCAAGGCGATCATCGATTTCCAGAACACCCAGTTCAAGCTGGCCGAGCTCAAGACCGAGGCGACGATCGGCCGCGTCTTCTACAATGACTGCGTCACCCGCCACATCAATGGCGGCCTCGATCCGGTGACGGCCTCGATGGCCAAATACTGGCTGAGCGACCTGCAGGGAAAAGTCGTCGACGAATGCCTTCAACTGCACGGCGGCTATGGCTACATGAATGAATATCCGATCGCCCGCATGTTCCGCGACGCCCGCGTCCAGCGCATCTACGGCGGCACCAACGAGATCATGAAATTGCTGATCGGACGCTCGCTCTGAGAGCGGCGACCGGCAAACCCAAGGAGCACGAAAATGGCCGAAGCTTACGTCTATGACGCCGTGCGCACGCCGCGCGGCAAGGGCAAGAAGGATGGATCGCTGCATGAAGTGCCGGCGGTGCGGCTTGCCGCCAAGACGCTGGAAGCGCTGCGCGACCGCAACGGGCTGGACACCGGCACCGTCGACGACATCATCTTCGGCTGCGTCGATCCGGTCGGCGAAGCGGGTTCGGTCATTCCGCGCGCCGCCGCCTTCGAGGCCGGCTACGACACCAAGGCGCCTGGCATGCAAATCTCGCGCTTCTGCGCCTCCGGTCTCGACGCCATCAATTTCGGCGCCGCCAAGATTGCGCACGGCGCCGACGAGATCGTCATCGCCGGTGGTGTCGAATCCATGTCGCGCGTCGGCATGGGTGCCTCCGGCGGCGCCTGGTTCATGGATCCTTCGGTCGGTCTGCCCGGCTGGTTCGTGCCGCAAGGCATCTCGGCCGATCTGATCGCCACCAAATACGGTTTTTCCCGTGACGACGTCGACGCCTATGCGGTCGAAAGCCAGAAGCGGGCCGCCAAATCCTGGTCCGACGGCCGCTTCAAGAATTCGGTGATCCCGATCAAGGACCAGAACGGCTTGACTATACTGGACCATGACGAGCACATGCGGCCTTCGACCGACATGCAGTCGCTGGCCTCGCTCAACCCGTCCTTCGTCATGCCCGGCGAAATGGGCGGCTTCGATGCGGTCGCGGTGCAGAAGCACCCCGAGGTGGAAGAGGTCAACCACGTCCACCACGCCGGCAACTCGTCCGGCATCGTCGATGGCGCGGCGGCCGTGCTGCTCGGCTCGAAGAAGGCCGGCAAGGCGATGGGTCTCAAACCCCGCGCGCGCATCCGCACCTTCGCCAACATCGGCTCCGAACCGGTGCTGATGCTGACCGGCCCGGTCGATGTCACCGAGAAGCTCCTGAAGCGCGCCAAGATGAAGCTGTCCGACATCGACCTGTTCGAGCTCAACGAGGCCTTCGCCTCGGTGGTGCTGCGCTACATGCAAGCCTTCGACATCCCGCACGACAAGATCAACGTCAATGGCGGCGCCATCGCCATGGGCCATCCGCTCGGCGCCACCGGCGCGATGATCTTCGGCACGGTGCTGGACGAACTCGAGCGCCGCGATCTGAACACTGCGCTGGTGACGCTGTGCATCGGCGCCGGCATGGGCACCGCAACGATCATCGAACGCGTCTGACGGGAGAGAAACAATGAGCTACATCAATTTCACCCTCGACACCGACGCTGACGGCATTGCGCTCGTCACTTGGAACATGCCGGATCGCTCGATGAACGTGTTCACCGAGGAGGTGATGGGCGAACTCGACAAGATCATCGACCAGGTGGTGGCCGACGCCAGCATCAAGGGTGCGGTGATCACCTCGGGCAAGGACAGCTTCTCCGGCGGCGCTGATCTGACCATGCTGCAGAAGATGCTTGCCGTGTTCGCCAGGGAAAAGACCAAGGATCCGGAGAAGGCGGCAAAGCTCCTGTTCGACAATGCCGGTCGCATGGGCGGTCTGTGGCGCAAGCTCGAAACATCGGGCAAGCCCTGGGTATCGGCGATCAACGGCACCTGCATGGGCGGCGCCTTCGAGTTGTCGCTGGCCTGCCACGGTCGCGTCGCCGCTGATTCAGACAAGGTCAAGATGGCCTTGCCGGAAGTCAAGGTCGGCATCTTCCCCGGTGCCGGCGGCACCCAGCGCGTGCCGCGGCTGACCGATCAGCAGCAGGCGCTGCAGATGCTGACCTCCGGCCAGAGTCTCTCGCCGCAGAAGGCGAAGGCCATGGGCCTGATCCACGAGATCGCCGAGCCGGCCAAGCTGGTCGAGACGGCAAAGGCCATGATCAGGAACGGACTGAAAGCCGTCCAGCCCTGGGACGAGAAGGGCTTCAAGCTGCCTGGCGGTCAGATCTATTCGCCGGCCGGCTTCAATCTGTGGCCGCCGGCCATCGCCATCCTGCGCCGCGAAACCTATGGCAATTATCCGGCCGCCGCCGCCATCCTGAAATGCGTCTATGAAGGCCTGCTGGTGCCGTTCGACACCGCGCTCAGGATCGAACAGCGCTATTTCACCGAGATCATGCAGACCAGGGAAGCGGTGGCGATGATCCGCTCGCTGTTCGTGTCGCTGCAGGAACTGAACAAGGGTGCCCGCCGTCCGGACGGCGTGCCGGAAACCAAGTTCAAGAAGATCGGCATTCTCGGCGCCGGCTTCATGGGCGCCGGTATCGCCTATGTCACGGCCAAGGCCGGCATTCCGGTGGTGCTGCTCGACCGCGACATGGAGTCGGCCGAAAAGGGCAAGGCGCATTCGGACAGCCTGGTCTCGGATCAGGTCAAGAAGGGCCGCGCCAAGCCGGAGGAGAAGGACAAGCTCCTGTCGCTGATCACGCCGACAGCCGACTATGCCGATCTTGCCGGTTGCGACTTGGTGGTCGAGGCGGTGTTCGAGGATTCGGCCGTCAAGAAGGCCGCCACCGAACAGGCGGAAGCCGTGCTGAAGTCGTCCGCGATCTTCGCGTCGAACACCTCGACCATTCCGATCACCTCGCTGGCGAAGAATTCGGCGCGCCCGAAGAGTTTTGTCGGCATCCACTTCTTCTCGCCGGTCGACAAGATGATGCTGGTCGAGATCATTTTGGGCAAGAAGACCGGCGACAAGGCGCTCGCCACCGCGATCGACTTTGTCCGAGCCATCAAGAAGACACCGATCGTCGTCAACGACACGCGCGGCTTCTACGTCAACCGCTGCGTGCTGCGCTACATGTCGGAAGCCTACAAGATGCTGATCGAGGGCGTGCCCGCGCCGATGATCGAGAATGCGGCGAAGGCCGCCGGCATGCCGGTCGGTCCCTTGGCGCTGACCGACGAGACGGCGATCGACCTTGCCCAGAAGATCATGAAGCAGACCATCAGGGATCTCGGGGACAAGGCCGTCGACCCGAAGCAGATGGCGCTGATCAACACCATGGTCGACGACCATGGCCGCTTCGGCCGCAAGAACGGCAAGGGTTTCTACGATTATCCGGCCAAGCCGGCCAAGAAGAAGCTGTGGCCGGGGCTGAAGGACCTCTATCCGCAGCTTGCACCCGAGAAGGTCGATTACGAGGAGCTGCAGCAACGGCTGTTGGTCACCATCGCGCTGGAAGCGGCGCGGGTGATGGAGGAAGGCATCGTCACCGATCCGCGCGAGGCCGATGTGGGCTCGATCCTGGCCTTCGGCTTCGCGCCCTACACTGGCGGTGCGCTGTCCTATATCGACGGCATCGGCGCCAAGCAGTTCGTCAAGATCGCCAAGGGCCTGCGGAAGAAATACGGCGCCGAGTTCAAGGCGCCCAAGCTGCTACTCGACATGGCCGAAAAGGGCGAAACCTTCTACCAGCGCTTCGATCCCTACGCCAAGGGCGACGTGAAACAGGCCGCCTGACGCCGGCCGAAACACAAAGACTGGCCGACACACAAGGGGACGCCATAGCACGTTCATTTTGCGCATGATGGCCACGGCACGCAGCCGTGGCCGAGCGGATGTTCATAACTTCCCATCAGGGCCTGCGGCCGGATAGGCTGATCTCCGACCATCGATGTCCGACCGCTGAAACCGCGCCCTTCGCGCGGCCAAGGGCGCGCCGTCTGGGGGCGGCACGCAGTTTTGTTAGCGATCCGCCAGTTGCGCCCGGGTAGTGTCTCAGTTTGAAATCCGGCGGCCTTTACGCGCTGCTCGCTCTTGCCCTTCCGATGCGGTATGATTTTGTTTGCGAAAGCCAAATTTGATGGGCATTGGAATGTTGTCCTCCGACCTAACGAATGTCATCGAACAGGATCATCTGGCCGTGAGTGCTTTTGTTAAGGGCGATCCTGAGCCCCTGAAAAGCCTGTATTCGCGACGCGATGACGTGATAATCGCGAACCCGTTCGGTCCGCCGGCCAGGGGATGGACAAAGGCTGCTGAGACCATGGATCGAGCTGCCACCAACTACCGGGATGGCGAGGTCATCGGCTTTGAGCGAATCGCCGAGTACGCGACGGCAGACTTGGGCTATATCATGGAGATCGAGCGGGTCCGATCCAAGGTTGGCGGCGCCGATAAACTGGTGCCGATTGCGCTTCGGACCACCACTATTTTCCGGCGGGAGGATGGCGTGTGGAGGATCGTTCTACGTCACGCCGATCCTATCACGTCGGGACGGCCAGCGGCGTCGGTAGTTGGGCAGTAGAAGATACCGACCGGACCGAAAGGTCAAAAGCGCCCCGCCGATGTGATCGGCGATGCCGTCCGCGTCATGCGCATTGCTACCGGCGAGGAAGCCGACGATCTGCAGGTCGACGGCAAGAGCGCCGCCGCCAAAGAGCTTGATTCGAAGGGTGGCAAGAAGCGCGCCGAGAATATGACGCCAGAGCGGCGCGCCGAGATCGCGAAGAAGGAGGCGGAAAGCCGCTGGAAGCGCTAGGCGCGCCCCTCTCGCCATTGCCGCTCCGCAAACTAAGACACTACCTGCGCCCGGTGGACATGGCGGCGAATGCGCGTTAGACAGGAGAGGCATTTTTTCCTGTCTGGAAGGAGAGCACGACATGCTCTCGCACGACCGCGTCTGGGCCGCCATCGATGCTCTTGCCGAGCGCTATTCGCTTTCGGCGTCAGGTCTGGCGAGGCGCGCGGGCCTCGATTCGACCGCCTTCAACAAGTCGAAGCGCCTGTCCTCGGATGGCCGGCCGCGCTGGCCCTCGACCGAATCACTGGCCAAGATCATCGAGGCGACGGGTGCCTCGCTCGACGAATTCACCGGGCTGATCGAAGGCCGCATGGGCGCCGCGCCCGCCTACAGGCGTTCCGTGCCGCTGCTCGGCTTTGCCCAGGCCGGCGCCGGCGGCTTCTTCGACGATGCCGGCTTTCCGGCCGGGCAGGGCTGGGATCTGGTCGAACTGCCGGCGCAATCGACCGAAAGCTCCTATGCGCTGCAGGTGCAAGGCGATTCCATGCTGCCGCTCTATCGCAATGGCGACGTCCTCATCGTCGAGCCGGGAGCCATCACCCGCAAGGGCGATCGCGTCGTCGTCAAGACCACATCGGGCGAGGTGATGGCCAAGGTGCTCGAGCGCCAGACCGTCAAGTCGATCGCGCTGGTCTCACTCAATCCCGATCATCCCGACCGCGACATTCCCATGCGCGAGGTCGAATGGGTGGCGCGGATTGTCTGGGCAAGCCAGTAGGTCGGGCTGGTGCGGGTACCCCATCTCATTGTGGCGGTTCTGATGATCCCGGTGATGGCGGCCCTGGTCGTCGCCGGCGGCCGCGCGCTGAGGGGAAGCCAAGGCACCGTCGCGGTGGATCAGATCGATCCCGGCGTGGACACGATCTCTCAGGCCGGCACCGATGCCGGGTCTGACGAGCCGGCCACCTCAGCCATTCCCGCGCCGGCCGTTCCGCCACCGCCAAAGCCGGCGGTGCATTCGCGGGCGATCGATCCGGACGTCGTCGCGCCGCCGGAACTGCGCGCCGGGGAACTCGAGCGGGTCGAGCCGCGCCAGCCGCTGAGCAAGCTGGCGCTGGCCATGCCGCCCAAGCCGAAGATGCCCGATGACTGGAATGGCACCAAGCTGTTCCAGCCGGTCGCGACAGCCGCCGGCCTGATCGAGGCGAAAGGCTATTCGGTCGCGATCTCCGGCGTCGATGTCGTCGGGCAGGACGAGACCTGCACCACCGACGGCAAGTCCTGGCCGTGCGGCATCCGTGCGCGCACGGCGTTCCGCGCTTTCCTGCGCGGCCGTGCCGTGGTCTGCACGGTGCCGCCCGAAGGCGGCCGCGACCGCATCGCGGCGGAATGCCGGATCGGCAAGCAGGACGTCGGCCAATGGCTGGTCGACAATGGCTGGGCGCGTGCCGCCAAGGGCGGACCCTATGTCGCGGCCGGTGAAAAGGCGCAAGGCGCGAAGAAGGGCATTTTCGGGTCGGCGCCGAACCTGGCCGGCATATCAGCGATTCCGCCCGTGCCAGCCCCGGCGCCTCAGGCGCCGGGCTCGATCCTGGAAGAGGTCGACGGCGTCCTCAAGCCAGCTGACCAGCCAGCGCCTGCTGAATGAGCGCGCGGGTCTCGGCGACGCCGTAGAGCGCGGCGAACGAGCCGAAGCGCGGACCGCGCTCCTGGCCGATGAGCACCTGGTAGATCATCTGGAAGAAGGCGCCCGAAACGCCCGGGCCGCCCTCAGGGCTCTGCTTGGAATGATCCTGGTAGCGTTCGATCTTGCGCGCCACGTTGAGCGAAGCGTTCTGGATCGCTTCGCCGCCGGCATCCGCCGGCAATGCACCAAGTGCCGCGTCCAGGGCCTCGAGCGCGTCGCGCTCGACTTCGTCGGCCGCACGGAAGGTCTTCGTCGGCCGCACGAAATCGTCGAAATAGCGGATGGCGTGGCCGACCAGCTGGTCGAGTTCGGGATGCGTCTTTGGCGTCACGCCTTGCGTATGGCGCGAGATGAAGCCCCACAGCACGTCCTTGTTCTGCGCATTGGAGGCGCTCACCAGGTTGAGCAGCAGCGAGAATGGCACCGGCATGTCGATATCAGGCGGATTGCCGTCATGCATGTGCCAGACCGGATTGCCCAGCCGCTCCTTCCAGTCCTGCCTGGGGTAGGCGCCCAGGAAGGTGTAATACTCGTCCACCGCCCTCGGAATGACGTCGAAATAGAGCTTCTTGGCCTGCCGCGGCCGCTGGTACATGTAGAGCCCGAGACTTTCGGTCGGCGCATAGGTCAGCCATTCGTCGATGGTCAGGCCGTTGCCCTTCGACTTCGAGATCTTCTGGCCGTTTTCGTCGAGGAACAGCTCGTAGACGAAATGCTCCGGCGCGCGCCCGCCCAGGATGTTGCAGATGCGGTCATAGACCACCGCGTTGGTCTGGTGGTCCTTGCCGAACATCTCGAAATCGACGCCAAGCGCTGCCCAGCGCATGCCGAAATCCGGCTTCCACTGCAGTTTCACCCGGCCGCCGGTGATCGAAAGCGTGGTCTCGGTGCCTTCATCGTCGAAGGTGATGGTGCCGGCCTTGGCGTCGACATGCTTCATCGGCACGTAAAGCACACGGCCGCTCTTCGGGGAAATCGGCAGGAACGGGCTGTAGGTCGCCTGCCGCTCCGGCCCGAGCGTCGGCAGCATCACCGCCATGATCTTGTCGTAGCGCTCGGCGGCGCGCAGAAGCATCGCGTCGAAACGGCCTGACTTGTAGTACTGCGTCGCGCTGGCGAATTCGTAGTCGAAGCCGAACGTGTCGAGGAAGCGGCAGAGCATCGCATTGTTGTGGTCGGCGAAGCTCGCATAGTCGCCGCCGAACGGATTGGGGACCGAAGACAGCGGCTTGTGCAGATGCGGCTCGAGTGCCGCGCGATCCGGCACGTTGTCGGGTATCTTGCGCATTCCGTCCATGTCGTCGGAGAAGCACAGCAGCTTGGTGGCGACCTTGTCCTGTGTCAGCACGCGGAACGCATGGCGCACCATCGAGGTGCGCGCCACCTCGCCGAACGTGCCGATATGCGGCAGGCCCGACGGGCCATAGCCGGTCTCGAACAGGATCGTTTCGGGAAAGTCGCTGCCTTTGTGGCGCTCGATGATCTTTTTGGCTTCCTCGAACGGCCATGCCTTGCTCTCGGCCGCTGCCGCCAGCAGTTCGGGGTTGAGATCGATTGTGTTTGATCCCGCCATGGTCGTGTTTTCCAAATTGTTCGCCGGCCAGATCATTCGCCAGCATGGTCGCAGTGTCGATTTTCAACCGGTCCTCTAGGCGCGCATGGCCGGAGCGTCAACGCGTGGGGCGCTTTTTCCTTGCGACCTTCGACCCCCGTTCCTACCTTCGAAACCCGTTCAAGGAGTAAAGAATGCCGTCGCCGACCCCACATGAAGCCCTGATCTACCTGATGGTCATCACCTCGGCCTCCGACCGCGACATGACCGATGTCGAACTGGCCCGGATCGGCGACGTTGTCCGCTCATGGCCGGTGTTCGAGGATTTCAAGCAGGATCGCCTGGTTCCCGTCGCCCAGGCTTGTCAGAAGCTGCTGCAGGAAAAGGATGGCCTCGAGGGTGTCCTGGCCCAAATTGCCGAAGCCCTGCCGGAGCGCCTGCGCGACACCGCCTATGCCGCCGCCTTCGAAGTGGCCGCCGTAGATCTCGAAATGCGCATGGAGGAAGTCCGGGTGCTGCAGTTGATCCGCCGCAAGCTCGATCTCGACACGCTGACCGTCGCCGCCATCGGCCGCGCGGCAAAGGCGCGGCTGCGCACCCTGACCTGAATCTCAACAAACGCTGGGCCGTGCTCTGGAATCAGAAAAAGCTGACCGGGAAGTAGCGCAGGTAGAATTCGGCGAAGGTGCCTTTCATCGAGATCTCCTGCAGCGCGTAATCGATCGCGGCGGCCAGCGCCGGATTGTCCGTCCGTGTGGCGATAGCCATGCCCGTGCCCAGATATTCGGGCGCCAGATAAGGACCGCCGGCAAAACGGCAGCACCCGGCTGCATCCGAGCCGCCCAGCCAGAAGGCGAAACGCATGCCGTCACCGAAGGCCGCATCGATCTTGCCCGCCTTGAGATCGCTGTAGAGGGCTTCCGGTCCGTCGAAGGAGACGATTTGGACCGTGCTGAAATAGTCGCGCAGCATGCGCTCATGCGCCGAGCCGGCGAGAACGCCGACGCGCTTGCTGCGCAGCTTGTCGAAGACCGGTTCGGCAAGTGCCTTGTTCTTCGGCGTGATGAAGCGCGCCGGAAACTGCAGATAGGAGCGCGAGAAGGCGTATGTCTGGCGCGATTGCGGCGTCGCGGCGATGCCGGCGATGATCGCTTCGCCTTCGCCTTTCTCGAGGGCCCCTTCAAGCTCGCCCCAGGGCAATGCCTGGATCTGGCATTTGTCGGCAATGCCGAGTTCGGCGCAGATGGCGCGCGCCAGATCGATGTGGAAACCGGACAGTTTTCCCGCGCCGTCGAGGAAATTGAAGGGCGGAAAATCCGTGGTCGTCAGGAATCGCAGCCGTGGCAGTGCCGAGAGGTCGGGCTTCGGCAACCGCTCCTTGGCGTCCCATAATACCGGTACCTGCGGTTCGGCCGCGCGCGCCCCAGGAGCCAATGGCAGTGCCGCGATCAGCAGCGACGCCAGGACCAGGAACCTCCATTGGAACGCCACGATAGAACTCCGCCGCCCTCGTGTTCGCACCGGTTTTGGTACGAAAATGGGACAGGCACAATGGTTTTTGATTTCAACGCGCCAATTTCAGGCTATGCTTTAGCACGTTTGCAAACAGCGGTGGCTGCCCTGGTTGGGGGACCAGGGTCGAGAACCACAACCGAGAATGTGCGCGTTGCAATCCGTGGTCGGTGGCCAAATGCAGACAACGCATGGACCATCGATCTCAATGCATGAGGCAACATGGGGTTAATGTTGCGATGGGTCAATTCGATCGCACGCTGGAATACATAGACCAACTGCAGCATGCCGGAACGGCGGCGGCGGTCTGCGAGAAACTTTTGGGCATAACGTCGGATTTCGGCCTGACCGCGCTGATGGCGGGAACCGTTCCGCAGCCAGGTACACCGAGTGGGCAGCAAAAGCAGCATGTGCTGCTTTGCGACTGGCCCGTCGAATGGCTGGAGCGCTACGTGGCGCGCAACTATGTCGATCACGATCCGGTGGTCAGCCACATGAAGCAGCTGCAGGCGCCGTTCCAGTGGCGCGAGGCCGCCCAGGGCATCAGCTTCGACAAGAGCAGCGATGAGGTGATGGGCGATGCCGGCGCCTTCAAGCTGCGCGACGGGCTGGCCTTCCCGCTGATCACGCTCGATGGCCAGATCGTCATGGTGTCGCTGGGAGGCGAGGCCGTGCAGCTGTCGGCGGCCGAGTTCGGCCTTGTGTCGCTGGTCTCGACCTATGCCGTTGGCCGCGCCATGCAAATCCACACCATGGCGACCAAGACCATCGACCATATAGAACTGACTCCGCGCGAGCGCGAATGCCTGCAATGGGCCGCCGTCGGCAAGTCGGAATGGGAGATTTCGCAAATCCTCGGCATCTCCGAACACACGTCGGAGAAACATCTTCTTAACGCCAAAAGCAAACTCGGTGCCGTCAACCGGGTCCAAGCCGTCGCCGAAGCGATAAGGCGCGGCTACATTAGTTAGGTCGGCCGTGCCGACCTAGAACTTCTTGCCTACGTGATCACGCAATTTTCTCGTTGAGGCACGGCCGTATCTTCCTCTTAAACCCAGGAGACGACGGCATGCTTTTTTGTCTTACAACTCAGGAATTGATGGAACGTCCCGACCTTTGGGAGGCCGTCCATCGTCTACGCTACCAGATATTTGTCGAGGAGATGGGGTGGGAGGACCTGCGGCGGCCGGACGGATTCGAGGTCGACCAGTTCGACCATGACGAGGCGGTGCATCAGATCGTCATCAGAGGCAACGAAGTCGCGGGCTATCAACGGATGTTGCCGACCACGCGGCCCCATCTGCTGACGGAGGTCTTGGCTGACCTTTCCGAAGGAACGCCACCATCGGGCCCCAACATCTGGGAATTGACCCGCTACGCGGTGGCTCCCGGCTTTCGCGATGGTCGTCGCGGCGTCTCGACCGTCGGAACCGAATTGATCGCCGGCTTCGTCGAGTGGGGGCTGAAGCGCGGTGTCGACAAGGTGATCATCGAGTTCGAGCCGATGTGGGTGCTGCGCGCCCTGCAGCTGCATTTCCTGGCGACGCCGTTGGGCTATCAGCGCACCTATGGCAATCAGCAGGTCGTGGCGACCCTGCTCTCCTTCAATGAGCACACGCTGGACGTTGTGCGTTCGCGCCGCAACCACCACGCTCCCGTCCTGGCCCGGGGATATCCCGACATGTTCGGCCAAAGGAGGGCGTCATGAGGTTGGAGACCGCCATGAACCCGCACCCGCAACCGGAACTGCGCAACCACACGCTGATCGTCACCGTGTCGTCGAGTGACGGCCGGCCGGTGCTCGACAGAAGGGCCTATGAAAGCCTTGCCAGGACGTTCCATGAAGCCGCCGACAATGACGAGGTCCGTGTCGTCGTGCTGCGTGGCCTGGCAGGCTGCTTCTGCCTCGGCGGCGACTTTTCCGAATTCCTCGACGCCACCAAGCACCAGAAGCTGATCGCCGCCGTCACCGACATGTTCCGCACGCTGGCGACATTCCCCAAGCCCATCCTCGCCTGCGTCGACGGCGATGCCGTCGGTGTCGGCTGCACCATCCTGTTCCATTGCGATATGGTGATCGCCTCGAATGAAAGCACGTTCCGGGTGCCGTTCGTCGATTTCGGCCTTGTGCCGGATGCGGCGACCAGCATCCTGGCGCCGCAGAAGCTCGGCTATGCCGGCGCCTTCCGCTTCTTCTGTCTCGGCGACACGCTCCACGCCGAGGACGCCAGGGCACTAGGCCTCGTCGCCGAGATCGTGCATGACGGCGTGGAGGAAGCGACACTCGGCCGCGCCAGGCAGCTCGCCAAGAAGCCGGTTGCCGCCCTGCTGCAGACCCGCGGCCTGCTCAAGGGCAACACCGGCGCGCTGTGCGACCGCATCGACCAGGAGATATCGCTGTTCCAGCAGGCGTTGCAGGACGACACCACGCTGCGGCGCCTGCAGCGGATCGCCCGGCTCGCGGCCTGAGCAACCGCGTCAAGAAGCCACGCGCCGCGCTGCCCGGTGGCCGGCGGCGCGGGAAGGCCTAGCCTTCCTTGCCGAGGAATGACGGCCCCTCGTCGATGATCTTCTTGTCTTCCTTGCCGATGATATCGAGATCGCGCCCCTCATAGGGTACCGACAACAGGATGCGCCGCATCACCGCCAACCGCGCGCGGCGCTTGTCATTGGCCCGCACGATGATCCATGGCGCGAACGCCTTGTGGGTGCGCTCGAACATGGTGTCGCGCGCCTTGGTGTAAGCGTCCCATTTGGTGATGCCGGCGACATCGATCGGCGAGAACTTCCAGCTCTTCAGCGGGCTGTAGCGGCGATCGTGAAAACGCTCGAGCTGCGTTTCCCGGCCGATGTTCAGCCAGAATTTGAAGAAATGGATATCGTCGTTGACGATCATCCGTTCGAAATGCGGCGTCTCGTCGAGAAACTTCTCGTGCTGTTCGGGCGTGCAGAAGCCCATCACCGGCTCGACGCCGGCGCGGTTGTACCAGGAGCGGTCGAAGGTGACGAATTCGCCCGACGTCGGGAAATGGTCGACATAACGCTGGTAGTACCATTGTCCCAGCTCGGGCGGGGTCGGCTTGGTCAGCGCCACGTTGCGCGCCGTGCGCGGGTTGAGATACTGGTGCACCACGAAGATCGTGCCGCCCTTGCCGGCGGCGTCGCGGCCCTCGAACAGCGCCATCACCCGCTTGCCGGTCGCCTGCAGCCATGCCTGCGCCTTCACCAGCTCGATCTGCAATTTCTCGAGCGTCTCGTCATAGTCGTCGCTGTTCATCTTCTTGTCGTAGGGGTAGCCGCCCGCGGTCAGCTTGTTGTCCTCGACCCAGTCCGGGAGCTCGGGATTCTCGATGTCGAACTCCCGCTCCTTGCCGTCGATCCTGATCTTCAGCGGACCTGACGCCGGTGTTGCGGGATTTTCCTTGGCCTTTTTCATCGAGACGAACCCTTTCCAGCTTACGGACTCATGCTATTGGGAGCCTCCATGCCGGTCTAGCAGGAAGTTGCCATACGGCCGGACAGCGCCCGAGAGGGCTATAGGACGCGCGGATGGCTGAGCAAAGCGCAGAGCAGGCAAGTGTGGCGCAAGCCATGGCCATCCGGCTGTGGAACAGCCGCTGGCTGCTTGTGGCCGGTGTCGTCGCGGTTCTGACAGCTTTTGCTTTTGCCGATATTTCCGCCTACGTGCTGGTGCCGGCGCTGCTCCTGTTGCTTGTCGCTGCGATGCTGCCGGCCGCAGGCCTGCGCCAGTCCGGCGAGAATGCCGCCGCAATCGAGGCGAGCGGCCTGCAGCGCCTGTCGGGCGAATATCTGGCGGCGGCCGTCGCCGATCCGCTGATCATTTTCGACCGCTCCGCCACCATCGTCCATGCCAACGCCGCCGCCTTTGCCGCTTTTGGCGGCATCGCACCGGGCCTGTCGCTGCCGCTGAAATTCCGGGCGCCGGAAATGCAGACGCTGCTCGACAGCGTGCTGTCGGGCACGATCGCCTCCGATGTCGTCGACTATACCGAAAAGCTGCCGGTCGAACGGGCCTACCGGGTCAGCGCGTCCTCGGTCGGGCACGGCACCGACCTCTATGTGCTGGTGTTCAAGGACCAGAGCGAAACGCGCAGGATCGACCGCATGCGCGCCGATTTCATCGCCAATGCCAGCCACGAATTGCGCACCCCGCTCGCCTCGATCGCCGGTTTCATCGAAACGCTGCGCGGACCGGCCCGCAACGATCCGGCGGCGCGCGAGCAATTCCTGCAGATCATGCAGAACCAGACCGGCCGCATGGCGCGCCTGATCGATGACCTGCTGTCATTGTCCCGGCTGGAGATGAAGCCCTATCTGAAGCCCGGAACCGAGGTTGACCTGCGCCAGACCGTCGACAGCGTGATCGATTCACTGGCCCCGCTTGCCCACGAAAACAGCGTCGTCATCGAGCGTGATTTCGCCAAGGGACCCCTTAATGTGCCGGGCGATCGCGACGAGCTGTTCCAGGTTTTCGAGAATTTGCTGGAAAACGCCTGCAAATACGGCCAGTCGGGCGGCCGTGTCGTGGTGTCGATCGCGCGCGCCGATGACGGTTCCGAACCCGGCATCGACGTCACCATCCGGGATTTCGGTCCCGGCATTCCCGAGGAGCACATTCCGCGCATCACCGAGCGCTTCTACCGCATCGATGTCGAGACCAGCCGGACCCAGAAAGGCACGGGCCTTGGCCTGTCCATCGTCAAGCACATCCTGACGCGCCACAATGCCAGGCTGACGATCAAATCCGAGGTCGGTAAGGGCGCCGCCTTCTCGGTTCATTTGCCGACGCACTGATAGTGCCCTAGTTTCCCCTGGAAGCATTTCTTTTTTCTGTCATCCGGCTAGCGTATCAGCGGGGATTCGAGGAAACGACTCAAGAACCCGTGGGAAGGCATTTCATCCATGCAGTCCGTGCACATAATGAGCGCCTTTGACGAGGAGCTGAAATATCTGTCGAAGCGCATTGCGGCGATGGGCGGCCATGCCGAGCGCATGGTCGAACAGGCGGTCGCCGCCCTCGTCAATGCCGATCCAGGGCTGGCCCAGAAGGTCATTAACGACGATGCAGTGCTGGATGAGGGACAGCGCGAAATCGACGACAAGGCGATCATCATCATCGCCAAGCGCCAGCCGATGGCGACGGACCTGCGCGAGATCGTCGGCGCCATCCGCATTTCGGCTGACCTAGAACGGGTCGGCGACCTCGGCAAGAACGTCGCCAAGCGGGTGGTCGCCGTCACCGACGGCCGCCAGCCGACCAGCCTGTTTCGCGGCCTGGAGGCCCTGGCCAATCTGGCGCTGACCCAGCTCAAGGAAGTTCTCGACGTCTACGCATCGCGCTCGGTCGACAAGATCGGCTTCGTGCGCGACCGTGATGATCAGATCGATGCCATGTACACGTCGCTGTTTCGCGAATTGCTGACCTACATGATGGAAGATCCGCGCAACATCACGCCCTGCACGCATCTTCTGTTCTGCGCCAAGAACATCGAGCGCATCGGCGATCATGCGACCAATATCGCCGAGACCATCTATTACATCGTCACCGGCGACCAGATGCCGGCCGAGCGGCCGAAAGGCGACAAGACGGACAAGATCAGCCTTTCGGCGCCGCTTCCGGCGAAATGAACGTTCATCCTCTCGAACGCCAGATCATATTGCGCTAAACTATCCCGGCGTTAAGCTTCTCAGGCCTTGATAAGGGGCCTGCTTTCAGGAGGCTGCGATGGAATATGTCCGAGAGTTCAAGCCCGCGGCGCCGACATCAGGCATCATCGCCTCCAGTGTCTACACGGCCGGGCGGCGTATTGCCGACATTCCGATCGAGGAAGCCGGCGAATGGGCCAAGAAATCAGGACATGTCGTCTGGATCGGGCTGCTCGAGCCGGATCGCGAGCTTCTGTTGCGCGTTCAGGCGCAGTTCCATCTGCATGAACTGGCGATCGAGGATGCAGAGCATCCGCACCAGCGGCCGAAGATTGAGCAATATGGCGATGCGCTGTTCATCGTCGCCCGCACCGCGCAATTGATCGAAGGACGGGTGACTTTCGGCGAGACGCATCTGTTCGTCGGCTCGGGCTACATCGTCAGTGTCAGGCACGGCCCGTCGACCTCCTACGCCGCCGTGCGCCAGCACTGGGAAAGCTGTCCGCATTCGCTGGCCAAGGGCGAGGACTTCGTCCTCTATGCCATTCTCGATTTCATCGTCGACAACTACATGCCGGTGCTCGAGCAGATCGAGGACGAGGTCGAGGTGATCGAGGACCGGGTGCTTTTGAAGCCGATGACCGGTCCCGATATCGAGCGGCTCTACATGCTGCGCCGCGATCTGCTGCGCCTTCGCAATGCGGCGCTTCCGCTGGTGGAGGTCTGCCGCCGCCTGACCAGCGCCGACCTGCCGCAGATCCATTCGGCGATGCACCCGCTGTTTCGCGACGTGACCGACCACATCCGCACGGTCCAGGAAAAGGTCGACAGCCTGCGCGAGGTGCTGGCCTTTGCCTTCGAAGCGAGCCTGCTGGTCGGTCAGAGCCAGGAAACGGCGATTTCCAAGAAACTCGCCTCATGGGCGGCTATATTGGCGGTGCCGACGGCGTTCGCCGGCATCTACGGCATGAACTTCACCGACATGCCGGAACTGAAGATGGAATATGGCTACCCCATCGTGCTGGCCACCATCGCGACGATCTGCGCGTTTCTCTACTGGCGTTTTCGCAAGAATGGGTGGCTGTGAAAGGAAGTCAGTAGAAATTAGTGAGCAGTGAACAGTGCTCCATTTCACTACTCACTACTCACTAGGTCACCGACTCCGCCGCCGCTCCGCAGCTGGCTGGAAGGCCACGCGAGCATGATATTTGCAGTAAGGACCGGTTTCGGCGGCCTCGTTGCCGCAGAAGTTGAAATCCTCCGACAGCGGATCGCCGTTCGGCCATTTGCAGGTGCGCTCGGTCAGCTCGACGAGCTGCAGATGCCGTGAGATCGGTACCACGACATTCTCGACTGGGCGGATATAGTGCCGCACCACCGGCTCGGCGTCGAATTGCGTCTGAAGGGCGGTCGCGCCGATCGATGTCGTGACGTGGCGAGCCGTGCTCGCGGCGCGCGCCACCGATTTCTGAACGGTCGAGCCCTGTGTCGTCTTCTTCTGGCGTGCCGGCGTCGCCGTTGCGCGGCCGCGGCCCGACAGCTTCAGACGGTGCACCTTGCCGATGACCGCATTTCGGCTCACCCCTCCAAGCTGGGCAGCAATCTGGCTTGCGCTCAGACCCTCCGACCACAATTTTCTGAGAAGTTCGACCCGCTCGTCAGTCCAGTTCATGAGACCGCGCTCCTGCTAAGCGTGCGGCAATCAGAATCCTTTCCCGACCCAGCACCACTGCTGGGGCAGACACCACATATATCTGGTGATTAGGTCCGCCGCACGAAATCTAGTTATTTCTCGACTACAATTACCTTATGCGCAGACTCGGTGACAAGAGTCCCAAGTGCAACACGAATCGGTTTTTTCGGTTTTCCCCAACTTGCCCGGTCTCTTATGAGCCGGCGTCTCGTCAGGGGGCTTGCCGCGTGCCACTACGCGACGTTTTCGTTGACTTCATGGCCGAAAAACACGATAAGCCGCACAAGGCCGCCGCTTTGGCGGCTTTTTTGATTTTCCGGTACCGGAGACGCATATAATGAGCGGTTCGGCGCTTTACGAGACCTTTGCTCGCGCTCCCCTGGCTTTCGACCACGGGGAAGGCACCTGGCTGGTTACCGACAAGGGCGAGCGATATCTCGATTTCGCCGGCGGTATCGCGGTCAATTCGCTCGGCCATAGCCATCCGCATCTGGTCGCGGCGCTGACCGAGCAGGCGGCAAAGCTGTGGCACGTCTCCAATCTCTACGAGATTCCCGGGCAGAGCCGGCTTGGCGAGCGCCTGGCCGATGCCACATTCGCCGACAAGGTGTTCTTCACCAATTCCGGCGCCGAGGCGCTGGAATGCGCGATCAAGACGGCGCGGCGCTACCATTTCGTCAAGGGGCATCCCGAGCGCTTCCGCGTCATCACCTTCGAAGGCGCCTTCCATGGCCGCACGCTGGCGACCATCGCGGCCGGCGGCCAGTACAAATACCTTGAAGGCTTCGGTCCCAAGGTCGAAGGCTTCGACCAGGTCGGCTTCGACGACATCGATGCCGCCGAGAAGGCGATTACGCCGGAAACCGCCGCGATCCTGATCGAACCGGTGCAGGGCGAGGGCGGCATCCGCCCGGTCCCGACGCAGTCCCTGAAACGGCTGCGGCAGCTTTGCGACCAGCACGGCCTGTTGTTGATCTATGACGAGGTCCAGTGTGGCATCGGCCGCACCGGAAAGCTGTTCGCGCATGAATGGTCAGGTGTTGCGCCCGACATCATGGCGATCGCCAAAGGCATTGGCGGCGGCTTTCCGATGGGCGCTTGCCTTGCAACCGACGAAGCAGCCGCTGGCATGACGGCTGGCGTGCACGGCACCACATTCGGCGGCAATCCGTTGGCCATGGCGGTCGGCAACGCCGTGCTCGACGTGGTGCTGGAAGAGGGCTTCCTCGAAGACGTCCAGCGCAAGGCATTGCTGATGAAGCAGGGCCTGGCGGCGATCGCCGACGAGTTTCCCGATGTCATCGAAGACATCCGGGGCACTGGCCTCATGCTTGGCCTCAAATGCGCCATGCCCAACACCAAGGTGAACATGGCGCTGCGCGACCAGCATTTGCTGGCGGTTCCGGCCGGCGACAATGTCATTCGCCTGCTGCCGCCGCTAACCGTCACCGACGCCGAGATCCACGAAGCGCTCAACCGCATCCGTGCCGGTGCCAAAGGCCTAGCGGATGCCATCGCCGTGGCCGCCGCGAAGTAATTCCGGAAAATTGCTGATGTCAGTTCGCCATTTCACCGATCTTTCCACCGTTTCCGAGGGCGACCTGCGCTTCATGCTGGACGACGCGGTGGTGCGAAAGGCGCGCCTCAAGGCCGGCGAGCGCACCCGGCCGCTCGAAGGCAAGGTGCTGGCGATGATCTTCGACAAGCCGTCGACGCGCACGCGCGTCTCCTTCGATGTCGGCATGCGCCAGCTCGGCGGCGAGACCATCATGCTGACCGGCACCGAAATGCAGCTCGGCCGCTCCGAAACCATCGCCGACACCGCCAAGGTTCTGTCGCGCTATGTCGACGCGATCATGATCCGCACCACCTCGCATGACCGGTTGCTGGAGCTGACCGAGAATGCCACGGTTCCGGTGATCAACGGACTGACGGATGACACCCATCCGTGCCAGCTGATGGCCGACATCATGACCTTCGAGGAGCATCGCGGTCCGGTGGCCGGCAAGACCATCGCCTGGACCGGCGACGGCAACAATGTGCTGCATTCGCTGCTCGAGGCCTCGGCGCGGTTCCGCTTCAACCTCAACGTCGCCGTGCCCGAAGGCAGCGAGCCGGCGCAGAAGCATATCGACTGGTCCAAGGCGCATGGCGGCAAGCTGCACTTCACCCGCTCGCCCGAGGAAGCCGTCGACCAGGCCGACTGCGTCGTCACAGATTGCTGGGTGTCGATGGGCCAGGAGCATCGCGCCCGCGGCCACAACGTGTTCTCGCCCTACCAGGTCAATGCCAAGCTGATGGCGCATGCCAAGCCAGACGCGCTGTTCATGCACTGCCTGCCGGCGCATCGCGGTGAGGAAGTGACCGACGAGGTCATCGACGGACCCCATTCGGTGGTCTTCGACGAAGCCGAGAACCGGCTCCACGCCCAAAAGGCGGTGCTTGCCTGGTGTCTTGGGGCTTGAAGCGTCTTGGGGCTTGAAATGGCTTGGGGTTTGAAAGGTCCGGACGCTTGATCTGCGGGGGCGCGATGCCTATCTGCGCCGCATCACGCAAATCAAGCGCGTTTGGACGCATGCACCCCAGGGGGCGGCATGGCCGCGCCCTGGAGCTTTGTCATGTTGGAAACGCATCAAGTGACTGAACATCACCCCAAACTTGGCGAGTTCGGCTATGCCGGCGACGACCATGTCGTGCCGTTCGAGGTCGGCCCGCTCGACGTACGCGGCCGTACCGTGCAGCTCGGGCCGATGCTCGACGCCATTCTCAGCCGCCACGATTATCCCGAGCCGGTCGCCCGCCTGCTGGCGGAAGCCTGTGTGCTGACGGTGCTGCTCGGCACATCGCTCAAATTCGAGGGTAAGTTCATCCTGCAGACCCGCACCGATGGGCCGGTCGACATGCTGGTGGCGGATTTCACCACGCCGTCGGCGCTGCGTGCCTATGCGCGCTTCGATGCCGATCGGCTCGAGGCGCTGGTCGCCGCAGGCGAAACGTCCCAGCAGACGCTGCTCGGCGGCGGCGTGCTGGCACTGACCATCGATCAGGGCGCCCACACGCAGCGCTATCAGGGTATCGTTCAGCTCGACGGCGAAACGCTGGAAGACGCGGCGCGCACCTATTTCCGCCAGTCGGAGCAGATCCCGACGGATATCAGACTTTCGGTCGCCAAGCTTTTGACGCCCGGCGTCGGCGTCGCGCGCGAGCAATGGCGCGCCGGTGGTATCCTGGCGCAGTTCCTGCCGCAGGCGCCCGAGCGCATGCGCGTTCCGGACCTGCCCGGCGGCGATGGCGATCCGCGCGAGGATATCCATGATCCCACCGACAATTCCTGGCAGGAATTGCTGGCGCTGCTCGGTACCATCGAGCCGACCGAGCTGATCGATCCGACGATCGGCGCCGAACGGCTGCTCTATCGCCTGTTCCACGAGCATGGCGTGCGCGTTTTCGGCGGCGTTCCCGTCGCCGACCAGTGCTCATGCTCGCGCGACAAGATCCGCGGCATCCTCGAGGGTTTCTCCGCGCAGGAGATCAAGGACAGCACCGAGGATGGCGGCATCCACGTCGCCTGCGAATTCTGCTCGACACAGTACGACTTCGATCCGGCGGAATTTGCCGCGCAGTAAAGCCAGTCCTTCTCCTCGTAAAACGGGGAGAAGGACGCTAATTCACCGTACGCCTGGTCCCCGGCAGATCCAGCGAAAATGCCGGGATGGCGATGTCGAAGGTCTCGCCGCGCTTGTTGCGCATCGTGTAGTGCCCGACCATGATGCCTGATGGTGTCGAGAGCGGGCAGCCGGACGTGTACTGATAGCTGTCGCCGGGATTGAGTTCGGGCTGGTCGCCGACGACGCCCGGGCCACGCACTTCCTCGACCCGGCCGGCACCGTCGGTGATGTGCCAATAACGCGACAGAAGCTGCACGATTTCGTCCGACTGGTTGTCGATCGTTATGTGATAGCCCCAGACATAGCGGTTCTCGGAAGGATCGGAGCGGTCCTCGAGGTAGAACGACCTGACCTGCACTTCGATGTTGCGCGTGACGGCGCGGTACATAAGCGGCTCCAAAACGATCCGATACCTTTCGGCGCTCCTGGCGAGCAGGTCAACGAGCGCGTCTTGTCGCGCCTCGTCCTGAAACGCAGGTGCCGGCAAAGAATGTCATTTAAGTGACACATGACAATGATGGGGTGCGCCAACCACTGCCGGGCGACTCGGGCGCTCTGTCGAACTGTCGAAAACGGCCGCCGCACCGGCCGGTTTTTCTGGAGTGACCGGATCTCGATGGAACTCACTCTCATAACCGCCTCGCTGTCGTCCGCTCTCATCGCCTCAAACCTCGCCAGTATCCTGCTCGCCGCCTCACGGTTGAGACGGCGCACCACGATCGCGCCGCCGGCCGGCAAATCGCCGCCGGTATCGATCGTCATACCCTGGCGCGGCGTCGAGCCGTTCACGCAGGAGACGCTGGAGCGCGCTTTCTCGCTCGACTGGCCGCGCTACGAGCTGATCTTCTGCGTTGCTCATGGCGACGATCCGGTGGTCAGGTTGATCCGCGCCGCCATTGGCCGCTTTCCAAAAGTGCCGGCCCGGCTGTTGATCGGTGACGACCGCGTCAGCGCCAATCCCAAGCTCAACAATTGCGTCAAGGGTTGGGAAGCCGCGCGGCACAACTGGGTCGTCCTCGCCGACTCCAACGTGCTGATGCCGAGAGACTACATCCAGCATCTGATGGCGGCGTGGCGACCGGATACCGGCCTTGTCTGCTCGACACCGATCGGCTCGCGGCCGGAGGGCTTCTGGGCCGAGGTCGAATGCGCCTTCCTCAACACGCTGCAGGCCCGCTGGCAATATGCCGGTGAGGCGCTCGGCCTCGGCTTTGCCCAGGGCAAGAGCATGCTGTGGAACAAGCCGATGCTGGATGCCAATGGCGGCATCCGCGCGCTGGCCGCTGAAATCGCCGAGGATGCGGCGGCGACCAAGCTGGTGAACAGCGTAGGCCTATGCGTCAATCTCGTCGCGGCACCCTTCGAGCAGCCGCTTGGCAGGCGCACGCTTGGCACGATCTGGTCGCGCCAGGCCCGCTGGGCGCGCCTGCGCCGCGTCACCTTCCCGCGGTTCTTCGCCCCGGAAATCCTGACTGGCGCGGTGGTGCCGCTGGCGCTTGCGCTGGTTGCGGCGGCAAGCGCCGGCTTCAGCCTGCCGCTGACGGCCATCGCCGTGCTGGCGGCCTTCTATCTACCGGAATGCGCCCTGGCCCGGTCCAAGGGCTGGCACCTGTCGCCGCGCACGGTCGCGGCGATGATTGCGCGGGACTTGATGCTTCCAACCATGTGGGCGCGCGGCTGGCTCGGCGGCGCCGTCGACTGGCGCGGCAATGCGATGATCATCGGCACCAAGGCCGCCGAACTGGAAGAGGCGTCGTCGCGCGCCTGATCGCGGCGCGCACGACGCTGCCTCGACGGCTCCCTATTTGGCGGCCTTCAGCGCCTGCGCAATATCTTCCAGCAGGTCGTCGGTATCCTCCAGGCCGACCGACAGCCTGAGCGTGCCAGGCCCGATGCCGAGTTCGGCGCGCGCCTCGTCGCTCAAATTCTTGTGCGTGGTCGTCGCCGGATGGGTGATCAGGCTCTTGGCATCGCCGAGATTGTTCGAGATCAGCACGATGTCGAGCGCGTTCTGCAGGGCGAAGGCCGCCTGCTTGCCGCCCTTGACGTCGAGGCAGATCAGCGTCGAGCCGCCCGACATCTGCTTCTTGACGATCTCGGCCTGCGGATGGTCGGCGCGGCCGGGATAGATGACGCGGGCAATCTGCGGCTGCTCGGCGAGGAAATCCGCAATCTTGCCGGCGCTCTCCGTCTGCTGGCGCACGCGCAGCGGCAGCGTCTCCAGGCCCTTCAGCAACGTCCAGGCGTTGAAGGGCGACAGGCTGGGGCCGGTGTGGCGGAAATAGTCATGCAAATTCTCGTCGATCCACTTCTTGTCCGACAGGATCACGCCGCCGAGACAGCGGCCCTGGCCATCGATGTGTTTGGTCGCCGAATAGACGACGATATGCGCGCCAAGCTGCAACGGCTTCTGCTGGAGAGGCGTGGCAAAGACATTGTCGACGACAAGCCGCGCGCCGATCGAATTGGCGAGCGCAGCCACAGCGGCGATGTCGACCACTTCCAATGTCGGGTTGGTCGGGCTTTCCAGGAAGAACAGCTTGGTGTTGGGCCTGACCGCCTTTTCCCAGTTGGCGATATCGGTGCCGTCAACCAGCGTCGCCTCCATGCCGTAGCGTGGCGCCAGCGTCTCGACCACCCAGCGGCACGAACCGAACAGCGCGCGCGCCGCCACGATGTGGTCGCCGGCCTTGACGCTGCACAGAAGGGCCGCCGTCACCGCCGCCATGCCAGATGCCGTGGCGCGCGCGTCCTCGGCGCCTTCGAGCGCGCACATGCGCTTTTCGAACATGTCGACGGTCGGATTGGCGTAGCGCGAATAAATGAAGCCCGGTTCCTCGCCCTTGAAGCGGGCCTCGGCGGCTTGCGCCGTTTGATAGACATAGCCCTGGGTCAGGTACATTGCCTCGGAGGTCTCGCCGAAGCCGGAACGCAGGGTTCCGCCATGCACGAGGGCTGTCTGAGGCTTCCAGTTGCGCTTCTTGTTGCTCATTGCTTTTGTTCCAGACACAAAAAAAACCGGTCGCGAAAGTCGCAACCGGTCCATACGGCCTCGCGGCCAACGGTCCTTTAGCGACTTGTTTAACGTGGCTGCAAGCCGACCGGCCAAATCACCACGGGATAACGACCCTTTAGACCCGTACCACGCTTGCGTCAATTGCCGGCTTCATTAAGAGGTTTGTACCAAGCAGGTTCCGCAAAAGTGTTTCACGGTTTTGCGGCGAGAACCTGCGGCAGGAAAATCGTCTGGCCTAGGAGCGGAGCCTTGCGGCAGACAGGCATTCTTCCCGATCAGGATATCTCGGCGCTGTTCCAGTCCGGCGCGCTGAAGTCGCCGCGCGCGCTCGATGCAGACCAGATCCAGCCGGCCAGCCTCGATCTCAGGCTCGGCGACAAGGCCTGGCGGGTGCGGGCGTCCTTCCTGCCGGGTCCGGATCATCGGGTTGCCGACAAACTCGATCGGCTGAAGCTGCATGAGTTCAGCCTCGCCGATGGCGCGGTGCTGGAAACGGGCTGTGTTTACATCGTGCCGCTGCTGGAAAGCCTTGCGCTGCCCCCAACCGTGTCCGCCTCGGCCAATCCGAAGAGTTCGACCGGGCGGCTCGACATTTTCACCCGCGTCATGACCGACCGTGGCCACGAGTTCGACAAGATCGCCGCCGGCTACAATGGTCCGCTTTACCTGGAAGTCAGCCCGCGCACCTTCCCGATCGTCGTGCGCACCGGCTCGCGCCTGTCGCAGATACGCTTCCGCATCGGCAACGCGCTGCTCTCGGAAGCCGAATTGCATGAATTGCACCGCGAGCAGATGCTGGTTGCCACCGAGCCGCCGAATATTTCGGGCGGCGGCATCGCGCTGTCGATCGATCTCAAGGGCGACAGTGACGGGCTGGTCGGCTATCGCGGCAAGCATCACACCGGCCTCGTAGATGTCGACAAGCGCGCCGCGCAGAATGTCGTCGATTTCTGGGAACCCATCCACAAGAGCGGCGCCGGCGAACTGGTGCTCGATCCGGATGAATTCTACATTCTCGTCAGCCAGGAGGCGGTGCATGTGCCGCCGCTCTATGCTGCCGAGATGACGCCCTTCGACCCGCTGGTCGGCGAATTTCGCGTCCATTATGCAGGCTTCTTCGATCCGGGCTTCGGCCATTCGGCGGCCGGTGGCACCGGCAGTCGGGCGGTGCTTGAAGTGCGCAGCCACGAAGTGCCGTTCATCCTCGACCATGGCCAGATCGTCGGCCGGCTGGTCTACGAGCACATGCTGAAGCGGCCGCAGGCGCTCTACGGCACCGATCTCGGCTCCAACTACCAGGCACAGGGGCTGAAGCTCTCCAAGCATTTCCGCGCCGCGCGCTGAACCCCGATTGCCGTCAGGCAAGATACTTGCCTGCGCCGGCACATCGTGCTTGGCTGGCTTGTCGGTCGCCGGGATGACGGCGCTCAAGGGGAACAGGAAAATGCAGATCTCGAAATGGATCCTGTCGGGGGCAGGCGCCGCCATGTTGTCGATGGCCGCAGGCTCTCCGTCGGCGCAGGCCGCCGAGAAGAAGAGCGGCACCGAGGGCGCCTATCCGCCGTTCAACACCATCACCTCAGACGGCAAGGTTGTCGGCTTCGACATCGACATCGCCAATGCGCTGTGCGCGCAGGTGAAGATCGAGTGCTTCGATATTTATTGAGCTCCATGCCTGCCTGGATCAGCCGCGAAAGAGATGCTCTTTCGCGGCTCCAAGGCACCCATGAAATTGGCCGATAAAGAGCAGTTCGCGCACAGTCAGGCGTTTCCTGCCCCAAAATGCTTCTGTTTGTCTCTCCCCGTCGAGTGAGGCGCCTGAGCCGGGTTTCAATGGGAACAGCTGCTTGTCGAGGTAGCCGAGGACCTGAGCTCTGGCAGAATCGATGCCGCAGGTCCGGCCATTGTCGTTCAGACTGTCTGTGCGATGCGCTGATATCATACGATCCGCGTTACGCATCAGAAAGCTCGCTTGCGTCTTTGAGTAGCCGGTTGCCAGAAGCCGGCTCGTCATCACGGCCCGCGCCTCGCGGTAGGACTTTGCGCTGCATTGCCCGGCGCTGTAAGCCACGAAGGAAGAACAGGCGAGGGATAGGGCCAAGCCCCCTAAGATGAAACCAAGCCCCATCCCGTTCATTTTCTCTCCCAGGATATTGGCGCTATCTCAAAGCGCCTTCACCGCAACCTTCACCGGCTTTTCGATCTCGAGCGGATTGCGCAGCGGCAGGCCGAAATCCCCGGCCTCGATCTCGAACACGTCGCCGGCCTCGGTCTTGACGCCGTCCGTGAAGGACAGCGTCGCGGTGCCGAACATATGCACATGCACGTCGCCCGGCTGGCGGAACGCCGAATATTTGAAGTGATGGTGTTCGAGATTGGCGATGGTGTGCGACATGTTCGCTTCGCCCGACAGGAACGGCTTTTCCCACAGCGTCTTGCCGTCGCGCAGGATGCGCGAGGTGCCGCGGATGTCGGAAGGCAGGTCGCCGATCAGGATCTCCGGTCCGAACGAGGCATTGCGCAGCTTGGAGTGGGCGAGGAAGAGATAGTTCACGCGCTCGGTCACGTGGTCGGAAAACTCGTTCGACAGCGTGAAGCCGACGCGGAAGGCGGCGCCGTCATCGCCGATGACATAGATGCCGGCGATTTCAGGCTCTTCGCCGGCGTCCTTGGCGAAGGCCGGTGACAGGAGTGCGGCACCCGGCGCCACGGCCATCGTGCCGTTGCCCTTGTAGAACCATTCCGGCTGCACGCCGACCTGGCCTTTGGCGGGCTTGCCGCCCTCCAGTCCCATGCGGAACATCTTCATGGAATCGGTGAGTTGCTCCTCGCCATCGGTGCTGAGCTTCTTGTGCATGGAATCGCGCGTCGCCGCCGAGCCGAGATGGGTCAGGCCGGTGCCGGTGAGGTGCAGATGCGCCGGATCGGGGTGATTGATCGGCGACAACAGCCGCCCCTTCTTGTAGGCGGCATCGAGGTCGACCGTCTCACCGAGCCCCTTGCGCTCGATCAGGGTGGCCAGGCCGACGCCGGTGCGGGCCGCCTCCATCGCCAGCGAATAGACGCTGCGGGCGCCGTTGATGATCCGGGTCTTGCCGCCATTGCGGGCAACGACGCGGATGGTCTCGGCGTCATCGAGAATCTGCGAGATCAGCATGATCAATCCTCTCTCATGTGCCTTGGCATGGCTGCCGCCGCGGCAAACCTTCCCAAGCGCGGCTGGGACGTCGCCCATGCCACGGGTGAAATTCTCCGTTCGGATTGCGCTCGCGGGGCCTGGTCCCTTGAGGGAACTTCTTCGTGCCGGTCGGTTGCCGGCAGCGCCGCGATGTGACCCGTATGCCTTCCTCGTTGCCTCGCCGGAGCGGTTCGGTCCGCTCTCGGTATTTTGTTTTTACGCAATTCCCGTGGGAAAACCGCGATGCGCTTTCCCTGAATTGTTCCTGTCAGGCCTTGTTCTTGTTGTAGACGTCGAAGATCACGGCGCCGAGCAGGACCAGACCTTTGACCACCTGCTGCCAGTCGACATTGACGCCCATGATCGACATGCCGTTGTTCATCACGCCCATGATGAAGCCGCCGACCACGGCGCCGATGACCTGGCCGACGCCGCCCATCGCCGAGGCGCCGCCGATGAAGACGGCGGCGATGACGTCGAGCTCTGAGCCCAGACCGGCCGCCGGCACGGCCTGGCCAAGGCGAGCCGCGATGATCAGGCCGCCCAGCGCCGACAGCACGCCCATATTGATGAACACCAGCAGCGTCAGCCGCTCGGTGTTGATGCCCGACAGCTGCGCCGCCTTGGGGTTGCCGCCCATGGCGTAGATGCGACGACCGATGGTCATGCGCTTGGTGACGAAGACGAACAGCGAGATCAGCACGCCCATGACGAGCAGCACCACCGGCAGGCCCCTGTAGCTGGCGAACTCATAGACCAGGAACAGCGCCAGCGCGCTGGCGACCAGCGTCTTGACGACGAACAAGGGGAAGGGCTCGGCTTCATAGCCGTGGCGTTCGCGCTTGCGTCGTGTCCTCACCCCGAAATAGGCATAGGCCAGCACTGCGATCAGGCCGAGCACGACCGTCGTCATGTGCAGCGTCAGGCCGCTGCCCACGATGGTCTTGCCGGCGGCGTTCACCGTGGGCGGGATCAACGTCAGCGGGCCGATAATGTCCGGGATGAAGCCGGAGCTCAGCGCCTTGAAGCCGTCTGGAAGTGGGCCTACCGAGGAACCGCCGCCCAGCAGCGCCTGGCAGATGCCGCGGAAGATCAGCATGCCGGCCAATGTCACGATGAAGCTCGGTATTCGGTGATAGGCGATCCAATAGCCTTGCGCCGCACCGATCAGGCCGCCCACGATAAGGCAGACGATTGAAACCACCAGCGGATTGCTGAGCGGCCCGAGCTGCCAGATGACCATCATGTTTGCCGCCAGCGCGCCGATGAAACCGGCGACCGATCCGACGCTAAGGTCGATATAGCCGGAAACGATGACCAGCAGCATGCCCAGCGCCATCACGATGATGAACGAGTTCTGCTGCACCAGATTGCTGAGGTTGACCGGCTTGAACAGCGTTCCCGACGTGGTGAACTGGAAGAACAGCATGATGACGATCAGCGCAATGATGAGACCGTATTCGCGCAGGTTCGTCGTCAGCGCCGAGACGGCAATGCGTGGACGCTGGTCCTCGGCGATGTTGCCCTGCGGGGCGGGGGCGCTGTCGGTGCTCATGCTGCTTTTCCTTCTCCGCGAACGATGGCGCGCATTATTTTTTCCTGGCTTGCGTCCGCCGCGGGCATTTCGCCGACGATGCGGCCTTCGTTCATGACGTAGATGCGATCGGTGATGCCGAGCAATTCCGGCATTTCCGACGAGATGACCACGATCGCCTTACCCTCCGAGGCAAGACGCGCGATGATCGTGTAGATTTCGTACTTGGCGCCGACATCGATGCCGCGCGTCGGCTCGTCGAGGATCAGCAATTCCGGATCGGCGAACAGCCATTTCGACAACACCACCTTCTGCTGGTTGCCGCCGGAAAGATTGCCCGTCATCTGATAGACGCTCGAAGCGCGGATGTTGGTCTTCTTGCGATAATCGTTGGCAACGGCGAGTTCGCGCATATCGTCGATCACGCTGTGACGCGACACGCCGCCGAGATTGGCAAGCGTGATGTTGTGCTTGATATGGTCGATCAGGTTGAGACCGTAAGTCTTGCGGTCCTCGGTCACGTAGGCGATGCCGTGTTCGACCGCCTTGCTCACGGATGAGACATCGATCGGCTTGCCCTTGAGCAGCACCTCGCCCGTGATGTGGCGGCCATAGGAGCGGCCGAACAGGCTCATGGCGAATTCGGTGCGGCCGGCGCCCATCAGCCCGGCTATGCCGACCACCTCGCCCTTGCGCACATTGAGGTCGATGCCTTTGATCACCTGCCGTTCGGCATGAATCGGGTGATAGACCGACCAGTTTTTCACTTCGAAGACGACCTCGCCGATCTTTGGTTCGCGCGGCGGATAGCGATCGTCGAGCGAACGGCCGACCATCGAGGTGATGATGCGGTCTTCCGAGATATCCTTCTTGGCCAGCGTTTCGATGGTGCGCCCGTCCCGAATGACGGTAACCTTGTCGGCGACCCGGTTCACCTCGTTGAGTTTGTGCGAGATCAGGATCGAGGTCATGCCTTGCCGCTTGAACTCGAGCAAAAGGTCGAGCAGCGCCTGGCTGTCCTTCTCGCTGAGCGATGCGGTCGGCTCGTCGAGGATCAGCAGCTTGACTTCCTTGCTCAACGCCTTGGCGATCTCGACCAGCTGCTGCTTGCCGACGCCGATATTGGTGATCAGCGTCTTGGGGTCCTCCTTGAGGCCCACCTTCTTCAACAGCGCGCTGGTGCGCGCCTCGTTGGCGTCCCAGTCGATCATGCCGTATTTGGCGTGTTCGTTGCCGAGGAAAATGTTTTCGGCAATCGACAGCATCGGCACCAGCGCAAGCTCCTGGTGGATGATGACGATGCCCTTGTGCTCGCTGTCATGGATGCCTTTGAACTGGCATTCCTGGCCCTGAAAGATGATCTGGCCGTCATATGTGCCCGCAGGATAGACGCCCGACAGCACTTTCATCAGCGTCGACTTGCCGGCGCCGTTCTCGCCAACCACGGCGTGGATTTCGCCTTCCTCGACGCTGAGGTTGACATTCGACAGCGCCTTCACGCCGGGAAACGTCTTGGTGATGTCGCGCATCTCCAAAATCGTCGAGGTCATCGGGGCAAGCTCCTAGACTTTCTTGTCTTTACGCAATTCCCAGGGGAAAGCGTTACGCGCGTTCCTGGAATTGCTCTAGGCCGGCGGTAAACAATACCGGGGTCGCTTGTGAACGAAAAGGGGCCCTGCGTCGCGCAGGACCCCAGATTTCATAACAGAGATTACTTCAGGTCTGCGGCCTTGATGTAGCCGGAGTCGACGACCAGCTTCTGGTAGTTCGACTTGTCGACCTCATGCGGCGTCAACAGGATCGAGGGAACGACCTTGACGTCGTTGTTGTAGGTCTTGGTGTCGAGGCCGTCAGGCTTGCCGCCCGAGAGCACCTTGTCGACCAGACCGACAGTGGCCTTGGCCAGGTCGCGTGTGTCCTTGAACACGGTCGAGTACTGCTCGCCCGTGATGATCAGCTTGACCGAGGCGGTCTCGGCGTCCTGACCGGTCACGATCGGCCAGGGCTGAGCGGCCGTGCCGTAGCCCACGGCGCGCAGCGAGGCGGTGATGCCGCGCGACAGGCCGTCATAGGGCGACAGAACGCCATCGACACGGCTGCCGTCCGAGTAGTTGGCCGACAGCAGGTTGTCCATGCGCGCCTGGGCGGTTGCGGCCAGCCAGCGCAGCGTGCCGACCTTGTCCATGCCCATCTGGCCGGACTTGATCTTGATCGAGCCGTTGTCGATCAGCGGCTGCAGGACGGAAATCGCACCGTTGTAGAAGAAGAAGGCGTTGTTGTCGTCGGGCGAGCCGCCGAACAGTTCGACGTTCCACGGCTTGGTGTTCGGGAAGCGCTCCTTGAGGCCCTTGACCAGCGAATTCGCCTGGATCACGCCGACGCCGAAATTGTCGAAGGTGGTGTAATAGTCGACATTGGCGGTCTTCTTGATCAGGCGGTCATAAGCGACGACGACGACGCCCGCGTCAGCGGCCTTCTGCAGCGCATCCGACAGGGTGGTGCCGTCGATCGAGGCGATGATCAGCGCCTTCGGGCCCTTGGTGATTTCGTTTTCCAGCTGGCTGAGCTGGTTGGGGATGTCGTCCTGCGCATATTGCAGGTCGACGGTGTAGCCGAGAGCCTCGAGCTGGGACTTGACGGCGTCGCCGTCATTGATCCAGCGCTGCGAAGTCTTGGTCGGCATCAGCACGCCGACGAGACCCTTGTCGGCCGCGTGCGCCGAATAGGTCATGGCAGCGATGCCAAGCGCCGCGACTGCGGCCAGTGTCTTGATGATTTTCACGTAACTCTCCCTGGTTGATGGACGCAGCACCCCGGGGGTCGCGGGCCGCGCAATCGTGCAGAAGCGCCAAGGCACTGCTGCCGTCATATCGATCTCCGGTATCCTCCCATGGCCCCGAGCCGCTGATTTCAATCGATACGATTTTATCGTCGGCGACCGTTGCGTCTCGGAACGCGCTGACGTTGCCGTCCTTTTGCCATAACTGTCAAATGCGATCTTTGATGGTTGCTATACCGCAAGTGGTATATGTTATGACGCTTGACGGGTTGCTGGCAAATGCCTGCGGGCCACGAGCGGAGGCAGGGAAAAACCATGGCGGCGTTACGGAATCCGGCTGCGGGTTCAAATGATTACAACGAGACCCCAGGCGATGGCGAAACCCTGCTGCGCAGCGGCCTCAGCCTGCGTCATATGCGCATGATCGTCGCGCTCGACGATCACGGTCGGGTGAGCGCGGCGGCGCAGGTCATGAACATTTCGCAGCCGGCGGCATCGCGCATGATTGCCGAGATGGAGGCGGTGCTCGAGGTCAAGCTGTGCGAGAGGCTGCCGCGCGGCATCACGCTCACTCCCTACGGCAAGGCCTTGGCCAGGCGTGCGCGTACGATCCTGCTGGAGATGCGCGAGGTCGATCGGGAGATTTCCGAGCTCAAGGCGGGCAAGGGCGGTTCCGTGTTTCTCGGTGCCGTGACGGCGCCGGCGATCGAGCTGGCGGTGCCGGCGATCCGCGAAATCCGCCGCATCTATCCACGCATCGAGATCACCATGCAGGTCGAGACCTCGAATGTGCTGGCGCGCGAACTGATCGCCTCGCGCCATGATTTCATCATCGCGCGCATCCCCGACGATCTCAATCCGCGGCTGTTCGAATCGCGTGTCATCGGCGTCGAGAAGGCCTGCCTGATCGTGCGTCGTGGCCACCCGCTGACCAGAGGCAGCGTGGTGCGGCTGGAAGACACTGCCGCCTATGACTGGGTTTTCCAGTCGGGCGGCTCGCCCTTGCGTCAGGCGATGGAGAGCAATTTCCTCAACCGCAACATCGCGCTGCCGGACCGGATCCTCAACACCAGTTCGTTGCTCCTGACGCTGGTCATGGTCGCGCAGTCCGACGCCATCGCGCCGGTCTCGGTGCAGGTGGCGAAATTCATCCAGAACCCCGACGGACTCGCCGGCGCCATCGATGTCGTCCAGACCGAGTTCGACATCGAGGTCAGGCCCTATAGCCTGATCACGGTCAGGAATCGCGCGTTGTCGCCGGCCGCCAAGATGCTGCACGATTTCATCCTGCGCGAAGTGGGGTGATGGAACAAGAAGTGCAGTCACGCGTTCAGGCCGAACGGCATGCTCGCTGGAGCTCGTTTTGGGCGAGGGAACGAGATGCCGATGTCAACAACTCTGGAGGTTTTGATGGAACGTCGGTTGTTTCTCACAGGAATGCTGGGCATTGCGGGGGCCGTGGCGTTTGCGGGCATAGCCGGACCTGGCCGCGCGGTTGCCGGCATTCCTCAGGGCAACGGAATTCTCGATGAACTGGACAAGCCGGACCCGGCTGTCTTCGAAGGCGATGACGACCTCGAAGTCGAAAAGGTCTCTCACCGTCGTTGGCATCATCGCTACTACGGAGATCGCTATTACGGAGAGAGGCGGCGGCGGCGCCGCGGCTGGAGACGGGTCTGCCGTCGGTATTGGCGCCATGGACGCCGTCATGTGCGTTGTTGGCGCGAGCGGGTGTGGCTCCGCGCCTGGCTGTGACGAACCGTTGACGAAAAAGGCCGGCCGCCGCGGCGTGGCCGGTGTCGTCACTGCCGGAGGCACAGGAAGGTGGCGCCGCGAAACATCGACAATCTCGCCCGGTTCTTTCTCAAGGAGCAGATGCATTGGCCAGGGATAGTTACGCCTGACCAGTTCGTGCCGGTCCATCCATTTCGACAGGTTCCGGCACCGATCAAGTCAGCATCGCGAACCCGGCGACAGGCATGTGGCGGGGGCAAGATGATTAGTCGACCAAGACGAGCGGACGATTATCCAGTCCGCGTCATCGACTGCCAGGAGGCGATGGAGCCCGGCTTCCAAGCCGTCGTTGATTGCATGAGGCCGGCTGGTCGTGCGGCGAAACTCTGCGGTCACTGAAGCGGCTGATCGCGGCGGACAACTTGACCCAGAAAGAGAACGCCAGGACGGAGACACAGCTTGTCATTGCTCGGGCCATGATGCGCGGGCAAGCCGTTTTGGGTAATCACAACTCCGTAAAAATCGTACATTCATTTTCAATTGAAATGAGACGACAGGAGAGTAGGCTTTTGGCTCTTCGCCCGGCTTCCTCAAACGGCCGGCGCGGCCCGGCTAGTCATCCTGTGTCAACCTGAAGGCTGGCCGGGCCGCCTCGATGATCCCTAGCGACCGAGCGGCCATCGCGAAAGCGAGACGAGTTCAGCCTCGTCTTTGATGCCGGCCATATAGTTTGCGATAACCCGCGATGCGATCATATCGAGGGTGTCCGGTGGCGGATGCTCAAGTTTCAGCTTGTCGAAAACCCTGCCGAAGAGCGCCAATTCGGTTGCGTCGAAAATGCCGGCTTCAGTCGCCTTTCGCCGAATTGGCATGATCTTCCTCCGAAAGTCCTGAAGGGAAGCATGCCGTAAGTCCTCTTCGCCGCGCAAGTGCTTTATCCGGCCGATGATTCCGGGCTTCACCCATTGCGTCACCGGTGCTCCATGCCCTTCGGCGCCGGCCCGGCGTGCTCCTGGACACGCTTCCACAACCGCTCTCGGATGGCCCGGCTGGGAGTTGACGAAGGCCGACCCGACATAGCGGCCGGTCGCCCGATCCGCCATCAGGTCAAAGGCCGGCTTTCCAGCCTTGCGCTCGACGCCGAGCAGCTCGTATTCGTCGACCGAGTAGCATTTCGCCTTCAGCCAGTCGTCGACAGGCCGCTGCGGTATTTGCTGTCGCGGCGCTTCGATACCATTCCTTCAAGGCCAGCCTTGTCGAGCTTTTAGCCAATCGTGATATAAGCCACTGATAACGTTGCATTTTTGGGGCTTCTCATCGCGGCGGACAACATGGCCCAGACAAAGGCCGCGAGGACGGAAACAACAGCTTGCCGTTGCTCCGGCCATGATGCGGGCCGGAAAGTCCCTCGAGGAAGCTCCGATTTGTGGCATCTCTATTTTGCGCTTTCCGGTTTCTAGACACGATGCGCGATCAACCATAGAAGCAGGATGAGAGCCGCACCGAACGCAAACAGCGTATAGCCCGCAAGAAGTAAAAGGATGGGGAAAAAGTCACTGCGGTAGGCTGTCAGGATCATCCGGACCAGAGGGCTGGCAATTTCATTGTGCAATACGTCGTCTTTGTCTTCTACAACTCCGATACGTGGAGTTTTGTGCGCCTCAGTCGCCTCAGTCGCCTCAGTCGCCTCAGTCGCCTCAGTCGCCTCAGTCGCCTCAGTCGCCTCAGTCGCCTCTGCCCGCTCTGACTTCGCAGCCGTCTCGGAATTCTCAGCCGCTTTTAAAATCCTGTTTGATATATGGGCCGCCACCAACGGATCATCGGATAGATGGTCCGGTGAGACCGGTTTGGCGAAGATTTCAACGCCATGTGTGCCCATGGGCCAGTAAGCGTCTCTGCTGATTTAAGTTCCCTCGAAAAGGGGCCGCGCGAGCAAGTTGTAAGATCTTTCCCTTTCAGGATGGGCCTTTGGTCCGGTCAGTATGCGACTGAAGTCCGTCGTCAGGAACCATGCCGCTGGCGGCAAGTTCGGAACAGCGGCGGGCAGAAGGGTCCTGCTGTCGCCAGATTACAAGAGGAGAAAACTATGAGAATGCACCTAACCAGCGCCGCCGCGGCGCTCGTCCTGTTTGCTGGCGTCGGCGCAGTGGCCGCCGAGGATGTTGTCATCACACCTGAGCAGGACACCGTAGTGCGCGAATACGTGAAGAAGCAGCCGCTGGCTTCCGTCAAGATTCCGGGCGTGGAACTCAACGTCGGCACGGCTCTGCCGGATACGGTCGAGCTCCACGAGGTTCCGAACGTCAAGTACCGCTACGTTGTGATCGACAACCGGACGGTTCTTGTGGATCCGAGCACGCGTAAGATCATCAAGGTCTACAACTGACCTGATGTAACAGCTCGTCGCCTTCATTGGCGGCGGGCTTAACGAGGAATTGCGATAGGTACCACCATGTCACATCGTGAGGCTGGGAATTCCGAGGCTTTGGCGTCGCGTGTCGTTGATCTCAAAACCCGAATGCTTGAAGCGAACATTACAGACGGCGAGATCGAGACATTCCAGAAGGTGGCGGCCCTTCTGGGGGATGTCCATGGGCGTATCGAGGGCGACGACCTGATTGCCGCGTCGTTCCTTGTCGACCCGCATGTCGGTTGAAGCGTCCTGTTCCCGGGGCTCATTTGGACCGCGATCGATCGCTGGGGCGTCAAGTTCGGCCGCCATCGTAGGACTGAAGTCCCTTCCAGATCCGCCAGAAGGCCCAGCCTGGAACATTTTCCGCCACTCTTGTTTGTTCTCAATGGGACACCGGTTGGGAGAAATACGGAAATGGCTTTGTGCGATGAATTGAGCGACGTGACGATGGAGTTCCACTGTCCGGCCTGCTCACACCCTATGGTAAGGCCTGGTTCCTGGCTCCGCACAATCGGAAGCTTCAGATGCGACAGTTGCAAAGCTATGGTGCGCATAGGTTATGAAAAGAAGCTGTCGATTTTTGCGGCCTACCTGAAAAACCGGCACCAGCATGGCGCCGGCGTCGCGCCATCACGTCAGGCGGATCGATCAATTCCGCGCTTTCCTCTGCATGGAACATAAAACCTGGCGGCCCGGCGGTTGACGATTTGGGGCACTTGTCAGCAGCCGGGCCTAACCGGCGGTTTGTTGGGGTATGTGGGTCGCCGCCGGCTGTGGCAAAAATGCGCCGAAGCCAAGAGGCTGGCATCATTCGAACAGGCGATCAGGAATGCGGGCAAGCGCGGCCTTAAGAATAGAGCGGGCAAGCGCTGCCTTAAGAATAGAGTTGCCTGATCGAATCTTTACGCGAGTTTGAATGATATCGGGTGCAACCGGCAAAGGGCGCGCCCGGCCGAGAGACCGCATTGCGCTCCCGCCCCACAAGGGAGACGCGACGTGGCGGAAACCAATCCCAATTCAATCAGACAGGCTCAGGAGTTGCGGTTCCTGTCCGCAAGCTGGAGCGGGTAGCGGGAATCGAACCCGCGCGTTCAGCTTGGGAAGCTGACAGGCTACCATTACATCATACCCGCGCGTGCCCTCGTTACCATGAGGTTCGGCCTTCGGGCAATCGCAAAGCGGTTCCTCGAACAAACGCTTTCGCTGGTCCTCGGCGCTGACCGTGATTCCTATTTTGCCTTGGCGACTTTGTTGCTGGCGGCAAAGCTTGGCCAGTATTTCGAGATGGCGAGCGTCGCGCCGGCGGACGAGAAATGACCGTAGTCGAAGTAGAGAAACTGCCTGGTGCCGGCGTCGGCATAGGAGCAGCCGGCCGCGTCGCACAGATAGGCCAGCGGGTCGATGAAAGTCGCCCCTTTGACGAATGGCAGCACCTGCTTGTTGATGTCCGGATCCATGGCCATCGGCCAGGATGTGTTCGCGACGTGCTCCCTTCTTGCGAAGAAAGCGATTTTCTGGACGTCGGCGATGAACTCCGGAGACTGGCCGATGACATAGACCTTGACGCCCATGTCGCGCAGCCGGTCGACTGTCTTCTGCAGGCCGTCGAAGCCCCTTGCCTGATAGTCGGTCCACCTGCCGCTCAGGATCACCGCCTGGATGTTGGCATCGTGGATGATCGACAGCGCCCGTTCGTTGAAACGCGTGCAGGCCGGCCGGGCATAGGAGAAGTAGCTCAGATTGGGTGGGCAGCCGGCATAGGTATACTGGATGATATTGGCCTGGATTTTCTGGGCATTGGCTTCCAGCCCCGACACGTAGTGCGCGGCGAAGGAATCGCCCCACAGCAGCACATTGGTGGGAAAGCCATGCGTTCGGGTGCAGTCGGCGAGGTTCCAGTTCTCAATCCGGCTCGCGCCCTCATTGAAACAGACGCCATTGCGCCAGTCACCCACCAGGACCCGTTCCGTCGAGAAATCCGGGAACCGTTGCGGAAAACCCTTGCCCAGCGCACCGGCCAGGCCGGCGACGCACAGCAGGGCGATCGCCGTGGCCGAGAAGGCGAAGATGGGCAGGGGGGCGGTGAAGGCTCGCTTCTGGCGGAAGGGCTGCTCGACATATTTCCACGAGAACGTCGCCAGCGCGACGCTCGCCACGATCATCGCCATGATCGTCGGCACGCCGATGGCCTTGAGCGAGAGATAGTGGACGAACGAATTGATCGGCCAGTGAACGAGGTAGAGCGAATAGGAGATAAGGCCGATCCACACCAGCGGTGTGAGCCGCAGCACCTGCGTGGCGACAGGGACCGGCCGGTCCGCATGGGGCTGGCCAGCATAGATGAGCAGCGCCGTTCCGATGCAGGGAAACAGGGCATTGTAGCCCGGAAACGGATCGCTTTCCGAAATCGTCAGAAAGCCGAAGGCGATCAGGCCAAAACCGGCCAGCCCGATCAGTTCAGTCAGCGGACGGCTGGCAAGCGCCGGCGGCTTTCTCAGCATCAGCATGGCGCCCAGCGCCAGTTCCCAGATGCGCGTCGGCAGGAGGTAGAAGCCGGCGGTCGGCGCCAGCGTGGTTGCCATGACCGCCAGGGCAAAACTGCCGACGGCAATCGGCAGCAATATCGTCAGCCAGCGCTTCGAGGCGTATCGGTAGATCAGATACACCAGGACCGGTGCGAAGATATAATACTGCTCCTCGACCGAAAGCGACCATGTGTGCAGCAGCGGCCGTAGTTCCGCGTCGATGGAGAAATAGTTGGTCGTTTTCCAGAAATAGATGTTCGACCAGAACGTCGAGGCCGCGATCACGCTGAGGCTGTACTCGTGCAGATCCGACGGCAGGAGGATGAACCAGGCGGCGATACTGGCGAGCAGGACGACGAAGGTCAGCGCCGGCAGGATGCGCCGCGCGCGGCGCCAGTAAAAGCGACCGATCGAGAACTGGCCGCGCTCGAGGTCGTCGAGCAGGCTGCCGCTGATCAGATAGCCCGATATGACGAAGAAAATATCGACACCGGTGAAGCCGCCGGGAATGGCCGATACGCCGAAATGGAAGAGCACGACGGGCAGCACCGCAACGGCCCGCAGGCCATCAATATCACGCCTGTAGTTCATCCGGCGGGTCCGTACGCCGTGGCCCTTGGCAGCCGTGCGGCGGAACCTGACATGCTCCTCATGCGGCGATGTCCCCGTCGTTCGAAAAATCGTGGCTCGTGGTTTTCACGGACTGTGCTCTGCAACACAAGTTTGCTGCACTGCAACATCCATGTCAAGGCAGATGCCAGACCTTCGAACGCTGACGAAACCGGTTTCGAACGGAGGCTGTAGATCAGGCGGGAGGCAGGTAGATCACGGCGTCGTCGTCCGCATAGGCTCGCTTCCAGCCCAACTCCGCGAAGAATGGGATGCGAGTATCGTCGGCCGTAAGGAGTGCCCAGCCGATGGCGTATTTCTTCAACTGGGCCTCGAGCAGCGGTTTTCCGTCGCTGTGTCCCGTCGCGTCCTCGGCTTTCGTGAAGCCGCCCAGGAACAGCTGGTCCGTCCTGCCGTCGACGTAGGTCTTGATGCCGTGGAAGATCAGCGTGCCGCCGAAATTATAGGAATTCAGCACATTGCCGGAAAGCTGGTGATCCCTTGCGTATGCGAGGGCGCCGCTGGCCGCTGTCTTCGGGCTCGGCGCCACCTGGTAGGCACTGCCGAGGATGACGACCGCACCGACCAGCAGGATAGCGATTGCGCCGCAGATCGCGTAAAACTGGTTGGCGAAGAGTTTTTCCAGTCCGTCACGCTTTTCCGCCAGCCAGGTCGGGGTCGAGACCGAGGGGTATTGCCGGGCGACCTCGACCGCGATCACCAAGGGGATCAGCAGGAAGGGCAGATATACAAACCGCAGATGGGCGAGATAGACATGCAAGGCGAAGACGATGAACACCGCCTTGGTCCAGCCGATCCGCAGCCTCGATACCAAAAGTCCAAAAAGCGCCAACAGCATCACCGCTTCCTGGAAGATCTGCTCCTGCGCGTTGAACGCCCGCCACTCCAGGATGAGTGGCACCGCCTCGTTGCCATAGGCCACCGTGAACGTCGCCAGGATGGCTTTCATCCCATAGGGATGCATCAGGCTGACCAGCGGGCAGAGCAGGCCGAAAGCAACCCATTTTGCCAGGAGGGCGGGTTTCGACAGACCCGTGCGCGCCAGGAGATCGAGCCCGGCGAAGGCAGCGATGACGAAGCTCAGGGTGAACGTGGCATGAAGGTTGGCCCACAAGACCACAAGCACCAGCAGCCACAAGGGCGGGGCTCTCTCTTCCTGCGCCGCGCCAAACAGCATTGCCGTCCAGACGACGATGATCGGCAAGGTGAAGACGTGTGGACGGGCCGTATAGATCGGGGCGATCAGCAAAGCCGCGGCGAAGGCCAGCGCTATCGCCAGTGTCGGCTTCAGCCATGCGCTGAGGAACCATCCCATCAGGAAGACCGTCAGGCTGACCGTGGCGATGATCAGTGTGACGACGCCATTCCAGCCGCCGGCACGGTAGGCGAGGGCCAGAAAGACCTGCCCCAGCCATTCCTTGGCGATCCACGGCTGACCGGCGAACGTATAGGAATAGGGGTCGACGACGGGAAACGTCCGGTTTTCCAGAAAGTCCAGTCCGACCTTCACTTGCCACCAACTGTCGGGATCCTGAAGCATCGCGCTGGCCAAGGTGGCAAGCAGATAGGCCACCAGGCAGGCGCAGAGAAGGCAGAGTATCAGCCTGATGCGTTGCGCGTCCCCGAGGGACGGCCTCGCCGCCGCGATTGCCGTGGTCTGGTTCATGTCGCGGCTCCAGATGGCGTCGCCGCCACGACTGCTATATAGCCGAGCGTCGTGTTGAGAAGCCCGACGGCGCCAAAGCGCAGCATCCGCGAGACCTCAAACGGAAGAGCCGACCGCATCCTGCCCATGCCGTTCCCGTTGCATCCGCCCGACCTTCGCCTCAGCCACGCGCGGCTCTTTTCGCCATCTCCTGCAGGCGATGGACGGGCAGGTCGCTGTCCTTGGCCGGTTGGTCGCGCGAAACGATTTCGTTGACGAAATAGAGCGGCCGCCGCTTCGTCTCCATGTACATGCGGCCGAGATACTCGCCGAAAATGCCGAGCACCAGAAGCTGGACGCTGCCCAGGATCAGCATGATCGCGGCAAGGCTCGTCCAGCCGGGCACCACGTTACCCCTGGACCATTCGATCAGTGTATAGCCGAGCACGACCAGGCCGAGAAGGCCGAACATCATCCCCAGCATCGAGGCAAACCGCAAAGGCACGATCGAAAAGCTGGTCATCGCGTCGACCGCCAGCAGGATCATCTTCTTCAGCGGATAGTGGGTGGTGCCGGCGAAGCGCCGGTGTCGCTCGTAAGGGAAGGCGACCTGCTTGAGCCCGATCCAGCTCACCATGCCGCGAATGAACCTGTAGCGTTCGGGCATCGCATTCAGATGGTCGAGCGCCCGGCGGCTCATCAGCCGGAAGTCCCCGGAGTCCGGTGCGATCTCGACATCGACCATCCGGCCGAGCAGGCGGTAGAACATCGAGGCGGAAGCCAGCTTGAACCAGCCTTCGCCGTCGCGCTTGACCCTCTGGCCGTAGACGACATCGAAGCCTTCATCCATCTTCGCCATCATTGCGCCGAGCAGTTCGGGCGGATCCTGGAGATCGGCGTCGAGAATGAGGATGCGCTCGCCGCGGCAGAATTCCAGTCCCGCGCTCAAGGCGATCTGGTGGCCGTAATTGCGGGCAAGGTCGATGGCGACCACATGGTCGTCCTTTTCGGCCAGTTCGAAAATGGCCTCGCGGGTGCCGTCGGTCGCCCCATCGATGACAAGCACGATCTCGTAGGAACGGCTTTGCTCGAGGCACACGGCGCTGACGCGTCGGTGAAGCTCGGCCACGCCGTCGCGCTCGTTGTAGCATGGCACGACGACCGACAGCGTGACCGCGCGGTGCGCGCCGATTTTTCCTGTTCCCACCAAAAGCCTGGCTCCCGCTCTTGCAATGGCAATAGCGGCAATTGGTTAGAAAACAGATAAGCCAGGTCGACATGGGATCATCGGCCGGCCGACGCGATGGGCTCGGCACGTCACGGACGCACCGGCAACTCCATGCGGATGCGGGCGCCGCGCCAGGAGCCCGTCAGGATGCGGATCGTCCCGTCATGCAGCAGCGCGATCTGCCGGGCGAGATTCAGTCCCAGCCCCGCGCCGCGCGACTGCGGCTGCAAGCGGTAGAAGGGCTCGAAGACGTTCTCGCGCTCTTCCGCGGGAATGCCCGGTCCCTCATCGCGTACTTCGATGCCACCGGCCTCGTCGATGGCGATCGTGATCGTGCCGCTGCCGCCGCCATGCTCGATTGCGTTGCGCACGAGGTTGGCGAGCGCCCGTTCGATCTGCAGGACATTGATCTCTACTCGCGCCTTGTTTGGCGACGGCTCGAAGGCAAGGTCATAGCCGGCCTCGATGGCGAGCGGTGCGAAGTCGGCCGCCACCCGGCTGACGAGATCATCGAGATCGACGATCTGGCGCTGGTCCGACGGGCGATCGAGCAACTGATGGTCGAGCAGTTGCTGGGCAAGATGCGACAGGCGTTCGATGTCACGCAGCAGCCGCGCGCTCTGCGGTTCCTGCTTCAAAAGTTCAGCGCGTGTGCGCAGGATGGCGATCGGCGTGCGCAGTTCATGCGCCGCGTCGGTGAGGAAACGGTTGTGGCGGTCATAGCCGTGGGCGAGGCGGGCAAGCGCCTCGTTGAAGGCATGCACGAGCGGCGCGATTTCCTGCGGCACCTGCTTGACTGGCAATTGCATGGCGCGGGTGCCGATGTCGATGCGCGCAGCCTGGCGGACCGTTTCGACAAGGCCGGCGAAGGAACGGCGCACCACGGCTGGCGTCGTCACCAGTGTCGTCGTGCCCATGACGAGAATGATGGGCAAAAGCAGGATCGCGATGACGAGCGCGAGCGCCGGCAGCGCGCGCTCCCAGTTCCTGCTGCCGTCCGGATTGCGGGCGACTTCGACGGTGGCGGAAATGTTGATCTCAAGGCCATCTGTCTGTTGGCGCGATGACTGCGTCGCGGCGATGATCTGCACCATGCCGGCCTTGGTCGAAGCGTTTTCGATATAGGCCTCCGGCCGCATGTCCTTGTCGGAGAATCCGATCGTGGCGTGATCGGCCGCGCCAAGCAACTCGTCGAAGCTTTTGGTGTAGATGTCGGGTATGTTGCCGGCACGGACGCTCTCGCCGCTGCCATCGCGAACGAGATACCAGACATTGGGGAAGCTCTCGCGAAACGCGGTGAGTTCCTCCGTTTCACGCACGATCAGCCTGCCGTCCTTGTCCCGGTCGACGGCATCCTTGACGGCCGCGACGGCGGCCTCATTGTCGATCAAAAGGCGCGGATTGGCGATCCAAAGGGCTGCCGCGCAAAGCACGATGAAGATGAGCAGCGTCGCCGCCTGCAGCAGGATCAGCCGCCGGACCAGGATCCATTGCAGCGAGCCAGTGCGGACCTTTTTCACGAGACCGCCCGCAGGAGATAGCCGAGATTGCGGATCGCCCGGATCTCGATGCCGGCGGCGACATCGTCGAGCTTGCGGCGCAGCCGCGAAATATGCGCATCGAGCGCATTGGAGCCGATCTCGTCGTCGAGGGCATAGACAGCCTCTTCCAGCGCGCTGCGCATGATGGTCCGGCCCGGTCGGCGGATCAGCGTTTCAAGCACCAGCCTTTCGCGCCGCGGCAGATCGAGCGCCTGGTCCTCGATCAGCGCCTCGCGATGGCGGAAATCATAGGTGAGGCGGCCGACCATCGTCTGGTTGGCGCGCGAGGTGAACGAACGCCGGTGCAAGGCATGAAGCCGCGCGACGAGTTCCACCGTGGCGAAGGGCTTGACCATGTAATCGTCGGCGCCGGCATCGAGCCCGGCGACCCGGTCGTCCAACCCGCTCATCGCCGTCAGTGCGATGACAGGCACATCCAGATGCAAGGCACGCAGGCGCGGTATGAGGCTGAGACCGTCGCCATCCGGCAGCCGGCGGTCCAGCACCACCGCGTCGTGATAGCCCAGGCGGGCCATCGCCTCGGCATCGGCCAATGTCGCGGCATGGTCGACGATGATGTCCACACGCTCGAGCGCGGCCTTCAGCACGGAGGCCATTTCCGGTTCGTCCTCGATCAACAGGACGCGCATGAATATATTCTCCTTTATCCGCGGCCGGTCGGGGTCCGCGGCCGTTCACTCGCATTCCAGCTTTGGCTGGCGGAAATTGGTGATGAACCAGCGGCCGCCGGAAGCGCGGGCATAGAATGTGTAGAAGCATTCCTGACGCTCGATATAGCCGGGCGTCTCGGTCTCTTCATAGACGGTTCCGTGTTTTGTCTCGCGAACCTCGCCGCTCGATGTCCCGGAAACCGCTGACGTCGACACCTTGCGCCACTGATAGGCGCGCTCGCCCTGGCCAAGATCGACGATCGCCGTTGGCGGACCATAATCGAGGACGACCGATTCGACCGGCTGCCCGACATAATTTTTCATGATGTCGGAGGCACAGCCTGCGAGCGCGATTGCGATGAAGACGATCTTCGGGGCTCGTGTCAGGAGGCTGGCGCCATGCGTGGACATATCGGAACAGATTCCCATGGTGAAAATTCACGCACGGACCTAGATCGCGAAGATTGCATCGACATTGCAGCGACGCATGGGAAGGGCGCCATTGCGCAAAAAGGCCGCTGTGCGGTGGATATCGAGACACCGGATTGCGCGATGCCCAGCGGCATCGTGCAATCCGGTTCGCTCGGTCTAGAACCGGTAATTGATGCCGGCCTTCAGTTCATGGCTGCCGATCGTCGTCTTCGATGTGCCAAGAGCCGATGTCGTCTCCACGCCGCGGGTGCGGACATAGTCGTACTCGACCTTGGCGGACAGCCCGCCGGCGAAGCCCTGCTCGATGCCGGCGCCCAGGAGGTAGCCGACCTTCCATCCATCGGCGCTGCTGACGTTGTCGCCCTTGTCGAATTTGGTCAGGGCAACGCCGCCGGTGCCAAACAGCAGCGTCTGGTCGAAGCTCAATCCTGCCTTGGCCTTGGCGGCGCCGCGCCATTTCTCCTTGATCTTGCCGCCCTGGACGTCGTGTTCGGCGCCGCCCAGATAGGAGCCTTCGATCTCGGCGCCGAGAACGGTGGGACCCATCTGCTGGTTGTAGCCGGCCTGGACACCGCCGCTGAAGCCATTGCGGCCTGCAAACGGGTTAGGCATCCCGGTGAACGCCGTGCCGCCATGCACGCCGACATAGGCGCCGCTCCACTGGAAGGCGGGCGGGTCGTTGTAGGTGGGTGAAAGGTCGGCGGCCATCGCCGGCCCGAGAAGGCAAAAGGCGAGGCTAGCCGCCGTCAGGACGATCTTTACTCGAGAGGACACAGCATTACTCCAACACAAACGCGCATCCAGCAATCGACGCGCAGGTTAACTCTCGGGGAGCTTGGCCGCTGGGCGATCAGGCTCCGGTTTGGTGTCTTTCAGGGATGGCTGCACGGTCCTGAGACTGGCGTTCGCCAGCCGTGGCAAGGGGGTCGGAGCGCCGCGCAACCAGTCACCTGAAAGACGCCGACTGTCTCGCAGGTGAAAATTGCACGCACATTGCGCAAAATTGGAAAATGACGATTTTGTGCTTTATTTTCAATAAATTAAAATGAGCTTGTTTACCTATATTTAAGAATTGCGGGCCGTCCGAAGCTCGGAGTCTCGATCCCCTGTTCCAGCCGGGCACAAACCGCGCTGGCTTGATGGATAGCCGCCAAGCACGTATCTCTGGGCCGTGCCCGTGAGTCTGGGCATCTCAATCGGGAGACGACCTTGTCCGCACTGACGCGCTTTCTCGGCGACTCGCCGCTCAGGGTGATCCTGAAGCTGCTGGTGGTGTCGTTCCTCGTCGGCCTTGTCATGAATGCCTTCGGCTGGTCGCCGATGGATGTCTTCTACGGCATCCAGAAGTTCTTCATCGATCTCTGGAACCTGGGCTTTCACGCCACCGACCGCTTCCTCGGCTACATCCTGCTTGGGGCCGCGATCGTCGTGCCGGCCTTCATCGTGCTCAGGATCGCCAACTATCGGAAGTGACTTTCAGCTGTAGGCCGAGGCGACCTCGAACAGGATGGCGTGCCGTGCGGCAAGGGCCGGAACATCCGTCGAATAGCCGCCACCGATGACGCCGCAGATCGGAATGCCGAGTGCACGAAAATGGCCGATGACCATCTCGTCGCGGGCGTGCAGGCCGTCATTGGAAAGCGCCAGCCTGCCAAGCCGGTCCTCGGCGTGGACGTCGACGCCGGCATTGTAGAAAACGATGTCCCAGCGCGCCCGGGCCGACAGCTCCGGCAGGATCGCGGCCAGCCTCCTGAGATAGGCGGCATCGCCGGTGCCGTCGGGAAGCGCGATGTCGAGATCGGAGGCGATCTTGCGCACGGGATAGTTGCGCTCGCCATGCATGGAGAAGGTGAACACACCTGGCTCCTCGCTCAGGATATCCGCGGTGCCGTCGCCCTGATGCACATCGAGATCGACGACCAGGATGTTTTGTGCGGCGCCCTCGTCGAGCAGCACCAGCGAGGCGACGGCAACGTCGTTGAAGGTGCAGAAGCCGGCGCCTTGCGCGCGCCGCGCATGATGGCTGCCGCCCGCGGTGTTGCAGGCGATGCCATGGCGCAAGGCGAGCCGCGCCGCCAGTATCGTGCCGCCTGTGGCAAGCTGCGCGCGCAGCGAAACGCGGGGGCCGACCGGAAAGCCGATCTCCCGTTCGATTTTTTCCGGTACTGAACAGCTGATGACCTGGTCGACATAGTCGGCCGCATGGGCAAGCCTCAGCCATGATGCCGGTGCCGGATCCGCGGTGTTGAGCGCGTCAGGCCTGGCCAGGCCGCGTGCGCGCAAAGCCTCCATCAGCAGCGGATACTTGCTCATCGGGAAGCGATGATTGGTAGCAAAGCCGGCGTCGTAGTCGGGGTGGTGGACGATCTGCAGGGGCATGAACGGAATCCGGCGGCTTCGCGCCAGACCGGGATTTCGGTTGGCCATCGCGGGAAGAATGATTGCGCGGTGGCCGGAAAATGGGGCACATCGGCTCTTCGATCAAGCCGCAAATCAGCAAGGCAGCAATCCCTTGGACAAGGGCGCAACTCCAGTCGACGCCAGAGCTTTTGTCGTTACCAACCGTTCCGTGCTCGCCATAGCGGTGCCGATGACGCTCGCCTATCTGACCACGCCGATGCTCGGCCTGGTCGACACGGCTGTTGTCGGCCAGTTCGGGAACGCTGCTTTGCTCGGCGGCCTTGCGGCGGGCGCACTTGTTTTCGACGTCGTCTTCACCAGCTTCAATTTCTTGCGTTCGGGCACCACCGGCCTCGTCGCCCAGGCTTTCGGGCGTGGCGACACGCTCGAGGAACAGGCGGTGTTCTGGCGCGCCGTGCTGATCGCGGTCGTTGCCGGTGTCGTGCTGGCGGCGCTTTCGCCGTTGATCGCCATCGCCGGCCAGTGGTTCATGGGCGCCGAACCGCGCGTCAGCGAGGCGATGGGCGTCTACATCAGGATCAGGCTGCTTTCCGCACCGTTTTCGCTGATCAACTACGCCATTCTCGGCTATGTGCTGGGGCGTGGCGAGGGCGGGCTCGGCCTTGTGCTGCAACTGGTGCTCAACGGCATCAACATCGCGCTCTGCTTCCTGCTTGGCCTGAAGCTTGGCTGGGGCGTTGCCGGCGTCGCCTGGGCAACGGTCACGGGCGAATTCCTGGCCATGCTGCTGGGTCTCGCCATCGTGGTCCGTCGCTTCCGCGCGATCCCGCCCTTGCCGCGCCATCGGCTGCTCGACACGGCCGCCTTCCTGCGCATGCTGTCGCTCAACCGCGATATCATGATCCGCTCGTTCTCGCTGCTTGCCGCCTTCGCGCTGTTCACCCGCCAGGGCGCGCAGTTCGGCACGGTGACGTTGGCAGCCAATGCGGTGTTGATGAACTTCTTCCTCGTCGCCGGCTATTTCCTCGACGGATTTGCCACCGCCGCCGAGCAGCTCGCGGGCCGCGCCGTCGGCGCCCGCGCCGAGCAACCCTTTCGGCAGGCGGTGCGGCTGACCCTGTTCTGGGGGTTAGGACTGGCCGGTGTCGCGACCCTGGTGCTGCTGTCGGCCGGCGCCAACCTGGTCGCCATCGTCACGACATCGCAGGAGGTCCGTTCGGTGGCCGACATCTATTTGCCCTGGGCCGCATTCACCGCGCTGAGCGGCGTGCTGGCGTTCCAGATGGATGGCGTCTTCATCGGCGCGACCTGGTCGCGCGACATGCGCAACATGATGTTGCTGTCGTTTCTGGTCTTTGCCGTCGCGCTGTTGACGCTGGCGCCTGCCTTCGGCAATCAGGGCCTGTGGGCGGCGCTGCACGTTTTCCTGCTGGCGCGCGGCTTCAGCCTGCTGACCATCTTGCGGTTGCGGGTGCGGACGGCGTTCAGCTGAGCGGCTTGGACGCCCATCGATCGAGGTGACTGTCGCGCAATTCGCCAATGGACTTCAGCCGCTCCGTCTCGCAAAAGCGTGCCATGCCGGCGACGACACGGCCCGGCAGCGCGGGTCCGGCATAGATCATGCCGGTGTAGAGCTGCACCAGATCGGCCCCGGCGCGGATTTTCTCCAGCGCGGTCTCGGCGGAATCGACGCCGCCGACCCCGACAATGGCGATGCCCGGCCCGAGCAGCTTGCGCATCTTCGCCAGCACGATAGTAGAGCGTTCGAACAGCGGTTTTCCCGAAAGCCCGCCGGTCTCGCGTGCGACGCCGCCGCTGCGCAGCGGCGGCCGCGAAATTGTAGTGTTGGAGACGATGATGCCGTCGATCCGTTTTTCCACGACCTCGGCGGCGATGTCTTCCAACTCGGCCTCGACCAGATCCGGTGCGATCTTGAGGAAAATGGGCGGCTGGGCCGCGGCCGACGCACGCGCGGCCATGACACGCGATAAAAGTTCGCCGAGCTGCTCGCGCGCCTGCATGTTGCGCAGGCCGGGCGTGTTGGGCGAGGAGATGTTGACCGTGAGGTAGCTGGCATAGGGGGCAAAGCGGGTGACGCCGCGCTCATAGTCACCGATGCGATCGGCGCTGTCCTTGTTGGCACCGATATTGACGCCGACAATGCCGGAACGTCCCTTGCGCGCGGCAAGGCGTTTTTCGGCCACGGCATGACCTTCATTGTTGAAGCCCAGCCGGTTGATCACCGCTTCATCCGCCGTCAGCCGGAAGATGCGCGGTTTCGGATTGCCGGCCTGCGGCAGCGGCGTGAGCGTGCCGACCTCGGCAAAGCCGAAGCCAAGGCCAAGCAGCGCATCGGGCACCTCGGCATTCTTGTCGTAGCCGGCCGCCATGCCGAGCGGATTGGGGAAGTCGAGGCCGCAGATGCTGGCCTTCAGCCTGATGTCGCGCACCGTCCGCGCGCCGGCAGGCAGGCCGCAGCGCAGCGCCGCGATCGACAGGCCATGGGCGGTTTCCGGATCGAAGGTGAACAGCAGCTTCTGGCCCAGTCGGTCGAGCACGCTCATTGCCCCTCCAGTGGCGGGAACCGATGCGCGCCATCGGCACCGAGCGGCAGCGGCCGCACCCATTTGACGGTATCCAGCACCAGCACGCCGTAAAGATGCGGAAACAGCGCGCCGCCGCGCGAAACCTCGTATTTCAGCGCGTCGCCCAGGCTGGCGTCGTCGACGGCGACCAGCAGAAGGTCCGTCTGGCCGGAAAAATGCTTTGCCGCGGTTTCCCGGACCTGCGCCGCCGTGGAGAAATGGATGAAGCCGTCGGCGACATCGATCGGCGCGCCGGTGAAGCGGCCACTGGCTTCGGCCTCGCGCCAAAGCGCTTGCGGGGTTATCTTGTAGATAAACTGAGACATGGCTGCGCTATAGTCCGAACCAGTCGTGCGGGGAAGGCCACGCCAAGGGTCTTCCCCATTTCCGGCGCAAACATGCGATATTTCAGGCCTTGGCCATGGAGGACAACATGCGTCTGCAACACATCTTGATCCCCGCCGCGCTGGTTTCACTGGTCGCGGTATCAGCTTATTCGGAAGAGACCGATCGCTACCGGCTGGAAAAATCCGCCAACGGCTATGTCCGTATGGACACGCAGACCGGTGCGATGTCGATCTGCGAGGAACGCTCCGGTCAGCTCGTCTGCAAGGTGGCGGCCGACGAACGCGCCGCGTTCCAGGACGAAATCGACCGCCTGCAGAGCTCGATGAAGGCTATGGACGAGCGCGTCACCAAGCTGGAGAATTCGCTCTCCGCCCGCCTCGAATCGAAACTGCCGAGCGAGGAGGAATTCAACAAGACGATGAGCTACATGGAGCGCTTCCTCAGGGGCTTCATGGGCATCGTCAAGGATATGGACAAGGACAACGGCGGCGGCGCCCAGCTCAACTCGCAGAAGACCTGAGCTCCTATAGCGCCGCGCGTCCTTTTGGACGCGCAAAGGACGCTGTAGGACTTTGATCTTGCGAAGCGGGGAAAACGCGGCGCGCTGGTTTTGCCGCTTGAAAACAGCGCGCTGCCCCTCATAATCGCCCGACTGGTCCCGAAAAGCTTAAAAATCATCGACGGGATTCGGGGAGGAACATTTGCCGTCAGGCTATTCTTTCGTCATCGCCGACGATCACCCGCTGTTTCGCGGTGCGCTCCGCGAAGCGCTTGCCGGCATCGGCAATGTCGCCGCCATTCACGAGGCCGGCGATTTCGAAAGCGCCAAGGCATTGGTCGTGGCCAATGAGGATGTCGATCTGGTGCTGCTCGATTTGTCGATGCCGGGCGCCAGCGGTCTCTCCGGCCTGATCTCGCTGCGCGGCATTCACCCTGCGGTGCCACTGATCGTGGTCTCGGCGCATGACGATCCGGCGACCATCAGGCGCGCGCTCGATCTTGGCGCATCCGGCTTCATCTCCAAATCGGCCAGCATGGAGGAAATCCGCAACGCCGTGCAATCGGTGCTGGCCGGCGACATCGCGGCGCCCGTCGGCGTCGATCTCGGTGTCGAGCGCGATCCCGAAATATCGGACCTGATCAAGCGGCTGCAGGCGCTGACGCCGCAACAGACGCGCGTGCTCGGCATGCTGGCCGAAGGCTTGCTCAACAAGCAGATCGCCTATGAGCTCGGCGTTTCCGAGGCGACCATCAAGGCGCATGTCTCGGCCATCCTGCAGAAGCTCGGCGTGGACAGCCGCACCCAGGCGGTGATCCTTCTGTCCAAGATCGGCACCGACCCGTTGCAGACCAACGGCTGAGCGTCTGCGTCGCCTGTTCAATCGGGACACCGGACCTCGGTCTGCACCGGTCGGACGTTGAAACTCACGAAGCTGATGGCGGCCATGATTCAGACGCCGATGCCGCCATAGAGCATCACCCAGCTCGCCCCGCCCGGCACCATCGAGGTCAGCCGTAAATTCGGCCTTCCGCCGCTGCCGTCGTCGGAGATCGTGCTCTTGTCCACGCTCTCAGACCCGCAATCGCGCGATGCATTGCGCACCCTTGCCATGGGGTTTCGCGAGCATCGTCCGTCGCTGGCGGCCAACGGCGTGAAGCCCCGGTTCCGCAATTCGCAGATGGTCGACAGCCCCGTCTGAGGCTGTCGACCCGCGTCTGTGCGATGACGCCGAACCTCAGCGATAGTTTTCGATGGTTGAGCCCAGTTGCGGCGTGGCATCATCCTCCGTCGGCCGCGAAGGATTGCGCGCCCGGCCGATGGCGGCGCCGAGACCAAGCGATGCGATCGTCACCAGCGGAATGCCGGTGATCAAGGGCAGGCGCGGTGCCAGCGCGTAAGGCGCCGTTCCGATCGATGGCCCCAACGAGTCCTTGAGGTCGACCGCCACCGACGAAGCCGCCATGTAGGAGGCGCGCCGTGCTGGCGGCGCCAGCGCATTGACGGCGGTCGGCACCAGCGGTCCGACCAGCATCTGCGCGATCGAGGGCTGGGTGCAGGGCTGCGCGCCAGGAGGAAAGAAGCGTGTTGATCATGACGTCACCTGCGCATGGAGGCCCGACTGTCGTCGACGGCCAGGGGTTTGCGCGTTGGTTGACGTAAACGCCTACGGCCGCCCTGGAGCGACAAGGAGGTTTGAGCCGCGTGGTAGTATCCAATACGGCGATGGGGCCGGCTTCAGCCGAGCCGCACGGACAATTCGACGTCCTCGCCGAACGGCGTGGACATGTAGCCCGATGCCGGCGAGCGCACCCGCTGCAGATATTCGGGCGAGAAATCGGCATTGTCGGCGATGACCAGCGCGCCTGGCCGCAAGCGGCTCTCGACCAGGCTGAGGATCTCCGGATAGATCGCCTTGGCGCCGTCGAGCAGCAAAAGGTCGATCGTCTCCGGCAGGTCGGTGCTCAGCGTTTCAAGCGCGTCGCCCTCGCGGATCTCCACCAGGTCGATAAGGCCGCCCTCGGTCAGATTGGCCTTGGCCCGCATCACCTTGGATGGCTCGAATTCGGTGGTGATCAGGCGGCCGCCGCCATTGTCCCTGAGCGCTGCCGCAAGATAGAGGGTCGAGATGCCGAACGAGGTGCCGAACTCGATGATGATGCGCGCCCCGCTGCTGCGCGCCAGCATGTAGAGCAGCGTGCCGGTCTCTGGCGAGATCGCCAGCCAGAGGTCCTTCAGCCGACCGTAGAAATCGATATATTCAGTCTTGCTGTTGAGCAGGCGCGCCCGCTCCTCGTGCAACAGTCCCGCCACCGGACTGGTCGCGGCATTGGCTTCTTCGAACAGGCGGGCGAGCAGCGGGGCCAGCGGGGCATTGGTCAGCGTCGTCATGAACGTCTCCGGTCGAAATGGCTGCGTGCTTGTGTTGCTCCGAAAATACGAATAATCCTTCAGGTTTCCAATTCGCATTACCGGGCCGAGACATGACCGAACGCCCAAGTCATTCGATTTCCTCGCGAAAACTGCCCAAACAGGCTCGCGCGACGGACCTTGTCGCGGCGATTTTGCAGGCTGCTGTTCAGGTTTTGGAGAAGGAAGGCGCGCAGCGTTTCACCACCACGCGCGTGGCCGAAAAGGCCGGAGTCAGCGTCGGCTCGCTCTATCAGTATTTCCCCAACAAGGCGGCACTTCTGTTCCGGCTGCAGAGCGACGAATGGCAGCAAACGACCGACCTGCTGTGCCGTATTCTCCAGGAGGTCGAGAAGCCGCCCCTCGAGCGGCTGCGCATCCTGGTGCATGCTTTTGTCCGCTCCGAATGTGAAGAAGCGGCAGTGCGTGGCGCGCTCAACGACGCGGCGCCGCTTTATCGGGATGCGCCAGAGGCTCAAGAGGCGCGGGCTTCGGCAGAGCGCACGGTCGAGATATTCATGCAGGAGACCCTGCCCGAGGCCTCCGATGCCACTCGGGCCTTGGCCGGCGAACTGGTCACGACGATGCTCAGTGCGGCGGGACGGGATTTTTCGGCAAGCCCGCGAATGCCTGCGGAGATCGAGACCTATTCCGACGCGATAGCCGATATGTTCTGCGCCTACCTCAGGAGCCTGGGGCACAAGGCCTGAAATCGCCAGCTTTGGCCGGCCGGCCCGTTGGCGTCACTCTGCCGCCGATGCCATCGGCCTGACCCTGGCCATCATCGAACGCAGCACCGCCGGTTTCAGCGGCTTGTTGATCACCGCAATATCGAGCCCAGCTGCCGCCGCCCGCACCTCGTTGGACCGGTCGGCGGTGACCAGCACGGCGGCCAGGTCGTTGCCATGGGTCGCACGCAGCCGGGCGATGATATCGAGGCCGGTTTCGCCGTCGAGATGGTAATCGGCAAGCACGATATCCGGGCGGTGTAGCGCGGCGTGCTCCAGATCCCGTGAGCCGGACACGGAATCGACCTTGCATCCCCAGCCTTCGAGCAGCAGCCGCATGCCCTCGAGGATGCGGGCGTCATTGTCGATACACAGCACATGCAGCCCGGCGAGCGAAGCCGCGGCACGGGCGGGAGCCTTGGTTTCGACCTCGCGTCGCGGTTCCTGCACCGCTGCGACGGGCAGGATGACGGAAAAGCGCGTGCCCTTGCCTGGAGTGGAGAAGATGCGGATTTCCAGCCGAAGCACCCGGGCGATGCGGTCGACGATGGAGAGGCCAAGGCCGAGCCCTTCGGCTTCGCGCGCGCCTTCATCGAGCCGGGTGAACTCATGGAAGACCGTGTTCAGCTTCTCGCCGGCAATGCCGATGCCGGTGTCGATCACCTGGATCTCCGCCAGTTCGCCGCGCCGCCGCACGCCGACCAGGATGCGACCCCTGCGGGTATACTTGATGGCGTTGGAGACAAGATTCTGGATCAGGCGGCGCAACAAATTGCGATCGGTCACCACAGTCAGCGAAGACGGCATGATCGTCAAGCCGAGCTTTTTCTCGGCGGCCATCGGCCGAAAATCATTGCCGATCTGGCGCAGCAGGCCGTCGAGATTGAAGGCGGTATCGTCCGGCTTCATCGCGCCGGCATCGAGGCGCGAGATGTCGAGCACGGCGCCGAGAATCGTCTCGACCGATTCCAGCGAGGATTCGATATTGACCGCCGCCTTGCCGGCCGGGCCTTTGCCGGCCTTCTCGATCAGCGAGGAGCAATAGAGCCGGGCGGCGTTCAGCGGCTGCAGGATGTCGTGGCCGGCGGCGGCGAGGAAGCGCGTCTTGCCGAGATTGGCCTCCTCCGCCAGCATCTGCGCCTGCGCAAGTTCCTCGTTGACCCGGGTCAGTTCGATGGTGCGGGTCTTGACGCGCTGCTCCAGCGATTCATTGGCGCGCTTCAGCGCCAGATCCTGTTCGACGCGCCCGGAAATGTCGGCATAGGTGGCGACGATGCCGCCATCCGGCATCGGGTTGGAGCGCAGTTCCAGGATACGGCCACTGGTCTTCAGTTCCATCTGCCAGGGGCTGACGAAGCTGGTCAGCCGGTTGAGCATCGCCACGCGCTGGTCGGCGGGGATGTCGCCGCGCTCGGCGAGATGGCGCAAGATCTGGTCGAGCGAGACGCCGACCTGGCCCATCTCGTCGGGCAGGTCGAACAGCGCCCGGTACTGGCGGTTCCAGCAGATCAGCCGGAAATCGCGGTCGAAGACGGTGATGCCCTGCTCCATCTGGTCGAGCGCGATCTGCAGGAGGTCGCGGTTGTGCTGCAGCGCCTCGGTGGCGTCGTCGAGCAGGCGGAAGGCATCCCGGGATTCGCGGTCATGGCGCCGGAACAGCAGCGACAGGATCAGCCGCGCCGAGGAGGAGCCGACGGCGCTGGCCAAAAGCTGCTCGGAGAAGCGGATGACCTCCATGCTCGCCTGCTCCTTGCCGTGCAGCGAGGTGCCGTTGGTCTTCTCGAACGACTGGAAGGAGCGCTCGGTGCGCTCGACGCCGAGGTAGCGCGCGATCGTGTCCTTGAGGTCGTTGACGGTGATGGCGGTGCGGAAGCGGCGCAGGCTCGGCATCGGACCGGCGTCGCGCGGCACGAAGATCGACGCCTGGATGCGCTCCAGCGGCACCGACGCGCGCGACAGCGAGCCAAGCACGAAGAACAGCGTGTTGATCGACAGGCTCCACAACACGCCATGGTTCAGCGGTTCGGCGACCGTGCCGAACAGCGCCTGCGGCCGCAATGCGTCGAAACCGAACAGTCCTTGCAAAATGATGTCGGCATCGGGTGCGACAAGCGAGGGCAAAAGCAGTGTGTAGCCCCATATGAGGATGCCGGCGATCATGCCGAGTGCGGCGCCCCTGCCATTGGCGCCGCGCCAGATCAGCCCGCCGATCAGCGCCGGCGCGAACTGCGCGATGGCCGCGAAGGACATCAGGCCGATGGATGACAGCCGCGCGCTGTTGGTGCTCTCGCGATAGTAGAGGAAGGCGATGAACAACAGGATGAAGATCGCTCCGCGACGCACATTGAGGATGAGTGTCGACCAGTCCTCGTTCTCGGAGGTCGAGGTCTTGAGCAGGCGGCGCACGAACAGCGGAATGACGAGGTCGTTGGAGATCATGATCGAGAGCGCCACGCTTTCGACGATGACCATGGCCGTTGCCGCCGACAGCCCGCCGATGAAGGCCGCCATGGCGAGCACGTCGTGGCCGCTGAACAGGGGCAGCGACAGCACGTAGAGATCGCTGCTGGTGCCCGTGCCGACCAGCGACAGGCCGGCAAAGGCAATCGGCAGCACGAATAGGTTGATCGCCACGAGATAGAGCGGAAACACCCAGGTCGCGGTGCGCAGTTCGGCTTCGCCGCGGTTCTCGACGATGGTGACGTAGAACTGCCGCGGCAGCATGACGATGGCAAAGCCGCTCAGACAAGTCAGCACCAGCCAGGTGGCGAGCGAGGTGTTGTAGCCCATCGCCTGGCGCACTTGTGCATTCTGCGCCAGCTTGGCGAACATGTCGCCCGGGCCGCCGAAGATCAGGAAGGTGACCATCAGGCCGATTGCCAGGAAGGCGGCGAGCTTGACCACGGTTTCGACCGCCACCGCCAGCACCAGCCCGTCCTGATGTTCGGTGGCGTCGGCATGGCGGGTGCCGAACAAGACGGCAAACAAGGCCAGCAACATGGCGACGACCAGCGAGATGTCGCTGACGAACGGATCGAAGGAGGGCGGCGATCCCGTATAGTGCTCGACCATCAGGCTGACCGAGCCGGAAATCGCCTTCAGCTGCAGCGCGATATAGGGCACCGCCCCGATGGTGGCGATCAGCGTGGCGATCGCCGCGACGGTGAAGCTTTTGCCGTAGCGCGCGCCGAGGAAGTCGGCGATCGAGGTGATCTTCTCGGTCTTGGCCAGCCGCACGATGCGGTTGAGCAGCGGAAAACCGAACACGAACACCAGCACCGGGCCGGTATAGATGCCGAGGAATTCGAGGCCGCGTTCGGAGGAGAGCCCGACCGAGCCGAAGAAGGTCCACGAGGTACAATAGATCGCTAGGCTGAGTGCATAGATGAAGGGTCGCGCACGACCGGGCCCGGAGATGGCCGAGCGGCGGTCGCCCAGGCTGGCGATGGCGAACAGCAACGTCACATAGGCGATCGCGATGATGACGATGAACAAGCCTTGCACGCCTGGAATTTCCTCCTTTGCCGTCTTTCTATCCGGCTTGATCGAACGCAATCACAGCTTGGCGCTGGAGTCCATCGCGGCTTTGGGCGCATGAAGCGCGTGATTTCTGGAGGCTAACGGCAGGGAAGGAGAAAGCGGTCGCTTTCTCCTTTTTGCCCATGTTGCAACCGAAGGTTTTTGTTATGTTGTCGCCGGGTCGATGTCGCAAGGACGGAACGGCAGCGCGGCCCGCCATGCAAGGAGGGTCGAATGCTGAAAGAATTCCAGGAATTCATTTCCAAGGGTAACGTGATGGACTTGGCCGTCGGCGTCATCATCGGCGCCGCCTTCGGCAAGATCGTTGATTCCCTTGTCAACGACATCATCATGCCGATCGTCGGTGCGATTTTCGGCGGTCTGGATTTCAACAACTACTTCTTTGGCCTTTCCGCGGCCGTGACCGCCACTTCGTTGGCCGAGGCCAAGAAACAGGGCGCTGTTTTCGCCTATGGCAGCTTCATCACCGTGGCGCTGAACTTCATCATCCTGGCCTTCATCATCTTCCTGATGGTCAAGGCGGTGAACAATCTGCGCAAGCGGCTCGAGCGCGAAAAGCCTGCTGCCCCCGCCGCTCCGCCTCCCGCCGATGTCGCGCTGCTGACCGAAATCCGCGATCTGCTCGCCAAGCGCTAACCGTTGGCAAACATTGCTGGACCAAAACCCCGGTCGTTCGCGGCTGGGGTTTTCTGTTTTCGTATCTGGTAAAGAGCGGCAACCCCAAGGGAAAACGGATTGTCCATGAGCCTGATCGATAGCTTTCGCGCCGAAGCCCGCGCCGCACCGGAAAGCGGCATTGTCGCCGTCGTCAATTACGGCCGCCTGCGCGAGGGCCTGATCCCGTTATGGGCCGGCGAGGGCGACCTGCCGACACCCGCCTTCATCACCGATGCCGCGTCGAAGGCGCTGGCCGGCGGCGAGACGTTCTACACCTGGCAGAGGGGCATCCCCGACCTCAGGCAGGCGCTGGCACGCTACTACGCCAGGCATTTCGGCAAGACCTTCCCGGAGGAGCAATTCATCGTCACTGGATCCGGCATGCATGCCATCCAGATGTCCCTTACCGCTCTCGCCGGCGCCGGCGACGAGGTGATCTATCTGTCGCCGGCCTGGCCGAATTTCGACGCTGCCGCCGCCCTGTCGGGAGCCGTTCCGGTGCCGGTCACGCTCGATCATTCCGGCAATGGCTGGTCCTGCGACGTCGAGAAGATCGCCGCGGCGATCACGCCGCGCACCAAGGCGCTGTTCATCAACACGCCGTCGAACCCGACCGGCTGGACCGCCGATCACGAGACCTTGCAGGCGATCCTCGACCTGGCGCGCGCCAAGAACGTCTGGATCATCGCCGACGAGATCTATTCGCTGTTCCACTATGGCCATGGCCGTGCGCCGTCCTTCCTCGACATCGCGACGGAGGAGGACCGCATCCTGTTCGTCAACTCCTTTTCCAAGAACTGGGCGATGACCGGCTGGCGCGTCGGCTGGATAAAGACGCATCCGAGCCTGCAGCAGGTGTTCGAGAACCTGATCCAGTATTCGAATTCCGGTGTTGCCCAGTTCATGCAGCGCGGCGCGGTGGCCGCGCTTGACGAGGGCGATGGCTTCGTCGCCGAACAGGTGGAGCGGGCGAGAAAAGCGCGCGACCTGGTCTGCGGCATTCTCGGCGCCACCGGCCGCGCGCGGTTTGCCGTGCCGCAGGGCGCCTTCTATCTGTTCTTCACCGTCGACGGCATCACCGATTCCCGCACCGCCGCTTTCGACATCGTCGACAAGGCCAATGTCGGCCTGGCGCCCGGCACTGCCTTCGGCCCGGGCGGCGAAGCCTTCCTCAGGCTGTGCTTTCACCGACGCCTCGACCAGATCGAGGAAGCGGCGCACCGGCTGGCGAAATGGATGAAGACTATTTAGCCAGCCCGCGTTGGCTGGCAGTCGAGCCGCGTTTCAACCGCCGGACTTGGGCACCAGGAGCGGAACGATCCGGTCGCTCTTGGCGACGGCGGGCCGTCCTGTCGAGCCGTAGGGAATGCCAAGCGCGTCCCAGGTCTCGACCAGCGCGTCCTGCAGCTCGGCGATCAGCGCATCCGAATGGAACGGTGTCGGCGTGATGCGCAGACGTTCGGTGCCGCGCGGCACGGTCGGATAGTTGATCGGCTGGATGTAGATGCCGTGCACACCGAGCAGGCGGTCGCTGGCCATCTTGCAGAGTTCCGGATCGCCGACCAGCACCGGCACGATATGGGTTGGCGACTCCATCACCGGCAGGCCGGCGGCCGACAGGATCTGCTTGGTCCGCGCTGCCTGCCGCTGCTGGGCGTCGCGCTCGGCCTGCGAGTGCTTGAGATGGCGGATCGAGGTGGTGGCCGCGGCCGCGATCGCCGGCGGCAGCGCCGTGGTGAAGATGAAGCCCGGCGCATAGGAGCGCACCGCGTCGATGACCGCACTGGTGCCGGTGATGTAGCCGCCCAGCGTGCCGAATGCCTTGGCCAGCGTGCCTTCGATGATGTCGATGCGGTCGGCCAGGCCTTCGCGCTCGGTGATGCCGCCGCCGCGCGGCCCGTACATGCCGACCGCATGCACCTCGTCGATATAGGTCATGGCGTTGTAGCGCTCGGCGAGCTCGACGATCTCCCGGATCGGCGCGATGTCGCCATCCATCGAATAGACGCTTTCGAAGACGATCAGCTTGGCGCGTTCGCGCCCCGCCGCCTGCAGCAGGCTTTCCAGATGCGCGACATCGTTGTGCCGGAAGATCTTCTTTTCCGCGCCCGAGCGCCGCACCCCTTCGATCATCGAGGCGTGGTTCAGCTCGTCCGAGATGATCAGGCAGTTGGGCAGAAGCCGGGCGATGGTCGAGATCGAGGCTTCGTTGGAGACGAAGCCGGAGGTGAAGACCAGGGCCGCGTCCTTGCCGTGCAGGTCGGCGAGCTCATGCTCGAGCTCGACCAGCGGATTGGAGGTGCCGGAAATGTTGCGGGTGCCGCCGGCGCCCGAGCCCATCTTGCCGGCCGCGTCCTGGAACGCGGCGATGACATCGGGGTGCTGGCCCATGCCGAGATAATCGTTGGAGCACCAGACGGTGATTTCCTCGGCGCGGCCATTGGCGCGCCAGATGGCGCGCGGAAACTTGCCCGCGATGCGCTCGAGGTCGGCGAAGACACGATAGCGACGCTCCGCGTGGAGCTGGTCGATCGCTTCTTCGAAGAACCGCTGGTAGTTCATGTCGGCTTCCCAATTTTGCGCGGGATCATAATCATTGGCCTATTGGTCGTCCACCGGGCCGTTTTGGTCAAAATGCCACGCCCCGCACCTGTTCCTAACGATGACGGATCGTGGCCTATTCCCACTCCAAGAGACGCTTTGTGGATCACTTTTGTTTCAGCACGATGCCACATTTGGTGAACGCCGGTTACCAAGGGTTCTAATGGCCATGCGGCAGGCTTTCCAGTAAGGCGGTGTTTGAGACAGTTTCCGATAAATCTTGAGATGCGAGGATGCGGATGACGGTTTTGGTGACAGGCGGCGCCGGCTATATCGGCAGCCACATGGTCTGGGAACTGCTGGATGCCGGCGAAAGCGTGGTCGTGCTCGACCGGCTTTCCACCGGCTTCGAATGGGCGGTAGCGCCGGAGGCAAAGCTCGTCGTCGGCGACGTCGCCGACAGGGAATTGGTTGGTTCGATCATCAGGGACAATCATGTCGACGCGATCATCCATTTTGCCGGTTCCATCGTGGTCCCCGAATCGGTCGCCGACCCGCTCGCCTACTACGAGAACAACACCTCGAAGACGCGCACGCTGATCGAAACCGCGGTGCGCGAGGGCGTGCCGCATTTCATCTTTTCCTCGACCGCCGCCGTCTATGGCGGCGCCGGGCTGGAGCCGGTGCGCGAGGATGCCCGCCTGGCGCCGGAATCGCCCTATGGCCTGTCCAAGCTGATGAGCGAGTGGATGTTGCGCGATGCCGGCCTCGCGCACGACATCCGTTACACGGCGCTGCGCTATTTCAACGTCGCCGGCGCCGACCCCAGGGGTCGCACCGGCCAGTCGACACCGGGCGCCACCCACCTCATCAAGGTCGCCTGCGAGACCGCGCTCGGTAAGCGCCCGTTCATGCAGGTCTTCGGCACCAACTACCCGACGCCGGACGGCACCTGCATGCGCGACTATATCCATGTCAGCGACCTGGCAGCTGCGCATCGCCTGGCGCTGCAGCGGCTGCGCGCCGGCGGACAGAGCCTCGTCGCCAATTGCGGCTACAGCCATGGCTATTCGGTGCTCGAGGTCATTGAGAGCGTGCGCCGCGCCTTTGGCCACGATTTCGAGGTGAAGATGGGCGACCGGCGCCCCGGCGACGCCGCGGCGGTGGTCGCCAATTCGGACCTTGCCCGGGCGGAACTCGGCTGGACGCCGCAACGCGACGATCTCGACCAGATCGTCAAGGATGCGCTGGCCTGGGAGCGCATCCTGACGACCAAAAATTCCGTTAGGAACTGACCTGTTGGGCCAAGGGCTCGCAGGGCGCGCCTATACGCGTTATTGAGGCTCGTTCAGGGTGGTGTGCAAAGGCGCGCTGCCAGTATGATCCTCGAGGGCGCGCATGAAGGTTTTGGTGCTTGGAGCCGGCGTCGTTGGCACGGCCGCCGCCTACTATCTGGCTAACGATGGCCACGAGGTCACCGTGATCGAGCGTCATGAGGCGCCGGCGCGGGGCACCAGCCAGTCCAATGCAGGCCTGGTGTCGCCGGGCGATGCCACCGCCTGGGCCTCGCCGTCGGCCCTCAAGACCTTCATTCGGGGCCTCTGGAACCACGACCTCGGCATCAAGGTCCGTTTGAGTCTCGATCCCTATTTTTATGCCTGGAGCCTGCGCTTCCTGCGCGAATGCACCGTGGCGCGCCTGCGTGCCAACACCAACGTCAAGCTGAGGCTCGCGCTGTACTCGCGCGACTGCATCAACGCCCTTTCTGCGACGACCGGCATCCACTACGATGAGCGAAAGCGGGGGATCCTCTATTTCTTCCGTACGCAGAAGAGCCTGGACACCGGCACCGACAATTACCGCTACCTCGGCGAGCACGGACTGCCGATCGAGATCGTCGGCCGCGACCGGCTTGTCGAACTGGAGCCGGGGCTTGCCGGCGTGAAGGAGAAGATCGCCGGCGGCGTCTACTCGCCGATCGACCAGACCGGCGATTCCCGACAGTTCGTGGAAAAGCTCGCCGCCCATGCCGTCGAAAAGCTCGGTGTGAAATTCCTCTACGGCACGACGGTCGAGGGTCTCGACATAGAGGACGACCGGGTGCGCGCGGTGATGACTTCGGCCGGACCGGTGACGGGTGACGCCGTCGTCATCTCGATGGGGCCGGAAAGCGGCCTGCTTGGCCGCCGTTACGGCATCGACCTGCCGGTCTATCCGGTAAAGGGCTACACCGTCACCGTTCCGCTCGAGGACGAGAGCAAGGGGCCGACCATGGGTGGCGCCGACGAGGACCGGCTGATCGGTTATTCGCGGCTCGGCAACCGCTTGCGCATGTCGTCCACGGCGGAATTCACCGGCTTCGACCGCAGCTTCAAGCCGCGCGATTTCAGCTCGATCCTGAACACGGGCAAGGATTTGTTTCCCGGTGCGTTCGACGAGAAGAAGGCGCTGCTTTGGGCGGGCCTGAGGCCGATGATGCCGAACTCCGTCCCCGTCTTCGGGCAGGCGAAATACCGAAACCTCTATCTCGATACCGGCCATGGCCATCTCGGCTGGACCATGGCCTGCGGCTCGGGAAAGTTCCTGGCGGACCTCATCGCCGGCCGCAAGCCGGAGATCGATCCGCAGGGGCTGCTCTACGCGAATTGATGGACATTGGTCGTGGTGTCGAACATACCTATCCCCGTGCTTCGACCGCTGCGCGCCACGCGCTGACGTAGCCGGCCCAGGCCGGGTCGGTCGGCGGTTCCAGCCGCTCGCCTTTGCCATGAGCCGTTACCTGGTCCGTTGCCAGCAGTGCCGCGCCGATGCTGGTTCCCGTGGCGGCTTCGGAGGCGACGACAGTGCGCGCGGTCGCCGCCGCCAGCATGCCGATGAACAGGCGATTGCGGGCAAACGGCCCTTCGACGGTGGTCGGGCCATCGGCGCCTATCAGGTCGAGGCAGGTCGCCGTCATCAGTGCCAGGTAGAACGAGATGGCGGCAAATCGCTGGCCATTATTCATGCCGTCGGCATTGAGCCATGTCGCCGCCTGATGCGGGAACGGCCCTGATCCCTGCTGCGTCGACGGCAGCAGCAATGTCTTCCGCGCCAGCACGGCCCGGACATCATCGTCACTCCAAGTCTCCGGCCGGCCTTCCGTCAGCACGGAAAACTCGCGACCGCCCATGAAGCGCGCTGAAGGGACCGGGTCGCCCAGCGCATTGACATTGACCAGCGTATCGCGCGCCGCATCCAACGCAATCTCTCTGCCGCCGACCGCCATCGACACCACCCAGGTGCCGGTCGAGACGACCGAGAACGGTGGCGCGTCGGACAGGAGATGCGGCAGCAGCGAGGCGTTGGAATCGTGCAGGCCGCAGATCACAGGGATTTGCGCATCAAGGCCGGTGCGCGCGGCAAGCGCCGGCAGGATCGGACCGAGGCGATCCCTGGCCGGCCGCACCGGTGCCATCAGGTGGCGCCAATCCAACCGATCGACCAGCGACGAAAAGTCAGCATGCCATGGGTCCCACAGATCGGTGTGGCAACCAAGCGAGGTCGCTTCGTTGGCGGCGACGCCGGTCAGGCGCAGCGCCCAGTATTGCGGGTACATCAAAATCGCGGCCGCATGCGCGAACGCGGCCGGAAAGCGCTTCTGCTGCCAAAAAAATTGCGCGCCGAGATTGAGGCCGAGCGGCAGGCGCGGCGTGCCGGTCTCGGCGAAGGGCGGTCGAACAGCGTCATAGTCCGCCGCCAGCCTGTCGGGGCCGTCGAACTCATAGTCGAGCACCGGCAGCACCAGTTCGCCAGAGGCGTCGACCAGCGCACCTGTCGCGCCATGGGTGGTGATCGAGATGGCGTCGATGCGCTGTTCGCGGTTGAGGCCGGCAAGGCTGTCGAGGATGAACGCCCACAGCGCCTCGACATCGTGATGCGGGTAGGGCGCTTGCCGCACAGGCGCATTCGCCATCCGGCGCAGTGCCACTTCGCTCAAGGTTGCGAGGTCGACCAGCACCACCTTGGCGTTGGTCTTGCCGATGTCGATGACGGCGATGTGGCGCAGAGCACTCATGCCATAAGGAACACAGTTTCCAGCGGCACGGCCACCGGCTCGTTGTCCGGCTTCGTTTCCATGATGTCGGCCATATATGCCCACCAGCGCTGCATCACCGGGTGCTTCGGCAATTCGGCCATGCCGTGATCGTCGCACCGCCACAGCACGCCGAACAGGATGTTGGTCTCTTCATCGAGATGGATCGAATAGTCGGACACGCCGGCCTGTTTCAAGAGCGCGACCAGCGACGGCCAGATCTCGTCATGGCGCTTCCTGTACTCGGCCTTCATGCCCGGTTTGAGCTTCATCTTGAACGCGTATTTCTCAGCCATCAGTTGCTACCTCGCAGCCGCCGCCAGACGATCGGCAGGGCGATGACGATGATCAGCAGCACGCCGATGAAGATCGACATGACGATGCCGGGCACGTTGAGCAGGCCGAGCCCAAACGTCACCAGCCCCATGATGAACGCGGCGAGCACCACGCCGACAATGCTACCGGCGCCCCCCAGAATGCTGACGCCGCCGAGCACCACCATGGTGATGACTTCCAGCTCATAGCCTTGCGCGATCGACGGTCGCGTCGAGCCGAGGCGCGAGGTGATCAGCACCGAGGCTATACCCGACATCAGCCCGGTCAGGCAGAAGAGGATGAATTTGATACGCCCGACGCGCACGCCGGAAAACTGCGCCGCGACCGGATTGTTGCCGATGGCGAAGACGCGGCGGCCGAAGCTCGTGCGATGCAGGAGGAACCAGTAGACGACGGCGGCGATGAGGAAGAGCACCAGCTCGAACGACACCACCCACCAGACATACCCCTGGCCAAAGAAGGCGAAGCTTTCGGGATAACCCTTATAGGCCTGGTCGCCGAGGATGATGAAGGCGATGCCGCGGAACAGGCTCATCGTGCCGATGGTGACGACGATGGACGGCAAGCCGAGCCGTGTCACCAACAGCCCGTTGAAGGCGCCGCAGCCAAGCCCGACCACAATGCCGATCAGCACCAGTACCGGTGTACCCGCACCCGCCTGCACCGCCATGCCCATCATGGTCGATGCCAGTGCGATGATGGCGGCGACCGACAGGTCGATCTCGCCAGAGATGATCAGCAGCGCCATGGCAAAGGCGATCAGGCCCTTCTCGGTGAAGTTGAAGGTGAGATCGGACAGCGAGTAGGGATCGAGGAAATATTGCGAGGCGAAGCTGTTGATGGCGAAGATGGCGACGGCCACCACGACCAGCAGTGCCTCCCAGGAAAAGATCGCCGAGGTGAACGGCTTGTCGAGCCGGTCGGGAATATGGCGTGGGGCAGGGATGTCGGTCATGCCGCCTCCGCCTTTCTCAGGATGATGCGGCCTTGCTGGCGTTCGCCGCGGGCGTTGAGCACGACGGCCAGGATGATGGCGCTGCCCGAAATCGCCATCTGCCAGAAGGGTGAGATGTTGATGACCGGCAGCGCGTTGGAGATGATGCCGAGGAACAGCGCGCCAAGCACCGCGCCGCCGACCGAGCCGATGCCGCCGGCGATCGAGATGCCGCCGATGACGCAGGCGGCGATGATGTTGAGCTCATAGCCGTTGGCGACCTCGACCGAGGCGATGACGTAGCGCGAGATCCAGAGGTAGCCGGCAAGCCCGCCGATCATGCCGGAAATGCAGAAGACAATGAATTTCGTGCGGCCGACATCGATGCCTGTATAGACCGACGCCGTCGGGTTGACGCCGATGGCATAGATCGAGCGGCCGAGCGCGGTGCGTGTCATCAGCACGAAGAACAGCGCGATGACCAGGATGGCGATCCAGGACAGCACCGGAATCCCGAGGAAGGCGGCGCGCTGGAAACCGATGAAATCCGGGCTCATCTTGTCGGCATTGACCCAGGCGCCGCCTGACAGGACGAAGGTGGCGCCGCGATAGATGGTGAGCGTTCCCAAAGTCACCACGATCGAAGGAATGTTCAGCCGCCACACCAGAAGGCCGTTGATGGCGCCGAGCACCAGCCCGACCGCCAGCGCGATGACGATCAGTGCCGGGATCGGGATCGCCGGGTGTGCGGCGTTCAGCATCGCCACCACCATGCCGGTGAAGCAGAGATTGGAGGCCATGGACAGGTCGATCGACCGCGTCAGGATGACCACCATCTGGCCGAGCGCCAGGATCATCAGGATAGAGGTGTCGTTGAAAACCTGGCGCAGGTTGCCGGGGTCGGCGAAGGCCGGGAAGCGGGTCGAGATCAGCCCGATCAGCACGATGATGGCCGCGGCCAGCCAGATCTCGCGGTATTTCAGAAAGGCCTTCATGCCGCGATCCCCGCTGCCGTCCGCACCAGCGTCTCGGCGTCCAGCCCCTTATTGTCATAGACCGCCGCGACAAGGCCCTCGCGCATGACCACCACCCGGTCGGACATGCCGAGTATCTCCGGCAGTTCCGACGACACCATGATCACCGACAGGCCTCGCGCCACCAGCTCGGCCATGAAGCCATGCACGGCGGCCTTGGAACCGATGTCGATGCCCTTGGTCGGCTCGTCGAGGATGATCACCTTGGGCGCGGTCGCCAGCCATTTGGCGATGACGATCTTCTGCTGGTTGCCGCCCGACAGCGTGCCGACATCCTGGCTGAGCGACGAGGCCCTGAGATCAAGCCGCTCGGTGTAGGAACGGGCGAGCGAAAATTCTTCGGCCAGCCGCAGCAGGCCAGATTTGGAGGTGCGCTTGAGCGAGGGCAGCGAGACGTTCTGGAAGATCGGCAGGCCGATCACCACGCCCTGCTTGCCGCGTTCCTCCGGCACATAGACGATGCCGGCTTCGATCGAATCCGCCGCCGATTTCGGCGCTATCGCCTTGCCTTCCAGCGTGATCGTGCCGCCCGATGTCCGGGTGATGCCCGAAATCGCCTGCATCACCTCGCTGCGGCCGGCGCCGACGAGGCCGTAGAAGCCGAGGATTTCGCCCTTGTGCAGTTCGAAGCCGATGTCGTTGAACTCGGTCGGGTGCGACAGGCCGGCGACGGACAGCACCGGCGCACCGATCTCTGCCTTGCGCTGCGGAAAGATATGATCGACCGAGCGGCCGACCATCATGCGCACGATCTGGCTCTGGCCGGCATCCTTGATCAGGCCTTCGCCAACCATCTCGCCGTCGCGGAACACCGTGTATCGGTCGGCGATGCGGTAGATCTCGTCGAACTTGTGGCTGATGAACAGGATCGCCTTGCCTTCCTCCTTGAGGAATTCGATGAGCAGGAAAAGCTCCTCGATCTCCTTCATCGAAAGGGCGGCTGTCGGCTCGTCCATGATGACGATCTGCGCGTCGATCGACATGGCGCGCGCCACCGCGACGAGATGCTTGTTGGCGATGCCGAGGTCTTTCAGACGCGCATCGGCGTCGATATGGCCGGCATGCATCGTGTCGAGCACTTCGCGGGCATTCTTGCGCATCGTGCGCCAGTCGATGGTGCCTAGCCGTGTGCGCGGCGCGTGGCCGAGAAAGATGTTTTCGGCGACGCTCAGATCGTCGAACAGCACGGTTTCCTGATGGATGGCGGTGACGCCATGGCCGAAGGCGGCATGCGCGCTGGGCAAGCTGACGGCCCGGCCGTCGATGCTGATCGTGCCCGAATCCGGCTGGTAGATGCCGGTCATGATCTTGACCAGCGTCGACTTGCCGGCGCCGTTCTCGCCGATCAGTGCCGTCACCTGGCCGGGATAGAGCGACAGGCTGACATTGTGCAGCGCGCGCACACCGGGAAAGCTCTTGGAGATGCCGGACAGCGTCAGCCGTGGCGTGGAGGCCGCTGGCCTCTCCTTCACCGTGCCGTGCTGGGCTGTCGTGTCCATGGTCGTATCAAGCCCTGAAACAAGGTCCGTTTAAAATCGCGGCGGGACGTGAGCCCCGCCGCGGCAGCCTGAGAGGGTCCCAGATCAATAGATCTTGGAGAACTTCTCGATGTTGGTCTTGTCGAACTGGAAGGGCGGAGCCATCGCAGCCGAGTTGGTATCGTCGAGCGTGACCTTGCCGACGCGGCCGATCGACAGGGTCGCACCGGGCTTGGCCTCTTCCTTCTTCACTGCCAGGTCGTGGGCGAGGTAGACGGCCGAGTAGCCGAGGTCGATCGGGTTCCACAGCGCAACCGCCTGGCTGGCGCCGTTGTCGATGAACTTCTTGAATTCGGACGGCAGCGCCAGGCCCGTGACATTGACCTTGCCGATCAGCTTCTCGTCGGTGACGACCTGGGCGGCGGCGACGACGCCGACGGTGGTCGGCGCGATGATCGCCTTGAGGTTCGGATAGGACTTCAGCAGGCCCTTGGCTTCGTCGGTGCTCTTGGCCGAATCGTCATCGCCATAGACGGTGGCGACAAGCTTGATCTTGGGGAACTTCTCCGGCAGCACCTTCTTGGCCGCGTCGATCCAGGCGTTCTGGTTGGTCGCGGTCGAGGACGCCGACAGGATCGCGACATCGCCGCCTTCCGGCAAATAGTCGGCTGCAAGCTTGATGATGGTCTCACCGATCAGGCCGGTGTCGGACGGGTTGAGGTGAAGCTGGCGGCCTTCCTTGGCGACGCCCGAATCCCAGGAGATGACAGTGATGCCGCGCTCCATGGCCTTCTTCAGCACCGGCACCAGCGCGTCGGCGTCATTGGCCGAAATGGCGATGGCGTTGACCTTCTGCGCGATCAGCGAATTGACCACTTCGATCTGCGCTTCGGCGGTTGCCTTGGTCGGGCCGGTGTAGATGATGTCGACATCGCCGAGTTCCTTGGCCGCCTCTTCGGCGCCCTTGTTGGCGGCGTCGAAGAAGCCGTTGCCGAGCGACTTCACCACCAGTGCGATCTTGACGTTCTCGGCATAGGCTGCATTCACGAACATGGCGGCCGAGAATGCGGCCGTCACCATCAATTTCTTCAAAAAGCTCATCGCATATCCTCCCTTGAGCGTTGCATTTCCATCGCCGCTGCGGGCGTGAGTTGGTCTCAGGCCTGCAGTGAAGATTCTTCCTTTGCCGTCTTGCGGGCGACGATCAGCGTCACGCCCGCGGTCTCCAACATCTTGGCTTCGCGATCCTCGATGCCGTCATCGGTGATGACGGTGGCGATGCGCGACAGCCCGCACAGGATCAGGCTGGAGCGCTTGCGGAATTTCGAGGAATCGACCAGCACCACCAGCTCGTCGGCCTGGTCGATCAGCTTCTGCTCCGCCTGGATCAGCAGCGGGTCGCCTTCCATCAGGCCGAGCGGTCCAAGCCCTTGGGCGCCCATGAACATGCGGCGCGCGTAGAAATTGCGGGTCACGTCATTGTCGAAGGGCGACAGGATGATGTTCTGTTCGCGATAGATGGTGCCGCCCGACAGCATCACCGTGTTCTTCGAGTGCTTGAGCAGATGCTCGGCGATCGGGAACGAATTGGTGAAGATCGGCATGCGCCGCCCAGTCAGGAAATGCACCATCTGGAAGGTGGTGGTGCCGCCATTGATGATGATCGGCTCGCCATCCCCGCACAATTCGACCGCCTCGCGGGCGATCGCCCGCTTCTGTGAAGCGTTGATCGTTTCGTTGACGGAAAAGGGCCGGCCGGCCAGGCCGATGAATTGCGGCGGCGAAATCGCCTCGGCGCCGCCGCGCACTCGGCGCAGGCGCTTTTGGACGTGCAGAGCCGCGATGTCGCGCCGGATCGTCGCCTCGGACGACTCCGTCAGGTCGACCATCTCCTGCACCGTCACCACAGGCTTTTCCTGGACGGCGGACAGAATGATCCTGTGGCGCTCTTTTTCGTGCATGGTTCCTCCCTGCCTGGCCATCTAGGCACTCAAAACGAGCATTGTCAATCATTTCCGATCATATAATTTCATTGTGCAGTGCAATATGATCGATCTTGATCGTTTGTGATTGACAAGCGAGGCGCTTGCGTAGACATTCCCGGCAAAATGGACTGCGGCTTTTGCGTCCCAGGGAGGATACCTTATGCTCGACAAGCGCTCCGGCTCGCGCCTTGCCAATCTGTGGGACGATGCGACGGCCAAGGGGATGAGCGATCCCGAGCTTCTGGTCTATCGCTCGAACACGCTGGGTTCCGACAAGCGCGTCACCAACTATGGCGGCGGCAACACCTCCTCCAAGATATGGCAGAAGGATCCGCTCAGCGGCGAGACCGTCGAAGTGCTGTGGGTCAAGGGTTCGGGGGGCGACAGCGCCTCGATCAAGCTCGACGGTTTCGCCACCCTCTACATGGACAAATTGCGCGCGTTGAAAGGCCTTTATCGCGGCGTCGAGCATGAGGACGAGATGGTGGGATATCTGCCCCACTGCACCTTCAACCTCAATCCGCGCGCGGCCTCGATCGACACGCCGCTGCACGCCTATGTGCCGAAGCCTTTCGTCGACCACATGCATCCCGATGCCATCATCGCGATTGCCGCGGCGAAGGATTCCAAAGCGCTGACCAAGGAGATCTTCGGCGATGCCATCGGCTGGCTGCCATGGAAGCGGCCGGGCTTCGAGCTTGGCCTTTGGCTGGAGAAATTCTGCCTCGAACATCCCGCCGCCAAGGGCGTCATCCTCGAAAGCCACGGCCTGTTCACCTGGGGCGACACGCCCAAGGAATGCTACGAGACGACGATTTCGGTGATCAACCAGGCGATCGAGTGGTTCGAACGCCGCTCCGAGGGCCTCGCCATCTTCGGCGGCGAAGTGGTCAAGTCGCTCGATGCCGCCACCCGCCGCGCCATCGCGGCGAAACTGATGCCGAAAATCCGCGGCCTGATCTCGGAAAAGAGCCACAAGCTTGGCCATTTCGACGATTCCGCCGCCGTGCTCGAATTCGTAAACTCCAGGGATTTGCGCCCGCTGGCGGCACTCGGCACCTCTTGCCCGGACCATTTTCTGCGCACCAAGATCCGCCCGCTGGTCATCGAGTTCGATCCGGCAAAACCTGATGTCGATGCGGTCATTGCGCGCCTCGCCGACGACATCGCCGAATACCGCGTCGGCTACCAGGCCTATTACGACAGCTGCAAGCATCCGGACTCGCCTGCCATCCGCGATCCCAACGCCGTGGTCTATCTGATGCCCGGCGTCGGCATGTTCACCTTCGCCGGCGACAAGGCGACGGCGCGAATTTCCGGCGAATTCTACGTCAACGCCATCAATGTCATGCGCGGCGCCTCGACGGTTTCGTCCTATGTCGGCCTGCCCGCCCAGGAAGCCTTCGACATCGAATACTGGCTGCTCGAGGATCTGAAGCTGCAGCGCATGCCGAAGCCGAAATCGCTCGCCGGCCAGATCGCGCTGGTCACCGGCGGCGCCGGCGGCATCGGCCGGGCGACCGCCAACCGCCTGCTGCGCGAAGGTGCCTGCGTGGTGCTGGCCGACATCGATGAGGCTGCACTGGCCAGCGCCAATGAAGAACTGGCCAAGGCCTACGGCAAGGATTTCGTCCGCCCGGTGGTGATCAACGTCACCTCGGAAGACCAGGTGGTCTCGGGCTTTGCCGAGACGGCGGTCGAGTTCGGCGGCATCGACATTCTGGTCTCCAACGCGGGTCTCGCCTCCTCGGCGCCGATCGAGGAGACGTCGCTGGCGCTGTGGAACAAGAACATGGACATCCTGTCGACAGGCTATTTCCTGGTCTCGCGGGAAGCGTTCCGGCTGTTCCGGGTGCAGAAGATCGGCGGCAATGTCGTCTTCGTCGCCTCCAAGAACGGTCTTGCCGCCTCACCCAACGCCGCCGCCTATTGCACGGCCAAGGCCGCGGAAATCCATCTCGCCCGGTGTCTCGCCCTGGAAGGCGCGGAAGCGCAGATCAGGGTCAATGTCGTCAATCCGGACGCCGTGCTGCGCGGCTCGAAGATCTGGACCGGCGAGTGGAAGGAACAGCGCGCCGCCGCCTACAAGATGTCCACGGACGACCTCGAGGAACATTACCGCTCGCGCTCGATGCTGAAGCGCTCGGTCTTCCCGAAAGACATCGCCGAAGCGATCTATTTCTTTGCCTCCGACATGTCGGCCAAGTCGACCGGCAACATCATCAACGTCGACGCCGGCAACGCGCAGAGCTTTACGCGCTGATTTGGAGCGCTTCCCTTCTCCCCGTTTACGGGGAGAAGGTGCCCGAAGGGCGGATGAGGGGGCGGCGCCAGCCGCACACATTCTTGGGAGGAACCAGCACTTGTCCGAAACCATCATTTCCGCCGAAATCCTCGAAAAAGATAACACCGCGCGCAAGCCCGGCCTCGAGCGCGACTATGCCTCGCTCGGCGAACGTCTCGACCGCCGCGGCATCGCCATCGACGCCATCCGCGACAAGGTCGAGAAATTTGCGGTTGCCATCCCCTCCTGGGGCGTCGGCACCGGCGGCACGCGCTTTGCCCGCTTTCCCGGCGCCGGCGAGCCGCGCGATATCTTCGACAAGATCGAGGATTGCGCCGTCATCAGCCAGCTGACGCAGGCGACGCCGACCGTCTCGCTGCACATTCCATGGGACAAGGCTGACCCGAACCGGCTGAAGCAGGCGGCCTCGCGCTTCGGCCTCGGCTTCGATGCCATGAATTCCAACACCTTCTCCGACGCCAGGGACCAGAAACTCTCCTACAAATTCGGTTCGCTGTCGCATGCCGACGCCGGCACCCGCCGGCAGGCGGTGGAGCACAATCTCGAATGCATCGAGATCGGCAAGACGCTCGGCTCCAAGGCGCTAACGGTGTGGATCGGCGACGGCTCGAATTTTCCCGGCCAGGTCAATTTCGCCAAAGCCTTCGAGCGCTACCTCGACGCCATGAAGGAGGTTTATGCCGGGCTGCCCGCCGACTGGAAACTCTTCACCGAACACAAGATGTACGAGCCGGCCTTCTATTCCACGGTCGTGCAGGACTGGGGCACCAATTACCTTATCGCCAAGGAACTGGGCGACAAGGCTTTCTGCCTCGTCGACCTCGGCCACCACGCGCCCAACGTCAACATCGAGATGATCGTGTCGCGGCTGATCCAGTTCAAGAAACTTGGCGGCTTCCATTTCAACGATTCGAAATATGGCGACGACGACCTCGACGCCGGTTCGATCGATCCTTACCGGCTGTTCCTGGTTTTCAACGAGCTGGTCGATGCCGAACTGTCCGAGGCCGAGGGTTTCGATCCCGCCCACATGCTCGACCAGAGCCACAACGTCACCGATCCGATCGAAAGCCTGATGTTGTCGGCGGTCGAGCTGCAGCGCGCCTATGCACAGGCGCTGCTGGTCGACCGCAAGGCGCTGGAAGGTTTTCAGGACGGCAATGACGCGCTGATGGCGACCCAGACGCTGAAAGCGGCCTACCGCACCGATGTCGAGCCGATCCTCGCCATGGCGCGGCTGAAAACCGGGGGTGCCATCGATCCGGTCGCCACCTACCGGGCGGCGGGCTACCGCGCCAAGGTCGCGGCCGAACGCCCGGCTGTTGTCGGCGGCTCGGGCGGAATTGTCTGACACGCCTGACATCTGAATTGATCCGCCTGGCCCACCGTCGATGGTGGACTCGGCCGCTGCGACGGGCTCTTCTAGGCGTTCCCGCCAGGAGAACCCGCCATGCACCTCACCCGTCGGACGCTGATCGCCGCCAGCCTTTCCATCACTTTCGCGCTGGCGCCTTTGACGAGCGTCTTTGCCGCGTCGCCGGCACCTGTCAAGGGCGAGCACGGCATGGTGGTGACGGCCCAGCATCTGGCGTCGGAAGTCGGCGTAGAGGTCTTGAAGAAGGGCGGCAATGCCGTCGATGCGGCGGTCGCTGTCGGCTATGCGCTGGCCGTCGTCTACCCCAATGCCGGCAATATTGGCGGCGGCGGCTTCATGACCATCCGTTTCGCCGATGGCAAATCGACCTTCCTCGATTTTCGTGAGCGCGCGCCGCTGGCCGCGACCAAGACCATGTATCTCGACAAGGATGGCAACCCGGTGAAGGGCGCCAGCCTCGACGGCTATCTCGCCGTTGGCGTGCCGGGCTCGGTGGCCGGTTTCGAAATAGCGCGCGAAAAATATGGCACACTCTCAAGACAAGAGCTGATGGCGCCGGCGATCGCCTATGCCAAGGACGGTTTCATCCTCAATCAGGGCGATGCCGCCTCGTTCGCCGGCAACGCTGAAAGGTTGGCGCAGGATCCGGCGGCGGCGGCCGCCTTCCTGAAACCCGATGCCAAGCCCTATGGCATTGGCGAGCGGCTCACCCAACCGGATCTTGCTGCTTCGCTCTCGGCGATATCCGAGAAAGGCCCCGACGCCTTCTACAAGGGCGCCATCGCCGACGCCATCGTCAAGGCGTGCGGCGCCAGGGGCGGCATCCTGGCCAAGCAGGATTTCGAGCAATATGCGGTGCGCGAACTGAAACCGGTCACCTGCTCCTATCGCGGCTATGAGATCACTTCCTCGCCGCCGCCAAGCTCCGGTGGCGTCATTATCTGCGAAATCCTCAACGTGCTGGAAGGCTACCCGCTGTCCTATCTCGGCGCCGGCTCGGCCGAGACCGTGCATGTCATGGTCGAAGCGATGCGCCATGCCTATGTCGACCGCAACTCCGCGCTCGGCGATCCCGATTTCGTCGACAATCCGGTCTCGAGATTGCTGGACAAGAGCTACGCCAAGGACATCCGCGACAAGATCGACCCATTCCGGGCCGGCGTGTCGCAGGATCTGATGCCGAAGGGTTTTGGCGAATCGAAAGAGACGACGCACTATTCCATCATCGACAAGGACGGCAACGCGGTCGCCGTCACCTACACGCTGAACGGCTCCTTCGGCGCCGGCGTCGTCGCCGACGGCACCGGCATCCTGCTCAACAACGAGATGGACGATTTTACCCAGAAGCCGGGCGTGCCCAACCTCTATGGGTTGGTCCAGGGCGAGGCCAATGCCATTCAGCCGAAGAAGACGCCGCTGTCATCGATGAGCCCGACCATCGTGGCCAAGGACGGCAAGCCGTTCATGGTCATCGGCAGCCCCGGCGGCTCGCGCATCATCACCATCACGCTGGAAGCGATCGTCAACGTCATCGACCACGGCATGAACATCCAGGAGGCGATCGACGCGCCGCGCATCCACCATCAATGGCTGCCCGACAAAGTCTATGTCGAGCCGTTCGGCCTGTCGCCGGACACCGAAAGACTGCTGGCCGGCATGGGCTACCACCTCGATCTGAGTGACCAGACCTGGGGTCAGGCGGCCGGCATTCTCGTTGGTGGCAAGAGCCTGGCGGAGATCGAGAAGGGCGGCGGCGCGCGCTACAATGGCGCCATCGACAGCCGGGCGGCCTCAGGCGAGGCGCTCGGATATTGATGCCGGGGTGGACTCTTGGACAGGGTCGCGGCCCGGCAAGGACCGTCAGGTAACCAGCGTGATGGTCGATGCGATCAGCATCAGGGCGGCGATGCCGACGAACAGCGCGTAGATGCGCGGCCGGTCAAGCAGAAGCGCGTTTCCGGAGATCCAGGCCGAGGTGGCGCCGCCGAGCGCGAAGAGGAACCCGTTGCGATGGCCGAAGGTCAACGACGCGGCCATCAGCCCGCCGATGATCAGGGCACCGAACACGATGATCACGGCGACCGCGTATTTCTCGAAATCATTGTTGCCGATCCCTGGTCCGATCGCATTCAGATTGGGCAGGTCGTCCGGATCGAAAGGGTTCGCCGACCCATATTCGTCTTGACCGATCGATTCTCGCATCACTCGTTCTCCGCAGACCGGCAACAAACCATCAACACTTGCCGAGTGCAACCCGATGGCACATCCCTCTCTGTGTCGACCGTCACCTTCAACACGTTCCGGCGGCGCTTGTCACCGATTTTCCGGCCGACTGGGTCGAATGCAACACGTGTCCGCGTTCCGATGGCGCGCCATCATCCTATTCTATTTGGACCATGTTCGCGGGAAAAAGATGATGCCGCGCGTCAATTTCAGCGCCGCAGCGTCCTGCGCGACTGCGGCGGGGAGTCGCAGCGCTGGGCGTGAGGCGGGCAATTGTTGACTGGGAAGGCGTTCGCGGTGCGGGAAAGGAACATCGCCCTTGCTCAACGCCTGCCTCGGTAGGATGGTGGGCACCTCGCGCCCTCATTCCTGTGAAGGGGAGGCGCTCAATCGACGATAGGGCACGCCATCGAAGCTTGCCGTCACAAAATCAGTGACGGACATCTTGCGATTGCGTCCGTCGCTGCAGGCGTAGACCGGCCAACCGGCATCGCTGCATTCGCTGGCAGCGCAGATACGCGCTACGCAGTTACCGATAGTCAATCGGAAGCCGCCCTTGCCGGCGAAGCCTTGCAACAAGCTGCCGTCCGCCGAGCGCCAGGTCCGCGCACGGAATTCCGCCCGCAAAAGCGATGGTTCGAGAGAGACCGCAAGATTGGTTTCGCCGGCACGTCCTGCGAACTGCAGACGGAAGCGCGCCATCGCAGTCGTGTATGCGGTCACAAGATCCGATTCGCGAAGATAGGAGATCGGCAGGTTGGAGCGGTCAAGCAGATGAGACATGCGCTCGCTTGCCTCTACCGGCGTCAGCAAGACGACAAAGGTAAGAAGGGCGAAGCGGGCTCGCGACATTTTCCAGCAGCCATATCGATCTCGGCCTGCCGGGTTGGCCCCGGTTGCCCTGAGTAACATCCCGCCAATCGTCGCCCCGTGCAAGCCGCTTGCTGAAGCAGTCCAAGGCGGCCGAGAGTGCAATTCGCAAGGCCACCGAGTTAATGCGCTTGGAGCCGAAGAGATGACACCGCATCGACGAATTTGCGCGGGCGATGGCGAGGAATGCTCGGCGTTTGCGGCAAGCAGGAACACCTGCCGCCAGCCGGGGTTCCTTAGCTGGCGCGGGCCGGCGGCAGCTCAAACAGGTTGGCGCCGTTCTCCTGGCCGCGCTTGGCATAGCCGATAATGCCGAACCATCGGGCGACGTCAGGCCCCTGCAGCCAGCTGCGCGAATGGATGGGAAGGTTGCCGGCAAGTGCCTGGATGTGCCTGATATGTCGCTTGCAGAAGCGCACCGTCGAGGCGCGGAAAAAGTCCTCCTGCGCGGCAAACAGCGTATCGGCGGCGTCGCTGTTCTCATGCCAGGCGATGATCGCCACGGCCTTCTCGCCCTCCACCAGCGCGTGCGCCCGGCCTTCCTTCAGATTCATCATCAGATTGTCGTAGGCGACCTTGCTGTCCTTGCCGGCCGCCGCGTACTCCTCCGACATCCGCTTGGACAGGCCATGAAACACATCCTCGAGATCCCCGAGCGTTGCTGCGCGTGCTCTCATTTCACCTCCTGCAGCCCCGGCAGGGAGTTTGCCCTAAGGGTGAGGGATCACCAAGCAAATCGAATCCGCCGAATGGCCAATGAGAGCAAAGCTGTTTCGCTCGGCGAGTCGCCTGGTCGCGCAATAGGGCCAAGTCCCGAGGTTGCGCAACTGCCCACTGAGCCGCGCACATCACACTGCGACCTCCTCATTCGGGTCGGCTCGGCATTGCCTTTAGAAGAGGGTCGTTTCAATCATCTGCATCAGGCAATCGCCAACTTGCGTACCGATGATGCCCAGATCCCGTACGCTCGTCATATGGTTCCGGTCATTCAGGCAGAGGTCGCGGACACCGTGCCCCCGCGCGCGCAGGAGCGTTCCGAAGTCGGCCGCCTGCTGATGAAAAGGGGGCGTTTCCTGGTCCCCGACGAGAATGATCACTGCCGTCTTCGGGTCATGCTGCCGCATCGTTGGCGTGAAGGCAGCTGCCTCCTCGTCGGTGATGCCGATCAACGGCTCGAGGAAGGATTTCTGCAGGGGCTTCAGGTCGTAGAGGCCGCCCAGCAGCAGCGCTGCGTGGATGCGTGACGGCATTGGCGCCTTTTCAAACAGGAATGTGGCCAGGTGCGCACCGGCCGAATGGCCGCTGACGCTTATCCGGCCGCGATCGCCGCCATGGTCGACGATGTTGTCCATCACCCATTGTTTGGCGCGCCGGACCTGTTCCACGATCGCCGCCATCCTGAACTCGGGCATCAGCGCATAATCGACGATGACCGCGATCGCACCGGCTTGGGTGACTGTATTCGCCACATAGGAATAGTCACTCCTTGAAAACATCCGCCAGTAGCCGCCGTGGATGAAAATATGAACGGGAAGATTCCGACGCTCGCCCGGCGGAAAGAACAGGTCGAGCCTCTCGGCCTCGCCGTTGCCATAGGCGACATCAGCCACCATCGGCAGCGTCGCCCGGGTCGTGGCGCTGCGCGCCACGATATCGGCCACGATGTCATCAAAGTCGGCAACGTGGTCGCGGGTGCGGAAGGGGTCTTTCTGCATGGCTGCCCGATCAGAAGGTAACGGCGATATACTTCGCCTCCATGAACTCGGCGATGCCGTGGTGCTGGCCGCCCTCGCGACCCAGGCCGCTCTGCTTGACGCCGCCGAACGGCGCCGCGGGATCCGACATCAGCCCCCGATTGAGGCCGATCATGCCGGCTTCGATCCGCGATGCCACCCGCAATCCTCGGCCCACATCGCGCGTATAGATATGGGCGGCAAGGCCGTATTCCGTGTTGTTGGCGTGCATGATGGCTTCGGCCTCGGTCTCGAATCGCGTGACGGGCGCTACCGGCCCGAAGATCTCCTCATGCGCCATGTCGGCATCGGGCGGAACCTGCGACAGGACCGTCGGCGGATAAAAGAAGCCTTCCTCTTCCGGGATAGAGCCGCCGCAAAGCACCCTGGCGCCCCGGCCCACGGCGTCCTTGATCAGGCGGTCGATCTTGTCGACCGCCTTTCTGGTGATCATCGGCCCGCACTCGGTGTCCGCACTCATGCCTGGTCCGACCTTGAGAGCTGCCATGCGCTTGCGAAGGCCGTCGGCGAACGCGTCATGGATGCCCGACTGAACATAGATGCGGTTGGCGGCTGTACAGGCCTCGCCGGCATTGCGCATCTTCGCGATCATGGCGCCGTCGAGCGCGGCATCGAGGTCGGCATCGTCGAAAACGACAAAGGGTGCATTGCCGCCGAGTTCCATCGAGCAGGAGACCACATGCTTGGCCGCTTCGCCAAGCAAGGTTCGTCCGACGCCAGTCGAGCCGGTGAAAGAGAGCTTCCTGACGCGCGGATCGGCCAGCATGGCCGAGGTCAGCGGACCGGGACTGGTCGTGGTGAGCACGTTGACGACGCCGGCCGGCACGCCGGCCTCGCTGTAGAGCGCGGCCAGCGCATAGGCCGTCAGCGGCGTCTCGCTGGCCGGCTTCAGGATCACCGTGCAACCGGCCGCCAACGCCGGTGCGATCTTCCGTGTCGCCATCGCGGCAGGAAAATTCCAGGGCGTGATCAGCACGCAGATGCCGACCGGCTCATAGTCGACCACTATGCGGTTGGTGCCGGACGGCGCGGTGCCGAACTCGCCGGTGATGCGGACCGCTTCTTCCGCGTTCCAGCGGAAGAACTCGGCGGCGTACGCAACCTCGCCGCGCGCGTCGCGCAGAGCCTTGCCGTTCTCCAGCGAGATCAGCATGGCGAGCGTTTCCGACCGCTCGACCATGAGTTCGAAACAGCGCCTGAGGATTTCCGAGCGCTCGCGTGGCGCTGTCTCCCGCCATGCCGTCGCCGCCTTGGCCGCCGCATCGACGGCTGCCAAGGCGTCCTCGAGCGTCGCGTCGGGAACCGCTGCGATGACGGATCCCGACGAAGGATCGACGACGTCGATGACCCGGCCATCGGAAGATGGTCGCCATCTGCCGTCGATGTAGAGTCCGTGCGAAAAGCCGCGAACATCATAGTCGTCCTGGTCGATCCACAGCGCATTGGGAGGAAGGTTCATGGTCTTGTTCCGTGGACTACATGGCGCAGGCTGCGAGGTCGCCGTCATGGGCGGCCTGGACCAGGCGCCGCATGGCGGTGAGATCGAAGGGGCGCGGGTTGTTCTTGATCAGGCGATCGATGCCGAGCGCCTGATCGGCGGTCCAGTCGAGCTTGTCGGCGGGAAGGCCGAGATCGGCCAGCGTCGGCGTGATGCCGATCGCCGTGAATAGCCGTCGGATTTCCTCGATTGTGGCGTCCGCCATCTCCCCGGCGCTCCGCCCCTTGGCCTCAAGGCCAAGCGCTGCGCCGATCTCTGCCATTTCCGCGGCGACCACGCGGCTGTTGTAGGTCATGACGTAGGGCATCATCGTTGCGACGCCCAATCCGTGCGCCGTGTGGGTGAGGGCGCCCGCGGGATATTGCACGGCATGCGCCGCCGCCGTGCCGGCGGTGCCGAATGCGCAGCCCGCCGCCAGCGCGCCCATCATCACATCGGCGCGCGCATCGGCATCGGTGCCGTCGGTGCAGACTTTCTCCAGGCTGCGGCCCAGCAGTTTTATGGCCAGCAAGGCGAAATGGTCGGTCAACGCGGTCTTGCCGATGAAAACATGCTGTTGCGTCAGGCTGGGGTCCTCGCCGCGCCGCTTCGCGGTGAAGGCCTCGATCGCATGGGTCAAGGCATCGGCGCCGGCTATCGCGGTCAGGGCAGGGGGGCAGGTCATCGTCAGTTCGGGGTCGCACAAGGCAACCGCCGCGATCAGATAGGGGCTCGATATGCCGACCTTGAGCGTCCGGTCCGGATCGGAGATCACCGCGACGGGCGTCACTTCGGAGCCGGTGCCCGCAGTGGTGGGCACGGCGATGAGCGGCAGCGTCGGGCCGGGCACCTTGAACTCCCCATAGTAGTCCTGAAGCTTGCCGCCATGGCTGAGCAGCAAGCCGGCGCATTTGGCGAAATCGAGGCAGCTGCCGCCGCCGATGCCGATCACCATCTCGGGCTGGAATTTCGCGGCCTCGTCGACGCAAATGCCGACGCTGTCGCGCGGCACGTCGGGGAGCACGCGGTCATGCACCAGCACCTCGATCGAGGCGGCCTGGAGCGATTTGACAATTTCCGCGAACACCGCCGTGCCGGCGAAACGCTCGTCCGTACAGACCAGGGCGCGCCGGCCGAACCTGCCGGCGACTGTCGGCAGCACATGGCGCTGGCCTTTCCCAAAAAGGATTTCACGCGGAAGCCGGAGGGCGGCGAAGAGGCTCATGGATATCTTTTGTCCTTTGGCGGCGCCTGAACTGGGAAGGATTGTCACGACGGATCCACCATCTGTCCGCAACGGCGCCAGCGACATTCTGCAGCACCATGTAATGGCTCGAAAAGCATATCCGCTTTAGAATCGTATAGGATATAGGATTGCATCGGTTGGAGCATCGTGATAGCAGTCCGCACTGTCAAGAGGTAAAAAGATGCAGGCCGCGAGCCCGATCGACACGACCGAAACGGCCGCCGGCAGCGGTCGCATCCAGCGCTCCAACAGCCTGGTCGAGGATGTCTATGAAGCGATCTTCGCGCAGCTGATGGCGCTGAAGATCGCGCCGGGTTCGCGCATCACCGTCGACAGCCTGGTCAAGGAATTCAACGTCTCGCACACGCCGATCCGCGAGGCGCTCGGCCGCCTCGAAGGCGAAGGCCTGGTGCTCAAGACTCACCTGATCGGCTATCGCGCGGCACCGCAAATCACACGCCGCCGGTTCGATGAATTGTACGAGATGCGTCTTCTGCTTGAGCCGCATGCCGCGGCGAAGGCCGCCGCTGCCATGGATGAAGCCAAGCTCAACATTTTGCTGGAAGCGGCCGGCGTGATGTCACGGCGCGAAGGCAAGGACGATCGCCTGCGTTATTCGAATTTCGCCCGGCAGGACGCGATCTTCCACGACAAGATCATGGAGTTTTCGCAAAACGAACTCATTCGGCAGACGTTGAGCCACCAGCATGCCCACTTCCATATCTTCCGCCTGATGTATCATGCCCGCGTGACCGAGGAAGCGCTCGACGAACACGAGGCGATCCTTGCCGCGTTCGGCGCGGCCGATTCCGACGCCGCCCAAAAGGCGATGCTCGTCCACATCGAGCATTCGCGCGATCGCTTGCTTCCGGCCTTCGATTGAGGTCGGAGCCGATGTCCATTGCCGCCAATATCGCCGGAGAGGGACGAAGCACGCTGCCCATTGGTGCCGTGCCGGGCGCCGTCGAACCGATGCTGCGCGCCGAGCGCCTATTTCCCGGATTCGCCAGTCTGATCCGACCCCATTTCGAAGACAGGCGAGCCGCGATCCGCGCCTCGCCCAGCCGCAACAGGAGGAAGAGCCATGCCAGGCAAGAAAATACTGATGCTGACCGGTGAGTTCACCGAGGAATACGAGATATTCGTCTATCAGCAGGCGATGGAGGCCGTGGGCCACACGGTTCATGTGGTATGCCCCGACAAGAACGCCGGCGACCTGATCAAGACCTCGCTGCACGACTTCGAGGGCGACCAGACCTACACCGAAAAGCTCGGTCACTACGCGCTGATCAACAAGACGTTCTCGGAAGCCGAAAGACAGCTCGACCAGTATCATGCCGTCTACTGCGCCGGCGGCCGCGGGCCGGAATACATTCGTACCGACAAGCGCGTGCAGGCGATCGTGCGCCATTTCCATGAGACCAAAAAGCCGATCTTCACGATTTGCCACGGCGTCCAGATTCTGATCGCGGTCGATGGCGTCGTCCGCGGCAAGAAGGTTGGGGCTCTCGCGGCTTGCGAGCCGGAGGTGACGCTTGCCGGCGGCACTTACATTGACCTGTCACCCACCGATGCCTATGTGGACGGGACGATGGTTTCCGCCAAGGGTTGGACCGCGCTTGCCGCGTTCATCCGCGAATGCTTGAAGGTGTTGGGAACGGAGATACGCCACGCCTGACGCCAGACTGTTGGCGCGCACCAGCGCGCCGGCCATCTGAGCAGTTCCCGGAAAAGCACAATGCTTTCCCGTGGGAATGGCGTCAAACAAAGAGTTGGAGCAGGTTGCCGTTTGCGTGAAACGGTGAACGGCTCAAGGATCGGCAACGGCCGCACGGGCGTGGCCGTTGGTCTGACAAGCGCGCCTCTCGGCGTCGACGTCGGATCTGCGGCGGCCCGTGCGGTCGCGATCGCATGGCGAAAGACGCAGCCAATCGTCGAGCGCAGTCGTCTCGCCGAGACCGGCCGCGCGCCTCCTTCTTCAGCTTGTCACACCAATCGAATGTATAGCGAGCGTGCAGTCGCAAACGCCGCAGTGGAGGAGCCTCGTCGGGGCATTTATCGCTGCCGCAGCGGACGCTGCTGAGCTATTGGTGCCAGAGGCGGAATCCAAGTGATGGAGATCTGCCTTTGTTTCCAAATGGTTGGCGCGCAGGTGACAGCAGGGCTAACCAACAAAAATACCAACAAAATATTTCTGTGGATTGGTTCGGTTCTGGAGCGGCGTCGCTCCGGTACTTGGATCAGCGAGCGTTTTCGGTTCCTTTGCCATGCCAGCGCCGTCAACCATCGGTCGAGATGGTAACGGAATTCCAAGCTTTGATCTCATGTGTAAGGCGTTCAACCCTATCCGATACAAATCCAAGGGCATCGCTGCCGAGCAGGAGCTGTGGTGGAGGGTTGTCGGATTCGACCAAGGTTAGCACGGCTGCCGCAAGCTTGCCGGGATCGCCGAGTTGCTTGCCGCTTTTGGCCTGCCTCGCCTGCCGGATCGGATCGAACAGCGCGTCGTAGTCCGCGATCGATCGCTCGGTCCTGACCATTGAGCGTCCGGCCCAGTCCGTCCGGAAGGAGCCGGGGCAGAGCGCAGTCACGTAGACGCCGAACGGCGCCATCTCCGCGCGCATGACTTCCGAAATGCCCTGAAGAGCGAACTTGCTTCCGCAGTAGTACGCGATGCCAGGCATGGTGATCATGCCGCCCATCGAGGTCACGTTCACGATGCGTCCGCTCCGCCTTTCGCGAAATCGCGGCAGGAAGGCTTTGGCAACCGCCACGGCGCCGAAGACATTCACATCGAACTGACGCCGCATTTCTTCGAGAGGCGACTCCTCGAGGATCCCCTCGTGACCGTAGCCGGCATTGTTGATCAGCACGTCGACCGGCCCATGGTCTTCCTCGGCCTGTCGGACGACATCGGCTATCCGGTCGAACTCCGTCACATCGCAAACGACGGACGGCACCGCAGGCAGGCGTTCCGCAAGGGCTGCACGCGACCGTTCCGAGCGGACGGCGCCGACGACTTTATGGCCCTGACTGCTCGCGACCGCTGCAATCGCGAAGCCGAAGCCGGAGTTCGCGCCGGTGATGAAAAAGGTCTTTCGAGACATATCTGACGTTCTCTTCTTGATTGATCGATGCCTTTGATCAATAGTTTTCGGAGAGCCGCTAATCGATCGCAATACCGATGATTCTCTTGCCAAATCCTATCAAGATGGGGAGCGGGGGTCAGTGCATCACGAGCTGATCGAACTGGCTGGGCTTCTTGCCCCCAACCACGGATACAATCTGACAGGGCTTGACGGAGTCCGCATTCTCAGGACCGAGACGGTGCTTCACAACACCCCCGTGCTCTACAAGCCCGGCGCGGTGTTCGTGCTGCAGGGCCGTAAGCAGGGCATGCTTGAAGGTGAGGTCTATCTCTACGATGAAGAGCACTATCTGGCCGTGTCGGTGCCCGTTCCGTTTCGGATGGAATCAGTGGCCAGCGCGGGACGGCCCCTGCTTGCGGTCTATGTCGAGTTCAATATGCGCCTGGCTGCCGAGATCGCCTCGGAAATAGCGGGAAGACGTTCCGCACCGACAGCCGGCAAGGTGAGAGGTCTGGTTTCGAGCAGAATGGAGCCGAGTATCGAGGATGTCGTGCTACGTCTGCTGCGGGCGTTGCGCGATCCTGTCGAGGTTGCGGTTCTGGGAGCAGGCATCCTGCGCGAGCTGCACTACCGGGTGCTCGTAGGCCCGCAAGGCGGTGCGATGATCTCAGCCCTGCAGCAGGGGGGCGCTTCCGGGCGGATCGTGCAAAGCCTCGCCCGGTTGCGTGAAACCTACAGTTCGCGGATTTCGGTCCCCGCGCTGGCTGCTGAAGCAGGCATGAGTGTCCCCTCCTACCACGTCCACTTCAAGGCCCTGACGGGCAGCAGCCCGATCCAGTACGTGAAGGCGATACGGCTCCACGAGGCGCGGCTGATGATTGCGCGCAAGGACAAGACGATCGCAGAGGTCGCGGCATCGGTTGGCTACACCAGTCCTGCCCAGTTCAGCCGTGACTTCAAACGACACTTCCGGCGCACGGCATCGGACGAGGCCGAATGGGTTCGAGGGCATCTGGGTGAGTTTGCCTGAACCGTCTTGGCATGAAAATCGCTGCCTAGGGGCGCAAGGCTGTCGTGCAATGCGTTCGGAGATGGGGAAGAAATTACTCCCGATTCTACTGGCGATGCGCGAGATCTCGCCTGAAGGGCAGGCTTTCGGGTCCCCTTTGCTGACCACAAACCAGGCGGGCTCCATATGGAGCAGCACCGCCTACAATGACAGTCGTGGGCCAGCCCGTCACTTCAAGACCTTCGTAGGGCGTATAGTCTGCGCCGTCATGCAACTCGTTGAGCTTATGGTCATGGGTGCCTACGGTCATTCGGCATGGATTTTAAGTCGCGCTATAGTTGTACCAAAGAAATTATATCGAAAAAACAAAAGCTTACACGGAGTAAAAATACAACTTAAGGTTGTTGGTGCCCAGAGGCGGATTCGAACCACCGACACGCGGATTTTCAGTCCGCTGCTCTACCAACTGAGCTATCTGGGCCTGTTCCGGCAAACGAAAACGCGTGAACCGGATTTCATGAAGGCGCCGTGGGCGCCCCTTGAAAGCGCGTGGGTTATAGCACGGGAATTTAGCCTGTCCAGCGCCTAGGTGGCGATTTCCGGCAGGAAAAGCGAGGCTGTGGAAAGGCTGGCTTCCTCAGGCGCTTTCATTGCCGTTAAGGCGCGCGGGCTGGGCCCTTCCGGCCTTTTTGCCGGTCCCGGCGTCGCAGCAACTGCGGGATCCGTCCTTGGCCAATGATCGAGATGCCGCAATGCATTCGCTTCGATGGCAAGCCGGCAACGAGCCCTCACTCTACCTCGCGCCGGCCACACCCTTGCGGAAGTCGGAGGGTGTCATGCCGGCCAACTTGCGGAAGGATTTGTTGAAGGCGCTGAGCGAGCCGAAGCCGGAGTCCATGGCGACGCGCAGCACATTGGCATCCTGATGCATCAGCAATGCCTGCGCGTAGCTCAGCCGCAGAAGGTTGACGTATTCGTTGAGCGTCATGCCGGTCGATTTCTTGAACAGGCTCATGGCGTATTTGGGATGGATGTCGGCCGCCGCCGCTATGTTCATGCAATCTATGTCGTAGAGGAAATTCTCGGCGATGAAGTCGCACATGCGCCCGACATTGCGCGAGGATTGCTGGTCGAAGGCGCTGCCGGCTTCCTGCCCGGCCGCCGTCTCGGGCACCAGTCGGTAGGGTTCGAACCGCACCCGCTCCAACCGCAGCAGAAGCTCGTTGACGGCATGCTCGGCCTTGGCCGGATCACCCGAGCGGGCATAGCTGTTCCAGCGGGCGAAATTGTCGTTGTCGGATTGGTCGGTGGCGCTGGTCACCAGTGTCGCACCGGTCATCAGCCGGTGGCGCACGTCGGCCGGCAGATGCAGGCGGAAGAAATGCACCAGCGGCAGATGCGCGCCGGCATAGATGGCGTCGTCGCTGAGATCGTCCATCTGGTGCGGCAGGCCACCCCAGAAGAAGCACATCTCGCCAGCCGAAAGCGAGATTTCGTGCTCGTTCATGCGGTAGTGCACGCTGCCGCGGACGATGAAATTCACCTCGACCTGGGCATGCCAGTGCGGTTTGAGCATTACCAGCGGAGCGGTGTGAAACATCTGCAGGAGCAGCGGCAGGCCTTCCACGCTGCTGGCGCCTGGCTGGTAAAACGGCCGCTCCGGCATCTTACTTTCCGCCAATTCCGTATTCCCTTTGTCGGCGACAAGCCTTCCGCGCCGAATAGTGTAGCCACGCTCGCAGAGAGAGCAAATGAAATGGGAGGATTTCAATGCGCATCACACTGACCTGCGCCGCGCTCGCGCTTGCCCTGGGCTCAGCCCCGGCCTTTGCGCAGTCCGGCGAAATCACCATCTGGAGCTGGAATGTCGCCGCTTCGTCGCTGAAGGCGACGGTTGCCGGCTTCAACAAGCTGCATCCCGACATCAAGGTCACGGTTCAGGATCTCGGCAACCAGCCGACCTACGACAAGTCGATCGCCGGCTGTGCGGCCGGCGGCGTCGGCCTGCCCGACATCGTCACCATCGAGAATGGCGAAGCCGAGAATTATTGGAGCCAGTTCCCCGACTGCTTCGTCGACCTGCATACGCTGGGCTACAGTGCCGAGGACCAGAAGAAATTCCCCGATTTCAAGCGCACCGAGCTCGAGGTCGGCGACAAGGCCTATGCCATGCCGTGGGATTCCGGCCCGGTCGCCGCCTTCTATCGCCGCGACTTCTACGAGAAGGCTGGGGTGCATCCGGCATCGATCAAGACCTGGGACGATTTCATCGCCGCCGGCAAGAAGATCCAGGCCGCCAATCCCGGCGTCTCGATGACCAACGCCGATTTCAACGGCGACACCGAATTCTTCCGCATGATCTCCAACGAGCAGGGCTGCGCCTATTTCGCCGAGGATGGCCAGTCGATCACGGTCAGCGAACCCAAATGCGTCGACGCCCTGACCAAGGTCAAGGAGATGAAGGACGCAGGCATCGTGTCGTCCGCCGACTGGAGCACCAAGATCACCAATAACACGGCGGGCACAGTCGCCACCCAGGTCTATGGCGGCTGGTATGAAGGCACCATCCGCACCGAATCGGCTGGCGAGAACGGCAAATGGGGCGTCTATCTGATGCCGAGCCTAACGGCCGACGGTCCCCGCGCCGCCAATCTCGGCGGCTCGTCGCTGGCCATTACCTCGGCCTCGAAGAACAAGGAGGCGGCTTACGAATACCTGAAATACACGCTCGGAACCAATGAAGGCCAGATCACCATGCTGAAGGAGTTTGGCCTGGTCCCCTCGCTGGTCTCGGCGCTGGATGACCCCTACGTCAGCCAAGGCCTGCCCTATTGGGGTGGCCAGGCGGTGTGGAAGGATATTCTGGGCACCTTGCCCAAGGTCGTCCCCAGCCGCGGCACGCAGTTCCAGAGCGATGCCGAAATCATCGTCCGCGCGGTGCAGACCAAATATCTGGCCGGTGGCTATCCCGACGCCAAGGCGGCACTCGACGACGCCGCAAAACAGATCGCGGCGGCGACCGGATTGCCGGTCAAATCATAACCTCCCAGGGACGGGGTCCGGGACGGCTCTTGCCGCCCGGACTCTGCGCCTGCGAGCTTGTCTGAAACACCGGATATGAGGGAGAAGCAGCAGGATGCGCAACCGCAACGCCACGGCCTATCGTTTCCTGGCGCCTTATCTGCTGATCTTCTCCGTCTTCTGGGTATGGCCGATCATCTCGTCGTTCATGATCTCCTTCCAGGCGACACGCACCGTTCCCTGGCGTTTCGCGCCGGGCTTCAACTGGGGCCGGCTGATCGGCGATCCGGCCTTCTTCAACGCGCTGAAGAACACGCTGCTCATTCTCGTCATCCAGGTGCCGGTGATGATCGCGCTGGCCATGGTGATGGCCGTGCTTTTGAATTCGCCGCTCTTGAAGGCGAGGGGTCTCTACCGCTTTGCGTTCTTCGCTCCGGTCGTCGTCGGCGAGGTCGCCTATTCGGCGGTGTTCCGGCTGATGTTCAGCCTCGATTTCGGCATCGTCAACAAGCTTCTGAACAGCGTCGGGCTGCCCAAGATCGACTGGTTCTCCAATGTCACGCCGGCCATGGCGCTGATCATGATCGCGGTCACCTGGCGTTGGGCCGGCTACAACGCCATCATCCTTCTGGCCGGCATGCAATCCATCCCCGAGGATGTCTACGAGGCGGCGACGCTCGACCGCGTCAGCAAGCTCAAGCAGTTCTTCTACATCACCTTGCCGCTCTTGAAGCCGGTCATCGTGTTCTGCCTGGTGCTCTCGATCATCGGCACCATGCAATTGTTCACCGAGCCCTTCCTGATCACCGAGCGCGGCGGACCGGGCGGCGGCACCGAGACGCTCGGCCTGCTGCTCTACCGCCAGGGGTTCCGGTCGCTCAATTTCGGCTATGCCTCGGCCGTCGCCTACACCATGGCGGCGCTGGCGATCGCGATCACACTGGTGCAACTGTGGCTGACGAGGGAAAAGCAATGAGTTCGCTCTCCTCCGCCCGCCTGAGGCGCAGCATCGCGCTGCATCTTTTCCTCACCCCGCTGGCGCTGATCTGGTTGTTCCCGCTGTGGATGATGGTGGTGTTCTCGACCATGCCCGACAACGGCATCTTCAGCCCCGGCATCGAGCTTTTGCCGCACGGCAATTTCGTCGACAATTTCAACAATCTGCAGCGCGACACCAATTTCGTCGGCGCCATCGGCATCTCCGTCTCGGTGGCGGTGACCTACACCTTCCTGTCGGTGCTGTTGACGTCGATGGCCGGCTGGGCGCTGGCGCGCTACCAGTTCTTCGGCAAAGGCGTGGTCGTCGGCATCATCTTCGGCACCATCACGCTGCCCTATGCGGTGGTGCTGATCCCGCAATTCATCATGGTGGCGCGCGACTTCCAACTCGCCAACACCTGGGTGGCGCTGATCGTGCCGCCGCTTTTCAATTCGCTCGGCGTGCTGTTCATGCGGCAAAGTTTTTCGATGATGCCGGATGATCTGTTCGACGCCGCCCGTGTCGAAGGCGTGAAGGAGTGGCGTATCTTCCTCTTCGTCGCGCTGCCGCTGGCGCGACCGATGCTGGCCGCACTCGCCATCATCCTGTTTCTCGCCTCGTGGAACAATTACCTCTGGCCGCTTTTGATCAACAGTCAGCCCGGTTCGATGACGGCGCCGGTGGCGCTCGGCACGCTGATCGGCCTCACCAAAGTGTCGTGGGGCGGCATCATGGCGGGCGCCGTGATGCTCACCGTGCCGATGCTGATCGTCTTCGTGCTCCTGCAGCGCCATTTCATCGCCGGCATCGCCGCCGGCGCAGTCAAGTAAGAGGCAGCATGGCAACCGTTACGCTGAGCAATGTGGTCAAGCGCTTTGGCGCCTTCGAGGTCGTCCATGGCGCCAACATCGACATCAAGGACGGCGAGTTCGTCGTCTTCGTCGGTCCGTCCGGCTGCGGCAAGTCGACCCTGCTCAGGATGATCGCCGGGCTCGAGGACATCAGCGGCGGCGAGATTGCCATCGGCGGCAAACTGGTCAACGATGTCGAGCCGGCCGATCGAGGCATCGCCATGGTGTTCCAGTCCTATGCGCTCTATCCGCATATGAGCGTCGAGCAAAACCTCTCCTTCGGGCTGCGCATGACCGGCAATCCCAGGGCCGACACCGACCGGCGGGTGAAGCGCGCGGCCGAGATCCTGCGCATCAGCGAATTGATGGACCGGCGCCCGAAGAAACTCTCCGGCGGCCAGCGCCAGCGCGTCGCCATCGGCCGCGCCATCGTGCGCGAGCCGCAAGTGTTCCTGTTCGACGAGCCGCTGTCCAATCTCGACGCCGAACTGCGCGTCCAGATGCGCGTCGAGATATCGCGCCTGCACAAGGAACTCGGCGCCACGATGATCTACGTCACGCACGACCAGACCGAGGCGATGACGCTCGCCGACCGGATCGTCGTGCTGCGCGCCGGGCATATCGAGCAGATCGGCCGGCCGCTCGATCTCTATGACGATCCCGACAATCTGTTCGTGGCCGGCTTTGTCGGCTCGCCGAAAATGAACTTCGTCAAGGCGCAGATCGTCGGGCACGATGCGCGTGGGGTCGTGGTCGAGCTTGCGGGCCAGGAGAAAACCCGTATCACCCAGCCGCTGGCCGGCGCCGCGCCGGAAATGGGCAGCAAGGTCATCGTCGGTGTGCGGCCCGAGCATTTCGGCAGTGCCGGAGAAGGTGGCACCGACCTCGTCGTTGCCATCGACGTGGTCGAGCATCTCGGCGGCACGAGCTTTCTCTACGCCCGAACGGCCCATGGCGAAGACGTGGTGATCCAGCGCGACGCGGCGAAGGTTCCCACCACCTCCGAGGTCACCGTTTCCATCCGCAAATCCTACCTGTTCGACGAAAAAGGGCTGCGGCTGCGCTGACCGGCCGCCCCTTCCAGCCTTCAAGGAGAATGACAATGACCGCAACCACGCCCATTCGCTGGGGCATTCTCGGCCCGGGCAGCATCGCCCAGGCCTTCGCCGGCGGCGTGGCCGCTTCCCGCACCGGAAAACTGGTCGCCATCGGCGCGCGCAATCCTGACAAGCCGGGCCTTGCCGGGAAATTTCCCGGCGCCCGCATCGTCCACGGTTATGAAGCGCTGCTTGCCGATCCCGACATCGATGCCGTCTACATTGCGATCCCGCATCCCGGCCACGCGCAATGGGCGATCCGGGCTGCGGAAGCGGGCAAGCACGTGCTGTGCGAAAAGCCGCTGGCACTGACCGCCTTCGAGGCCGACGCCATGTTCCATGCCGCGCGCAAGGCCGGCACTTTTCTCGGCGAAGCCTTCATGTACCGGTTGCACCCGCAGACGCTGAAGCTGGTGGAACTGATCAAGTCGGGCGTCATCGGCGAGGTCAGAATGATCAAGTCGAGCTTCGGCTTCGCCATGCCGGGCTTCATGCCGGAGCACCGTCTCTATGCCAATGATTCTGCCGGCGGCGGCATACTGGACGTCGGCGGCTATACCGTCTCGATGGCGCGGCTGATTGCCGGGGCCGCATCGGGACAACCTTTCGCCGAGCCCGACAAGGTGGTTGGCACCGCTCATCTTGGCCAGTCCGGCGTCGACGAATGGGCCTCGGCGCTGCTGCATTTTCCCGGCGGCATCGTCGCCGAGGTTTCCTGCAGCATCTCGCTGAACCAGGACAATGTGCTGCGCATCCTCGGCACCAAGGGCCGCATCGAAGTGCCGGACTTCTGGTTCGCCGGGGGAAATCGCGATGTCGGCCTCGGCCGGATCGACGTGATCGGCGCCGACGGTTCGCGCGAGACGATCAGCGTCGACGAAAAGCGACATGTCTATTCCTTCGAGGTCGACGGCGCCGGCGAGGCCATCCTTGCCGGCCGGCAGGAGCTCGCCTGGCCGGGCATGGATTGGGCCGACAGTCTCGGCACCTTACGCGTGCTCGACAGATGGCGCGCAGCCGTCGGACTGGAGTACGAGATCGAAAAGGCCCCGCTGCGCACCAGCACCATCTCCGGCCGGCCTCTGCGGTCGGGCGGCACGGCGATCGGCAAGCGCGCCATTCCGGGCCTAGCGAAGCCGGCATCGGTGGTGGCGCTAGGCTTCGAGGATTTCCGCACGTTCTCCTCGGGCTCGATCCTGCTCGATGCCTTCTTCGAGGCCGGCGGCAATCTCTTCGACACCGGCTATGTCTACGGTGGCGGCTACACCGAGACGCTGCTTGGCCAGTGGTTGCAGAACCGCGGCGTGCGCGAGCAGTCGGTGATCATCGCCAAGGGCGCGCATTCGCCGCTCTGCTATCCCGACGTGATCGGCAAGCAGCTTGCCCAGTCGCTCGATCGCCTGCAGACCGACCATGTCGACATCTATTTCATGCACCGCGACAATCCGGACGTGCCGGTCGGCGAGTTCGTCGATGCCATGGACCGCGAGGTGAAGGCCGGTCGCATCCGTGGCCCGTTCGGCGGCTCGAACTGGACGATGCAGCGCATGGACGAGGCGATTGCCTATGCCGAGCGCACCGGCAAGCAGAAGCCCGGCGCGCTTTCCAACAATTTTTCGCTTGCCGAAATGCTGGAGCCGATCTGGGCGGGTTGTGTCGCCTCTTCCACCGACGACTGGAAGGCCTGGCTGACATCCAGGCAGATGCCGAATTTCGCCTGGTCGAGCCAGGGCCGTGGCTTCTTCACCGAGCGCGCCGGGCGCGACAGGCGCGACAGCGAGGAACTGGTGCGGGTCTGGTATTCGGAGCGCAATTTCGGCCGCCGCGACCGCGCCATCGAGCTCGCCGCGCGGCTGCGCAAGAGCCCGATCCATGTTGCTCTGGCCTATGTGCTCAACCAGCCTTTCCCGTCGGTTCCGCTGATCGGGCCGCGCACGCTGGGCGAGCTGGAAGACAGTCTGCGGGCGCTGGACATCGCGCTTTCGCCTGCCGAAATCGAGTGGCTGGACGGCGGCAGCCTGCACGCGGCCTGATGGAACAGGCCTCAAAAGCGGCATCATATCTCGTCGTCCGACACCCTGACGCCGCGCCTGGCCGGCGTTCGCAGATTGGCATACATGCCGGTGGTGCGGAACTGGCTGGGCGTGGTGCCGTAGAGGCGGCGGAAGACCTTCGAAAAATAGTTCGCATCCTCGAAGCCGCACAGGATGGCGACTTCCTTCACCGGCAGGAAGTCCGCCTTGGTCAACAGCTTCGCCGCCCGCTGCAGACGCTGCTGCAGCACGAATTCAGCGGGCGGCAGGCCTTCGCTCTCGGCGAAGCGGCGCGAGAAATGGGCCCGGCTGAGGCCGCTGATCTGGACGAGCTCCGCCACCGGCAGCGGCTTGTCGAGATTGGCGTTGATATGGTCGATGACCGGCTGCATGGCGCTTTGTTTTTCGGCAAAGGCATGCGAGCCGAAGACATCGTCGTAGAGCGCCATCGCCGCCTCGTAAGCGATAGCGGACGCGGCACCCGCTGAGGCCGCCCCCTTGATGAGGCGCAGGCTGCAATCGGCAAGGTGGTCGATCGTAGCCGGCTTAAGCCGGAACACCGGACCGGAGATGCTGAGGATCGACTTGTGGATGCGCAGCGCCTCCTCGCCGTTCATCGAGATCCAGAAATATTCCCAGCGCTCGTCGCTCGCCAGCCAATAGCGGTGGTTGTGCGGCACCAGCACCAGCAGCGTGTCGTTCTCCTGCAGGCGGTAGTTGCGGTTCTCGTAGCGCAGCCGGCCGGTGCCGCTGATCGTGTGCTGGAGGACGGTGAACGGCGTCTGGCCGCGTTTGCGTCCGTCCCAGTCATAGATCTCGTCCTCGCGCACCTCATAGCCGGTGCTTGTCGGCATGGCATGCAGGCGCTGCCGGCCGCGCGGCAGCGAGATCGTGCGCATCGACTGTCCGTTGGCGATCAAATCTCGTAGCACAAAATTACCCTTGAAAGCATAATCCTTCTCTGGTCGCGCTCGTGAATAAGGGCATAATCCCCCTCGAAAAGCGAGAGAGATCCGCAGGCGAGGAGCGGACAGGGAGGTTGACAGGCCGGAATCCGGCTTGTCCCGCACACATGCCATGGCATGTGGCTGCGACCCGCCCCTGTCACCTCCGGCCTGTCACTGGAATAGGATGAGGTGCGGCAGATGAGTTTCAAAATCGCTATCATCGGTGCCGGCAGTGTCGGATTCACCAAGAAACTGTTCACGGACATCCTGTGCGTGCCCGAATTCAGGGATGTCGAATTCGCGCTGACCGACCTCAGCGAACACAATCTCGGGATGATCAAGGCGATCCTCGACAAGGTCGTCGAGGCGAACGGATTGCCAACCAGGGTGACGGCGACAACCGATCGCCGCAAGGCGCTCGAAGGCGCGCGCTATATCATCAGCTGTGTGCGGGTCGGCGGTCTGGGGGCCTATGCCGACGACATCCGCATTCCGTTGAAATATGGCATCGACCAGTGCGTCGGCGACACGATCTGCGCCGGTGGCATCCTCTATGGCCAGCGCAACATCCCGGTGATCCTCGACTTCTGCAAGGACATACGCGAGGTCGCCGCGACGGGCGCCAAATTCCTCAACTATGCCAACCCGATGGCCATGAACACGTGGGCGGCGATCGAATACGGCAAGGTCGACACGGTCGGCCTCTGCCACGGCGTCCAGCATGGCGCCGAGCAGATCGCCGAGGTGCTGGGTGCGAAGTCCAGGCACGAGCTCGACTATGTCTGTTCCGGCATCAATCACCAGACCTGGTTCATCGATTTGCGGCTGAATGGCCGCAGGATCGGCAAGGATGAGCTGATCGCCGCCTTCGAGGCGCATCCGGTCTATTCGCAGCAGGAAAAGCTGCGCATCGATGTCTTGAAGCGCTTCGGCGTCTATTCGACCGAGAGCAACGGCCATCTCTCCGAATATCTGCCCTGGTACCGCAAGCGTCCCGACGAGATCACGCGCTGGATCGACATGTCGGACTGGATCCATGGCGAGACCGGCGGCTATCTCCGCTATTCCACCGAAACCCGCAACTGGTTCGAGACGGAGTATCCGCAATTCCTCGAAGCGGCGTCGAAGCCGATCGATCCGGAGAAGCGCTCCAACGAGCATGCCAGCCACATATTGGAGGCGCTGGAGACAAACCGCGTCTATCGCGGCCACTTCAACGTCAGGAACAATGGGGTGATCACCAATTTGCCGCAGGACGCCATCATCGAGTCGCCCGGCTTCGTCGACCGTTTCGGCATCAACATGGCCGCCGGCATCACGCTGCCGGAAGCCTGTGCGGCCACCTGCATGTCCTCGATCAACGTCCAGCGCATGTCGGTCCATGCCGCGATATCAGGCGACATCGATCTCCTGAAGCTCGCCGTGCTGCACGACCCGCTGGTCGGTGCGGTGTCGACGCCGGAGGAAGTCTGGCAGATGGTGGACGAAATGGTCGTCGCCCAGGCCCAATGGCTGCCGCAATATGCGCATGCGGTTCCGGCCGCCAAGGAGCGGCTGTCGAAATCCGCGGTCAAGACCCGCGAATGGGCCGGTGCTGCGCGGCGAAACGTGCGCTCGATCGAGGAATTGCGCGCCGAAAAAGCCGCGCTCAAACAGGCCGGCTGAAAAATCCGGCGCGGCGGCGAACCCACGGGAGGCAGGTCCACCGCAGTCAGTTTCGGGCAGAAGACGAGCAGCAGAAAACGTCTGAACATGAGGGAGGAGATTATGAGAAACCTACGCAGCATTGGCATTGCCGCCGGACTGGCGCTGAGCGTCTCGGTTCCGGCACCCAACGCTTTCGCTTCAGAGCCGACAGTCCCGCCGGTGCCGGCGACCTTTCCGGCCGAGGGCAAGATCAAATACGTCGCGCGCGACTCCATCCTGGAGTTCAAGGCCCTGCCGGAATATCACGAGCCGGATTGGGTGACCGAAAAATACGTCAAGACCGGCAAGCTGCCGCCGGTGAAGGACAGGCTGCCGAAGGAGCCGCTGGTCTTCAAGACCGCCAACATGCCTGACGGCGTCGGCGTCTATGGCGACACGATGCGCCATGTCATCGGCGGCCGGCCGGAAGGCTGGAACTATGGCGCCGGCCAGACGCAGGGCTGGGGCGGCATCGATATCGGCCTCTCCGAATGCCTGACGCGCACGGCGCCGCTGTTCCAGGTCGAAGCCAAGGACACCGAGCCGCTGCCGAACCTCGCCAAAAGCTGGGAGTGGTCGAAGGACGGCCACAAGCTGACCATGCATCTGATCGAGGGCGCCAAATGGTCCGATGGCGTGGCCTTCAACGCCGACGACGTCATGTTCTATTGGGATGACGAGGTGGTCGACCCGAACGTCTCGCCGCTCAATGGCGCGACGCCGGAAACCTTCGGCGTCGGCACGACGCTGAAGAAGATCGACGACTACACCGTCGAGTGGACGTTCAAGGACGCCTTCCCGAAACAATACCTCTACGCCATGGCCTACGGCACCTTCTGCCCGGGCCCCGCGCACATACTGAAGCCGCAGCATCCGAAATATTCGAAGAACACCTACGACCAGTTCAAGAACGCCTTCCCGCCGGAATATATGAACATGCCGGTGATGGGCGCCTGGGTGCCGGTCGAATACCGGCCGGACGACATCATCGTCATGCGCCGCAACCCCTACTACTGGAAGGTCGACGAGAAGGGTAACCAGCTGCCTTATCTCAACGAACTGCAATACAAGCTGTCGACCTGGGCCGACCGCGACGTCCAGGCGGTTGCCGGCTCGGGCGACTTCTCCAACCTCGAGCAGCCGGAAAACTTTGTCGCCTCGCTGAAGCGCGCCGCTGAAGCCAACGCGCCGGCGCGGCTCGCCTTTGGTCCACGCCTCATCGGCTACAATCTGCGCCTGAACTATTCCGCCAATGGCTGGGGCAACCCGGACGAGCGAAGCCAGGCAGTCCGTGAGCTGAACCGCAATGAGGACTTCCGCAAGGCCGTCACCATGGCGCTCGACCGCAAGGCGCTGGGCGACTCCCTGGTCAAGGGGCCGTTCACCGCCATCTATCCCGGCGGCTTCTCCTCGGGCACCAGCTTCTATGACCGCAGGTCGACCGTCTACTATCCGTTCGACCTCGCGGGCGCCAAGGCCGAACTTGCCAAGGCCGGCCTCAAGGATACCGACGGCGACGGTTTCGTGAACTTCCCGGCCGGCACCGCCGGCGGCAAGAACGTCGAGATCGTGATGCTGGTCAACAACGACTACGGCACCGACAAAAGCCTTGCCGAAGGTGTCGTCGCGCAAATGGAAAAGCTGGGCTTGAGGGTCGTGCTGAACGGCCTCAACGGCACCCAGCGCGATGCCTCGCAATATTCCGGCCGTTTCGACTGGCTGATCCGGCGCAACGACCAGGAACTGACCTCGGTCGTGCAGAACACCGAACAGCTTGCGCCTGTCGGCCCGAAAACCAGCTGGAATCACCGTGCGCCGGAAAGCGGCGAGGTCGACCTGATGCCCTTCGAAAAAGACCTCGTCGACATCGTCAACAAGTTCGTCGCGTCAGAGGACAACGACAAACGCGCCAGTCTGATGAAAGAGTTCCAGAAGATCTCGACCGAACACGTCTACAATGTCGGCCTGACGGAATATCCCGGCGCGCTGATCGTCAACAAGCGCTTCTCGAACATTCCGCAGGGCACGCCGATCTTCATGTTCAACTGGGCCGAGGATTCGATCGTCCGCGAACGCGTCTTCGTCGCGGCCGATAAGCAGGCGAAATACGAATTGTTCCCGCAGGAACTCCCAGGCAAGCCCGGAGACAAGGGTCCGATGTAAGTTTACCTCCCCTGACCAAGAGAGACCCGGTCGCGCCGCAGGCGCGGCCGGGACAGATCAACCCTCCGAACGACCCTCAATGAGAGCGTCCGGCGAAATGAGGAAGCCGACCGTCCATGCTGCGATTCTTGGCTATGCGCATAGCGTCGGCAATACCGGTCCTCGCAATCCTGAGCCTCGTCACCTTCGCCATCATCCAGGCGCCACCTGGCGACTATGCCGACTACATCCGTTCGCAGCTGATCAACCAGGGTGGCGCGTCCTTCGCCGAGGCCGATGCGCAGGCGCAGGCCTACCGCGTCGAACACGGCCTCGATAAACCGCTGCCCGTCCAGTATCTCAACTGGATCGGCGGCATCATCACCCGCGGCGATTTCGGCTACAGCCTCTACTACAACAAGCCGGTGGCCGATGTCGTCGGCGAGCGCCTGCCGCGCACGCTGCTCCTGGCGCTGGTCTGCCATCTGCTGGCCTCGGTGCTGGGCATCACGTTCGGCATATGGGCGGCGACAAGGCAATACACCTGGATCGACTCGACGCTCTCGGCCATCTCCTTCCTCGGCATGACCGTGCCGCGCTTCCTGATGGCGCTGATCATCGTCTACCTCCTGGTCTTCCAGTTCAACGTCTCGGAGATCGGCTCATTCTTCTCGCCGCAATATGGCGGCGCGCCGTGGTCGTGGGCGAAGTTCGTCGACCTGGTCAAGCATGTCTGGCCGGTCGTGGCGATCGCCACTTTCGGTGGCCTCGCCTACAATATGCGTGTCATGCGCGGCAATCTCCTGGATACGCTCAACGCGCAATATGTCGAGACGGCGAGAGCCAAGGGACTGACCGGCAGCGCTGTCGTCATGCGCCATGCCGTGCCCAATGCGCTGCATCCCCTCGTCATGTATCAGGGCGTGGTGTTGCCCTACATGCTCACCGGCGAGATCGAGACGGCGATCATCTTCGCGTTGCCGACCGTCGGCCCGGCGATCGTCGGTTCGATGGCGGTCGGCGACGTCTATGTCACCGCTACCTTCATGATGGTGCTGTCGGCGACGCTGATCGTCGGCAACATCATCGCCGACATGCTGCTCGTCCTGCTCGACCCGCGCATCCGCCAATACGGAGAGAGCTAGATGCTGGCCCGCGATCCGTCACCCCCACCGCTGCCGGCCGAAGGATCCATCGTCGCCAAGCCGGCACGCGGCAATGAGAGCTATGTCGCGCTCGTCTGGCGCCGGCTGAAGCGCTCCTGGACCGGCATGGCCGGGCTTTGGCTCGTCGTGCTGCTGCTGGTGATGGCCGCGTTCGCCGAATTCCTGGCGCCGATGGATCCGAAGGCGACCGATGTCGGCTTCGCCCCGCCGCAGTTGCCTTCCTTCCACGACAAGGACGGCAATTTCGTCGCGCGACCGAGGGTCTATGCGCTGGCCGATTCGGTCGACCTCGATCCGGTCACCTTCCAGCCCGTCGTCGGCCCCGACTACGACCATCCGAGGCTGCTTGGCTTCTTCGTCGAGGGCGCGCCTTACAAGCTCTTCGGGCTGATCCCGGCGGACCGGCATTTCTTTGCTTCGACGGACGGCCAGCCTGTACATTTCCTCGGCACCGACAAGTTCGGCCGCGATGTGCTGTCGCGCGCCATCCACGGCTCACGGGTCTCGCTGATGATCGCGCTGACCGTCGTCTTCATCATCACCGTCATCGGCACCACCGTCGGCATGGTTTCCGGCTATTTCGGTGGCCGGTTCGACGTCTGGATGCAGCGCTTCGTCGAACTGGTGCTGGCCTTCCCGCAGCTGCCGCTCTATCTGGCGCTGACGACGCTGATCCCCGTCACCGCGCCGACCAACGTCTTCCTCGCCTTCGTCATCATCGTCATGTCGGCGCTGGGCTGGGCGCAGATGTCGCGCGAGGTGCGCGGCAAGACGCTGGCGCTGGCGCGCATCGAATATGTGCGCGCCGCCATGGCGGTCGGCGCCACCGACCGGCGCATCGTCCTGCAGCACATCTTGCCCAATGTGATGAGCCACGTGATCGTCGCCGTCACCTTGGCGATCCCGACGGTGGTGCTGCTCGAATCCTTCCTCGGGTTCCTCGGCTTCGCGGTCAAGCCGCCGCTGATCTCGTGGGGCCTGATGCTGCAGGACACCGCGACCTATTCCGTCATCGGCACCTATCCCTGGATCCTGTCGCCGGTCGGTTTCGTGCTCGCCACCGTTTTTGCCTTCAACGCGCTGGGCGACGGCCTGCGCGACGCCGTCGATCCGTATTGAGGTGGCCGGGATGACCGTCGTACTCGCCGATTCCTTCGCCCCAACCGTTCGTCATGACCATGGCGGGCGCCAGGACCAGCCCATCATCGACGCCCGCAACATCGAGGTCGCATTCAAGGTCGAGCACGGTGTTGTCGAAGCGGTCAAGGACACCTCGTTCCAGCTCTATCGCGGCGAGACGATTGCCATCGTCGGCGAATCCGGTTCCGGCAAGTCGGTGACGGCACGCGCCGTCATGGGGCTGCTGTCGCGGCGGGCCACCGTGTCGCCTCGGTCGAGCATTTGTTACGACGGCCAGAACATCCTGAAATTCCCCGAGAGCGAGCGGCGCAAGCTGCGCGGCAACCGCATCTCGATGATCTTCCAGGAGCCGATGAGCTCGCTCAACCCGATCTATACGGTCGGCAGCCAGATCGTCGAGGCGATCCGGGTGCACCGCAAGGTGAGCCGCCGGCAGGCCTGGGCACGGGCGCTCGAACTGCTGCGGCATGTCCAGATCCCCGAGCCGGAGGCGCGGCTCAAGCAATATCCGCACCAGCTTTCGGGCGGTCAGCGGCAGCGCGTGATGATCGCCATGGCGCTGGCCAACGATCCCGACGTATTGATCGCCGATGAGCCGACCACCGCGCTCGACGTCACCGTCCAGGCGCAGATCCTGAACCTGATCCGCAATCTGCAGAAAGAGCTGCGGATGGCGGTGATCCTGATCACCCACGATCTCACCGTGGTGCGCAAATTCTCCGACTATGTCTACGTCATGCAGCATGGCGCGATGTGCGAGCACAACGTCACCGAACGGTTGTTTGCGGATCCGCAGCATCCCTACACGCAGCGGCTGCTCGCCTCGGAGCCGCGCGGACGTCCGCAACCGCTTCCTGAGGGCAGCGGCGCCATCCTCGAGGCCAATGACGTGCGCGTCTGCTTCATGCTGCGCCACGGCGGTTTCCTGAAGCCGGACTGGCGCGAGCTGGTCGCCGTCGACGATCTCGGCCTCAGGCTTTGCCGCCACGAGACGCTGGGGCTGGTCGGCGAATCCGGTTCCGGCAAGACCACATTCGGCCAGGCGCTGCTGAGATTGATCGACGCCAGGCGCGGCGAGATCCGTTTCGACGGCCAATCGATCCAGGGCCTGTCGCGCAACGAGATGCGGCCGCTGCGCTCGCGCATGCAGATCGTCTTCCAGGATCCGTTCTCCTCGCTCAATCCGCGCATGACGATCGGCCAGATCATCGAGGAAGGGCTCATCGTCAACAGCATCGGCGCGACGCGAGCCGAGCGGGTCGACCGGGTGCGCGAGGCGCTGGTCAGCGCCGGCATGCCGGGCGATATCCTGTCGCGGTTCCCGCACGAATTCTCCGGCGGCCAGCGCCAGCGCGTCGCGATCGCCCGCGCCATCGCGCTCGAGCCCGAATTCATCCTGCTCGACGAGCCGACATCGGCGCTGGACCTGTCCGTCCAGGCGCAGATCATCGACCTCTTGCGCAAGCTGCAGGACGAGCGCGGCCTCAGCTACCTCTTCATTTCGCACGATCTCAAGGTGGTGCGCGCGCTGTGCCACCGCGTTATCGTCATGCAGCACGGCAAGATCGTCGAGCAGGGACCCGTCGACGAGGTTCTCACCAATCCCAAGACCGCCTACACCGAACGGCTCGTCCGAGCCGCTTTCGATGTGGCTTGAACGTATGCCGGAGGTTAGCATGGCAAGACATCCCAGGATCACTTTCATCGGCGCCGGCTCGACCGTGTTCATGAAGAACATTGTCGGCGACGTGCTGCAGCGGCCAGCTCTCTCGGGCGCGACGATCGCGCTGATGGACATTAATCCGCAGCGGCTGGAAGAGAGCGCCATCGTCGTTAACAAGCTGATCGCGACGCTCGGCGTGAAGGCGAAGGCCGAGACCTATTCCGACCAGCGCAAGGCACTTGCCGGGGCCGATTTCGTCGTCGTCGCCTTCCAGATCGGCGGCTACGAGCCCTGCACCGTCACCGACTTCGAAGTGCCGAAGAAATACGGCCTGCGCCAGACGATCGCCGACACGCTCGGCGTCGGCGGCATCATGCGCGGCCTGAGGACCGTGCCGCATCTGTGGAAGATCTGCGAGGACATGCTCGCCGTCTGCCCTGAAGCGATCATGCTGCAATATGTCAACCCGATGGCGATCAACACCTGGGCGATTTCGGAGAAATACCCCACCATCAAGCAGGTCGGCCTCTGTCATTCGGTGCAGGGCACGGCGATGGAACTGGCGCATGATCTCGGCCTTCCCTACGAGGACATCCGCTACCGCTCGGCCGGCATCAACCACATGGCCTTCTACCTGAAATTCGAGCACCGCCAGCCCGACGGCTCCTACCGCGACCTCTATCCGGATCTCGTGCGCGCCTATCGCGAAGGCCGCGCGCCCAAACCCGGCTGGAATCCGCGCTGCCCCAACAAGGTGCGCTACGAGATGCTGACCAGGCTCGGCTATTTCGTCACCGAAAGCTCGGAGCATTTCGCCGAATACACGCCCTATTTCATCAAGGAGGGTCGCCCCGATCTGATCGAGAAATACGGCATTCCGCTCGACGAATACCCCAAGCGCTGCATCGAGCAGATCGAGCGCTGGAAAGACCAGGCGCAGGCCTACCGCTCGGCCCAGCGCATCGAGGTCGAGGAGTCCAGGGAGTATGCCTCCTCGATCATGAACTCGGTCTGGACCGGCGAACCGTCGGTGATCTACGGCAATGTCCGCAACAATGGCTGCATCACCTCGCTGCCCCGCGACTGCGCCGCCGAAGTGCCATGCCTGGTCGATGCCTCCGGCATCCAGCCGACCTATATAGGTGACTTGCCGCCGCAATTGACGGCGCTCATCCGCACCAACATCAACGTCCAGGAACTGACGGTGCGGGCGCTGATGAGCGAGAACCGCGAACACATCTACCATGCGGCGATGATGGATCCGCACACGGCGGCCGAACTCGACCTCGACCAGATCTGGTCACTGGTCGATGATCTCCTGGCCGCTCACGGCGACTGGCTGCCGGCCTGGGCGCGCGTGAGCCGCAAGACCGAGGCCGCCTGACGGGCGATCCCGGTCTTACTTGGGCTTGTCGGCGTCGGGTTCTTCCTCGTCGTCGCGGGCCTTGATGACATAGGCGCCCTTCAGCCAGCGGTTGAGGTCGATGTCCTTGCAGCGGGCCGAGCAGAACGGAAAGGTGTCGCGCGCCGACGGCTTGCCGCATTCGGGGCAGGGGCGCTTTGGCCGCAGCGGCGTGATTTTGGAGTCGGAATTCATGGCCGTGCGCTCAGCCAGCTCTGATGGATCTTGAAGCCTTCGCCCGATAGCAACGCCACCGTCTCATAGAGCGGCAGGCCGACGACGTTGGTGTAGGAGCCGACGAGCTTGACGACGAACGAGCCGGCGAGACCCTGGACGGCATAGCCGCCGGCCTTGCCGCGCCATTCGCCCGAGGCGACATAGGCTTCGATCTCCTCGCGCGGCAGCCGCTTGAAACGCACCCGCGTCTCGACCAGTCGCTGGCGCAGCTTGCCGCCCGGTGTGATCAGGCAGATGCCGGAATAGACCCGGTGCGAGCGGCCGGACAACAAGCCGAGGCAGTTGGCGGCATCGTCCAGCGTCTCGGCCTTAGGCAGGATGCGCCGCCCGACCGCGACCACGGTGTCGGCAGCCAGCACGAAGCTTGGCGCATGATCCGTCTCGGTGTTCAGCGAGGCGAACGCCTTCTCGGCTTTTTCCTTCGACAGCCGCTTGGCCAGTGAGCGTGGATGCTCGGCACGCAGCGGCGTTTCGTCGATATCGGCTGGCAGGATACGGTCCGGCTCGATGCCGGCCTGCTGCAACAGTTCGATGCGGCGCGGCGAACCCGAGGCAAGCACCAGCTTCTGCAAAATGCTCATCGCGTTCCGGCCAAGCCTGATCTTACTTGAAGCGGTAGGTGATGCGGCCCTTGGTCAGGTCGTATGGCGTCATCTCGACCAGAACCTTGTCGCCGGTCAGCACGCGGATGCGGTTCTTGCGCATGCGGCCGGCCGTATGGGCGATGATCTCGTGTTCGTTTTCGAGCTTCACCCGGAACATCGCGTTGGGCAACAATTCCGTCACGACACCCGGAAACTCGAGGACTTCTTCCTTCGGCATTCGATACCTTTGCTTGGATTGCAGTTCCAGCGCTTAGAGCATGATGCCGAAACGTGCGAAGCGGTTTTCGGACGACATCATGCTCTACTTCTTGGTTTAGAGTCGGATGATTTCAGGTCGAACAGACCTGAAATCATCCGACTCTAGCCGGAATTTCGGCGGAACCTATATGATAATCGTCCGCTTGTGAACACGCTTAATCAGCCGCGTTTTTTGCCTCTGAAGTCAAGAAACGTCGGCTTATGCGCAACTTCAGCCGCTCGCGCACGTCGCGGTAGGCCGCCATGATCTGCTCGCGTGTGCCGCCGGCATTGGTCGGGTCCTGTGTCGGCCAGTATTCGACCTCGACGGCGAGCGAGCGGGTGAGCTCCAGAGCGGCATGGTGCGCTTCCGGCGCCAGCGTCACGATCAGGTCGAAATAGTCGTCCTCGAGATCGTCCAGCGTCCTGGGATGACGCTCGCCCAGCGACAGGCCTTCCTCCGCCAGCACGGCATCGACGAACGGGTCGCGCTCGCCGGCGCGCACGCCGGCCGAGGCGACGAAGATGGTGGCAGGCAGCATCCGGCGCGCCAGTTGCTCGGCCATTGGCGAGCGCACGGCATTCATGCCGCACACGAACAGGATCGAGCGGGGCAGGGCGCCGGTTACCAGGGCTAGCCCCGCCAGTGCAGCACGCAGACCAGCGTGAACAGCCGGCGCGCCGTATCGAAGTCGATGTCGATCTTGCCGGACAGCCGGTCCATCAGCGTCTGCGAACCTTCATTATGCAAGCCGCGCCGGCCCATGTCGATCGCCTCGATATGGCTCGGCGTCGAGGAGCGGATGGCGTCGTAATAGCTTTCGCAGATCATGTAGTAATCCTTGACGATGCGCCTGAGCGGCGTCAGCGACAGGATGTGAGTGACCACCGGGGTACCGTTCTCGCGGGTAACGGCAAAGACCAGCCGCTGCTCGGCCAGCGACAGTTTCAGCCGGTAGGGGCCGGCCCCGCTGTCGTTTACGGGCTGAAAGCTGTTCTCTTCGATCAGGTCGAAGATCGCCACCGCCCGCTCATGCTCGACATCGGGCGTCGAACGGCCGATCGATTCATCGAGTTCGACATCGATCAGTTTTGCGCGGGTTTGATCGGAGCCCGTCATCTCAGCCTACATGTTCAGCCGGATAGCGACGGACCGGCCATGCGCGTCGAGCCCTTCCGCCTTGGCCAGCGCGATCGCCGCTGGCGCGAGCACGCGCAACTGCTCCGGCCCGAGCTTCAGGATCGAAGTCCGCTTGACGAAATCGAGCACGGACAGGCCCGAAGAGAAGCGCGCCGAGCGCGCGGTTGGCAGCACGTGGTTGGAGCCGCCGACATAGTCGCCGATGGCTTCCGGCGTGTGGCGCCCGAGAAAGACGGCGCCGGCATTGCGCATCCGCGACAGGAAACCTTCGGCATCGTCGATGGCCAGTTCGACATGTTCGGCGGCGATGCGGTCGACCAGCGGCAGCGCGGCCTCGATGGTCGCGACCTCGATCACCGCGCCAAAATCGCGCCAGCTCGCCGCTGCCGTTTCAACGCGCGGCAGGGTCTGCAACTGGCGTTCGACCGCCTGTTCGACCGCCTTGCCGAAGGACGGATCGTCGGTGATAAGGATCGATTGCGCCGACACGTCGTGTTCGGCCTGGGCGAGCAGATCGGCGGCGATCCAGTCGGGATTGTTGCTGCCGTCGGCCACCACGAGCACCTCCGAGGGGCCGGCGATCATGTCGATGCCGACCGTTCCGAACACCTGGCGTTTGGCCGCCGCGACATAGGCATTGCCCGGTCCGACGATCTTGGCAACCGGCCTTATGGTCTCTGTGCCATAGGCAAGGGCGGCGATCGCGTGCGCGCCGCCGACGCGGTAGATTTCGGTCACGCCTGATATGTCGGCCGCCACCAGCACCAGCGGATTGATGATGCCACCCGGGGCCGGCACAACCATGACGACGCGCTCGACACCGGCCACCCGGGCCGGTACGGCGTTCATCAGCACCGAGCTTGGATAGCTCGCCGTGCCGCCCGGCACATAGAGCCCGACAGCCTCGATAGCCGTCCAGCGCCAGCCGAGCTCGACGCCGGCGGCATCCGTGTAGCGATCGTCTTTCGGCTGCTGCCGCTCGTGGTGGGAGCGGATGCGATCGCGCGCGAATTCGAGCGCTTCGATCGCCCTTGGATCAGCCGTCTCGTAAGCGGCTGCAATGTCTTGCTTCGACACGGCAATGCCGAGGCTCGTCAAATCGGCCCGATCGAACCGTTGCGTGTAGTCGATCAGGGCCGCGTCACCCTCGGCGCGCACGCGCGCGATGATCTGGCGAACCGCTGCGTCGACATCCTCGGACACTTCCCGCTTGGTCGTCAGGAAAGCGGCGAAGCGCTGCTCGAAATCGGCGTCGGACTGGCGAAGCGTGATGGCCATGGCGCGCTCAAGCCTTGTGAATGGGGCGCGACGTGGCTTCCCACGCGCCGCCTATATCGGCAAGGCGGGCCTCGATGCATTCGACATCGAGCATGATGGTGCCGCCGCCCGAAAAGATGAGTTCGACGATGCCGGCCGGCTTGCTGATCTCGATGAAGCTGATCGCCAGCAGGGACAGCACTTCGGCCGGCTTGTCGCGGGCAATGCCGTTGGTCTTGGCGCCCAGCACCCGGTCGAAATGCAGCACGGCCTGCCGCCGCTCATTGTGCTGGCGGAACAGGCCGGATTTGGCCTCCCAGACGAAACGGTTCATGGTCAGCACGAAACGCTTGGCCGCAGGCAGGAATTCGAGATCCGACACCTTCATCACGGCGTCCTGGACATGAGCCGAGACGATGCTCAGATCCTGGTCGTCGAGCGCGATAAGCTTGAGGGCCATGCGGAATTTGCACCTAAGGTTGGTTTCAGCCCTCTGTTAGGCGGTCTTTCCGGCCGGTGCAACCGCGACACGACTTCCACCCGAGGCAATTGCCTCGGCTTTGCGGTGCCGGCAAGGGATGAAAGCCCTACGGGGCCGTCTCCGTCCGAAGCGGCTGCCGTCGGTCGTCAGGCGGAAATGCGCTCGATCACCGCGCCGCAGTTGGACAGTTTTTCCTCCAGCCGCTCGAAGCCGCGGTCGAGATGGTAGACGCGGTTGACCGTGGTCTCGCCTTCGGCGGCGAGGCCGGCGATGACCAGAGAGACGGACGCGCGAAGGTCGGTGGCCATGACCGGCGCGCCTTTCAGCTTCGCCACGCCGTCGACGATCGCCGTCTGGCCCGAAAGCGTGATATGGGCGCCGAGTCGGGCCAGCTCCTGGACGTGCATGAAGCGATTCTCGAAGATCGTCTCGGTGATGCGCGACTTGCCCTTGGCCATGGTCATCAGGCCCATGAACTGCGCCTGCAGATCGGTCGGGAAGGCCGGGAAGGGCGCCGTCGTCACGTCGACCGGCGAAATGCCGGCGCCATTGCGCTTCACGCGGATGCCGGAATTGGTCTGGGTGATCTCGGCACCCGTCTGCGAAATCACGTCCAGCGCGGTCTGCAGCAGCTCCGGCCGCGCGCCTTCGAGCACGACGTCGCCGCCGGTCATGGCGACGGCCATGGCATAGGTGCCTGTCTCGATGCGGTCGGGAATGACGCGCACGCGCGCGCCCGACAGCGACTCGACGCCGTCAATGGTGATGGTCGGGGTGCCGGCGCCGGAAATCCTGGCGCCCATGGCGTTGAGGCATTCGGCCAGGTTGACGATTTCAGGCTCGCAGGCGGCGTTTTCCAGCACTGTCTCGCCCTTGGCCAGCGAAGCCGCCATCATCAGCACATGGGTGGCGCCGACCGAGACTTTGGGGAAGACGTAGCGGTTGCCGACCAGGCGGCCATTCTTGGTCTTGGCGATGACATAGCCAGTGTCGACGTCGAGATCGGCGCCAAGCGCCTGCAGGCCTTCGAGGAACAGGTCGACCGGGCGCGTGCCGATGGCGCAGCCGCCGGGCAGCGATACCTTGGCCTCGCCCATGCGAGCCAGCAGCGGCCCGATCACCCAGAATGACGCCCGCATCTTCGACACCAGTTCGTAAGGCGCCGTCGTGTCGACGATGTTGCGGGCGGAGAAGTTGATGGTGCGCGAATAGCCTTCATTCTGCTTCTCGCGGCGGCCATTGACCGAGTAATCGACGCCGTGATTGCCGAGGATCCGGGTCAACTGCTCGACATCGGCCAGATGCGGCACGTTTTCCAGCGTCAGCGTGTCGTCGGTCAAAAGCGAGGCGATCATCAGCGGCAAAGCGGCGTTTTTCGCGCCCGAGATCGGAATGCTTCCGGCAAGCTTGTTGCCGCCGACGATTCTGATGCGATCCATTGGAGAATGTCCCTCTCGGCCAAAAAGGCCGGTTCAATCGTTTGAGTATCGGCCCCTCTAGACCATTGGCCGGTGTGGTTCAAGAAATAGGATTTCCACGCATCCGGGCCAAGAGTGGCCGATTTGAGTTAATCTTTCCGTATTTCCTTAGCCGCACCGAGCCCGTCCGGCCTCAGGTCGGCTTCACCCGTGCGGCGCGAGCGCGATTGCGCCTTGCGCTTCTGCAGATTGGCGCGCAACTGCTCGGCGAGCCGGTCCTTGCGGTTCGTGCCGCCCTTTTTTGGTGATATCGTCTTGTCGCTCATCGTCCCGTCCCGGCCGGCGACCCGGCCAAATCTGCCGTTCAGGGATAGCCAACATTGTGGCGCCGCCATGTCATTGAAAGCTATCCGGCAAAGGCTTTCACAGAAGCGTTGTTCTTGGCCTTGCGCTTGCCGGTTCGATATGGCAGAAGCCCCGCCATCAGCGGCTGCGGTAGCTCAGTGGTAGAGCACTCCCTTGGTAAGGGAGAGGTCGAGAGTTCAATCCTCTCTCGCAGCACCAGTTCCTCTGAATTGACCCGCTTCCCTGGTCGTCGTCAGCTGTGGAGATGCGTCAGTTCGAACCCGCCTTCATCCTGCACGTCGGACAGGTGCTGTTCGGCGGACCGGAACATGTCCGAGAACTCCATTTCGTTCTCCAGCATCACGCCGCCGACCTTGATAGTGAGGACATCCTCGGTGCCTTTTGGCGCGAAATAGACTTGCGCGATACGCGTGCGGATGCGCTCGCCGATCTCCTTGGCCTCCGCTTCGGTCGCGCCAGGGAGGAAAACCCCGAACATCGAGGCCCCGATGCGTCCGATCAGGTCCTCCTCACGCACCGACGACTGGATGGTCGAGACGATGAGCCGCAAGGCCTCGTCGCCCCATTCAAGGCCAAAGCGCATGTTGATGGATCGAAGGTGTTCGGGGTGGATGATCAGGAAGGCGCCCGAGCGCGGTCCTGGCCCCGATCGCCTGGCTGCCCGTCGCTCGACCATCGACGTGAAAACCGGCCCGTTCAGGCAGCCCGTCAGCCTGTCATACGTCCCGGACCTGTTGAGTTCCTGCCGGTAGCGGTGGATTTCGACCCGGTTCCAGCCGATCAGCGCGAAAAGCGGCAGGCCGATGATGACCGGCAGCAGTCCCGCGGTGATCATGCTGCGGGCGAATGGCGTTAGCGCATCGCTGAACAGAAGCAGGTAGTTGAGGCCAAGGGAAAGGCCGAGGCTTCCGGCGGTCCCCAGCAATGTCAGCCATGCGACCTGCTTCCAGGCCTGGGCAGTTGTGGTCGCCATCGGTCTCGTCATTGGCCAATCTCCTGTCAGGTCGGCTGGTATAAGGCCTGCCTGCCGTAATTTCGGTTTCGCCGAACTGTACAATTTGATGGAAAAAAGCCGAATGCGTCTTCGATCTGCCCCCGACGAAGCCGGTTTGTGAGAAATTCCGCGTTTTGACGGTCAACTTCTGCCTATTGCGGCGGTCCGAAGATACCCATCTCGGCGTTCCTGGCAATTGTTTCCGCCTTGCCATAGATACCGCCGGCCAGCGCCATCGCCCAGCCATTGGCGACGAGCCAGGCGCCGACATCCTGCTTGCCCAGCCGGCACGGCGCGGCAATGGCGAAACGCTCGGTTTCCGGCGGCAGGAAACAGTTCAGCGCGCGCCCCCGCAGCCAGGCATTGAAGGCCGCGCGGGCCCGCTGGCCGCAGGGCCAGACCTCGTCGCGAAACGAACAGGTATGGTCCACGCCGATGTCCTGAGTTCCGCTGATGACCACCTTCCACCCCATCGATTCGAAAACCGCCGACGACGTTGCAATCGGACGATAGAGCAGGGTTTCCCGCCAGTTTTGCGGCATAGGTGTTGGGGGGCGTACGGCCAGGCCGAGTTCTCCCAGCGGCGGCCGGGCTTCGACCCGCTCGATCTCCGACACGTCGACCGGCGGCGGGGCGATCAGGCTCTCGGCAATCCGCCGCGCCGGTTCCCGCAACTGTCCGTCGGGAATGGCCGCGGCCGTCGGGCTTGCTTGCTTGCCGGCAATTTCCAGGGACGGCGCACCGGCAGGCCGGCCGAGAGAAAGCAAGGCACCGGCCTGCATGATCAGGACAATTCCGAGCATGAGCTCGAGGCCCCCGATCGCGATCACCAGGCGGGCATGCCGGTCCATCAGGCCGGCTCGGCGTTCGCGCAAGGTCCCGCCGGCGGCCGGTCAGAAGCCCGACGTCGATTTGGCAACCAGTTTGAGCGCACCCTTTTCTATCCGATAGAATGGCATCGATCTTTGGCTGGAACCGTCAGCGCGAAAACGGAACAAACCAGTCGATCCGCGAAACCCGTTCGGGTTTTCGAGGGTCTGTTTGCTGAAGCCGTCGGGTCCGACCGCGCTGGCAATCCCTGCTGTCAGGGCAACCATATCATAGGCATAGGCCACATTGATGTCGGCCGGGTAGTTGTATGTCGTCCTGAAGCGGTCGGCGATCGGTCCAGTTTCGCCTGGATCGAGCGTGGCGATGTATGCCCCCTCGAACAGTGGATCCATCGGGCGCTCCAGCCAACGGTCGGTTCCGACGACTGAAACCGCTTTCCCCGGAATGCCCTTTGATTTCAGGGCGGCAAGGACTGGCGCGGGGCTGGCATCGCCGCTGGCAATAATGACCGCGTCGGGAGCGTCGACGAGTGAGCCCATCTGGTCGACAGCCTTGGTGCCCCCGTCACCGGCCGGATAGGCCAGGGTAACCGCGAGCGTCGCGCCATAGATGCTGAGGCCGTTCGCCACCCGCTTCTCCACGGCGCTGGCGTTCGAGCCTTCCGCGACAAGCAACACGAACTTCTTGCGGCCTTTCGCGGCGAGCCCCGCGGCACCTGCCGCGGCGCTGTCGGCTTCGCTGAGGCGTACGGCATAAACCCCGGCGCTGCCGGCGAAATTGTCGGCAAGCGCCAGAACCGGGGGGCGCGTCGAGCCGGACAGCGTGGCAATGTGCTGGGCAGCCGACAGTTCGGTCGGGCCGATGACGACCTTGGATCCCGTCGTGATGGCTTGCACGGCCAATTTTCCGGCCTGCGCGCTGTCGCCTTTCGTGTCCTCTATCGTCAGCGTCAGCAACCCATTGCCGATATCCGTCATCGCCAGCTTGGCGCCGTCGAGCATCTTGCGGCCGGTTTCCCCTGACGGCCCGGGAGCCGACAAGGGCAGCAGCATCGTGACTTTGGCCGAACCGGTGCCGAGCGACTGGCTCGCCTGGGCCGGAGCGACGCCGGCGACGCCATTCTGTCCCGCGGGTGCGGTGACGGCAGCCGGATCGAGCACTTCGGAAACGCCGCCTTTCGACTGGCAGCCCGACAACGGCATGGCGAGCGCCAGGGCGATTGCCCAGATCCGCGGACTGCGGCCCTGCCGGACAGCTTCCATGATTGCTCCACCCCGTCTGCCGCCGGATATTGCCCGGTCTGGTCCTCAATGCATGTTACGGCGGACTTGCCGCGCCGTCTTGCTGTTCTTTAATCGGTGAAAGCCGGGAGTCGGCGCCTTGACGCGCCTGGCGGCGCGATGGTCGGCAGCATTTCATGTGTCGTGGCCCGGGTACGAACACGCCGCGCACGCAATCGGCACCGGCCCAGCCGGTTGGCGCCGACCTCCGCGGCGGACAGATCAAGGCTGAACAGGGCGATCGTTGCGGCGATCGCCCATGAAATTGATCCGTCCGATGTCATGATGGCAACAGGCGCGGCCCATCCGGTCAGTGCATGTACTCGACCATGCGATCGTGGAAACACTCGCATTTGTTGAGCGTGTCTTCGTCCTTGTAGTTCGTCTTCAGATAGCCATAGGCCATGCCGCAGGCGACCTTGGCTTCCGAAGCCCAGACGAAAGCAGGCCGGGATGAGTTGATCCATTCCGGGCTCTTGGCGACGGCAACCGATTCGTCCATCAGCTTTACCACCTGCTGCTTGAGGTCGACGATGTTGTCGTCCAGCACCAGGTTGGACGTGCCGACGGTGCGGCAATAGTCGCCTACAGGTCCCTCGATGATGTCCGCGGCGAAGCCCGTCGATCCCGCCAGCAGCAGCAGCGCGGCCGAAGCCAGCAATTTTGTACAACGCTTCATATAAGTCCCTCTCCAAACCGCCATTTTATTCTTCTCTAATATGTAGCACGGGAGCACGACCACGCATAAGTGCTAAATCGTGGCCGTGTGCTGCACGTGGTTCGAGTCATCGTAGAGAATGTTGATCGTTCCGGCGGCAGGTGCGTTTTGCAGAACGGCAACATCCACGAAGTTGGCCGCATTGCCGGAGCCGCTGGTGTCGACGCTCACAGTACTGGTCGCACTGTTGTAGTGCACGTAGTTGCTGATGCTATTGGCTGGCGCCGTGTCGAACAGCGCGCTCAAGTCGATCTTGTCGCCTTCGCCGCCATGGTAGTCGGCGATCAGATCCTTGATATCGAGATGGTCGAGCTTGAACGTGTCGGCGCCTGTGCCGCCGGTCATCGTGTCCTGACCGAGACCGCCGATGATCAAGTCGTCACCGCCGGCGCCATATATGATGTCGTTGCCGCCGCCGCCGCTCAGCACGTCGTGACCGGAAGTGCCATAGATCTGATCGGGCAAGGTCGCGTCGCCCGTCACCGTGATGCCGGGATCGCCCGGATCATGGGTGAAGAAATCGAACTGCAGAGTACGCGCCTGATATGGGCCGCCGGCATTATCGGTGTAAAGCAAGGTCCAAGTGTCGCCAGCTGATGGCGGATGGTCGATCAGATAGTTTGCAAGCGATTGTCCAGTGCCATTGAGCAGGATGTTGTCGTAATTCACCGTCGCCTTCATCATGCCGCTGGCCGAGTCATAGAACCAGCTCTGCTCGAATTTGGCTGCGGTCGTATCAGCTTCCACCACGACGAAGTGGTTGCCGTTGATGACGATCTCGGCCTGCACTTCCTGCTCTCGGTGCGAACCAGTACTGCCGTCGTTAAATGTACCAGGATTTTGCTCGCTGGCTGGGATCGGGGTAGTGATTGGCGTGTTCTGAAAATCGGTGTAGACGACGACCGTCGAGCCATGCGGGTCGGCAATAATGCCGTTGACGGTCGTTTGCGATATTGTGAGGTCGTGGGTCTGGCTACTGCCGGAGGTCAGCGGGTGACCGTCGTTGCTGACCTCCGATGAGTCGGTCGGCAAACGGTTGGGTGCAACCTCGTGGATTCCTACGTTCTCCGTCGTCGTGACGAGACCGTCTGAAACGTTGAGCGAGAGGTTGAGGTTTACTGTGTCGTTGGCGGTCGCCGTCGGCCGATAAACAAGGTCATCCAGCAGATTGATGCCACCGGTCTGGAACAGCGTCATACCCGAAGTTACCACGTGGTAGGCGGCCCCATCGAAGTAATAAACGCCGATAGGTACACTCGCTGCCGTGACCGTGAGATTGTTGCCGTCCGGATCGGTCGGGATGTTGACGAGCAGAGGATAGCCGTCGGGATGCCCGGTCGCCGCCTGCTGTGACGGGTCGCTCGACATCCAGTTGTGGCTATTTGTCACGACCGGCACGTCATTGGTGCCGTTGATGACGACGGTGACCTGCTGGTCGTCCCAGGCGCCCTTGTCGTCGGTGACGCGCACCGTGT